>NZ_AZDO01000130.1:0-80246 GCF_001435505.1 Companilactobacillus futsaii JCM 17355 | reverse complement strand
ATCACGGGAAATCGTCCCTACAATTCAGATTTAGGTCTGTTTTGTAGGGGCGATTTTTTTTACTGTTTCTTTGCAGCTATGCTGCTTAGAAACAGTTATGGGGCCCGTATTCCTTAACTTACGGCTATACCACTTAGAGGGAATTTTAATTTTCCCACAATATTGGGGCAGCTCAGTCCCCATATTCAATATTAGAATTTGATATTAATTATTTAATCGATCGAGGAGGCATTTTTATGAAAAGTCTATGGCTTAAACCAACATAAAAATTAGAGGATTTTTAAAAAAGAGGAGGAGAAGGAAATGAGAAAAGGGAAAAGTTTAATTGTTACGGTACTTTTAGCACTGTCGGTTATTTTATTAGTCGGCTGTGGAAATCAATCTAAAGCAGCAGATGACGACACTATCGTTATTGGTTCACAGGGGTCTGATTTAGACATTTGGGAACACATTGCCAAAAGTCCCCAAGCTAAGAAGTTAGGCTTGAATATCAAAACTAAGGAAATCACTGATGGGGCACAACTTAATTCCGCCACAAGTCAAGGTCAAGTCGATGTCAATGCTTTCCAATCATGGTCTTATTACAAGGCTTATAACAAACAAAATCCTAAAGGAAAATTAGCTGCTTTAGGAACAACTTATTTGGAACCTTTAGGAATTTATTCAAAGAAGTACAAGAGTGTTGAAGATATTCCTGATGGAACAACAATTGCCATCGCCAACAATCCTGCTAATACATCACGAGGTTTGTTGTTATTACAAGAGGCTGGATTGATCACTTTGAAAAAAGATTTTGGAGCTTTAGATAATACCAAAGACATCACTGAAAATCCCAAGAATCTTAAATTCAAAGAAATCGATGATACTACCGGTCCAAGAGTTTTAAATGATGTACCAGTAGTTCTCATTTCTAATACCGTTGCTTTGGAAAGTGGACTTCATGTTTTGACTGATTCTATCTACCACGAAAAAATCGACCAAAGTACCAAAGAAAACGTCAATATCCTAGCAACTGCTGATAAGAACAAAAATAATGCTAACTACAAAAAACTAGTTAAGCTCTACCACAACAAGAAAATTCAAGAATATATCAAGAAAAAGTATTACGGAACTAAGATCGAAGTTAATAAACCATTAACATATTTGGAAAATAAATAAAATTTTAAGGAGATAATTATTATGGCTAAAGTTGAAAGTTTTACATTGGATCACACAAAAGTAAAGGCACCTTACGTTCGTTTGATCACTGAAGAACACGGAGCAAAGGGTGATGCAATTTCAAATTATGATTTGCGTCTAGTACAACCTAATGAAAATGCTATTCCTACTGCAGGTTTACATACAATTGAACATTTGCTAGCTGGACTTTTGAGAGATAGATTGGACGGCGTAATTGATTGTTCACCATTCGGCTGTCGTACAGGTTTTCATTTGATTACTTGGGGCGAGCACTCAACTACTGAAGTAGCAGAAGCTTTGAAAGGCGCTTTGACAGATATCGCTGAAAACATCGAATGGAAAGATGTTCAAGGAACTGACAAATACAGTTGTGGTAACTATCGTGATCACTCGTTGTTCTCAGCTAAGGAATGGTCAAAGAAGATTCTTGCAGAAGGAATTTCTAACGACCCTTACGAACGTCACGTAATCTAAATTAATAAAGAAGGTTAATTTATGAGTCTATTTACATCTTTAGAGAAAAAAATTGTCCTCGTCACTGGTGGTTTTCAAGGTATCGGACGTGAAGTGGTGACGACCTTTCAAAATGAAAAAGCCACGGTCATTGTAGCTGATTTATCATATCAAAATAACAATTTAAAACGGCTAAATGATTTTGAATATCAAATTCATCTCGATGTCAGCGATGAAACTAGCGTCGAAAATCTAGCAGCTCAACTAAAAACTCAAAATCTTACTCCCAACATTTTAGTCAATGTCGCGGGAATTTCGACGATGGATTATTTGATCGACAGTCAGACGAGTGATTTTGATAAGACTTTAGCAGTCAATACGCGTGGAACTTACTTAGTCAGCAAATACATTGTTAAGTTGATGGTTGCCGCCAAACGTCCCGGAAAAGTGGTTTTGATAGCTTCTCAGGCTGGAAAAAATGGTTATCGTGCTATGTCAGCGTATGTTGCTTCTAAGCATGCTGTACTTGGCTTGACGAAGACTTTAGCAATTGAAGTAGCCAAAGACCAAATCAATGTCAATGCGGTTTGTCCTGGTATTATTGAGACCTCAATGAAGCATCGTGAAAGAAAAGATGGTGCCAAGATTAGAGGCTTAACAGCTGATGATATCGAAAAAGAGGATAACAGCCAAGTGCCACTGGGACGGACAGGAACTCCAAAAGATGTTGCCAATGTAGTGTTGTTCTTAGCTAGTCCATTGTCTGATTATATGACGGGACAAGGTATCAACGTTACTGGTGGAATGACGATGAATTAAAAAAATAAGCTAGCCAATTTTAAGTAACTGGCTAGCTTATTTTAGATAATTATTGTAATTCATTAACGATGGCTTTGTTAAAGGCGTCCAAGTCATCAGGATTACGACTAGTAATCAAGTGACGATCGATAACAACAGGTTCATCTTTAACGATACCGCCTGCGTAGTAAAGGTCAGTTTGAACAGTCTTGTATGAAGTTAAAGTTCTATCCTTAACTAAACCTGTTTGCATCAAAAGTTGTGGACCGTGGCAGATTGAAAAGATAGCTTTATCATTAAGCATAAATTTCTTAGCAAGTTCAACGAATCTTTCATCAGCGCGAAGATTGTCAGGTGAAAAACCACCAGGAATTAATAAAGCGTCATAGTTATCGGCGTTGATGTCATCGATTCCCTTATCAGTAGTAAATTCTGTGCCATGTTTACCAACTAATTTTTCGTTAGCTTTAGTTCCAACTAGGGTTACCTCGTTACCTGCGTCAGTCAAAGCTTTTTTAGGGGATGTGTACTCGATATCCTCAACATCATTAGCCATTACGGCAATAATTTTACTCATAAATTTGTTTCCTCCTCATTAATATAGTAATAGTTTACTCGTAGGGGGTAGGGATAAGTCAAATGATTTCCATTATGAATATTTTTATTGTTTAATAACGATTCTTGTGAGATAACAGAGTAGTTTAAGAATCAGGGGAGGACCGATATGCCAAGTTTTAATACAAAATTGGTTCATGGTGAACCACAAAATGATAACAACACTGGAGCAGTCAACGTTCCGGTATACAATTCTTCAACTTATATTTATCCATCAGTTGATACTAAGGTAAAATACGATTATGCACGTTCAGGCAATCCAACGAGAAATTATTTGGAAGAACAAGTAGCCCAACTAGAAAATGGTTGTCGTGGCTTTGCTTTTTCTTCTGGTTCAGCAGCAATTCATGCTGTGTTGGCAATTTTTAAACCAGGTGATCATTTGATTATCGGTAAAGAAATCTATGGTGGAACTTTTAGAATTATCAATGAATTCTTTAAACGTTGGCAAATTGGGTTTACTGCCGTTGACACTCAAAACTTAGATGAAATTAGACAAGCAATTAAGTCCAATACTAAAGCAATTTATTTTGAAAGCTTTACTAATCCTTTGTTGCACGTAACGAGTGTTGCTGGCGTAAGTAAAGTAGCTAAAGCAAATAATCTTTTGACGATCGTTGATAATACATTCCTATCACCATATTTACAGCGTCCACTAGATTTGGGTGCCGATATTGTGGTTCATTCAGCCACGAAGTATCTCAGCGGTCACTCAGATGTAATTGCTGGTATCGCCATAGCTAAGGACAAAGACATTGCTGATAAGATCTATTTCAATCAAAATGCCATTGGGTCAACTTTGTCTCCTGAAGATTCCAATTTAGTCCGTCGTGGGATTCAAACACTATCAGTAAGAATGGGTCGTCATTTGAGTAATGCTCAAAGAATTGTCGAATTTTTACAAACTCGTCCAGAGATTGCTAAAATATATTATCCTGGAATTGCCGGCAGTAAGGACCATGAAATAGCTGTCAAAGAGGCTGATGGTTTTGGTGGAATTGTTTCCTTTGAATTGGCCGACGGATTAGATTCAACTAAATTCGTTGAAGGAACTAACTTGATTCAGTTGGCGGTCAGTTTAGGGGCCGTTGAAAGTTTGATTGAGTTGCCTTATAAGATGACTCATGCTGAACTTTCACCCAAAGAGCAACTAAAAGCCGGCATCACGCATCAATTAGTTAGATTGTCAGTCGGTATTGAAGATGTGAACGATTTAATTGATGATTTGGCACAGAGTTTAGACAGATTATAAAAAATCTCGATAGAATGTAATTACATTTTATCGAGATTTATTTTTTTAGATCTTTGCCGTCAACGCTGATTTTTGCAAGATCATCAAACTTAAAATCGATTTGATTTGTTTCAGGTTGAAAATCACGAACATTAAATTGACTGTCTAAAATTCTCACTTGTGGTTTATCGTTTACGAAAATAAGATCATTGCCACTGATTTGAGATTTAGTCTTAACAGCTAAGTCATTTTTATAGTCGGTAATTGTTGAATCAATCGTCAAATTTTTAAAGAAAGCTTTTGAACCTTGACGTAATTCAAATTTATGCAAAATAGTGCAATCTTTTAAATAAACGGTTGAATTCTTTTGGAACAATAGTTGAAATTCAGTATTATCAGCAAATAATTGACTATTTTCGAGAGATAGGCCAATGGCTTTAACTTTTTTGCCGGTTAAAATTTTGGAGTCTTTAAATGAAAAATAAGCGTTTTGTCCGTAAATCGTATCCCAATAATCACTCGTTTGTCGGTCGATGATAATATTTTGTCCATAAACTCTAGCTCCATCGTAAGCTGACATGGTATTTTCATCGTTAGCAGGATAGATGATACTTAGATTTTTAAAGATCAAGGTATTTTTTGCACCAACGGTAAAACTGCAGTACAGTTTAATATCTTCTTTGTTAGAAGTTTTACCAATGAATGAAATGTCACGTCTGATGGTACAAATAAAGGGATTATTTCTGGAAAAATAAGTTCCAGGCAGCAATTCAATGACGTCGCCATCTTGGGCATTGACAATAGCTTGCATCAATTCTTCATCATTATTTTTTCGAGTGCCAATGGTAATTTTCATAAAATCCCTCCTTTAATTGATTATTATAGGATAAAATAAAAGAGACCAACAACAGATGTTAGTCTCTTTTAAATTATTAAGTGATAATTATACACGAGTAACTTTTCCTGATTTCAATGCTCTAGCTGAAACCCATACACGTTTTGGCTTACCATCAACCATGATACGAACTTTTTGCAAATTTGGCTTCCAAGCACGTTTTGATTGGTTAAGAGCGTGTGAACGTTTGTTACCGAACACTGTTTTACGGCCTGTAATAATATCTTTTGCCATGGGACCGACCTCCTTTGGCTACATGTTTTTCTTTAAAATATCACCTGACTAATTTACCATATATAAATGGTTAAAGCAATAGAGTAATTACGGAATAATCCACTTTTATCTAGTTAATTCTTTAATTAGAATTGTGGCTATGATAGAATTTTATTGTTTATGATAGATTTGGTCCATGAATAGGAGGATCCAGAGATGGCAGTTACAATTAAAACAAAACATGGTGAAATTGAAGTTTCAACAAATACTGTTGCAACAATTGTCGGCGGTGCTGCTTCTGATATCTACGGTATCGTAGGTATGGCCAGCAAGAACCAACTACGTGACGGGATGAATACGATTTTGAACCGTGAGGACTTTTCTAGAGGTGTAGTTATTCATCAAGAAGATGGTAAACTGGCCGTTGATGTCTACATAATCGTTGGATATGGTATTAAAATATCTGAAGTAGCAAAGAATCTAAAAGAAAAAGTAAAATATAACCTAGAAACAATGCTTGGAACGCCAGCTGGCACTGTTAACGTTTATGTTCAAGGAATTAAAGTTCTGGACGATATCGAATAGGTAAAGCTGGTTGGAGGGGAAACTTTTGAGCAAAGAACTAATTACAAAAAAAGAATTTTCAGATATGGTGCGTGTTGCATCGCACAGACTTGAAAAGAATGCTAAGTTTGTAAACTCACTTAATGTCTTTCCGGTTCCTGATGGCGATACCGGAACCAATATGAGCTTAACTATACAAAGCGGTTTTAAGGCCGTAAATGAATCAGAGAGTAATCACGTAGGGACACTTGGAAAAGCTCTTGCAAAAGGACTTTTGATGGGTGCTCGTGGAAACTCAGGTGTTATTACATCACAAATTTTCCGTGGTTTTTCAAAGAGTATCGAAGATAAAGAAGCTTTGACAGCTATGGATTTGGCCAAAGCTTTTGATGATGGTGTAAAGACAGCTTACAAAGCCGTTATGAAACCTGTTGAAGGAACAATTTTGACAGTCGCAAGATTCGGTGCTGAGTCAGCTATGGAAAAAGTCAAGACGACTAATGATACAGTAGAAATTTTAAAAGCTGTTGTAGCCGGAGCCAAAGTAGGACTAGAAAAGACACCATCGCTATTGCCAGTTTTAAAAGAAGTTGGCGTAGTTGATTCCGGTGGTCAAGGATTGGTCTTTATTTATGAAGGCTTTTTAGAAGGTTTAAGTGGCATTGCCAGTGACGAAGAAGAATATGTCCCTGATGAAAGAGACATGGCTGAAATGGTCAATGCTAACCACCATCAATCTGTTCAAGGTCAATTCAATACTGATGAGATCAAAAATGGTTATTGTACAGAAATGATGGTTGAATTAGGCAAAAATCCAACTTCTGATGAAAAATTTGAAAATGATAAATTGCGTAGTTATTTAGATAAAATCGGTGACTCTTTAATTGTCGTTTCTGATGACGAAGTTGTTAAAGTCCACGTTCACACTAACTATCCTTACAAAGTTTGGGCAGCTGGTAGAAAATACGGTTCACTTTCAAAAATCAAGATTGACAATATGCGTTTGCAACATGAAACAATCGTTGATGACGATGAACCAATGACACCAGAAACACAGCCACAAGCAGCGATTGACTATGCAGTTATTGCTGTTTCATCTGGTGACGGCTTAACAGAACTCTTCAAGAGTTTAGGTGTGACTCACGTGATCAGTGGTGGTCAAACAATGAATCCATCCACTAATGATATTGTCGATGCTATTAATAAATCAAATGCTAAACGTGCCTTAGTACTGCCAAATAACGGTAATATTATTATGGCTGCTAAACAAGCAGTTGACTTGGTTGATATTCCAGTTGCAATCGTTGGTTCTAAGACTATCTCTCAAGGAATGACAGCTATGCTTTCTTTCAATCCTGATGCAGAACTTTCAGAAAATGAAGCAAACATGGAAGATTCATTGGATACAGTTAAGAGTGGTCAAATTACTCAAGCAATTCGTGACACTGAAATTGATGGCCTTAAGATCACTAAGGGTCATTACATGGGAATTGTCGATGGCAAGATTTTAGTTGACGATGAAGATATCATTTCTGGCACTGAAAAAATGCTTGATAAGATGATTGATGAAGATAGTGAAGTAATCACTATTTTGATTGGTGAAGATGGTAACCAAGATGATGCTCAAAAGATTGCTGATTACTTAGATGATAAGTATGATGACTTAGAGACAGAAATTCACCAAGGTGATCAACCAGTTTATCCTTATTTAATTTCGGTTGAATAACTTTTTAAAGGAGGCGATGATGAAACGTTTGTTTTGTCATGCCTTTTTTGATTTCACAAGAAAGGGGAATGTAAATGGATTTAAGGAAAGTATCGCTAGCACAATTGCCCAGTGTTGGGCCAAAACGATTAGAAGCATTGCAGTCGTTAGGAATCAACAATGTTTATGACTTGCTATTTTATTTCCCTTTTCGCTATGAAGATATGCAAGCTAAATCCTTAGATGACGCAATCGATCAAGAGAAAATTCTTGTTAAAGGGGTAGTTGCTAGTGAACCAGTCGTATCGCGTTTTGGTTATAAGAAAACTCGGTTAAATGTTCGCTTGATGACCGAAAATGAATCGATCATGGTAACTTTTTTCAATCAGCCATGGTTAAAGGACAAATTTGAAACGGGAAATGATATTGCTGTTTATGGCAAATGGAATGCCAATCGACGCTCATTGATGGGAATGAAAGTAATTGGTGTTAATGACAATTCAGTTGATTCAGTCTATTCAGTCAATAAGAACATCCATCAAAAAACGCTGATAAATTTAATCAAAGTTGCTTTTGAAAAATATCATGACCAAATCGATACTGTTGTTCCAAGTTACCTACGTTTGAAATACAAATTGTTGAATGATGAAGAAATCGTCTCGGGAATTCATTTTCCAAAAGATGAAGAACAAAGTGAAGAGGCGCGAAGAAGTGCCAAATTTCGGGAGTTTTTCTTGTTTCAATGTGGACTACAAAGTATTAAGCAAAATGATAAAAATAAAAATATTGGTATCATTGAAAAGTACGATCAAAAATTCTTAGATGATTTTATCAAGAGTTTGCCATTTAAATTGACTGATGCTCAAAATCGAGTTGTTCAAGAAATTTTGCAAGATATGGCTTCTGATCATCATATGAATCGCTTGTTGCAGGGGGATGTTGGTTCCGGTAAGACAATCGTCTCAGTAATTGCTATGTTGGCTTCAGTAACAGCAGGATATCAGGCTGCAATCATGGCACCAACCGAAATCTTAGCTCAGCAACATTTTGATAAAATCAGTAAGTTATTAGCACCCTTGAAAATAAGGACTGCTTTATTGACTGGTTCTTTGACAAAAAAAGAACATGATTTTATTGCTGGTGATATTTTAAATGGTAAGACTAATATTGTCGTTGGAACTCACGCTTTGATACAAGACAGCGTTGAATTTAAGGATTTAGGTTTTATCGTGATCGATGAACAACATCGTTTCGGCGTTAATCAAAGAAAAGCTCTGCGTCAAAAAGGTAATAATCCTGATGTCTTAGCAATGACCGCTACTCCAATTCCAAGAACTCTAGCAATTACGACTTATGGAGATATGGATGTTTCGAGAATTGATCAATTGCCAGCTGGTCGTAAAAAAATTGAGACTTATTGGATCCGTAGTCAAAAAATTGAGCAGATGTATCGGTTTGTGGCAAAAGAACTGCAGACAGGTTCACAAGTTTACGTTGTTACACCATTGATTTCTGAATCAGAAACGATGGATTTGAAAAATGCTGAATTGATTTTTGATAAATTTACAGAACTATTTGGCAAGAAATATAAAATTGGTCTGTTGCATGGGCAGATGCCTAATGACCAAAAAGAAACTGTTATGAATGATTTCAGTGATAAAAAAATTGATGTTTTAGTTTCGACAACTGTAATAGAAGTCGGAGTCGATGTTCCCAATGCTTCGGTGATGGTAATCTATGACGCTAATCGTTTTGGCTTATCACAGTTACATCAGTTGCGTGGTCGTGTGGGCCGTGGCGATAAGCAATCTTATTGTATTTTGATTGCTGACCCTAAAAATGAATCGGCAGCGGAACGGATGAAGATTTTAACTTCAACTAATGATGGCTTTGTCCTAGCTGAAGAAGATTTAAAAATGCGTGGTGCGGGCGACTTATTAGGAAATCGCCAATCAGGTTTACCAGAATTTAAAATTGGTAATCCAATCAATGACATCAATATTTTGGAAGTGGCTCAAGAAGAAGCTAGTCGTTTGTTCAACGATGAGAAATTGTTCAATAGTCCAGAGACTAAAAATTTAAAGTCATTTATTAATGAAGAGTATGATCAATTAAATAATTTTGATTAGTGAGGAAAAAATATGAAAATAGCTGTTGATGCTATGGGTGGCGACAATGCACCTAAAGTAATTGTTGAGGGAATCGAAAAAGCTCGTGATGAATGGAAAGATCTAGAATTCGTTCTTTATGGTAAAGAATCAGAAATAAAAAAATATTTGCAAAATGATGAAAGAATCAAAATCGTCCACACTGACGAAGAAATCTTAGGTACAGATGAACCAGTTAGAGCCATTAGAACTAAGAAAAATGCTTCAATGGTTTTAGCTGCTAAATCAGTCAAAGATGGTGAAAATGATGCCTTGTTCTCATTAGGTAATACCGGTGCTTTGTTGGCTAGTGGTATCTTTATCGTTGGCCGTATCAAACAAGTGTCACGTCCTGCTTTGATGCCAACGTTACCAGTTACTAATTCAACTAATGGGGTTAATATGTTAGACGTTGGTGCAAACGCTGAGGCTAAAGCTAGTTATTTACAACAATGGGCCATTATGGGTTCAATTTATGCACATGACGTTAAAAAAATCGACCAACCAAGAATTGCACTTCTAAACAATGGGACAGAATATGACAAAGGTGATACTTTGCACAAAGAAGCTTATCAACTTTTAAAAGAAACCGAAGGCATTAACTTTATCGGAAACGTAGAATCTGGCGATATCTTAGCTGGTGTGGCAGATGTTATTGTAACTGACGGATTCACTGGTAATGCTGCTTTGAAGGCGACTGAAGGAACAGCAACTATACTCTTGAAACAATTAAAAGATGCCTTGCTAAATAATGGTTTCTTTACTAAAATGGGTGCAGCTATCGTTAGTCCATCACTAAAGGGCATGCGTAAGATGTTTGATACTTCCCAGGCTGGTGGAGCGGTATTGTTAGGTTTGAAATCTCCAGTGATCAAGGCTCATGGTGCAGCTGACAGTAAGACAGTCTATTATACTGTTAAACAAATTTATGATATGTTAACTAACGATACAATTAACAAAGCTAATAAGTATTTCGAAAAAATGAACGCCGAAAAATAGGGAGAGTTTTTATGACAGAACAAGCTGTATTTGACAAAATTAAAGCATTGATTGCTGACAAGTTTGAAGTCGATGCATCAACAATTACTAAAGAAACATCATTTACTAATGATTTGGATGCAGATTCTATCGACCTTGTGGAATTTGTACTTGAACTCGAGGATGAGTTTGGTTCAGAAATTCCTGATGATGATGCTGAAAAAATTACAACTGTTGGTGAAGCAGTTAGCTATATTTCTTCACATCAAGGATAAGATTTTTATTTGAATTTTGGTTAAGGATGCCGTCGTCCGCAAAAGCTCTGTGATTGGCTGGAACGCTGCCGACACGACTTGAAACCAATACATGGTGCAAGGGCTCCAAGTCGTGCGCACATTCTCCAGCGTTTTCCAGGGCAGAACGGACGACGGCAATTTTAATCAATACAATAACGAAATTTAAGGCCAAGTGGTCTTATTTTTTTATCCAGTTAATTATTTAATAGAAAAGTTTAGTATAATTAATATTATTGGAAAGGGGACACGTTATGTTAGATCCAAAATTTTTAGAATTTTTAGATAAAAAGTATGGAATCAAGTTTAACAATAAGAAATTAGTTCAAAGAGCTATGACACATTCCTCATTTGACAACGAGCATAAAGAACTCGGTATTGGGGATTATGAACGTTTAGAGTTTTTAGGAGATGCGGTTTTGGAAATCAATATCTCTCGCTACCTCTTTGAAAAATACCCAGAATTACCAGAAGGTAAACTAACCCGTTTAAGATCTGATATCGTCAGAACAGATAGTTTTGCTCGCTTCGCTAAGGAAATCCAAATCGATAAGTACTTATTGATTGGTAAAGGTGAAGAAAAACAAGGTGCTCGTCAAAGACATACTTTACTTGAGGATATTTTTGAAGCCTTCAACGGTGCTTTGTATTTGGATCAAGGCAATGAAGTTGTCGATGACTTTTTGAAAAAAGTAGTTTATCCACACATTGATTCAGGAGAATTTTCTGAAGATACTGATTTCAAGACACACCTTCAAGAAAAATTGCAACAATCAGGGGAAGTTGAAATTGATTACAAGGTAATTGATGAAGAAGGTCCTGATCATGATAAGAAATTTAAAGTTGAACTAATTGCTAACGGTAAGATTTTGTCCAAGGGACTTGGATACAGCAAGAAACATGCTGAACAAATGGCAGCCAAAAGAGCATTAGATGAATTATAGGAGTTAAGTTATGCCATTAAAATCATTAACGATCAATGGGTTTAAATCATTTGCTGATAAAACGAAGATTGATTTCACAAGCGGAATCACTGGTATCGTTGGACCCAACGGGAGTGGAAAATCAAATATTACTGAAGCCATTCGTTGGGTAATGGGTGAACAGTCAGCAAAGAGTTTACGTGGAGACAAAATGGTCGATGTGATTTTTGCTGGAAGTGCGACTCGTCCCCAAATGAATCGTGCAGAAGTGATTTTAGATTTTGATAATCGTAATAAAGAGTTAAAAACGACTCAAGATGAAGTCATAATTTGTCGTCGTCTTTTTAGAAATGGCGATACCGAATTTTTGATCAACAATAAAGCTTGTCGTTTACGTGATATTACTGAATTGTTCATGGATTCTGGGATGGGTAAACAATCATTTTCAATTATTTCCCAAGGTCGAGTTGAAGCAATTTTCAACAGCAAGCCGGTGGAAAGACGTAGCATCATTGAAGAATCGGCTGGGGTTTCTTTATTTAAGCAAAAAAAGCAACAAGCTGAGAATAAATTATCCGATACGACTGATAATTTGCATCGTGTTTCTGATATCGTTTCAGAATTATCAAAACAAGTTGAGCCATTAAAAAAACAAGCTAGTATTGCTCGTGATTATAAAGAACAGAAAAGCAAGTATGATGATATTTATCAAAAAATCTTAACGATTGAAATTAGAGATTTATCAAATCAAAAACATCAAATCGACAAAGAATTACGAGAAGTCAAGACTAGCTTGCAAAATATTTCTCAACAAGTAACACAAGCCAATCAACAAGTTGAAGATAATAACCAAGCTGTTAGAACTTTAACAAATCAACTGGATGAAAAACAAGCTAAATTAGTTGAGGTAACGAAGACTTTAGAAATTTACAATAGTAAAATTGCCGTCGCTGATGAAAGAACTGGTTTTAATTCAACGACAAAGTTGACTTTGACAAATCAATTGAAGTCAGTCGAAGAACAAAAAGTAAAAAACGATGCCAAGTTAGTCGAATCAAATAAAAAATTAGCCCAATGTCTAGAAAAAATCACTGATTTTGAAAAGAAACTAAAAGACTTGCAACAATTGAAACAAAAGACACCAGCTGATATTAAGGATAATATTGCCCAATTAAGAACTGATTACGTCAATCTTCTCCAAGATCAAGTAACAAACAATAATGAACAAAAATTTTCACAAAGACAACTAGAACGAATCAATGCGGGAATTTCGGAACAAAATTCTCAACTTAGAGAAGTAACGACTAATTTAGAGAATTATAAAGAAGATCATCAAAAAATTGATGCTGAAATCAAAAAATTAATTAATGATAATCAGGCACTTTTGACACGTAACCAAGAGCTTGAAAAATCGATTCAAGAGATTACTGAAACAGGTAAAAACGAAAATAATAATTATCTGAAGATTTTAGAAAACCTTCAAGAAATTAAAGCTCGTAAAAAAGTTCTCGAAAATATGGAACAAGAACACGCTGGTTTCTTCGAAGGTGCTAAGAATGTTTTAAATAATAAAGCACGTCTTGCTGGAATCGTTGGTGCTGTTGCAGAACTCATTTCTGTGCCGCAAGATTATCAATTGGCTATTCAAACTGTTGTCAGCAATCAATTGCAATCGATCGTAACTGAAGATGAAGTGGCTGCTAAACATGCCATTGCTTACTTACGTCAAAATCGTGGCGGTCGTGCGACTTTCTTGCCGCTTAACATTATCCAAGCTCGTAATGTCAACACTAATGATTTGAACAAAGCTAAAAGGGTCACAGGTTTTGTTGGGGTCGCTAGTGAGTTAGTGACCTATGATGGAAAAGTTGAGAATATTGTTAAGAATATTTTGGGTAATTTATTAGTTGCCAAAAGTATCGATGATGCAACAAGTATTTCAGCAGCAGTTAGTCGAAAATATCGAGTAGTAACTTTAGATGGGAACGTCGTTAATGCCGGTGGTTCTTTAACTGGTGGGCAACAACGTCGTGTTAATTCAAGCATTTTGAGTCGAAAAGATGAGTTAGCAGATTTAACTAAGCAACTTTCTAAACAAGAATTATTGATGGATCAAAAACAAGCACTAGTTCAAGATTTAAGAAATCAATTGGTGCAATTCAATGCTGAAAAGAAACGTATTGATGCCAAACTGGCTAATTTCAACCAATCTAAGAGTAAATTTGAAAATGAAATTTCCACTTCTCAAAGTGAAGAAAAGCATTTTAGTGAACGTCTAGATGTTATTAAATACAATTTGAGCAAGAATCAAGAAGAGCAAGCACAAATCAATCAAGATTTAGCTACGCAAAAAGCTACAGCAGAGAAGATTCAAAAAGAAATTACCGCTACTCAACAAGAAATCGATCAAAAACAAAAATTGTTGACTGACTTTGATACGCAACTCAATAAGATCAATCATCAAGAACAAGAACTACAAACTAAATTAGCAGTTATCAAGAATAATCATGCTAATGAGTCTGATCAAAATAGCTACTTGAAGGAATCAATTTCTCAAGCAACTGATCAGATTTCTGAATTACAAGGTAAGTTAAACGACCTAGATTCAGAAAAGAATCAGTTAGATTTAAGTAATACTGAAGTTAAAAATCGTATCAAAGAATGTCAAACTGAAATTAAAGATTTGCAAGATGTTGTAGCTCAGTTAAAAGCTGAACGTGAGAAGCAACAAGCTTTGTCTACCGAGTTAAATTCCAAGGCACAACGTAATTTTGATTTGCAAAAAGCTGCAGCTGATCAACAAGAATCTTTGGCAATTCAAAATACTAAGTTGTCCAATCAAATCGACAGTCGTTTGGATACTTTGTCACAAGACTATCAACTGACTTATGAAGCATCGTTGCAAGAATTAAAACAAGGTGATTATGATCCAGAAACTTTGAAAAAAGAAGCTCGATTGCTCAAGATGGGAATTGAAGAATTAGGAACTGTCAATTTGTCGGCTATTGATGATTATGACAAAGTCAAAGATCGTTATGAATTCCTGACGCAACAACAAAATGACCTCTTACAAGCTAGAAGTCAGTTGTTAGATACAATGTCAGAAATGGATAAAGAAGTAACGACAAGATTCAAGAAGACTTTTGATGAAGTATCGTTAGCCTTTGAAGAAATTTTCCCCCAAATGTTTGCCGGTGGTCGTGCTAAACTAGTCTTAACTGAGCCGGATAACTTATTAGGGTCAGGGATTGAAATCATTGCTCAACCACCA
The DNA here is from genome assembly GCF_001435505.1 of Companilactobacillus futsaii JCM 17355. Taxonomy (GTDB): domain Bacteria; phylum Bacillota; class Bacilli; order Lactobacillales; family Lactobacillaceae; genus Companilactobacillus; species Companilactobacillus futsaii. The sequence continues at coordinate 64,981 of NZ_AZDO01000130.1, read as the reverse complement.
GGGAAAAAATTCCAACGTTTAAGTTTACTATCTGGTGGAGAAAAAGCTTTGACAGCAATTACTTTGCTCTTTGCAATTATTAAGGCCAAACCAGTTCCATTTTGTATCTTGGATGAGGTTGAAGCGTCACTTGATGATGCTAACGTCTATCGTTTTGCAAATTATTTAAATCAATATGATGACAATACTGAATTCATCGTCATTACTCACCGTAAAGGTACTATGATGAATGTTAACCGTTTATATGGAGTAACTATGGAAGAATCCGGTGTTTCCAGAATGTTATCAGTAAAAGTTAAAGAATAGGAGAAAATTATGGGATTATTTGATCGAATTAAAAAAGCCTTTACCGGTAAAGATGATTCTGAAGAAAAAGAACCAGAAAAAAAAGCTTCAGAACAAGCCCCTGAATCTGACCAAAAGTCAACACCAGAACCAGCTTCTCCTGAAGAGAAAGAGGAATCTGCAACAGAGGCTCAACCACAAGAAAATGCTGAAACCAAACCAGCAAAAGAAGAGAAAACTAAGCAGCCGATTGAACCCAATACTGAAGAAGCAAATCCGGAACCAGAATCAAAATCAAAGCTTGATCAAACTTCTGAAGAATCAATAAAAGAAGAAAAAACTGTTGAACCTCAAGAAGAAGCCTTTGAAGCAGACAAAAAAACTGAAGCTGAGACTGAACAACCGGTTGCTCAAGAATCTGAAGAAACTAAAGAGCCTGAAGAATCTGAAGAACCAAAAGATGATGTCAAAGAATACGATGAAGGGTTAAAGAAGAGTCGTAATTCTTTTAGTTCTAAACTAAATCATTTTTTGGCTAACTTTAGAAGTGTCGATGAAGATTTCTTTGATGATTTGGAAGAATTATTGATTGAATCCGATGTTGGCTATGAAACAGCAATGCGCATCTCTGATGAATTGCGTGAAGAAGTTAAGTTGGAAAATGCTAAGAAAAAATCCGATGTTTCTAACGTTATCGTGCGTAAATTAGTTGATATGTATGGTGAAGAAGGTAAGAACGAAGATAATAACTTGAAGTTTAGTACCGATAAGACACCTACTATCTTCTTGTTCGTTGGTGTTAACGGTGCAGGAAAGACTACAACTATCGGAAAATTAGCTCATCGTTATCAATCAGAAGGTAAGAAAGTCTTATTGGCTGCTGGGGATACATTTAGAGCTGGAGCAATCGAGCAATTACAAGAATGGGGTAAACGTGTAAATGTTCCTGTTCAAGCAAGTAAAGCTCATACTGACCCAGCTTCAGTCGTTTACGATGCCGTTCAACGTGCAATCAATGAGGATTTTGACATCTTGTTAGTCGATACAGCTGGACGATTACAAAATAAAGAAGGTTTGATGCGTGAACTAGAAAAAATCAAACGTGTCATCACTCGTGAACTACCAGAAGCACCACAAGAAGTTTTGTTAGTGCTTGATGGATCAACGGGACAAAATGCATTAAGTCAAGCTAAGCAATTCAATGAAACGACTGAGGTTTCTGGTATTGTGTTGACTAAATTGGATGGAAGTTCCCAAGGTGGGGTCGTCTTGGCAATCAGAAATGAATTACATATTCCAGTTAAATTAGTTGGTCTTGGAGAACAAATGGATGACTTACGTGACTTTGACCCAGAGAAATTTATTTATGGACTTTTCAAAGATTTAATCGTTGGGACATCCAATAAGTAATGGATATCGATGAAACGACCCGTATCAATTTGTTGTATAATTTTTATCATTCATTGTTAACAAAGAAACAAAGTCGCTATATGGATCTTTATTATGTAGAAGATTTTTCACTCAGTGAGATTTCTGAGCAATTAGATGTTTCAAGACAAGCAGTCCTAGATAATTTGCATCGTTCTGTTAATTTGTTAGAATCGTTTGAAAAAGAGCTGGGATTGGTGGAGAAAACTCAAGAAATTGATGATATTTCAAAAAATCTCAGTCAATTGGTTCAGACTAAATATGCTGATGATAAGGAATTGTCAGCATTAGTACAAAGAATTTCAAAAATAAATGAAATGTAGGAGTAGAGTATGGCTTTTGAAGGATTAAGCGAACGTTTACAAAAAGTTTTTTCTTCCTTAAAGGGAAAAGGTAAGCTTTCTGATGAAGATGTTCGTAAAGTAATGCGTGAAGTTCGAATGGCCTTATTGGAAGCCGACGTTAATTTTGACGTTGTCAAGACTTTCGTTAAAACTGTTCGTGAACGTGCTTTGGGCGCAGAAGTAATGGAAAGTTTGACTCCTTCGCAACAAGTTATTAAGATTGTTGATGAAGAGTTAACTAAATTGATGGGACAAGAAGCAGTTCCATTGAATAAAGCACCACACATTCCGACAATCATTATGATGGTTGGTCTCCAAGGTGCTGGTAAAACTACCACAGCTGGTAAATTAGCTAATCGTTTGAAGACAAATAACAAGGCTCGTCCATTGTTCATTGCCGGAGACGTTTATCGTCCTGCTGCCATCGAACAATTGAAGACTATTGGTCAACAATTAGACGTTCCCGTTTATGATGAGGGAACTGACAATGACCCAGTTGAAATCGTTAAAAATGGTTTAGCTGTCGCCAAGGAAAATAAAAATGATTATGTAATTATTGATACGGCTGGACGTTTGGAAATCGATGAACAATTGATGGAAGAACTTCAAAAAATCAAAGATTTAGCACATCCGAATGAAATTTTGTTCGTTGCCGATTCAATGACTGGTCAAGTAGCTGCCAAAGTTGCACACGGTTTTGACGAACAACTAGATATTACTGGTGTCGTTTTGACGAAGTTGGATGGTGATACCCGTGGTGGTGCTGCACTTTCAATTCGTTCTGTTACTGGTAAGCCAATCAAGTTCATTGGACAAGGTGAAAAACTCGATCAATTAGATGTTTTCCATCCTGACCGTATGGCCAATAGAATCCTTGGTATGGGTGACATGTTGACCTTGATTGAAAAGGCTCAAACTGATTACGATGAAAAGCAAGCTAAAGAAGTTGCTGAAAAGATTCGTGAAAACAGTTTTGATTTCAATGACTTTATCGACCAAATGGATCAAATTCAAAAGATGGGTCCTTTGGATGAATTGATGAAGATGATTCCAGGAATGGCTAATAATCCTGCCTTAGCTAATATTAATATTGGCGAGAAAGATATTGCTCATTTGAAAGCTATCGTTTATTCTATGACACCTAAAGAACGTGAAGATCCAGATCTTTTGAATCCTTCACGTCGTCGTAGAATTGCGGCTGGTTCTGGTCAGAGTGTCCAAAATGTTAATCGGATGATCAAACAATTCAAGCAGTCTCGTGACATGATGAATAAGATGAGTAAAGGTAACATGGCTGGAATGGAACAATTGATGGGCAATGGCGTCCAGGGTCGTCTAGGTAAGATGGCTATGAAATCAATGGTTCGTCGTAATAAGAAGAAAAAGAAGAAGCGTTTAAAGAAAATCAAACGTTTCAAGTCATAAAAAAATAAGTGCTGTAAAGTTTTTTTCTTTACAGCACTTATTTTTTTGTGTATACTAACGAAGTTAAGTATTTAGGAGGAAACAAACATATGTCAGTTAAAATCAGAATGAAACGTATGGGTAGTAAGTTAAGACCATTTTACAGATTGGTAGTTGCAGATTCACGTTCACCACGTGATGGTCGCTTTATCGAACAAGTTGGTTACTACAACCCAATTTCACAACCAGAAGAAATCAAGTTGGATGATGACAAGATCGTTGAATGGTTAAACAAAGGTGCACAACCTTCAGATACTGTTCGTCACTTGTTGAAACAACACGGAATTATGCAAAAGTTCCATGAAAGCAAATTTACAAAATAGTAATTTTTAATGGGACCAGACAATCGTCGTGGTTCCATTTTTATTCACGGAGGAAAAATGACTGAAAAATTATATCGTGTTGGTACTATCGTAAATACTCATGGTATTAAAGGCGAATTGCGAGTAATTCCTATTACTGATTTTCCTGAAGACCGTTTTAAGTCAGGTGCAAAATTGTTCTTAAAAGATAAGACGGAATTTGTCGTTGAATCATCACGTCCCCATAAGAATTTTGTCTTAGTGAAATTAAAAGGCTATGACAACATTAATGACGTAGAGAAATTCGTTAAATCCGAGTTGTTTGCTAATGGTGAAGAAGTTAGTGACCTAGAAGATGGCGAATTTTTATACAGTCAAATTATCGGTTTGAACGTGGTCGACAAAAATTTAGGTGAAGTTGGCAAAATCACTGAAATCATGGAATTAGGGTCTAACGATGTTTGGGTCGTCAAAGGTCCAAAATATAAAGAAATCCTATTACCTTATATTGACGATGTAATTAAAAAAGTTGATCTCGAAAATAAAGAAATCAAAGTTGAAATACCGGATGGGTTGATAGATTAATGGATATTACAATTTTAAGTATTTTTCCAAGAATGTTTCAGGCACTAAATGAGTCATTGATTGGAAAAGCTCAAGAAAAAGGACTTGCAAATATTGATGTTGTTGATTTTCGTGACTTTACTACTAATAAGCAAAACCACGTTGACGATGCACCATATGGTGGAGGAGCCGGGATGCTGCTGCAAGCTCAACCAATTTATGATGCCATGGATTATGTTGAGAAAGAGAAACCAGGTAAAAAGAGGATCATCTTATTAGATCCAGCTGGTAAAACTTTCAATACAAAAATGGCGAAGGATTTTGCTAAAGAAAATCAATTAGTGTTTATTTGTGGACATTACGAAGGCTTTGATGAACGTGTCAAAGATTTGGTGACTGATGAAGTGTCGATTGGTGATTATATTTTGACGGGTGGCGAATTGCCAACTATGAGCATGATTGATGCAACATTGCGATTTGTGCCGGGTGTATTGGGAAATTCATTTTCAGCTGAAGAAGAATCCTTCTCAAACAATTTGTTGGAATACCCTCAATATTCACGTCCAGCCGATTTCCGTGGTAAAAAGGTTCCTGACGTATTAACCAGTGGGGACCATGAAAAAATTCGTCTCTGGCGTTTAGAACAAGCTTTGAAGAAAACTTTAGAGCGTCGCCCTGATTTGTTGGAGCATGCTTCGTTGACTGATGAAGAAAAAAAGCTTTTACAAAAAATTCGCCAAAATAACTAGTTTACAATTAAGTTCAAATAAAGTATCATATTAAGAGTGTTTGAACGCACATATTAACGATATTCCGCTGTATGTCCGAGATATATAAGAGTGTCGGTAGGGAGAAATTATTTATGAATAAATTAATTCAAGATATTACTAAAGAACAATTACGTTCTGATATTCCTGACTTCCGTAGTGGTGACACTATTCGTGTACATGCTAAGGTTGTTGAAGGTTCACGTGAACGTATCCAATTATTCGAAGGTGTCGTAATCAAGAGACATGGTTCAGGAATCAGTGCAACATACACTGTTCGTAAGATGAGTAATGGTGTTGGTGTTGAAAGAACATTCCCATTGAACACACCTCGTGTTGAACAAATCGAAGTTATCAGACATGGTCGTGTACGTCGTAGCAAGCTTTACTACCTACGTGCTCGTACAGGTAAGGCTGCTCGTATTAAAGAACGTCGTCGTGACATCTAATTTAATGCAAACAGTGAAGTAAAACTTCTAAAAAAATAAACCAACCTTTATGGATGGTTTATTTTTTTTGCTCTGAAAATCTAGAATCGGAAAATAATTTTTCGGATGCCAAGCGATGTCGTTGGTTATTATCGTAATCAGCTACAAATAATCCCGAATACAAGGTGTTTAAAATGTAATCGATGGCAACACTTGAAGCAAAAGGTGAGATTTTATCGGTCGAGCTTTCCGAGTTATTTATTGGGATGACTAGATCACTGAGTTGAGCAATTTTAGAATGTTTGTCAGCAGTAATCGCAATGATACAACAACCGTTGAGTCGTAAGATTTTTGTCATTTGATAAGTAGTTTTGGTTCGACCGCTGTAAGAAATTACAAGAGCACAGTCATCTTTTTGGAAATTATCTGCTAGAAAGTTACTTTCTTCAACTAAGGTTGGCAACTGCGCGTGAAAATTTATTTTCATTAACTTGTTTTGAAAACTTAAAGCAGAAATATAAGTATCACCATATGCAAAAATACCGAAATTTTTAGCTTTTGAAATTAAACGAATGGCTTTCTCTAGTGTGGAATTATCCAAAAGTTCACTCGTTTGCTTGATTGATGTTTCCATGACGTTAGCGATTTTTTGGGCAATTTCTTTATTAGAGTCATCTTCTGTAAAGGGAAAATCGGGATCAACGGTTGATATATCGTCGTAATGTTTTTGCAATTCAGCTGATAATTTGATTTTGAAATCTTTAAAACCTTTCAATCCAATTTTTCGGCATAATCTGACAATTGTAGAAGTCGAACTGAAGGTATTAATAGCCAGCTTTTGAATCGATAAATTTAAAACATCTTCTTTATTTTTTAAAATGTAATTGGCTAAGTCTTTTTCGGAACCGTTGAAATTATCTCGAGTCTTTAATTGGTTAATAATAGTCATAATGTTTCACCTAATTTGTTTTTAGTATAAAAATAATTGGAACATTTTTACCGTTTTGTATATATTACGTTATTACTTAATAAGTCGTGGTTCAATGGAATTGATAAAAGATTTGGAGGCATTGAAAATGAAATTAGCGATTATTGGTTCAGGAAATATCGTACATGACTTTTTGACGATTACTAAGGATCTAAAAGAAACACAATTGACGGCAATTATCGGTACGAATAGAAGCATTGATGTTTTGCAACAATTGCAGAATGAATATCATATTGGACAAGTCTTTACTGATTTTGGCGAAGCATTACAAAAGAGTGATTTTGATACCGTCTACGTAGCAGTTCCTAATTTCTTACATTATCAATTTGCAAAAAAAGCTTTGGAAAATGGAAAAAATGTTATCTCAGAAAAACCCTTTACTGTTAAGTTTCAAGAATTTGAAGATTTGAAAAAGATCGCTCTAGAGAAGCATTTAATCTTACTAGAAGCAATTACGACCCAATATTTGCAAAACTTTCTCGATTTAAAGAAGAAATTACCTGAATTAGGCGATTTGAAGATTATTGAGAGTAATTATTCACAATATTCATCTCGATATGATGCTTTTAAAGCCGGAGAAATTCTACCCGCATTTGATCCTAAAAAAGGTGGTGGAGCCTTGATGGACCTCAATATTTATAATATTCACTTTATTGTCGGTTTGTTAGGGCGTCCAAAACAAGTTAGTTATTTACCAAATATCGAACGCAATATTGATACTTCTGGAATTTTAACTTTGGATTATGGATCAGTTAAAGCGGTAGCCATCGGTGCTAAGGATTCAGTTATCCCATTTAGAAGTAGTGTCATTCAAGGCAATCGTGGTTCAATTGTAGTCAACGGTCCAGCCAATGAAATGAAATCATTTGATATTTATGATAATGATAAGGAATTGGTAGAAAAAATCGATCACAACGTTTATCCACATCGGATGTACCAAGAATTCGTTGAATTTGAAAGGATCATTAGAACCCATGACTTACAAGCAGTTAGCAAACATTTGCAACACAGTGAAGATGTCATGTGGGTTGTGAAAAAAGCTTTAGAATCAGCTAATTTGAAATTAGACTAAAAAGATCCGTTATCAATTAAGATAGCGGATTTTTTAGATACTTTTTTTGACCATTCGTTCAATTCCATAATTGGAAAGGGTGTATAAGGAATCGAATAAAGCCTGTCCTAAAGCAGAATTACGTTTTATTTTACTGTTGTTATTATTTGGGATGTTTTTTAAAAGTGAATTGAGTTTTTCAAGATCACGATCAGAATAAAAGTGACTCTTTTTAAGATGATGAGTCAAGGCAACTAAAAAAGAATACTTAGGGTTGATTTTTTTCAATTGTTTTAATTTTTTGATTGCTGATTTATTCAAGCCATTTGGATAGATGATCTCGGAATATCGTTCACACAAATTAGCATAGACATCGCCAAAATGTAAGATCCAGACAATAAAATCATCAGAATTAATATATTGTAAAGTTAAATTAACTTCCGAGTAATCGTTAACTCTTTCTAGAATCTTATTTTCGATCAGCCAATCCATGAAGCCATAAAAGTACTCTTCGATATCACTGTTTCTAACGCTTGCTAAACCACTTAAACCATTAAAATTGGTAATCTTTTGCTTGATAATTTCATTTTCTAATTGTTGAATTGTCACATTTTTTCATCTCGAAATTTTAATTAAAGATTTGATTATAATACTCTAAATAAAACTCTCTATCACTAATGCCTGTTATTTTAGTCACGCTAGTGTTTCTTGGTTCTGGTAGGCTCATTGGATCTTGAGGTTTTAAAACATCCAAGGCACCGGCTTTGATAGTGAAGCCATGAGTAACACAAATAATTTTGTCGTTAGGATACTTGTTAGTGGCATCAATCATGAATTCGTGGACACGATTGATCACGTCATCAAAAGTTTCACCATCTTGAGCGTATTTGACGTACATTGGTAAGACGTCGTCCCAATAATCATTATAAGCATCTGGGTACTTTTTTCTCAAGTCAGCGTTCTTTTGGCCGTCCCATTGTCCATATGAAATCTCTAATAATCGTTTATCAAAACTAATTGGTAATTGAGCTGTTTGATTGAGAATTTCAGTAGTTTGTTTGGTGCGATTTAAAGGACTGGAGATGATTCTATCTGCGAAACTAATATCAAAGTGATTACGTAAATTTGTAGCTTGCTTTTGACCATTATCATTGAGATAGGTGATTTCTGAATTAATCGTGCCTTGTTTCATTTTTAGGACGTTAGCTTTCGTTTGTCCGTGGCGAATAAAATAAAATTGAGTCATGCGACCTCCTAGATATTTGTCTTAAGATAATTATATTCATAATAAATAAAGATTACTAGTTGACAATTATTAAAAGAATGTTAAAGTTTATTTAAGTTAATTGGAGGTTCTTTAATATGAAAAACATCAAAAATACATTAAACCTTACAGTCTCCTCCAAGTCTACACGTATATACATGTAGGCTTATTAACTAAACCTCATGTATGAAGTTAAATTCATAACTGTGGGGTTAATAAATCAAGTCAATTAGTTTCCTCACAGAGATTTTATCTGTGGGGATTTTTTTTCTAATTTTTTAAAGGAGTGGAATTCATGGTAGTTTATAATTTTTCAGCCGGTCCAGCAGTTTTGCCAACTGAAGTCATAAAAAAAGTTAAGGAAGATTTGCCATCTTTTGATAATTCGGGAATGAGTGTGATGGAAATATCTCATCGTTCGAATTTGTTTGAAAAAGTTATCGATCAAGCACAACGAGATTTAAAAGAATTATTGCAAGTACCAGATAATTATCACGTACTCTTTTTCCAAGGAGGTTGTACCTTACAGTTTAGTGCAGCTCCTTTGAATTTGGCAACTGAACATAAAAAGATTGCTTTGTTAGATAGCGGTCATTGGGCTGATCGAGCTAGGGATGAGGCTAGTCGTTTGGGCATTGGAGTAGATGTCTTAGATTCAACGAAAAATCTACATTACACTCAATTGCCTGTATTAAAAAATTTGCCACAAAATACTTACGATTACTTACACATTACGACTAATAATACGATTGAAGGAACTGCCTACAATACGTTACCAAAGACGAAGACTACACCCTTAGTAGCCGATTTGTCATCGAACTTCTTAGCCCAAAATTATGATTTTTCTAAATTTGATCTGATGATGGTGGGGGCTCAAAAAAATGTTGGGATTGCCGGATTAACTATCGTCGTGGTTAAGGATGAAATGCTCGGCAAAGCTAAAAATCTTCCTAGCATGATTGATTACGAACTCTTTGCTAAAAAGAATTCAATGTTCAATACACCACCAGTTTTTGCCATTTATGTGGCTGGTTTGGTTTTGAAATGGATCAAAGAACAAGGTGGAGTTGAAGAAATGGATCGCCGCAATCGTAAAAAATCCGATTTATTGTACGACTTCTTAGACGGTTCCAAACTATTTACTGCTCCTGTTACCAAAAAAGACCGTTCTTTAACGAATGTACCTTTTGTGACAGGTAACCAAGATTTAGATCAAGCACTGATTCAACAGGCTAGTGAAGTAGGTTTACTAAATATTAAAGGTCATCGTTCAGTCGGTGGAATGCGGGCTAGTTTGTACAATGCCATGCCTTATAGTGGCGTTGAAAAGCTAGTTGATTTCTTAAATAAATTTGAAAAAGATTATCGGGGGAAACACTAATGTATGATGTAAAAACTTTTAATGCAATTGCCCAAAGCGGCTTAGATACTTTTAGAAATGATTTTGGAATTAACAAGACAGACGATCCAGATGCTTATTTGATTAGATCAGTGAATTTGTTGGAAGCTGATTTCCCACAAAGTTTAAAGACAATCGTTAGAGCGGGTGCGGGTGTTAATAATATTCCGTTAGAACGCGTTACTCAAAAAGGAATTGCTGTTTTTAATACTCCTGGTAGTAATGCTAATGCGGTTAAGGAATTGATCGTGGCATTGATGATTGCTACGAAAAGAAATCTCTTTGCAGCACATCAATATTCAGATGAGCATACAGAAGCTGATGTCTCTCAACGAACTGAAAAAGATAAAACCAAATTTAACGGCACAGAATTAGCTAGCAAAAAAATTGCAGTGATTGGCTTAGGTCATGTTGGTTCTTTAGTTGCCAATGCTGCGTTAGGATTAGGAATGAAAGTAATTGGCTACGATCCTTATTTATCTGCTAATGCCGCTTGGAGAATCAATAATAAAGTTAAACGGGTGGATACAATAAAAAAAGCTGTTAAGAGTGCCGATTTTGTCACGGTTCACGTACCCAAAAATGAAGATACAATTGGCTTGATTGGAACGCCAGAAATCAATGAGATGAAGGATGGGGTAGTCTTATTTAATTATTCAAGAATTGGCATCGTCAATAATAAAGCCGCTATTAAGGCTATTCGTAATCAAAAAATAAATCATTATTGTACTGATTTTGGTGAACCAGTTATTGCCGAAAATCCTCAAATTACGATTACGCCACATATCGGGGGCTCAACTTTAGAAGCTGAATCAAATGGAGCTATTCAAGGTGCAAATACAGTCATGGATTATTTACAAAATGGTAATACAAATAACTGTGTCAACTTACCAAACATGCAAGTAGCTTTTGAAACAGCTTTTCGAATTACCGTAATTCACCAAAATGTTCCTAATATGGTTGGACAAATCAGTACACAATTAGCTAATCGCCAAATCAATATTGAAAATATGGCCAATGCAGCTAAAGATAAAGTTGCCTATACAATCGTAGATGTTAATGATTTGGAACAAGATGATGCAGAAGATTTAATTAATGCTCTAAATGAAGTTCCTGAAATCTATCGAGTACGTTTAATAAAACACCTATAAAAGTTGCTCAATAAAAAAACCACTCATCGGTTGAGTGGTTTTGAATAAGTAGTTTTAGAAAATTTGTGAACGATAAAGTCCAACGACTTTTCCTAAAATCTCAACATTATCTAGGATAATAGGGTCCATCGTATCATTTTCTGGTTGTAGGCGGTAATGTCCATTTTCTTGATAAAACCTCTTGCAAGTAGCTTCAATGTCTTCGGTCATTGCAATAATGATCTCGCCGTTATTAGCAAAGTTTTGTTCATGAACGATAACGTGATCGCCATCGTAGATTCCAGCATTGATCATACTTTCACCATGAATCTCTAACATGAATAACTCACCAGATTCGCGATTCAAATCAGGTGGGATTGGGAAATAACCATCAGGATTTCTCTCAGCAGTAATTGGTTGACCAGCAGCAACAGTACCTAAAATCGGGATTTGTTTAGATTTGATACCGATTGAATTGAGTCCAATGGTCGTTAATTCGATGGCACGTGGTTTAGTAGGGTCACGTTGAATGTAGCCTTTCTTTTCAAGACGAGATAGATGACCGTGAACCGTTGATGTTGAAGATAAATCTACAGCTTCGCAGATCTCTCTAACAGTAGGCGGATATCCATGTTCATCCAAGTAATCGTAAATGCATTGTAAAATTTGTGACTGTTTAGAGCCTTCAGCTTTTGACATTAGAACACCTCATTGTTAATATCTTAAATAGATTGTATCAAAATTTGAATACAAGTTCAAACAAGTGTTCGATTGTATTAGGGAGATTTGGAAAAATGAACGAACAAGACGAATTACTTAAAAAAATTAATGAATTAGCGCACAAAGCTAAAGCCGGCACAATTACTAAAGAAGAAGAAGATCAACAAGCTGAACTTAGAAAAGAATACTTGAAGAATTTCCGTGCTAGTTTTAGATCACAAATTGAGATGTTACGTGTCTTTGATAAGCAAGGAAATGAAGTTACTCCTGAAAAAGTTAGAGAAATTCAACGTAAAAAAGGATTACGTGACGATTAGGCTTTCAATTATTGAATTTTTTTTGTAATATTAATTAGTATATGGAAAGGGTGAAACATAAATGGGAACAACAATAGTCGTTGGTATTTTAGCTTTGTTGGTAGGCCTAGTTGGTGGTTTCTTCGCTGCTAGATGGTATATGAAGAAATATTTCCAAGATAATCCACCAATCAGTGCTGATATGATTAAGCAAATGATGGCTCAAATGGGACAAAAGCCTTCACAAAAGAAACTTAATCAATTAATGAATACTATGAAGAATTCACAAAAGAACAACAAATAGTTAAACCAAAATAAGTGATATGCATATTTTTATATGTGTATCGCTTATTTTTTTATGCTAAAAATTAAAGTATAAGTAAAATGCGAACTAAAAATATTTATCCAATTATTATCAGCAAAATGTAAACGATAAACACGAATAATAAAAGAAAAATATTGCATAAAATACGCTTTTTCCATTGAAAGAAAATGAAAACCCTGATAAACTTTGGATACCAAAGCAAGAAAGGTGGAAATTTTTAATGTCTGATGTAGCGATAGTTATGGGCTCTATTTCTGACTTGAAAGTTATGCAAAATACAATTGATGTTTTGCAAGAACTTGGGGTCAGCTATGAAGCCAAAGTGATTTCAGCGCACCGCACGCCTCAAGAAATGCTCGATTTTGCTAGAGGTGCTAAGGATACTTTCAAAGTGATCATTGCCGGAGCAGGGGGAGCTGCTCATTTACCTGGCATGATCGCATCATCAACAATTTTACCGGTGATTGGGGTGCCGGTTCCATCGAGATATCTCAAAGGGATGGACTCATTGCTTTCAATCGTACAAATGCCAGCTGGAGTTCCGGTGGCAACTGTTTCAATTGGTGAAGCTGGAGCTAAAAATGCAGCAATTTTAGCAACAAAGATTTGTGCATTACAAAATAATACTTATCAAGAATCATTAACAAAATATGTTCAAGCGATGCATGACAAATCGCTAGAAAGTGGGAAAGATCTTGAATAAGACAATTTTACCAGGCTCAACGATTGGTATTATCGGTGGCGGTCAATTAGGTCAAATGATGTCCTTTTGTGCTAAGGAAATGGGTTATAGAGTAATTATTTTAGATCCACAACCAAATTGTTCGGCTGCTCAAGTCTCTGATGATCAAATCGTGGCTGAATATTCTGATGTTGATCAATTAGTTGAATTAGCTAAGAGATGTGACGTCTTGACTTATGAATTCGAAAACGTTGACGCTTCAGCCATCAATGAAGTAAAAAAATACACTCAAGTACCACAAGGTATTAAAGCGTTAAAGGTCACTCAAAATCGAATTTCTGAGAAAGATTTTATCGATGCCAACGGATTTGCAACTGTACCACACGTTGTGATTGAAAATATCTTTGAATATCATCGTGGTGTTGAAAAATTAGGCGCACCAGTGATTTTGAAAACAATCCGCGGTGGTTATGACGGTAAAGGTCAAATTTTGATTACAGATCCCGAAGATGTTTGCTTTGCTGATATTGAACATTTATTGATGCAAGGGCCTTGTATGCTAGAAAAGAAAATTGATTTAGAAAAAGAAGTTTCGGTTGTCGTTTCTGCTAATAGTAACGGTGAGAAGTCAATTTTTCCAATCATCGAAAATGTTCATCGTCATAACATCTTGCATTTGAGTACCTGTCCAGCTCAAATCAGTAAGAAGAGTGCTCAACACATTTATCAAGTTGCTGAAACTTTAGCTGAGAAACTCGAGTTAGTAGGAACGATGTGTATCGAATTCTTTATTTCTACTAAAGATGAAGTGTTTGTTAATGAAATTGCGCCAAGACCTCATAATTCCGGTCATTTAACAATTGAGGCCTGCAATATTTCTCAATTTGATGCTCATATCCGCGGTGTTTGTAATTTAGCCATGCCAAAGATTGAATTGCTAAAACCTGCAGCTATGGTCAATCTTTTGGGTCAACATCTTGAAGCTGCTAAAAAGGAATTAGTTCAACATCCGGAATGGCATTTCCATGATTATGGTAAAGATGCTATCAAAGAAAATCGTAAGATGGGTCACATTACGATTTTAAGCGATGATCTTGAAAAAACTAAACAAGCTATCGAAAATAATTCAATTTGGGACGTGTAAAAATGACAGACGAAAAGTTACTTTATGAAGGAAAAGCTAAGAACGTGTATCAAGCTGAAAATGAGGATGAAGTTTTGATGGTCTATAAAGACCAAGCAACAGCTTTTAATGGTAAGAAAAAAGAAATTTTGCCAGGTAAAGGAGTTTTAAACTGTCAAATTTCAATGTTGGTTTTTGACTACTTAATTAAAAATGGTATTAAAACTCATTTAGTCAAAAATCTTTCAGATCACGAACAACTTGTTAAAAAAACCAATGTTTTCCCACTAGAAGTAGTTTTAAGAAATATTACTTCTGGATCACTAGTAAAAAAATTCCAAATTGAAGAAGGTCAAAAATTATCAACTCCAATTATTGAATTTTATTACAAGAGCGACGCTTTAGATGATCCATTTATCAACGAATCACAAATTCACGCCTTAAAAATTGCTGATAAAGATGAAATTGAAGAAATCAAAGAACAAGCTCTAAAAATTAATCAGTTATTAATTCCTTTCTTTGCTAAAGCAAACTTTGATTTAGTAGATTTCAAACTCGAATTCGGTAAATACAATGGTCAAATTATTTTAGTGGATGAATTTTCACCAGATAATTGCCGTCTTTGGGACAAGACTAGTCACCACTCAATGGATAAAGATGTCTTTCGTAAGCACGAAGGTGATTTAGTTGAAACATACCATGATGTCTTGCAACGACTACAAGATAAATAGGAGAGAAACCATGAAATTAGTTAAAGTTTACGTTACTTTGAAAGATTCCGTTCTAGATGCTCAAGGAGAGGCAATCAAGTCAGCTATCAATACGATGGGTTATGACAAAATTTCTGACGTTCACATGGGGAAGTATTTTGAATTGAAATTTGCCAGTGACTATCAAGAATTGGAAAATGACGTCGATAAAATCTGTGATGACCTTTTAGCAAATCCTAATATTGAAACTTATCGTTATGAAATTACGGAGGCTGAATAAATGAAACTTGCAGTAGTGAATTTCCCTGGTTCAAATTGTGACATGGACCTCTTTTATGCAATCCGTGACGGTATCAAACAAGCAGTCGAATTAGTTGATTATCGGGCTACGTCATTGAAGGGATTTGACGGCGTTTTGATTCCAGGTGGTTTTTCATATGGTGACTATTTGCGTAGTGGAGCAATTGCTGTACACGCGCCGATCGTTAAAGAAATTATTCGCTTTGCCAATGAAGGAAAAATTGTTTTGGGAATCTGTAATGGCTTTCAAATCCTGACAGAATTAGGTTTATTGCCAGGAGCTTTGATTCAAAATGAAAAGAGTCGCTTTATTTGTGAAACTGTCGACCTTGAAGTCGAGAACAATCAGACCATTTTTACAAGTCACTATCAACCAAAAGAAGTGATTAAAGTGCCAGTTGCCCATGGTGAAGGACGTTATTACTGTGATGAAGCAACTTTGCAGGAATTAAAAGAGAATCGTCAAATCATTTTCAAATATAAAGAAAATATCAATGGCAGTGTGGACCAAATTGCTGGAATTGCCAACAAAGAAAAGAATGTATTGGGAATGATGCCTCATCCAGAAAGAGCAATTGAAGAAATTCTCGGTTCTGATGATGGTTTGAAATTATTCCAATCGTTAATCAATCCAGAAGTAAAGGTGAATGACTAATGACTGAACCTACCGCAGAACAAATTAAAACTGAAAAGATTTATCAACAATGGGGTTTGACTGATGAAGAATATGACTTGATCAGTGAAAAGATTTTACATCGTCTACCAAACTACACAGAAGCGGGACTTTATTCCGTAATGTGGAGTGAACATTGTTCTTACAAAAATTCCAAAAAAGTTCTTCGTAAGATGCCTAATCACAGTGATCGCGTTTTGGCGGGTCCGGGTGAAGATGCTGGTATTTTGGATATTGGCGATAATCAAGCTGTAGTTTTTAAAGCTGAAAGTCACAATCATCCGTCCGCAGTTGAACCTTATCAAGGTGCCGCAACTGGTGTTGGAGGAATCATCAGAGATATTTTCTCAATGGGTGCTCAACCAATTGCTTTGATGAATAGTTTAAAATTTGGACCATTAAAAGATGGCAAGACTAAACATTTAGTTAATGAAGTAGTCGCTGGTATTGGTGGTTATGGAAACTGTATTGGTTTGCCAACTATCGGTGGAGAAATCTCGTTTGAAGATTGTTACGAACACAATCCATTAGTTAATGCGATGTGTATTGGTTTGTTGAATAGTACTGACTTCAAGCACGGTACGGCTAGTGGCGATAAAAACTTGATCGTTTATGTCGGTGCTAAGACTGGTCGTGATGGAATTCATGGGGCAACTTTTGCTTCAGATGAATTTACTGATACTAAGAATAAGCAACGTTCAGCTGTTCAAGTAGGTAATCCTTTTATTGAAAAACTCTTAATGGACGCTTGTGTTGAAATTATTGAACAACATTCTAATTGGATCTTAGGAATTCAAGATATGGGTGCAGCTGGATTAGTTTCTTCAACTGCTGAAATGGCTTCTAAGGCAGGATCTGGCTTGAAATTGAATCTAGATCGCGTGCCACAACGAGAAACTGGTATGACTGCTTATGAAATGATGTTGTCAGAATCGCAAGAACGGATGGTTTTATGTGTGAAACCAGAATTCATCGACGATGTATTGAATTTCTTTAGACATTTTGAATTAGATGCAGTTGTTATTGGTGAAGTTACTAACGATAAACAATATCGTATTTATCATCACGATGAGTTGGTTACTGATATTCCCGTTGACAGTCTGACTGAAGATGTTCCTGAGTATGATCGAATTGAAAAACAACCTCAAAGAATGATCGATGATAAAGATTTCCACTTTGAACCAACGATTTCTTCATTGAAAGAAACTTGGTTAGATATGTTGAAACGTCCGAATATCGCTAGTAAAAAATATTTTTATCAAACTTATGACTCTCAAGTTAAAGCCAATACCTTGGTACGTCCAGGTAGTGATAGTGGCGTGGTTAGAATTCGCGGTACAAAAAAAGCCATCGCGGTAACTAACGATAGCAATTCAAAATATGTCTATTTAAATCCATTTGTTGGTGGACAAATTGCTGTTATGGAAGCAGCTAGAAATATCGTCGCCAGTGGTGGCTTACCAATCGGTATCACTGACTGTTTAAATTACGGTAATCCAGAAGATCCAGAAGCCTTTTATGAATTGGATAAGAGCGTTGAAGGAATTGCCAGCGCTTGTGAAATTATTGATACACCTGTCATTTCTGGAAATGTATCGCTTTATAACGAATATAACGAAGTTGCTATTTATCCTAGCCCAATGGTAGGAATGGTCGGTTTGATCGATGATTTCAAGAAAGTCACTACGAGTGATTTCAAGCACGGTCAAGATTTAATTTATGTATTAGGTCAAACAGCTGATGATTTCAATGGGTCAGAAATTCAAATGGCACAAATGAAAAAATTAAAGGGTGATTTAAGACCGTTAGATTTAAATCAAGAAAAATTGCATCAGGATTTAATCAGACAAGCTATCAATCAAGGCTTGCTAAAGAGTTGTCACGACCTTTCAGAAGGTGGTTTGGCAGTTGCCTTATCAGAATCAGCTTTTGGAAATGATCTTGGTTTTGAAATTGAAACTAAGTTAACTTCAAAACAAATGTTCTCAGAAACTCAATCACGATTCTTAGTAACAGTAGCACCAAAAGATCAAATGGCTTTTGAAAATCTTGTCCAAAGGGATTTTGAATTATTAGGATTTGTAAGTTCTCAAAATATTTTCAAAATTACTACCGCTGATGCAACAGTTCAAATTAATGGACAAGCGGCTAAAAGTAATTGGAAAGAGGCGATTGCGTGCTTAATGAAGTAAAGAGTTTGAATGAAGAATGTGGCGTGTTTGGTGTCTGGGGAGCTGAAAATGCTAATTATTTAACTTATTTAGGTTTGCACAGTCTTCAACATCGTGGTCAAGAAGGTGCCGGAATTGTCGCTAATGATGGTAAAAGATTACGAACTTATCGTAATTTAGGATTGTTGACACAAGTTTTCTCTAAACCAGAATTTCTTAATAGTTTAGTTGGTAATTCAGCTATTGGTCACGTTCGTTATTCAACTGCTGGGGAAAACAAAATTGAAAATGTTCAACCATTATTATTTGACTTTACTGACAGCCAAATTGCCTTAGCACATAATGGTAACTTGACTAATGCCATCACACTCAAAAAGGAATTGGAAGAAAAAGGTCATATTTTTAAGTCCAGTTCTGACTCAGAAGTTCTAGTGCATCTTATTAAGGTTTCCAATGCGCCAACGCTGCACGAAAAAATCATTGAGGCGCTTAACAAGATTCAAGGCGGTTTCGCTTATCTATTGTTGACAAAAGATGCCTTGATCGTAGCACTTGATTCACATGGATTTAGACCTTTGTCAATCGGTAAATTATCTAACGGAGGTTTCGTAGTTGCCAGTGAAACATGTGCTTTGGATGCCGTCGGTGCCTCTTTAGTTCGTAACGTTCAACCTGGAGAATTGATTACCATCTCAGATTCAGGTATGGAAATTGATCACTGGACGAATAAAACACAATTGGCAATTTGTTCTATGGAATTCATTTATTTTGCACGACCAGATTCCGATATTTTAGGTATCAACGTCCATTCAGCTAGAAAACGTATGGGAGCCAACTTGGCCAAAGAAGCTCCAGCTGACGGAGATATTGTCGTGGGTGTTCCTAATTCTTCTTTATCAGCTGCTAGTGGTTATGCTGAAGAGATTGGTTTGCCTTACGAAATGGGCTTGATCAAGAATCAACACATGGGTCGCGAGTTTATCCAACCAACTAAAGAATTGCGTGAAAAGAGCGTTCGTCAAAAGTTAGCTGCTGTTAAAGGTGTTGTTCGTGGCAAACGAGTGATTTTAGTCGATGATTCAATTGTCCGGGGAACCACTTGTGCTTATATCGTGCAATTGTTGCGTGATGCTGGTGCTGTTGAAGTTCATTTAAGAATTGCTTCGCCACGTTTCATGCATCCTTGTTTTTATGGTATCGATATCCAAGAAAAGAGTGAGTTGATTGCTGCCCATAAGTCGATCCCAGAAATGAATCAAATGTTTGGTTCTGATTCACTAGAATTTCTCAGTGAGGATGGTTTGATCAGTGCAATTGGTTTAAATGCAGATGCACCGTATTCAGGTTTAGATATGTCATATTTTAACGGCGATTATCCAACCTATCTTTATGATTACGAATCCAAAAAATAAGGAGGCATCAAGATGTCTAATCCCTATCAAGATGCGGGTGTTAATATTCAATCAGGCTATAAAATTTCTAAGTTTGTTAAACAAAACACTCACGATAAAAATATCGGCAACTTTGGCGGTGTTTACGAGATACCAGAAGGATATAAGCATCCAGTTTTAGTTTCCAGCGATGATGGTGTTGGGACTAAATTGTTATTGACGAATAAAGCCAAGAGGTGGGATACGATTGGCATTGATTTAGTTGCGATGTGTGTCAACGATATTTTGTCACAAGGTGCTATTCCTCAATACTTTTTAGACTATATTTCGACTGGAAAAATCGACCAAAAAGTCGAAGAAATACTCAAAGGTGTAATTGAAGGCTGTAATCAAGCTAACGCTGCTTTGATCGGTGGCGAAACTGCCGAAATGCCCGGCGTTTATAGTGAAAAAGATTATGATTTAGCGGGTTTTTCGGTTGGAATCTGTGAAAAAGACGATTTATTACAAAGAGAAAATCTAAAAGCTGGCGACGTTTTGATTGGTATTACTTCTAGTGGTATTCATTCCAATGGTTATTCACTCGTTCGTAAAATTTTCTTTGAAGATCACAACTTTTCTATCAATGACGTGTTGCCAGAAGCATCTGGAAAGACTTTAGGCGAATTGTTATTAACGCCAACTAAGATTTATGTTGAAGACGTTGTACCACTGTTAGAAGAACGGTTGATCAAAGGTATCAGTCATATCACTGGTGGAGGATTTCTTGAAAATATTCCTCGGATGTTGCCAGATAATTTAACAGCGTCAATCAATGTTGACGTTTGGCCAAAGCCCCCTATTTTTGATATTTTGCAAAAATATGGACAGTTGGAATTAAGAGATATGTATAACATTTTCAATATGGGTATCGGGATGGTCATTGCTGTCGATCCTGATAGAGAAATTGAGGTTTTAGAATTATTGAATGAAAATAAAACCAATGCTTTTACAATTGGTGAACTAATACCAAAAGAATCTCAAAGTCTGATTTTGAAAGGAGATAAGCTATGAGAGTAGCCGTCTTTGCTTCCGGTAATGGTAGTAATTTCGAGGCCATTGCTAAATCGGATGAGTTAAGGAATTTAGGTTTAGAAATTGAAATTTTGGTATGTGATCAACCAAAGGCTCATGTTTTAAAACGAGCTAAAAAGTATCATATTCCAGTATTCGTTAATCAATTGTCAAACTATCCTGATCGTAGTAGTTATGAACAAGCAATCATTGAAAAATTAAAACCGTTAAACATCGAATATATTTTATTGGCAGGTTATATGAAAGTTGTGACACCAACTTTACTAACAGCTTATCCTAATCACATTATCAATATTCATCCATCGCTGTTACCGAAGTTCTCAGGCCTTGAAGCGATTGAAAGAACCTTTAAAGCAGGAGAGGAAGTAACTGGTGTAACGATTCACTATATTGATGAAGGGGTCGATACTGGGCCAATCATCAAACAGTGTAAAGTTGTTCGTTTAAGAAATGATACTGAAGCTAGTTTGGAAGCAAGAATTCATCAAACTGAGCATCAGATGTATCGCCAAGTAATTCTTGATTTATTAAATAAAAATAATGAGGTGGCCAAATAATGAAGAGAGCTTTAATCAGTGTTTCAGATAAAACAGGTGTTGTTGAATTTGCTAAAGGTTTAATCGCTAATGATTTTGAAATTATTTCTACTGGTGGTACATACAAAAAGCTTCAAGAAGCAGGCGTTAAAGTAACTGAAATTGATGAAGTAACTAAATTCCCAGAAATTCTCGATGGTCGTGTAAAGACATTGCATCCAGTCGTTCATGCTGGATTATTAGCTAAACGTGATAATCCTGAACACATGAAGACACTTGAAAAGCTCAATATCAATACGATTGATTTGGTTTGTGTCAATCTTTATCCATTTAAAGAAACTATTTCAAAAGCAGATGTTACCCCAGCTCAAGCTATTGAACAGATCGATATCGGTGGTCCTTCAATGATTCGTTCTGCTTCTAAGAATTTTAAGAGTGTATATGTGGTCATTGATAATAAAGATTATGAAACTGTCCTTGAAAGTATCCAATCAGACGAAGACGATACAATTTTACGTCGTCGTTTGGCTGCTAAAGCTTTCCGTCATACAGCCCAATACGATAGCATTATTGCTCATTATTTGACTGATCTAAATGAAGATGAATTCCCAGATGTCGAAGTCCTTGGATACGATTATCACCAAGAATTAAGATATGGTGAAAATTCACATCAAAAGGCGGCCTTTTATCAAAGTGCTATGCCAAGTGAATATTCAATTGCCTCAGCAAAACAACTTCATGGTAAAGAATTATCATTCAACAATATCAAGGATGCTGATGCTGCTTTAAGAATCGTGGCTGATTTTGACCAACCTTGTGTGGCTGCTTTGAAGCATATGAATCCTTGTGGTGTCGGAGTTGATGATGAATCAATTTATAAAGCATGGAGAAAAGCCTATACAGCAGATACAATGTCGATCTTCGGTGGTATCGTAGCAGTCAATCGCGAAGTTACTAAAGAGATTGCTGAAGAAATGCATAAGATCTTCTTGGAAATCGTAATTGCACCTAGTTTTACACCAGAGGCTTTAGAAATTCTTGAAGCTAAGAAAAATATTCGTCTATTGACACTTGATTTCTCTAAGTCAAAAGAAGCTGACAAATATGATTACGTATCTGTCATGGGTGGATTATTAGTTCAAGAACGTGATAGTACAGTTGATCAAATGAGTGAATTCAAAGTTGTAACTAAAAAAGCTCCAACTGCTGAAGAGATGAAAGCTTTATTATTCGGCCAACAAATCGTCAAGCACGTTAAGAGTAATGCCATTGTTATTTCCACGACTGACAAAACACTCGGTATTGGTGCTGGACAAATGAATCGTATCGGTTCAGTTAAAATCGCTGTTGAACAAGAAGAACAAGCTGATACACATACACCATTAGTTATGGCTTCTGATGCTTTCTTCCCAATGGATGACTGTGTTCAATACGCTGCTGAACACAACATTACAGCTATCGTTCAACCAGGTGGTTCCATTAAGGATCAAGACTCAATCGACATGGCAAATGAACATGGCATCGCAATGGTCTTCACAGGTAGAAGACACTTCAAACACTAGAGAGGTTTTTTAATGAAAATACTTGTTGTTGGTTCTGGTGCCAGAGAAGATGCTATTTGTAAGGCATTGTTGAAAAATAAAAATACTGTTTTCTGCGCACCTGGAAATGATGGAATGAAATTATCAGGTATCAAAACGATTTCAATTAATGAAGATGAATTTGATCACTTAACTAACTTTGTTCAGACTAACGATATCGACTATACGGTCGTTGGTCCAGAAGAGCCATTAGTAAATGGAATTGTCGATTTTTTTAAGGAACGTAAATTAAAGATTTTTGGACCTAACAAATTGGCTGCCCAAGTAGAAGGCTCAAAAACTTTTACTAAAAAAATAATGGCTGATGCTAATATTCCTACGGCTAAATATCATGAATTTACTGATTTAGAGAATGCTGTGGAGTATTTAACTGTTGAATCAAGTTTTCCAACAGTTATCAAAGCTGACGGATTAGCCGCTGGTAAAGGTGTTTATATTGTTCAGGACTTAAATGAAGCTTTAGAAGTGGTCAGTGAGCTCTTGGATGGACATAAATTCAATACTAAAAGAGTAGTGATTGAAGAGTACCTTGATGGTGAAGAATTCTCTCTGATGGCATTTGTTGATCACAAGCGCTTTTATCCTATGCCTTTAGCTCAAGACTATAAGAAAATTTTTGAAGATGACAAAGGTCCTAATACTGGCGGTATGGGTGCTGTTTGTCCAGTAGGCAATATTTCTGAAGACATCAAGCAAATGGCCATTGATCAAGTTTTGGAGCCTTTTGTTCACCAACTATATCAAGAAGGTATCAAGTATACGGGTATTTTATATGCCGGCTTGATCTCGACTAAAGATGGTATCAAGGTAATTGAATTCAATGCTCGCTTTGGTGATCCTGAGACTGAAGTGGTTTTGCCACGTTTGAAATCTGATTTGTCTGATATTTTTGTAAAGATTTTGAACCATAAAAAAATTACTGAGATAAATTGGGAAACAAAAGGTCTTAATCTAGGGGTTTTTGCGGTCAGCCAAGGTTATCCGCAGAAACCAATTTTTGGTAGTTTAGGTAAAGTCGATGATTTCAAAAATTGTCCATTGACGATTAATTTTGCTGGTGTTCGCAAGCAAGATGAAGAATTGATCAGCAATGGTGGGCGATTGTACTTGATGCAAACACAGGCTGATTCGTTGAGTCACGCTCAGGCTGATGTTTATCAGCACTTGCAACGTATGAATCAAGAGAATATTTTTTATCGTCGTGATATTGGTAAAAACTCCATATAGACGAAAAAGACGACAATTCAATTTGAAATGTCGTCTTTTTCGTCTATATAATTATTTATGTTTCTTTTTTGGTGGGATATATTCAAAACTAGGATCGATTTCGTTATCGATTTTGTCCCAAGCTTCTTCCATATCTTCATTAATTTGTTTAGTTTGCTTTTCATCCAGTTTGGCTTTAAAGTCAAAGTCGATTTCTGGACCGATTCCGACGGTGATTCGCTGATGTTTCATAAGACCACCAAAAGTCAAAGGTCCTTGATAAACAAATGGTACTAGTGGGGCTTTAGAAAGTTTTGCAATTAAAGCAGCACCACCTTTTAAGTCTTCCGAATAACGAGTTCCTGAAGGAAACATTATCAAAACTTTGCCTTCTTTTTTCAAGGCTTTAACGGGTGTTTTGATAACTGAGGGACCGGGATGTTCTCGATCAACTGGAAAGGCATGGGCGTGAACTAAGATAAATCTTAATATTGGATTCTTGAAGAGTTCTTTTTTTGCCATAAAAGTTGCAACACGTGGCGAAATTACCAAAGCAAAAAAGATTGGTTCCCACCAAGTTCGGTGGGGTGCTACTAGAATATAGGGCTTATCAGGCAAGTTTTCTTTGCCAACTACGTGGTAACGTCCATTTAAGAGGAAAACTAGTCCTCTTACTAAAACACGAATTACTTTATAAAACATAAAATTCTCATTCTCCCAAAAATAATTTTCACTTATTTAAAATACCATAAAGCAGGTGTAATATGTCGATTAATTCTCAAGATACGATTGCCAACAGCGGCGTCAAAATCAATCAAGACAAGGAGCTTTACTCATTTAACCTTGATACCATTTTACTCTATAATTTCGCAAATCCCGCAAAAAAAGGCAAAGTTGTCGATCTATGTGCAGGAAATGGAGCCATTGGATTGTCTTTAGCTAGTAAAACTGTCGCTAAAATTTACTTAGTTGAAATTCAAAAGCAATTATCTGATTTAGCTCAAAAAAGTATTGACGATAACCATTTGTCAAAGCAAGTGACATTGATTAATGACGATTTAAAAAATATTCAACAATACATTGCCCATGATACAGTTGATACGATCGTCTGCAATCCGCCATATTTTAAAGTAACTGATCAAACTGCAATCAAAGACAATTCCGTTTTAGCCATTGCACGCCACGAACTAAAAGCTAATTTAAAAGATATTTTGTCGGCTATCAAAGTTTTACTCAAAGAAAATTCTCACGCTTATTTAGTCTATCGCCCGCAACGACTCAGTGACTTACTAGTAACGATGGCAAAAGAGAAGTTGCAAGCTAAACGTCTACGATTCGTTAGGACAACTGCTAAAAAGGATGCCAATTTAGTATTGGTCGATGCTATCAAGACTGTTAAGACTGCGTCCTTGAGAGTGGAACCAGATTTAGTTATTTATGACGAAAATCATCAATTAAGTAAAGAGGCTAATTTAATAATCAATGGAAAGTAAATACTACGTATACATGTTATTGTGCAGTGACAGAACCTTTTACACTGGTACTAGTAACGATGTGAAAAAAAGAGTAAAAACGCACAATGCTGGCAAAGGTGCTAAGTACACGAAAGTTAGACGTCCAGTTAAACTCATGTATACCGAGGAATTGGTCGACAAGTCTGCAGCTTTGAAACGTGAAATTGCCATAAAAAAGCTAACCCGCCAACAAAAAAAACAGCTCTTAAAAAGTCATGGAATAAATTGGCGGGACTACTTGATTAAATAGTGGTCCTCATTTATAATATTAAACCGTATTGAATACACACACTTAACGATTCAACTGATGGTGCGCGAGTCGCGTTTTGGTTGAATAAGACTTAAGTGGAGGTAAAAACCAGGAGGAACTTTTTATGTCAGTTATTTCTATGAAACAACTTCTTGAAGCCGGTGTACATTTCGGTCACCAAACAAGAAGATGGAACCCTAAGATGAAGCCATTTATCTTTACACAAAGAAATGGTATTTACATCATTGATTTACAAAAAACAGTACGCATGATTGACGATGCATACAACTATATGAAGGCTGTTGCCGGTGATGATGGAATTTTCCTATTCGTTGGTACAAAGAAACAAGCCCAAGACGCTGTTGCTGAAGAAGCTACGCGTGCCGGTCAATACTACGTTAACCACCGTTGGTTAGGTGGAACTTTGACTAACTGGAACACAATCCAAAAACGTATCAAGAGATTAAAGGACATCAAGGCAATGGCTGAAGATGGTACTTTTGAACGTCTACCTAAGAAAGAGGTTGCTTTACTACAAAAGCAACAAGCTAAGCTAGAAAGATTCCTTGGTGGTATCGAAGATATGCCAAGAATCCCAGATGTTATGTTTATTGTTGATCCTCACAAGGAAAACATTGCTGTTAACGAAGCTAAGAAACTTAACATTCCTATCGTAGCTATGGTTGATACAAATACAGATCCAGATCCTATCGATGTTATCATTCCTTCAAACGATGATGCTATCCGTGCCGTTAGATTAATCACATCTAAGATGGCTGATGCTATCGTTGAAGGTAAACAAGGTGAAGAAGCTGTTACAGATGCAGACTTTGCTAAGGATGACAACAACGACGAAAATTCTGATGCTGCTGATGCAAAATCTATTGAAGATTTAGCACAAGCTAAGAACACAAGCGAAGATAACAAATAATTAAAATAATAAACGTAAAATAGAGTCATCTGAGTAAGATGGCTTTATTTATACGACTGGAGGATTACTAATGGCTAAAATTACTGCTGCTCAAGTTAAAGAATTACGTGATAAGACAAGCGTTGGTATGATGGATGCTAAGAAAGCATTGGTTGCTGCTGACGGTAATATGCAAGAAGCTATCGACAAACTTCGTGAAAAGGGTATTGCTAAGGCTGCCAAGAAGAGTGGTAACGTTGCTGCTGAAGGTTTGACACATATCGAAATCTCAGGTAACAAAGCTGCTATCATCGAAGTTAACTCAGAAACTGACTTTGTTTCATCAAACGATAAGTTTATCAATTTAGTAAATAGTATTGGTAAAGCTATCGTTGAAAATGAACCAAAGACAATGGACGAAGCTTTGGAACTTAAGATGGGTGACCAAACAATCAACGAAGCTATCACTGGCTTAACAGCTGTTATCGGTGAAAAGATCTCATTGAGACGTTTTGAGGTTCTTGACAAGACTGACTCACAAGTATTCGGTTCATACCTACACAATGGTGGTTTGATCGGTGCTATCGTTACTCTTGAAGGTGCTGATGAGGCTACTGCTAAAGACGTTGCTATGCATGTTGCAGCTATCAATCCTGAATTCATGGACCGTGATCAAGTTCCTGCAGATCGTCTAGAACATGAAAAAGCTATCTTCACTGAAGAAACAAAGGCTGAAGGTAAACCTGAAAAGATCATTCCTAGAATCGTTGAAGGTCGTCTAAACAAATTCTTGTCAGAAATTAGTTTGGCTGACCAAGAATTCGTTAAGGATTCAGATATGACAGTTCAACAATTTGTTGAATCAAAGAATGGTAAGTTAGTTTCATTCGTTCGTTACGAAGTTGGCGAAGGTATCGAAAAGAAACAAGAAGACTTTGCTGAAGAAGTAAAGAACCAAATGAAGTAATTTTTTAACAATTTCGAGAAAGGTCGCTTAATTCAATTTGAATTAAACGACCTTTTCTTTGTATAAAGGGTTGTATCCTGTCAAATTTTATTTAAAAATAGTGTTTAGATAAATTTAGTGTTTCTAATATGTTAAAATGTTTAATAGCAAAATTAAAGGAGAGTACTTATGCCTAATATCAAGTATAAAAGAATTATTTTAAAAGTTTCTGGTGAAGCTTTAGCTGGAGAAAAAGGATTTGGCATTAATCCCCCAGTTATTAAAAAAATCGCTGAACAAATCAAAAGTGTTCACGATTTAGGTGTTGAGGTTGCCATTGTTTGTGGTGGTGGAAACATCTGGCGTGGCGAAACTGGTGCTGAAATGGGTATGGATCGTGCTCAAGCAGATTACATGGGTATGATGGCTACAGTTATGAATGGTCTAGCATTACAAGATGGTTTGGAAAATATTGGTGTACCAACTCGTGTGCAAACTTCAATCGAAATGCGTCAAGTTGCAGAACCATATATTAGAAGAAGAGCCGTTAGACATTTAGAAAAGGGCCGTGTAGTTATCTTTGCTGGTGGAACTGGTAATCCATACTTCTCAACTGATACTACTTCAGTATTACGTGCTGCTGAAATCGAAGCTGACGTTATTTTGATGGCTAAGAATGATGTTGATGGAGTTTATTCAGCTGATCCTAAGAAGGATCCAAATGCTAAGAAGTATTCAGAATTGTCACAACTTGATATTATCAATAAGAATCTCGGTGTTATGGATACAACAGCTTCTTCATTGTCAATGGATAACAATATTCCATTGATCGTCTTCAACTTGAATAAACCTGAAAATATTAAGAAGGTTGTTCAAGGAGAAAATATTGGAACAATTATAAAGGGTGGTAATGATGACAAATAAAGCTATTACAAAAGCAAAAGAGAATATGTCTAAGTCAGTTGACGTTTTAAGTCGTGAACTAGCTAATATTCGTGCCGGTAAGGCTAATGCTTCAATTTTGAGTAACGTTAAAGTTATGTATTACGGTACAGAAGTACCATTGAATCAAGTTGCTTCTATCAATATTCCTGAAGCACGTGTTTTGATGATCACACCTTATGACAAATCATCACTAGATGACATTGAACATGCTATCAACTCTTCAGATTTGGGGTTAAACCCAGCTAATGACGGTACCGTTATTCGCTTGGTTATCCCACAACTTACTGGTGAACGTAGAAAAGAAATTGCTAAACAAGTAGGTAAGGAAGCTGAAAGTGGACGTATTGCTGTTAGAAACGTTCGTCGTGAAGCTATGGATGATTTGAAGAAACAAGAAAAGGACAATGACATCACTGAAGATGAATTGCGTGCTTTGGAAAAAGACGTTCAAAAAGTTACTGATGATGCCATTGCTCAAATGGATAAACTAGCTGCAGATAAGGAAAAGGAAATTACTGAAGGCTAATTTATGACAGAGGATATTAGGAAGAGATTAGATCCAGAAGCTTCGATTCCAAAGCATGTAGCAATCATTATGGATGGGAACGGTCGTTGGGCTAAAAAATTAGGTCAACCAAGAATCGCTGGACATAAAGAAGGCATGAACAATGTCAAAACAATTGCTACTGCTGCTAGTCATTTAGGCGTTAAAGTCTTGAGCCTTTATGCCTTTTCAACTGAAAATTGGAGTCGACCTAGCAAAGAAGTTAATTTTTTGATGCGTCTACCGGTTGACTTTTTTGGGACGTTTATGCCTGATTTAATCAAAGAAAATATTAAAGTATTGGTAACCGGATTTACGGACCATTTGCCCGATAGAACGAGAAAAGTAGTTATGAAAGCAGTTGAGGATACGAAGGATAATACCGGTATGATCCTCAACTTTGCTTTTAATTATGGTGGGCGTGCTGAGATTGTTCATGCAGCAAAAGAGTTGGCAATTAAAGCAAATGATGGTTTGATAGATCCAGAAGATATTGACGACGAAATGTTTTCTAGTCAATTATTAACTAGTCAGTTGGGCGAGTTAGCTGACCCAGACTTGTTGATCAGAACTAGTGGTGAAGAGCGAATTTCTAATTTCATGTTATGGCAATTAGCCTATTCGGAAATGGTCTTTGATAAAACTCTCTGGCCTGATTATTCGGTTGATAATTTGATTGAGGATATTCAAGAATTCGATAGAAGAGATCGCCGTTTCGGTTCGGTCTAGTTAGTTTGGGGGAAAATTATGAAACAACGTGTAATTACTGCCGTTATTGCATTAGCAATTTTTATTCCCATATTGCTTGCAGGTGGAATTTGGCTAGAAGTTGCAGCAGCAGCACTAGCAGCAGTCGGTGTATTTGAAGTTTATATCATGCGTAAGAGAATCATCGTTTCAGTCGATTTTTTAGTGACGATTTTAGGAACGTTGGCTTTGGTGGTACCAAATGGTTTTTATAGTGGTTGGTTACCAAAGAGTTTCTCACGTCTTGATTTGTTTTATGTCTTCGCAATTATTTTGTTGGTCATCACTGTTTTGACTAAGAACAAATTTAATTTTGAAGATGCAGGTGTTTCAGTAGTTTCAATGCTTTATATCGGAACTGGTTTTCATTATTTAGCAGCTGTCAGAAATTCACAACCAGGTCTTGGTTTATTGATGTATGCTTTGATCGTTGTTTGGTCAACTGATATTTTTGCTTATACATTTGGTAGAAAGATCGGTAAGCATAAATTATGGCCCGCTATCAGTCCTAACAAGACATGGGAAGGAACAATCGCTGGTATTATTATGGCATTAATTCTTTCTGGTGTTTATATGATTTTTGTCCCACAAGAATATTCCATCACGACAATGTTGATGATTGCTTTTGTCTTGTCAATTATGGGACAAATGGGCGATTTAATTGAATCTGCCTATAAGAGATATTACAAAGTAAAAGATTCAGGAAATATTCTACCTGGACATGGTGGGATCTTGGATCGTTTCGATAGTATGTTGATCGTACTACCATTGCTACATATTTTTGGTTTAGTCTAAATTAGCTCGTGGAGGTTAAAATGACCGCGATAATTACATTTATAATCGTTTTTGGAATTTTAGTAATTGTCCATGAATTTGGACACTATTATGCTGCAAAAAAATCAGGAATCTTGGTTCGTGAGTTTTCTGTTGGTATGGGACCAAAAATCGTCGCTTACCGCAAAAATCATACGACCTATACTTTGAGACTATTGCCTTTGGGTGGTTATGTCCGCATGGCTGGTGCGCAAGAAGATGATTCTGAAATTCAACCAGGAACGATGGCATCATTAGTAATTAATGATGACGATAAAGTAACAAAAATTATAACTTCAAGTAAGGTTTATGATGCAAACGCGGTTCCAGTTCAAATCTCTAAAGCTGATCTTGTTGATGATTTAATAATCGAAGGATACGAAAATGGTGATGAAACGGTCACTAAGAAGTATTCTGTTGATCATGATGCAACGATTGTTGAAGAAGATGGAACAGAAGTGCAGATTGCACCTCGTGACGTTCAATTGCAATCAGTTTCTGTCTGGAAGCGAATGATCACAAACTTTGCTGGTCCATTTAACAATTTTATATTAGCAATCGTGGCTGCTATTATTGCTGCCTTTATGATGGGATCGGTTGGGACTGGTTCAAATCAATTAGGTAGTATTCAAAAAGATTCAGTAGCTCAAAAAGCTGGTCTAAAAGCCAACGATAAAATTTTAAGTATTAACGGGAAGAAAACTGCTTCTTGGACTGATTTATCAGAAAATATTCAAAATAGTCCTGGTAAAAAATTAACGATGAAAGTTCAATCTGGTAAAAAGGTTGAAACAATCAAAGTAACGCCTAAGACAGTTAAATCTTCAGGTCAAAGTTATGGCTTGATCGGTATTATGCAAAAAACCGACTCTTCTGCTATGGCCAAGATCAAATATGGTTTTATTTATAGCTGGAGCACTTCGTTAACAATTTTCCACGCTTTAGGAAAGATGGTTTCAGGTGGGTTTAGCATTAATCAATTATCTGGTCCGGTAGGAATTTATTCGATGACTTCTAAAGTCGCCTCAACCGGTTTGATCAATATTATTTTCTTCACATCGATGCTGTCAATGAACCTCGGAATCGTCAATTTGATTCCAATTCCAGCTTTGGATGGTGGAAAAATCTTGTTAAATATTGTTGAAGCAATTAGAAGAAAACCGATTCCAGAACAATATGAAAATGTGATTACCTTAATTGGGGTCGGAATCTTAGTTCTATTAATGATTGCCGTAACCTGGAATGATATCCAGCTCTTCTTTATAAAATAGGGGGATAAAAGAACTTGAAACAGTCAAAATTATATATTCCAACATTAAAGCAAACTCCTTCAGATGCTGAAGCAATCAGTCATCAGTTGATGTTGCGTGCCGGTTATATCAGACAAGTCTCTGCCGGTGTTTATGCTTACTTGCCATTAGCTTGGTCAGTAATTCAAAAGATCGAAGGACTTATCAGAAAACAAATGAAGGACATCGATGCTGCTGAAATGCGTATGCCAGCTATTTTGCCAGCTGATCTTTGGAAAGAAAGTGGTCGTTACGCAACTTATGGTGACAATCTTTTCAAATTTAAAGACCGTCATGATCGTGATTTCATTCTTGGACCTACACATGAAGAAACTTTCACAAGTATCGTCAAAGAAGGTTTGAATAGTTATAAGAAATTGCCAATTGCTATGTATCAAATTCAAATGAAGTATCGTGATGAAGACCGTCCTCGTAACGGTTTGTTGCGTGGTCGTGAATTTATCATGCAAGATGCTTATTCATTTACTTCTAACAAAGAACAACTTGATGTTATCTTCAATCAAATGGAACAAGCTTATCGCAATATTTTTGATGCTTGTGGTTTGAACTATCGTGTTATTATCGGTGATGCTGGTGCCATGGGTGGTACTGATTCGAAGGAATTTTCTGCCATTGCTGATATTGGTGAAGATACAATTGCTTATTCAGATGATTCAGATTACTCAGCTAACCTAGAAATGGCCGCAAGTAAGATGGATGAAAATCCAGTTGAAGATAAGAAAGAAATGGAAGAAGTCGACACACCCAACGTTCATACGATTGATGCTTTGGCTCAACTTCTTAAAGTCGACGCTTCAAGAATCATGAAAGCTGTAGCTTATATTGCTGATGAAAATCCAGTTATGGTTATGATTCGTGGTGACTACGATGTCAATGATGTTAAGTTGAAAAACTATTTAGGTGCTGATTTCTTACGTGAAGCAACTAATGAAGAAGTAACTGACGTGTTTGGCAGTGTTCCTGGCTTCATTGGACCTAAAGGT
This sequence comes from Companilactobacillus futsaii JCM 17355, assembly GCF_001435505.1. Taxonomy (GTDB): domain Bacteria; phylum Bacillota; class Bacilli; order Lactobacillales; family Lactobacillaceae; genus Companilactobacillus; species Companilactobacillus futsaii. Next base: position 31,797 of record NZ_AZDO01000130.1, on the reverse strand, counting down.
ATCAAAGAAGATGTTAAAGTTCTATACGATAGCTCATTAGTTGGCTTGACAAATTTTGTTGTTGGACCTAACAAAGCAGACCGTCACTTTATCAATGCTAACTTTGAAGACATCACTGATGAAATGCCAGAATTTAGAGATTTGCGTGTGATCAAAGAAGGTGAAACTTCACCAGATGGTCATGGTAAGATTCAATTTACTCGTGGTATTGAAATTGGACATATCTTTAAATTAGGAACAAAGTTCTCTAAAGCTTTAGGTGCTAATTTCTTGGATGAAAATGGTAAATCAAATCCTATCATCATGGGTAGTTACGGTATTGGTGTTTCAAGATTATTGACAGCTATCATTGAACAACACAGCGATGAAAATGGTATTATTTGGCCAGTAAGTTTGGCTCCATATCAAGTTCATGTTGTTCCTATCAAGTACAACAATGACATTCAAGGCAAATTAAGTGATGAAATTGTTGAATTGTTAGAAAATGAAGGCTACGATGTCTTGCTCGATGATCGTAAAGAACGTCCTGGTGTTAAGTTTGCTGACTCCGATTTGATCGGTACACCAATTAGAATTACTGTCGGTAAAAAGGCAGCTGACGAAATTGTTGAACTAAAGCTTAGAAGCACTGGCGAAACAATTGAAGTAAGTAAAGATGAATTAGTAAATTCAGTAAAAATATTGCTTAAGAATCAGAAATAGATTTTTTTAGTTAAGTATGGTTAGTGAAGGATTTCGTCCTCCATAGCAAAGAAAATTTGGCTGGAACGTAGTGGGCACGACTTGGAGCCTTTGCTAAGCCCAAAACCGGGCAAAGTCTTCAAGCTCGGCCTTATTCTAAGCAACAAGTTGCTAAGAATAATTTCACTACTGAGCCAATTTTCTTTGCTATTCCGGACTGGATAGTGGTTTTATTCTTTGTTTCATAATTATCTGAAATAAACAATAAAAGACGTTATCTAGTCGGAAGTGACGGCAGAATTCAGTAACCTGATTCAGAAAAAATCATAAAATGAGGCTTAGGCCTTTTTTTATTTTTTGAAGGGTAGAATATGGCAGATACAAAACAACTTTTTGAAATACTAGTTAAGCAAATCAAATTGGATCAATTATTAGAATCTAATGATTCATTTGCCGATGGTAAATTGAATAAATTGGAAGTTCATAAGAATAGTAAACGTTGGACTTTTTATTTTGAGTTCAAAGATGTTTTGCCATTTAATGAATTTCTAACTTTTGTCAAAGCGTTAAAGGCTAGTTTTCAAGGTATTGCGCAGGTAAATTTTGAAATCAAAACTACCCATGCACAATTAAAACAAAAAGACATTACTGATTATTGGAATTACGTCTTGAATGATTGCAGTGTCGAATCACCAATGGTTTTGGATAAAATCAGTCAAACGCCGCCGCATATAGAAAATGGTCAAGTTTTTTTGGACGTTTCTAATAGTTTCATGGCTGATATTGTTGATGGAAAATTGGTCAACGGCTTACAGTCAGAATATAGCAGTTTAGGTTTTCCCGATTTTAGAATCAGAGCTAATATCGATGAATCGAAGAATCAAGAAAAAGAAGCTGCGATGAAAGCCATGAACGTGGAAAAGAACAAACAATTCCAAGCCAAGGCTAAAGAAGTTAGTGAGAAAAAAGTTGCTAAACCAACCAATGTATCAAAAATTGGACGGAAAATTCCTGATGATCAAGAGATCACGCAAATGGTTGATATTGTTGAAGAAGAAAGAAACAAAGTCGTTGAAGGCTATGTTTTTGATATTGATGTCAGAAAACTGAAGTCAGGCCGTTCATTGTTGATTTTGAAAGTTACTGACTATACATCATCATTTAGTATCAAAAAATTCTCAAATGGTGAAGATGATGAGAACTTCTTTAATTCCTTAGACAAGGGCGCTTGGATCAGAGTTCGCGGTAGTGTTCAAGAAGATAATTTCTCACGTGAACTAGTTATCATGGCAAATGATATTAATGTTATCAAACATCAACCAAGACAAGATACCGCTGAAGATGACAACAAGCGAATTGAATTGCACGCTCACACGAATATGAGTCAAATGGATGCTATTCCTAGTGCAACTGATCTAATCAAACGTGCTAGTGACTGGGGACAAACTGGGATCGCTATAACAGATCATCATGCCTTACAAGCATTCCCTGAAGCCTTTAATGCTGGTAAAAAGTTTGGCATCAAAATAGCTTATGGTGTCGAGATTGATTTAGTTGATGAAGGTAATCCGATTGCTTACAATCTTCGTGATCAAAAATTAGCTGGTTCTGAATATGTTATTTTTGATACCGAAACAACTGGTTTATCGGCAGTATATGACTCCATCATTGAAATTGGTGCTACTAAGATGAAAGATGGCCAAGTGATTGATCGATTTGATAAATTTATCAATCCGGGTCATCCATTGTCTGAAGTAACAACGAACTTGACTAGTATCACAACAGAGATGGTCGAAAATGAACCTGACGAATCAGTAATTGTTGGTGAATTCATGGACTTTATCGGTGATGATATTTTAGTTGGTCACAATGTTACCTTCGATATGGGTTTCATGAATGCAGCTTTGACAAGAATGGGTCGAGATCGTTTATCAATGCCAGTGATCGATACCTTGGAAATGTCACGGACTTTGCATTCAGAGTATCGTAATCACAAATTGGATTCATTAGCTAAACGTTACAATATTGTTTTGGAACATCACCACAGAGCTGATTCCGATGCGGAAACCACTGGCTATTTGATGTACAAGTTATTTGAAGAATTGGAAGACAAATTTGGAACTGATAATGTTTCTCAATTAAATGACCATATCGGTGGCGATGAAGCGTATAAGCAAGCTCGTCCAAGTCACGCAATTTTATTGGCTAAGACGCAAGCTGGATTGAAAAATATGTTCAAAATCGTTTCATATTCAATGACGCAATACTATTATCGAACAGCTCGCGTACCTCGAAGATTATTGAACAAATATCGTGAAGGTATCATCGTAGGTTCTGCTTGTGAAAATGGTGAAGTCTTTACTAGTATGATGCAAAAAGGGTATGACGATACTAGAGAGCTTGCTCAATATTATGATTATTTGGAAGTTATGCCAAAAACTTTGTATCAACATTTGATCGATATAAAAATCATCAAGGACGAAACTGCGCTTGAGGAGATTTTGAAAAATATTGTCAAACTAGGAAGAGAACTCAATAAACCAGTCGTAGCAACCGGTGATGTTCATTACTTAGATCCACATGACAAAGTTTATCGAGATATTGTCATCAAGGCTGTTAAGAGTAACGCGTTAGCTCGTCGTCCTGAGTTGCCAGATGTACAATTTAGAACAACTAACGAGATGTTTGATGAATTTAGTTATATGGATTCACAAACTCAACAAGAAATCATTGTTGACAATCCTAAAAAGATCATGGATTCGATTGCAGAAATTTCACCAGTTAAAGATAAGCTCTACACTCCTAAAATGGAGGGTGCTGAAGATGAAATTCGCAATCTGACTTTAAATAAGGCACACGAATTATACGGTGATCCATTACCAGAGATCGTTCAAGAACGAATGGATAAAGAGCTTAAGAGTATTATCGGTAATGGATTCTCAGTTATTTATTTGATCTCACAACGTTTAGTTTATAAGTCAAATAAGGATGGTTACTTAGTTGGTTCTCGTGGTTCTGTTGGTTCAAGTTTTGTTGCGACGATGACCGGAATCACCGAAGTTAATCCTTTGCCACCGCATTATCGTTGTCCTAAATGTAAATATTCTGAATTCTTTACTAAAGGTGAAGTTGGTTCAGGGTATGATTTGCCGGATAAGAAGTGTCCTAAATGTGGCACTGATCTTAAAAAAGATGGTCAAGATATTCCATTTGAAACTTTCTTAGGATTTAAAGGTGATAAGGTTCCTGATATTGATTTGAACTTCTCTGGTGACTACCAACCAGTAGCTCACAATTATACTAAAGTACTATTTGGTGAAGATCACGTATTTAGAGCCGGAACGATTGGTACGATTGCTGATCGAACTGCGTTTGGTTACGTAAAAAATTATGAAGAGTTAACCGGTCAAAATCTTCGTAACGCTGAAGAAGAACGCCTAGCTATGGGCTCAACTGGTGTCAAAAGAACTACTGGGCAACATCCGGCTGGTATCATTGTTGTGCCAGACTATATGGATATTTTTGATTTTACGCCGATTCAATATCCAGCCGATGACCAAAATGCTGCTTGGAAGACAACTCACTTTGATTTCCATTCAATTCACGATAATATTTTGAAATTGGATATTCTGGGACATGATGACCCAACTATGATTCGTATGCTCCAAGATTTGTCAGGAATTGATCCTAAGACTTTACCGGTCAAAGACCCTGGGGTCATGGAATTATTCAGTGGAACTAAATCCTTAGGCGTTACACCTGAACAGATTTTCTCAAAGACAGGGACTTTAGGAGTGCCAGAATTCGGTACTCGATTTGTTCGTGGAATGCTTGAGAAAACTCATCCAACGACCTTTGCTGAATTGCTACAAATTTCTGGATTGTCTCATGGGACTGATGTTTGGTTAGGTAATGCTGAAGAGTTGATCGATAAGGGCATCGTTACTTTGAAGGAAGTTATCGGTTGTCGTGATAATATCATGATGGATTTGATCCACTACGGTATGGATTCACAGATGGCCTTCCAAATTATGGAGCACGTTCGTAAAGGACGAGGAATTCCTGATGATTGGAAACAAGCTATGAAAGATGCTGATGTTCCTGATTGGTATATTGAATCATGCTTGAAGATCAAATATATGTTCCCTCGAGCTCACGCGACAGCTTACATTATCATGGCGCTAAGAATTGCATACTTCAAAGTACACTATCCACTTTATTATTACAGTGCTTACTTTACAGTTCGAGCCGATGACTTTGATCTCGTTGCGATGACAACAAGTAAAGATGCTGTCAAAGCTTCTATGAAAGCTATCAATGATAAAGGAATGGATGCTTCTACTAAAGAAAAGAATTTATTGACTGTTTTGGAATTAGCTAATGAATGTTTGGAACGTGGTTTTAAGATTAAAATGGTCGATATTGAAAAGTCAGATGCTTTTGAATTTAAGATTATTGATGATAAAACACTTTTGGCACCATTTAATGCTATTCCTGGATTAGGTGATAACGTTGCTAAGCAGATCATTGCGGCACGTGAAGAACAACCTTTCTTATCTAAGCAAGACTTAGGTACTCGTGGTAAAGTTTCTAAGACTGTTATCGAATATATGACAGAAAATCATGTTTTAGATGGCATGCCAGATGAAAATCAGTTATCATTATTCTAGGTATGGTCGTTATAAGTTGATTTAATAACAAATATATGTTAAATTAACTACTAGTTAATTATTGATTAATGAGTGAGCAGAAATGCTCACTCTTTTTATTGCCGATTACTTTGGAGGAATGTCCTTGGATACAAAAGTTGAAGAATTAAAAGCCATTTTACAACCCATTTTGGAACAACACGATTTCTTTTTAGTTGATTTAGAACTCGTGCATGAACATGGGGATTGGTATTTGAGAGTTTATGCAGATAAAAAGGGTGGAATCAGTATTGATGATTGTGCCGTTATTAGTGAGGAATATGGAGAAAAACTAGATGAGTTGGACCCAATCGAACCAGCTTACTATCTAGAAGTTTCATCTCCTGGTGCAGAACGTCCATTAAAGAATGATGAAAGTTTAACAAATTACGTTGATGATTATGTTCATGTTTCTTTATACCAAAAACTAAATGGTGAAAAAGCTTTTGAAGGAACACTTACACAAGTAACGGATACAGAGATAACTTTGATCGTAAAAGTTAAGAATTTAAAGAAGCAAGTGGAAATTAGCCGCAAAAATATCGCTAAAATTCGTCTTGCAATCGAATTCTAAGGAGAAAATCATGAGTAAAGAAATGGTTGAAGCCCTCGATGCGCTTGAACGCGAAAAGGGTATCAAAAAAGAATACGTTATTGAATCACTAGAAGCTGCTTTAGTTGCGGCTTATAAGAGAAATTACAACCAAGCTCAAAACGTTGATGTTGAATTTGACGCAAAAAAGGGTAATATACATGTTTACGCGGTTAAAGAAGTTGTCGAAGAAGTCGTTGATGATCGCCTCGAAGTAAGTCTTGAAGATGCCCAACAAAAGAGTAAAGGTTATGAAATTGGCGATCACATCAAAGAAGAAGTAACACCTAAAGACTTTGGTCGAATTGCAGCTCAGACTGCTAAGCAAGTAATTATGCAACGTGTTCGTGAAGCTGAGCGTGATATCATTTATAATGAATACAGTCAGTATGAACATGAAATCATTCAAGGAACGGTTGAACGTAGCGATAATCGTTATGTTTATATCACTTACGGACGTATTGAAACAGTTATGCCTAAGGCTGATCAAATGCCTGGCGAAACGTACAATTCTCGTGATAGAATTCGTGTTTATGTAACTAAAGTTGAAAATGCTACTAAAGGACCACAAGTATTTGTTTCTAGAACTGATCCAGGTTTGGTCAAGAGATTATTTGAACAAGAAGTTCCAGAAATCTATGATGGAACTGTTGAAATCGTCTCAATTGCTCGTGAAGCTGGTGATAGAACTAAGATTGCTGTGAAATCAGATAATCCAGACGTTGATCCAGTGGGTACTTGTGTTGGGCCAAAGGGTTCACGTGTACAAGCAGTAGTTGACGAATTGAATGGTGAAAACATTGATGTCGTACCTTATGTTGATGATCCCGTTGATTTCATTGCTAACGCTTTGAATCCGGCAGAAGTAATTGCGGTTCAATTTGATGAAACTGATAAGAAGCAATGTATCGTAATCGTTCCTGATTACCATTTGTCACTAGCAATTGGTAAAAAAGGTCAAAATGCTCGTTTAGCTGCTAAGTTGACTGGATATAAGATTGATATCAAGCCAGAATCACAAGTTGAGTTTGTTGATGATAACGACGAAGATGTTGACTTAGATGACATTGAGAGTGGTAAGATCGACATAGAAAAGACTCGTGAAAATGCTGCTAATGCAGACGATGCCAAGAATCCCGCTGCACAAGATGATGATGAAAATGATTCAAACGATGTAGACGACGATTCTGATTCAGAAAATTAAAAAAGGGGTGATGGATTTGGCAACTCGTAAGATACCTATGCGTAAAGATGTCTTGACAAATAAGATGTATCCAAAAAGAGAAATGGTAAGAATTGTCAAAGACAAAGAAGGCAATATTTCAATTGATCCTACTGGAAAGAAACCCGGTCGTGGTGCTTATGTAGGTCTAGATCCAGAAGCCGTTAAAAATGCTAAATCGAAAAAAATTCTGGAAAAAGTATTTTCACATGCAGTTCCAGAGGATTTTTATGATGAACTATTTGAATTCGTAGATCACCAAAAAGCTCGTATGGACTTATTTGGAGATTTAGGCAAGAAACATTAATGAAAAACTTTTTAAATTTCTTAGGTATTGCAGTTAGAGCTCGAAAATTTATTAGTGGGACCGAACTGACTATTAATGGAATGCGCAGTGGTGAGGTAAAACTCGTTATCATGGCGCAAGATTGTAGTGCTCGAACAAAAAAAGATTTGCACAATAAGGCAAGTTATTATAATGTACCTGTGATAGATACGATAAGTAGTGAAGAATTAAAAACGGCTATTGGAAAAGACAGAAAAGTTATGGGAATAACAGATTTTGGATTTGCTAAAAGGTTAAAAGAACTTATGGACAATTAAGGAGAGTGATAGGATGGTCAAAAAAAGAATTTATACTATTGCAAAAGAAAATAGTGTTGAGAATCAAGTAGTACTAGATGCCGCTGCAAAATTGGGCATTGATGTGAAAAACCATATGTCATCAGTAGATGAAAGTGTAGAAAAGAAAATCGTTAACAGCTTAAAAGTTGGTAAAAAGCCTGTTAAAGCTCAACAGAATCAATCTAAAGCACAACCTAAGACTGGTGAAAAACGCGAAGGTAGTAATCACAATTCAGGTGATCACAAAACTAAAATCAAGATTACTGCTGTAAGAAGAGATACTAATAAGGGTAAAGGTCACTTTGACCATCGTAATAATAATCACAACTCCAACAGTAATCGTCCAAACAGCAATAGTGGTAACTATCATCGTCCAAATAATGGCAACAATTCTCAAAATTCAAACAATCACAATAGCAATGGCAATAGAAACGATAACCGTAATTCACAAAATCGTGATAACCGTAATCGTAACAATGAACCACGCAACAACCGCAATGGCGAAAATCGTAACAATAATCGCAATCGCAACAATAACAACCGACGTGATCGTTCAAATGTGCAAGGACAAGCTCCACGTCCAAGACAAAGTGCTGGTAACAAGTATCTAGAACAATTCAAGACCAACATCGCTGATGCTAGTCGTATTCCTAGTCATCCAACTAGAAATCGTAATAATCGTTCTAACAATAACCACACTAACAATAGTGAAAATGCTCATAGAAACAATCATCGTCCTAACAATAATAACGAGAATAACAATCGTTATAACAGAAAAAATAATAACAACCATAATTCAAATAATCGCAACAACCAAAATCAAAACAGAAGACCTAACCATAACAACAATGCAGCTGCCAAGGCTAAGGAAACTCCTAAAGCAACAGTAGCTAATGTTAATGTTCCAAAGCCAGAGTACAAGAAGCCAAAACCAACTAACAATAACCGTGATTTTGGTCACAAGCAAAATCTTGCTAATCCATTTGGTAGTCGTAAGAAGAAGAAAGAACGTAAACGTCAGCAACGTCAACGTACTGAACCTAAGAAACCAATGCCACAAAGAAAGGAACGTCCATTACCAGAAACACTGATTTATACAGTTGGTATGAACGCTCAAGATATTGGTAAGTTGATTCACAGAGAGCCAGCAGAAATTGTTAAGAAGCTCTTTATGCTTGGTATTATGATCAACCAAAATAAGTCATTGGATAAAGACACGATTGAATTGTTGGCTGAGGATTATGGTATTAAGTCACAAGAAAAGGTTGAAGAAGATGTTGCCGATATCGACAAGTACTTCGATGCTGAAGTTAATACAACAGAAAATCTTGTTACACGTCCACCAGTAGTTACAATCATGGGTCACGTTGATCATGGTAAGACAACCTTGCTTGATCATTTAAGACACACTCATGTTACTGCCGGTGAAGCTGGTGGTATTACTCAACATATCGGTGCTTACCAAGTTCGTCTAAAGGATAGATTGATTACGTTCTTGGATACTCCAGGACACGCTGCCTTTACTAATATGCGTGCTCGTGGTGCTGATATTACTGATATCGTCGTTTTAGTTGTTGCTGCTGATGATGGTGTTATGCCACAGACAATTGAAGCTATTAACCACGCTAAGGCTGCAAATGATCCAATTATCGTAGCTATCAATAAGATCGATAAACCAGGTGCTAACCCACAACATGTAACTGAAGAACTAATGCAATATGACTTAGTTCCTGAAGCTTACGGTGGGGATACGATCTTCGTTAATATTTCTGCTAAGATGGGTACAAATATTGATGAATTGCTAGAAATGATCTTACTAGAAGCTGATGTGCTAGAACTAAAAGCTAACCCTAAAAAAAAAGCTATCGGTACTGTTATTGAAGCTAAGTTGGATAAGGGTCGTGGACCAGTGGCTACTTTGTTAGATCAACAAGGTACATTACATGTTGGGGATCCAATCGTTGTTGGTAATACTTTTGGTCGTGTTAGAACTATGACCAATTACAACGGTAAAAATATAAAGAGTGCTAAACCATCAGAACCAGTTGAGATCACAGGACTTAATGAAGTTCCTGAATCAGCGGATAAATTCGTTGTCTTCGATGATGAAAAGACTGCTCGTGCTGCTGGTGAAGAGCGTGCTAGTCGTGCCCTTCAAAAGGAACGTCAAAATACTAACCCTGTAACACTTGATAACTTATTCGAAACAATGAAAGAAGGAGAACTTAAACAAGTCGACGTTATTATCAAAGCCGATGTTCAAGGTTCTGCTGAAGCCATTGCTGGAAGTTTGAAGAAGATTGAAGTCGAAGGTGTTCGTGTCAATATTATTCACTCTGCCGTTGGTGCTATTACTGAAAGTGATGTTAACTTAGCTGCTGCAAGTAACGCTATCATCATTGGATTTAATGTTCGTCCAACTGCTCAAGCCAAGGTTCAAGCTAAGGATGAAAATGTTGATATCCGTCTTCACAGAGTTATTTATAAGGCTATCGACGAAATCGAAGCTGCTATGAAAGGTATGTTGGAACCAGTTTACGAAGAAAAAGTTATTGGTAACTTGACTGTTCGTGAAACTTACAATGTATCGAAGATTGGTACTATCGCTGGTTGTTATGTAAACAGCGGTAAGGTTCAACGTGATAGTGGTGTAAGACTTGTTAGAGACGGTATCGTTGTTACTGAAGGTAAATTAGCTTCTCTAAAACGTTTCAAAGATGACGTTAAGGAAGTCGGTTCAGGATTCGAATGTGGTATCACAATCGAAAACTATAACGATATTAAGATCGGTGATGAAATCGAAGTCTACGTTATGGAACAAGTTCCAGTTAAATAGTTAATTATTAATAAAGCCAGAATGTTTTTGAAACATTTTGACTTTATTTTTTTGACAAAGTAATGTGATATAATCAAGCAGTGATGATTAAAAGATGACAAGTAAACTAGAAATAGTTTGAAAATTAATGGAGGTACAATTATGGTAAAACATCGTATAGGTCGTGTTGAACAAGAAATTCAAAAAGAAGTCAACGACATTCTTCTTAAACGTGTACGTGATCCAAGAGTTCAAGGTGTTACAGTTACAGGTGTTGAAATGACCGGTGATTTGCAACAAGCAACAATTTATTACAGTATTCTTTCTGAAAAAGCTAGTGATGTTGAAAAAACTCAAGCAGGACTAGATAAAGCTAAGGGATTGATTCGTCGTGAATTAGGTCAAAAATTGACTTTGTATAAAGTTCCTGAACTTGAATTCAAACAAGATCAATCAGTTCGTTACGGAGAAAAGATTGATAAATTGATTGCTAAATTGCATCAAGACGAGGCTAATCGTTAAAATTAGCAGGTAAGAATTTTTTTCTTGCCTGTTTTTTTTTGGAAAACTTCCTATTATTAACGAAGACTAGTAAAATTATTACTGATATTATGAAAAGACGGAGATCAATTATGGACGGAGTAATTCCATTAAATAAAGAAATCGGACAAACTAGTTCAGATTATGTATATAAATTACGAAAAATTTTACACACTAGAAAGATTGGCCATACGGGAACTTTAGATCCCTTGGTTGATGGGGTTTTGCCAATTTGTGTTGGACAAGCGACTAAGTTAGTTAATACTTTGACTAGTTCACCTAAAGAATATGCTGGTGAGATTACTTTAGGACGATCAACGACAACTGAGGACCGTGAAGGTGAGACAGTTGAGGAGAAGAAGTTATCAAAGCCATTTACTGATGAAGAATTGGAGAAAATCTTTCAACAAATGACTGGCGATTTAAAACAGATTCCGCCAATGTTTTCAGCGGTGCGCGTGAATGGTAAGAAACTTTACGAATACGCTAGAGCCGGTATTGAAGTAGAAAGACCAGTTCGTGAAATTCATATTTATAGTTTTTCAATGACTTCAGAACCAGTTTTTGACGAGACTATGAGCTATCAAACCATCAGATTTCATGTTAAATGTTCAAAGGGAACTTATGTAAGAACTTTGGCGGTAGAATTTGGTAGATTATTAGGATATCCGGCTTTTATGTCACAATTGACTCGAGTAAAAAGTGCTGGCTTTCCAATTGAAGAAACCTTTACTCTGGGTAAAATCGAAGAAATGATGGCAAAAAAAGATTACAGTTTCTTGAAATCAATTGATGAGGTTTTAAAAGATTTGCCTAGTTTAGAATTGAATGATGAGCAGTGGGATGTTCGGGTCAGCCATGGCGGATTCTTAGAAGTTGAAGATGTTGATTCTGATAAAGCAAAACAATTACGCGTGCAAAGAAATGGCGTCACTAAGGCACTTTACAAGTATGATAAAGTTAGAAATATGTGGATTCCAGATTTGATGTTACTGAACAATAAGTAGAAGAGGGTAATTATGCAGATTATTAATGTTAAACATCCGCTAATAGAAGAACAGTTGCCAACTGAAGCGACAGTTTTAATCATGGGTTTTTTTGACGGGGTACATTTAGGTCATCAAAAAGTTATTAAAACCGGTGTCAAAATTGCTAAGGAGCATAATCTGAAATCAGCTTTATTGACCTTTGATCGTTCACCAAGAACTGTTTATCAACATGAAACTAATTTTAGATATCTTTCAACAAGGGGTAGAAAAGCTGAATTAGTTGAATCGTTGGGCGTCGATTATTTGTATTTTGTTAAATTCACACCTGACTTTGCACACTTGAAGCCGCAAGAATTCGTTGACTACTACATGATTGATTTCAAAGCAAAATATGTTGTGGCAGGCTTTGACTATACTTATGGCAAAAAAGATATTGCTAACATGGCTAATTTGCCCAATTACTCGAAAGGCAATTTTGAAACGGTGATGGTGCCAGAACAGTTGATTGATGGTCAAAAAATCGGTTCGAGTGCTATTAAGAAATTTATTACTGACGATAAAATTGAAGAGGCTAATAAATTCTTAGGTTATAAGTATCAAAATCAAGGAAAAGTTATTCACGGATTGCAACGTGGACGAACTTTAGGTTATCCAACGGCAAATATTGCAGTTGAAGGAGAGCAAGTGATTCCTTCGATCGGTGTTTATGCTACAAGGATAAAGGTTGCAGGAGTTTGGTACAATTCAATGACTTCCGTGGGCTATAATGTAACCTTTAAGGAAAATACTGGTATTACTATCGAAACCAATATTTTCGATTTCAATCAGGAAATTTATGGTCAAGCAGTCGTGATTGAATGGATCAAGTATTTGCGTGGAGAAGTGAAGTTTGATAGCGCACAAGGTTTGATCGAACAGCTTGAACTAGATAAGGCCAACTCATTAAAAATTTTATAAAAGGGGACTTATGGCATTGGTCAAAAGGGTCTTTTTTTCGTTATTCACAAAAATGAAAAGTTTTATGGAAATAATTATGAAAAATAAGCTTGCATACTTGACACTATAAGGATAGATTGTTATATTTTACATTGTTAGCACTCAGGTATGAATAGTGCTAAAAAGGAGGACGGTATAATGCTATCACAACGTCAAGATGCAATCTTGAGAGAAGTCGTGCGCATATTTACAGATACCGGCCAGCCGGTTGGGTCGAAGACATTGATGAATGAATTACCATTTCATGTAAGTTCTGCGACAATCAGAAACGAAATGGCAATGCTTGAAGAAGTTGGGTATCTCGAGAAGACTCATCTTTCTTCAGGCAGAATTCCTTCAGCAATGGGATATCGCTATTATCTTGATCATCTGGTACAACCAACTAGTGTGCCACAAGATATTGCCCAAAGAATCGATGAAGATTTCGGTAAAACTTATCATCAAATTGGTGATATTATCGAACAATCCGCTAAGATCTTATCTCATTTGACCAGCTACACCGCAATTACATTGGGACCAGAAAGTAGTTCGATCCGTTTGACTGGATTTAGAATCGTCCCTTTGAACGCACATCAACTTATGGCAATCATTGTCACAAGTGATAATAATGTAGAAAATAATATTTATACTGTCGATGATGATTTTGATACTTCATTAATTGAAAAAATCGTCAACATCGTGAATGATAAGCTAGTTGGACAACCCCTTAATAAGGTTCTTCAAATGCTTCATAGCGATGTCCCAGCAATTCTTTCCGAATATATGTATTCAACCGATGGTTTGTTGGATATGATGGATTCACTCTTTAAGAAGGCTGAATCAGAGAAGTATTATGTCGACGGTCAATTGAATCTTTTGAATTATGCTAATGGTGACGATATGTCAGAAGTCCAATCGTTGTTCTCAATAATTAATCAAAGTAATGACTTGAGAAAGTTATTGGATCCTTCGATTTTGGATGACGGCATTAAAGTTCGTCTAGGAAGTGAATTAGGTAGTGATGCGTTGAAAAATTATAGTATCATTACTGCCAATTATGACGTTGGTCATCACGGTAAAGGCGTTATCGCATTACTTGGTCCAACGACGATGCATTATTCACAACTAATCGGCTTGTTAGGTGAATTTAGAGTTGAATTAGCAAAAAGATTGATTGATTATTATTCAAGGTATGATGATTCTTGAAATTTAGGAGGAAGTAATGGCAGATAAACAAAAAGATCAAGATTTGAAGAATGCTAAAGAAGAAACTTCAAAGACTGACAAAAAGGCTGAGAAAAAAACAGCCGAAAAAAAGGTTGATCCCAAAGATGAAAAAATTAAGGATCTAACAGCCAAGAATGCAGATTTGGAAGACAAATTCTTAAGAAGCCAAGCTGAAATTCAGAATATGAATAATCGTCATAAAAAAGAAGTTGCTGGCATGCTTAAATATGACGGACAAAAACTGGCTACTGAAATTCTTCCGGTTTTGGATAATTTGGAACGTGCTTTGAAGGTTGAAGCCACTGATGACTCAAGTAAACAGTTGAAAAAGGGTATCGAGATGGTTCAACAACACATGGTTAAAGCCTTAGAAGACAATCATGTGTTGGCTATTGACAATGCAGGTGAGAAGTTTGATCCTGCAGTTGCTCAAGCCGTTCAAACGGTCCCCGCTGATGATGACCACAAGAAAGATACCGTTGTTCAAGTCCTACAAAAGGGATACAAACTTGAAGATCGTGTCTTACGTCCAGCAATGGTCGTCGTTGCACAATAATATGTAAATAAAAAATTAAAAAGAGGTTTAGGTTTATGTCTAAAGTTATTGGTATTGATTTAGGTACTACAAACTCTGCTGTAGCCGTTTTGGAAGGCGGTTCTCCAAAGATTATTACAAACCCAGAAGGTGCAAGAACAACCCCTTCAGTTGTTGCATTTAAAGATGGTGAAATTCAAGTTGGTGAAGTTGCCAAAAGACAAGCTATCACAAACCCTGATACAGTTTCATCAATCAAGCGTCACATGGGTGAAGCAGGTTACAAGGTTACTGTAGCCGGCAAATCATACACACCACAAGAAATTTCAGCTTTCATCTTGCAACATATCAAGAAGTTCTCAGAAGACTACTTAGGTGAAAAGGTTACAGATGCTGTTATTACGGTTCCTGCATACTTCAATGATTCACAAAGACAAGCTACTAAAGATGCTGGTAAGATTGCTGGATTAAACGTTCAACGTATCGTTAACGAACCAACAGCTTCAGCACTTGCTTATGGTCTAGATAATGATAAGGGTGACGAAAAGATCCTTGTTTACGACCTTGGTGGTGGTACATTTGATGTTTCCGTACTTCAATTAGGTGACGGTGTCTTTGAAGTACTTTCAACAAATGGTGATACACACCTTGGTGGTGATGATTTTGACCAAAAGATCATCGACTGGTTAGTTGAACAATTCAAGGCTAAGAATGGCGTTGATTTGAGTCAAGATAAGATGGCTCTACAAAGATTAAAGGATGCAGCCGAAAAGGCTAAGAAAGACTTATCAGGTGTTGCTCAAACATCAATCAGTCTTCCATTTATTTCATCAGGTGCTAATGGTCCACTTCACTTGGAAGAAACATTATCACGTGCTAAGTTCGATGAATTAACTTCAGACTTAGTTGAAAGAACAAAGATTCCAGTTGACAATGCTTTGAAAGATGCTAGCTTGACTACTTCAGATATCGACAAGGTTATCCTAAATGGTGGTTCAACACGTATCCCTGCCGTTCAAGATGCTGTTGCTAAATGGACTGGCAAAGCTCCAGATCACTCAATCAACCCTGATGAAGCCGTTGCTCTTGGTGCTGCTATCCAAGGTGGTGTTATCTCCGGTGATGTTAAAGACGTTGTTTTACTAGATGTTACTCCACTATCACTTGGTATCGAAACTATGGGTGGGGTCTTCACTAAGTTGATCGATAGAAATACAACTATCCCAACAAGCAAGTCACAAGTATTCTCAACCGCTGCTGATAATCAAAGTGCTGTTGATATTCACGTTCTTCAAGGTGAACGTCCAATGGCTGCTGACAACAAGACCTTAGGTCGTTTCCAATTGACAGATATTCCTGCTGCACCTCGTGGCGTACCTCAAATCCAAGTTACATTCGATATTGATAAGAACGGTATCGTTAATGTATCTGCTAAGGATATGGGAACAAACAAGGAACAAAAGATTACTATCAAGAGTTCATCAGGTTTGAGCGATGAAGAAATCGATCAAATGATGAAGGAAGCTAAAGAACACGAAGAAGAAGACAACAAACGTAAGGAAGAAGTCGATGTTAAGAACGACGTTGAACAAACATTGTTCACAACTGACAAGACTCTAAAAGACGTTAAAGGTAAAGTTTCTGACGATGAAATCAAGAAAGCCCAAGATGCTCGTGATGCTTTGAAGAAAGCTCAAGACTCAGGTGATCTTGAAGACATGAAGAAGAAACGTGACGATTTGAACAAGATCGTTCAAGACTTGTCTGTAAAACTTTATCAACAAGCTCAACAAGCACAACAACAAGCTGGTGGCGATAAAGGTGCTACTGGTACAGGTTCAACTGATGGCAAGAAGTCAGGCGACGACAATACAGTTGACGGTGACTTTTCCGAAGTAGACCCTGATAAAGACAAGAAATAATAATTGTGATAAAGAGCAGTGGTTTAATTACTAAAACCAATTATGGTATAGTAAGAACAATAACTGCTCTTTTGAGCGTTAAAAAGGAATGGGACAAATGTCCTGTCGCATAAAGGTGATTTAATGGCAGATAAAAATCCATATGACGTACTAGGCGTTGATAAAAACGCTTCTGATGACGATATAAGAAAAGCATTTCGTAAACTTTCTAAAAAGTATCACCCTGACTTGAATAAGGCTCCTGATGCTGAAGAAAAGTTTAAGGAAGTTAATTCCGCTTATGAAATTCTAAAAGATCCTCAAAAACGTGCGCAATATGATCAATATGGTTCTGCCGGCATGAATGGTGGCCAAGGAGGATTTGGCGGCTTCGGCGCTGGTGGTGCTGGAGATCAATTCGGTGGTTTCGAAGATATCTTCAGTCAATTTTTCGGTGGCGGCGGTGCTGCTCGTCAAAATCCTAACGCCCCAAGACAAGGTTCCGATCTTCAATATCGCATGGATTTGACTTTTGAAGAAGGTGTCTTTGGTAAGAAGACTAATATTTCTTACAATCGTGAGGAAGAATGTTCTACTTGTGGTGGTTCTGGTGCAAAGCCGGGAACACATCCAGAGACTTGTTCAAAATGTCATGGTTCAGGTTATGTTGAAGTTGATCGTCAAACTCCACTTGGTCGTATGCGTACACGTGTTGTTTGTGATGTCTGCAATGGTACTGGTAAAGAAATCAAAGAAAAGTGTAACGTTTGCCAAGGTTCAGGTAAGGTAAATGAAAAGCACGAGTTAAAGGTTACTGTGCCAGCTGGTGTTGAAGATGGACAACAAATGCGTCTAGAAGGCCAAGGTGAAGCCGGAACTAACGGTGGACCTTACGGTGATCTATATATTGTCTTCCACGTTGCTCCAAGTAAGGAATTCAGACGTGATGGTTCAACTATCTATGCTTCAGTTAATATCAGTTTCCCACAAGCTACATTGGGAGACGAAATCAAAGTCAACACAGTTCACGGTCCAGTTAACTTGAATATCCCTAGCGGTACTCAAACTGGTACTACATTTAGATTGCGTGGCAAGGGTGCTCCAGTTCTCAATAGCAAGAGTATCGGTGATGAAAAAGTAACAGTTAATATCGTTACTCCGCGCAAATTGTCAGCTGAACAACGCAGTGCTTTGAAGAAATTTGCTGAAGCTGGCGGAGACAAAGTTAAAGAAAAAGATAGTAACTTTTTCAATAAAGTCAGAGATGCTTTTAAAGGTGAATAATATAAAAAAGTCGTTTTTAACTTCCCAATCGAAGTTAGAAATGACTTTTTTATTTAGTAATTATTGTGTAATTAAAAAAATGTGGAATAAATAAATTTATGGTTGTAAAATTAACTTGTATAAGTGCCTTTTTGTTTTTTAGCTTGGAAAATTACATTATACGAATATAGAAATTACTATATTGGGAGGATGAGTACATGGCTTTTGATTCAAATGAGGAAGATAAATTATTTAAGGAAATTCAAGATAAAGGTGACTATAATTATTTCGTAAGAGATGGTGTAGTTAATCGTACAGAATATCTTAAAAGTAAACCAAAGATATTATTTATTTTACGGGAATCTTATGGTACTGATGATTCTCAACCTGAAGAAATCGTAAAACTACGTGAGTTTTTTGCAACTGGTGGTTTGAATAAGAAGAGTCCTCAAACGGAATCTGGAATTACAAGAACCGTTGAACAAATCGATGCAGCATCAAAAGGAAAATTATTATCTTATGATGAAACTATGCATGTTGATAATGAACGTAGGAAAAAAGCACTGAATAAAGTTGCTATTTTCAATTTAAATAAAGAATCTAACCATATTAATAATCAAACAAATTGGACCCTTTTAAAAAAGGAAACAAAGTCCAATTGTGACATATACAAGAAGTTATTTGATTTGTACGAACCTGATATAATTGTTTGCGGAGGAACCTATGGTTTATTTCAAACAATCTATCCAGAACTAGAAGACACTCCTACAAAAGATAACAGATATTATAGTTGGACTACGGTTAATAATAAAAAAACACTTGTTCTAAACTGCAATCATCCTAGCGATAGAAATTCTCATGAATATTATGATAGATTGAATGGTATTTTAAGTAAAGTTTATATCGAAGACTGATTTTTTCGTTGGATGTAAAGTGACTTGAAAAGATAATTTAGCAAAGTTGAAATTCTATCAAATGAATTTCAACTTTTTTTATTGATTTCGTCGTCTAGAACATCGGTGTACAATAGTGTAAAATAGAAAGAATGATAAATTTCTGATAGAAGGGAATAATTTATGGATTTAGATCTCGATAAATTAAAAGAAAGACAAAAAAGAATTCGTAATTTTTCTATCGTAGCGCATATCGATCATGGTAAATCAACGATTGCCGATCGAATTTTGGAAAGAACTAAGACAGTTTCAAAACGTGAAATGAAAGCTCAGATCCTTGATGATATGGATTTAGAGCGTGAACGTGGAATTACTATCAAGTTGAATGCGGTCGAACTAGAATACGAAGCAAAAGATGGACAGACTTACATCTTCCATTTGATCGATACACCAGGACATGTGGATTTCTCATATGAGGTTTCACGTTCTCTTGCCGCTTGTGAAGGAGCATTATTAGTAGTAGACGCTGCTCAAGGTGTCGAAGCACAAACTTTGGCTAATGCTTATTTAGCGATTGATAATGACCTAGAAATCGTGCCAGTTATCAATAAAATTGATTTGCCATCTGCTGAACCAGACAAGGTTAAAGAAGAAATTGAAGAGATGATCGGTATCGATGCTGAATCTTCGATTTTGATGAGTGCTAAAACTGGTATTGGTGTTGATGAACTGCTTGAACGAATCGTAACGGACGTACCAGCTCCAACTGGAGATTTGAATAAACCGCTTAAGGCTTTGATCTTTGATTCCGTTTATGACAGCTATCGAGGAGTTGTTCTCGATGTACGTGTCCGTGAAGGCGTTGTTAAGGTCGGAGACACGATTGAATTGATGAGTAATAAGAAGACCTTTGAAGTCACAGAAGTCGGTGTGATGTCTCCTAAGGCTGTTAAACGTGATTATTTGATGGCAGGGGATGTTGGTTACATTACTGCTAGTATCAAGACAGTTAAAGATACTCAAGTTGGTGATACAGTCACTTTAGCTGACAATCCAACTGATGCACCTTTGACTGGTTACCGTAAGAGTACGCCAATGGTTTATGCTGGACTTTATCCAGTTGACAATGCCAAATATGAAGATTTGCACGAAGCTTTAGATAAATTGCAGTTAAATGATGCCGCTTTGGAATATGAACCAGAAACTTCACAAGCTCTAGGTTTTGGTTTCCGTGTCGGATTCTTAGGCCTATTGCACATGGATGTTGTTCAAGAACGATTGGAACGTGACTTTGATCTTGATTTGATTACGACATCACCATCAGTTGACTATCACGTCACAAAAACTGATGGCGAAGAGATAATTGTTGATAATCCAGCTGAATTACCAGATGCGACCGATATTAAAGAAATTCGTGAACCATTCGTTCGCGCGGAAATTATGGTTCCAGAAGACTTTGTTGGTCCAGTAATGGAACTTTGCCAACGAAAACGTGGTGAGTTTATTACGATGGACTATTTAGATAAGTATCGAGTTAACGTGGTTTACAGATTGCCATTGCTTGAAATTATCTTTGATTTCTTCGATGACTTGAAATCTAATACTAAAGGTTATGCATCGCTAGACTACAGTATTGATGAATATGAACCTAGTGAACTAGTTAAGATGGATATCTTATTGAATGGTGAACCAGTCGATGCTTTGAGTTTTATCGTTCACAAAGACTTTGCCCAAAAACGTGGTCGTGATATCGTAGCTCGCTTGAAGGAAGTAATTCCTAGACAAATGTTTGAAATTCCAATTCAAGCTGCTATTGGTAACAAGATCGTGGCTCGTTCAAATGTTAAAGCTTATCGTAAAGATGTTACTGCTAAACTTTATGGTGGTGATAGAACTCGTCGTGATAAGTTGTTGAACAAGCAAAAAGCTGGTAAAAAACGTATGAAGGAAGTTGGAAAAGTTTCTGTACCACAAGAAGCCTTCATGTCAGTCTTGGATCTTAACCGAGGCAAAGAAGACAATAAAAATTAAGAAAACACTTATAATGTAACTATAGATTGCATTATAAGTGTTTTTTGTTTGGAGGAAATTTGTATGGAAAAATTCGATACGATTATTATTGGTGCAGGACCTGCTGGATTAGCCGCTGCTTATAATTTAAAAGGTAACGGACAAAACGTTGCGGTAATTGAAAATAATCTCTGGGGTGGAACTTGTCCTAACCGTGGCTGTGACCCTAAAAAAGTTTTGTTGAGTGGTGTTGAAGCAAGGGACAGAATGGCACAACTTCAAGGTAAAGGTTTTGATGATGTACCTTTTGTTAACTGGGAACAATTGGAAACTTTTAAAGAAAAATTTACAGCACCGGTTTCTACTGGCAGTCGCAAAGGAATCGTTGATGCAGACATTACAGCTATTGATGGTCAACCTAAATTTACTTCTAAGAATTCTTTAGTCGTTAATGGAACTGATTACCAAGCAGATAATTTTATCATCGCTACTGGTCAACGTCCTAGTTATTTAGATATTCCTGGTAAAGAACATTTATTGTCTAGCACTGATTTCTTATCACTTAAGAAGATGCCAGGCGATATTACGATCATTGGTGCCGGATACATTGCTTTTGAACTAGCTACGATTGCTAATGCCACAGGGGCAAAAGTTCATATTGTCCACCATAATGATCATCCATTAAAGGAATTTGATGAAAAATATGCGATGGAATTAGTTAAGCAGCTCGAAAATAAAGGTGTCGATTTTAATTTCAATATTGATACGCAATCAATTGATGCTCAAGATGGAAAGTATCTTTTGAAGGCCCAAGATTTTGAATTGAGTACCGACTTAGTAATTGGTGCGACTGGTCGAATTGCTAACGTTGATTTCTTAGACTTAGAAAAAGCTAACGTGGAATACAATCGTCACGGGGTAGTAGTTAATGATCACTTGCAATCAACTAATGAAAATATTTATGCAATTGGGGATGTCGTTGCTACTAAACAACCAAAATTGACTCCAGTAGGTGGTTTTGAAGCTGGCTATGTTAGTGACATTTTATTAGGAAAGACTGATAAGAAACTTGAATTGCCTCTAATTCCAACCGTAGTTTATGGCAGTCCTAAGCTTGCTAAAGTTGGTGCTCAAACTGGCGATAAAGTAGTCGAACAGAATGTAACCAGTTGGTTCACTTATAGTCACACTAATGAACCAGTTGCTAAAGTAAAAATTGTTTTGAATGATAAGAAGCAAATAATCGGTGCAACTTTATTGAGCAATGAAGCCGATAGTTTGATCAACTTATTGACACTAGCAATTAAACAAAAGATGAGTCACGAAGATGTTGTTAAGCAAATTTTTGCTTATCCAACTGCTGCTAGCGATTTGGAATATTTGATTTAAATAAAAAAGCTGAATCCCATCTAGGAATTCGGCTTTTTTATCAGTTTAGTTTTCATAACCGTTCAAATGTTTAGATTTAAAATTCCAAGCATCAGTGATGACTTTTTGAACATCATCGTATTTAGGTTGCCATTTCAAAATTGTTCTAGCTTTAGTTGAATCAGCAATCAAAGTACTTGGATCTCCGGCACGACGTGGTCCAATTTTAGCAGGAATTTCTTTACCTGTGGCGATTCGAGCAGCTTCAAGGATTTCTTTGTTTGAGAAACCAGTTGAAGAACCGAGGTTAAAGACATCACTATCATTGCCGTCACGTAAGTATTCCATGGCTAGTCGGTGAGCTTCAGCCAAATCTTCTACGTGGACGTAATCGCGAACGTTAGTACCATCCTTAGTGTCGTAGTCGTCACCAAAAATTGTCAATTCATCGCGTTGTCCAGCAGCAACTTGTAGAACTACAGGAATCAAGTGAGTTTCTGGATTGTGGTCTTCACCGATAGTCCCATCAGGTTTAGCACCACCAACGTTGAAGTATCTCAAAGCGACAAATTTGATGCCATAAGCGACATAACACCAGTGCATGATTTTTTCCATAGCTAGTTTACTTTCACCGTATGGATTAGTAGGCACTGTTGGATCAGTTTCTTTGATTGGGATTTGTTTAGGCTCGCCATAAGTTGCGGCAGTCGAGGAGAAGACGATATGCTTTACTCCAAAGTTGTGCATGACCTGTAATAGAGAAATCATACCAGCAGTATTGTTATCAAAGTACTTGAGTGGATCTTTCATTGATTCTGGTACGATTGAAAAGGCCGCAAAGTGAATAACATCAGTAATATCTTCATTTTGGAATAATTTGATCAAAAACTCTTTATCGCGAACGTCGCCTTGATAAAATTTGGCTTTAGGATTAATAGCCTGTCTGTGACCAGTTGCTAAGTTGTCTGCTACAATGACGTCGTAATTCATTTCACATAAGTGATCAACTGTATGTGAACCGATGTAACCAGCGCCACCTAAAACAAGAATGCTCATATAATTACCTCCAGATTCATTTATAAGTACATTATAACCTAAATAGAAAAGTATAAAGTTAGTAAAAATTAAATAACTACACTTTTCTTCTTAGATGTTTTAAGATGAAATATATATTGCAAATTAATGGAACAAGGAATGAAAAACATGAAAAAGTTCTTTTCGATTTTTGGAACAATTCTTTTATTGTTGATTGCTGTTGCTTTGATCTTTAATCAACCAATCAAAGAATATGCGGTCAAAAGAATCGCTGAACACAATTTGACTACTTTGACTGCTGAAAAGGCTGAGGCTAATGCTAAGAAAAAGGGGGAATTTGATTTCAATAAAGTAAAACCGATTTCGGCATCTCAAGTTGCCAAAGCCTCTGTTAATAATGATGCCGCCGTGATTGGGAAAATGGCCGTTCCTTCAGTTAACTTACGTTTGCCGATCGTTGTTGGTTTAAGTGACAATGCACTGTCAACTGGTGGCGGTACGATGAAAGAAAACGAGAAGATGGGTAAATCTAATTATGCTTTGGCGGGTCATTACATGACTAGTAAAGGCGCTTTATTTTCACCACTGGAAAATGCCAAAATTGGTGACTTAGCTTATATTACTAATATGAAACGCGTTTATACGTACAAGATTTACTATAAAAAAATCGTTCCACCGACAGCAGTCTATTTGTTAGACGATGTTGAAAATCAGAGTATCTTAACTTTGATAACTTGTGCTGATGGTGGTACTAACCGTTGGGCTTTACAAGGATCACTTGTGAAAAGTCAACCAGCTAATAAAAGTACTCTAGCAGTATTTTCTTAATAACTCCTTAAAAAGTTTTGGAAATAGTTTCAGGACTTTTTTTTTGTGTTTGATAATTGTTATAATTGAATAATTGTGAGTAGGTGATGGATTGACATTAATTAATTGGGAAAAGCGAAAGAATCCCACAAAACAAGAGATAAATGAATTTGCACAAAGCAAAAATGTCACACCAATAGTATCAGAATTATTATTGGAACGAGATATCGTTGAAGATAGTGATATTGAGGCTTTTTTGCACAGTGATGTGACTGAATTACAAGATCCTTTTGGACTTCATGACATGGATAAAGCTTTGGAATTGATTGATGAAGCTGTCGAATCAGAAAAAAAGATCGCCATCTACGGCGATTATGATGCTGACGGTGTTACTAGTACATCAATTATGAAATTGACCTTGCAAAAATTAGGTAACAAGCCAATTTTTTATGTTCCCGATCGTTTTAAAGATGGATATGGTCCTAATTTAGAACGATATAAAGAATTAGCTGATAAAGGAATTGATTTGTTGATTACCGTTGATAATGGTGTCAGTGGTAAAGATGAAATCAAATATCTTAAAGACCGTGGAGTCAAAGTAATCGTTACTGATCATCATGATTTACCTAAAGAACTACCAGATGCTGATGCCATCGTTCATCCTAGTATCCCAGGCTCTGAATACGTTTGTCCATATTTGTCTGGAGCTGGGGTAGCTTTTAAGATTGCCGATGCTTTGTTAGGTGATGAAGCCTTGCAGTTGATCGATTTGGCTGCTATTGGAACTGTTGCCGACGCAGTGGCTTTAAAGGGTGAAAATCGAGTCATCGTTACCGAAGGTCTCAAGCAAATGAAAAATAACAATCACGTTGGTATGACTGCTTTGTTAGAAAAATGCAAAGTTAGGTTATCTAATGTGACTGAAGAAGATATCGGTTTTCGAATTGCACCTAGGATCAATGCTCTTGGTCGCTTAGAAAATGCTTCTTCTGGGGTTGAATTACTGACGACTGGTGATGAGTCATTTGCTAAAGAAATCGTTGATGAAACTGAAGATATTAACTCTAGAAGACAAGACTTAGTTGCCAGTGCCTTTGCAGATGCGCAAGAACAAATTCAGGCTCAAAAAGATAATGGTGTGATTGTTTTAAAGGGTAACGGTTGGCATCAAGGAATTCTAGGAATTGTTGCTAGTAGAACGATGGATCAAGAGAACAAACCCGTTTTGGCAACTCAATTTGACAATAATAGTGGTGTGATGAAAGGTTCCGGTCGTTCGCCAGAAGGTTTCAATTTATTTACCGCCTTAGACAAACATCGAGACTTGTTTACCGCTTTTGGTGGTCATGCTCAAGCTTGTGGCTTTTCAATCGAAGAAGATAAACTTGATGAATTGACAAAACTATTACAAAAAGAGCCAACAGAGCAAAGTTTTGATTCCAAAGCTCCAGTAATCAACAAATACGATTTGCAAATGAATATTGCGGATTTGAATATGGATCTGATCAACCAGATTCAACAATTGGCACCATTTGGAATGGGTAATCCTAAGCCAATTATTAAATTGAGCAATGTGTCTTTGACTCAGTCGCGTTCAATCGGTAAAGATGCTAGTCATTTGAAGACGGAGATTGCAGATAATAACTATCGAATCAATGCTATCGGTTTTGGGATGTTTGCTAAAGCTGCTAGCATGTCGACTAATTTATGCGATGTTTATGGTAAGGTTGGCATCAATGAATGGCGTGGAAAAAAGAATCTGCAATTGATGATCGATGATTTCCAAGTTTCACCACAAGCACAAAAAATTGCTGATTTGAAGAATGTCTATTTAGATTATCGTAATAAGGGTCTATCAACCAAGATCCTAGAACATTTTGATGCCGTGATCTTTTTCAATGAAGCATATTTAGAGGTGGCAAAGCGTTTCGATGTTAAAACTAATTTAGTTATGTATAATGAAAACTGTGACGGTAAGAATATTTTGATTTACGATCGACCTCACAAATTAGATTTATTCAAAGAATTTATTAAAAACAATCAAACTCAACATACGGCGTTGTTTTTCCATACAAACTTGACAAGTAGATACTTAAAGCCTGATATGATAAAGATGAAAACGCTTTTGAAATATCTTTACTCCCATCAGAATATTAAGATGGAGGGGATGGATTTAGTTGCCAAATACTTGAATATGCAAAAAAATGACGTAGATTTTTATTTAAAAGTGTTTTTTGAGTTAAATTTTGTTAAAATAGTAAATGGTTTTGTTGAAAAAGCAAATGCTTCACAACAACGTGAATTAATCGAATCTCCGACTTACTTGAAGAGATTACAGCGTAATGACGTTGAAAAAATATTAATTGAATCTAGCTTTGATGATTTATTGTCGTGGATGAGCAATTACGATTGTCACTGTTAGATTGAATGGGGAATTTAAAAAAATGGATATTGATTTTAAGAAATACGTAGCTAATGTTCAAGATTTTCCAGAACCTGGTGTACTATTTCGAGATATTTCACCATTAATGGCTGATGGCAAGGCATATGCTGCCGCAACCGATAAGATTGTGGAATATGCAAAGAGCCGTGGAGCCGAAATGATAGCTGGACCAGAAGCCCGTGGATTTATCGTGGGTTGTCCAGTAGCTTACAAGATGGGCATCGGTTTTGCTCCTGCTCGTAAAAAAGGTAAGTTACCTAGAGAAACAGTTTCTGTTTCTTATGATTTGGAGTACGGTCAAGCATCACTTTATATGCAAAAAGATGCTATCAAGCCAGGTCAAAAAGTCTTAGTAGTAGATGATTTGATGGCAACTGGTGGTACTTTAGCCGCTACGATCAAGTTGATTGAAAAACTAGGTGGGATTGTTGTTGGAACAGCCTTCTTAATCGAATTAACTGATTTGCACGGTCGTGATAAAATTAAAGGGTATGATATGTATACTCTTATGCAATACTAATATAAAAGGCTTAGGCCTTTATTATGGTGAGTTGGCAGAGTGGTAATGCATCGGACTCGAAATCCGACGAACCCGTCTTATAGCGGGCGCGCAGGTTCAAATCCTGTACTCACCTTTTTTAGAATAAAAGAGAACAAAAGTTCGTAAGATTGCTAATAGGAATGCTGATAAAAAGGTGTTCCTATTTTTTTATTCTCTTGAAAATTAAAGATAATGTAAATTTTCTTTGCGCATCATTTTGCGCGGCGGAAGATTCATTGTCCCATTTTGCGCAGGAAAAAATCAGCAAAAACGCCTTGCGCAAAATATTGCGTTAATACTAATCATTATCATTAGTTTCTTCAATGCCGTTAAATAATTTTCTAAGATCACTACTTTGCTCAAGCGATGTTGAATCGAACATATGAGTGTAATATTTTAATGTAGTAGCAGTCGTTTTATGACCGACACGTCTTGATACATATTTAAGATTAAAGCCTTGATCAAGTAGATAGGATATGTGAGTATGTCTAATTCCATGGAAATTAATTATTTTGCTTGCACCGATTTCATTTAGCAATTTCTTTAATTGCTGATTGACTGATTGAGAAGTAGGTGTTTCTTTACGTCTGCTTCTAAAAACATAATTGTAAGGATCAGTGTAATTAATTCTATTAAAGTATTCTTCCTGACCAATTTTGAGCTTTTTAAGTACATTAATGCAGTCACTACTAACATCAACATACCTAACACCAGCAGGTGTTTTAGTGGCCTTTTGATTACGGGTATCATTTTCGATGGCTTTATTGACACGAATTACTTTTTTATTAAAATTGATATCATTCCAAGTAAGCCCCGCACATTCCTCGTATCTCATTCCTGTTTGTGTTACTAAATATACTTCAGCTGATGATATATCATTAATAGAAGTATGCATTTTAGCAACTTCAATCAGTTTTATGTAATCATCAGGTTCAAGAAATTTTTCATCAGGACTTTTTGATTCCTTACCGGCAACAATGGTTGTATTTCTAGTGAAGTCTGTATAGATTAATTGCTCAGCTATTGCATCTTCACACATTGATCTAAAAAAACTGTTGTATTTGCTAACGGTTACTTTTGTGCGAGTTTTGCCAAACTCATTTAAAAAATGCTGATAGTCCGCTTTAGTAACATCAACTAGTCTCATGTTTGGAAAGTATTTCTTGATTACATCTATCGCAAAATAGTATCTATTAACCGTAGAATGCGATTTGCCTTTAATGCGATATAATTCTACCCATTCTTTAAAGTAGTCAGAGAAGAGCATATCTTGTTTTGCTAAGTTAGCATGATTTGATTTTTGAAGTTCAATTTTTCTTGCCGCTTCTTCACATTCTGTTTTACGAGTAAAACCACCTTTAGTCTTATTTCTATATTTTCCAGTAGTAGGATCTTTATAGGAAACTCGATATTCCCATTTTCCATTGCGTTTATGAATTGTTGCCATAATTACAATTTCCTTTCTTATGTAAATTTATTTAATGATTTAGCCATATTTAAGCTTTTTTTGCGTTCTAAGTTGACATTTAAGGGATTACTGTAAATTCAGGGGCACATATGTTCTTTAGATATTAAAAATAAAAAGCCGCTTCCGGCTAAAATGGTAATCCGTAATCATATCTTAAATCCTTGTAAGTATCAGGTAAATGACCATTCTCTTCTATATAAAGGTTAGTAACCACAGCCATAGCAAATTCATCGGCACTATTCTCTGATTTATCCTTAAATCTCATATTAGAAGAGTAGTATGCCGTTAATCCATCTTGTTCGATCACGTGACACAATTCATGTGCCAGTATAAAGTATCTCTGGTTGCTGTATCTAATTGTATTAGACATCATAATAATTGGTGTATCACCATAATATAAGGTTTCAGCAACCTCTTTCCAATATATTTGAACATTTAATTTTTCTACCCATGTGAAAGGGTCAAACGTACTATAACGTTGACCAATGGCAAAAACTAATTTATTTATTTCCCTTGTCGATGTCATCAGTATCGCTTCTTTCTTTCTTGCGCTGATCCCAGAATATCTGTGTTAAAGCAATTTTTAACTTATCTCTTTGTTCATCAGTTAGTTCATCACCATCATAGAAGGCACCTACAAGGTTTTTATCCAAAAAGGATTTTAAATCAATGGTGTCTTTTTGTTTTGCCCAATAAGGGGTTTCGTTTCTTCCATAAAGGTAATCAAGTGTGACATCAAAATAATCGGCAATTCTTATTGTAGCAGCCTGATCTGGTTCACGTTTGCCTTGTTCCCATGAAGCGTATGTTGTAGGAGCTACTCCAAGAGCCTTGGCAATTTCTTTTTGTGTTCTATGTGTTTTACTTCTTAATTTTTTAAGTGTGTTAGAGAACATATGAATCACCTCGAGTAAAATATACTACACAATTTGTGCATTTATATTAAAATACACAAAAAGAGTAGAAAACTATTTACAATACACATAATGAGTAGTATATTATAACCATAGCAACGCGATAAGCGTAAGAAAGGAGAAACAATGAAGCAAAGAAGATGGCTTAAAGAAATAAGAGAAACAAAAAATATGACTCAATCAAATTTTGCAGAACTTCTTAATGTTCCTGTAACAACATATGCTTCATGGGAACAAGGAGTACGAACACCTAGTGTTGATAAGGCAAAAGAAGTTGCTGAAATTCTGAATATTAAGTGGACTATTTTTTTTGATCATCAGGTACTCGAAACGAGTAGTAAATAATATTTCGATTGCTATGGTATAAAAATTCTACACACTAAGAGTACAAAAAAGTCGATTTACAAATGAAGTCAGTTTTGTAAACCGTAGTTATCAAGGAGGTGATAACTGATGAGCGACATAAACATTGTTAAGGAAGTTTTAGATATGCAAGATCGTCAAAATTTCAATGATACTGATTTGGCAGCAATAGCAGGAACGTCAAAAACAACTGTTGGTAAATGGTTTAAAGGAACTCCAATTAAAGATGAATATTTAGTAAATCTTTCAAATGGAATTGATGATACTAGATTCTCATTAGCTGTTGATTGCTATTTATTTAATTTTCCAGCAATTCTGTTAAATATCGTAAATGAATATAACTCAGAAACATCATCACTATTAGTAGGAACACAAATTGAAGATTTAAACAGTGATACAGCAATTGAGAATGCTCTTAAAGAAATTAGCAAGAGCAATCCTGATGAAAATATTATCGAATTTGGAATATTCAAAATGTTCAGAACTAGTTCAATTATGAGAGCAGGTGCAGAAGCTCTGGCACATAGGTACCACATATCACTTAAAAAAGCTGCATTAGGTGAAAGAGGGTGAAATAAATGCAAGAACCAGAGACTTTGCCATTTGGTATTCCAGAGAAAGACGGATACGTACTGGCTTGGGTACGAAAAGATAAACTGAAGGATTTGATCAGCAAGCCTGCTGACGAGGGTATCGAATTGCTTCCTTGGGCATGTAAAATTGCTGGTTGTTCAGCCCCAACTTTAGTAAAGAAGCTAGACAGATACCGTGACGTCCTAGATATGGATAAGGGTGGGTGTGTTAGATATTCTACTGGTTCTGGTAGCCCTTGGAAGTTTTCAGCACCCGAATTTAGAAAGTTTGTATTGGAACATAAAAAGGAATTTGCAAAATCGGAGGAAATTTAAATGCTTATATCAGATGCACTTATGGGATTTGGAATATTTGGACTTGCTGGTTATACCATTGCCGGCGTAATTAAAGACGAAGGTGGATTATTCAATTGTTTTGATATCAAACAAGGCAAGAAGATTAAAGCAATTCAAAAGTTTTGGCGTGAGTTAGGTAGTTCAATTTTTGGTAAAGAAGATAGAACTAACACTGATACTTATACCAAACGAACACCTGAAGCCAAAAAAAAAGACTCTCTATCCACTAAATAGAGAGTCCAAGGTATTACTAATAATTTATACATTTATTTTAACACGTTAAGAGGAATTTAAAATGGGTAATTTTGATAGTTGGCTATCTGATGAAGATAGCGTTATTAAGGCTGATTCTTATTACGAAGAGAAAGCCAAGGAAGACGATATTAAAGCAGACAGAGCGGAGGAATTTTAATTATGAAGGACTTAGCAAGAATACCAGTTAAGGAATTAGTTAGATCAGATACGATTAAGAGCAAATTTGATGATATCTTAGGAAAAAGAGCACCACAATTTATTTCTTCAATCGTCAATATTGTTAATAGTAACCAAGATTTAAAGAACGTTGATCAAACAAGTGTTATTTCATCGGCACTAGTAGCAGCATCTTTAGATTTACCGATTAATCAAAACTTTGGATATATGTATTTGGTTCCATATAGTGGTAAAGCTCAACCTCAAATGGGTTACAAAGGTTATATCCAATTGGCTCAACGTTCTGGACAATACAAGCGATTAAATGCCATTTCGGTCTATAAAGATGAATTTCATGGATGGAATCCATTGACTGAAGAACTTAACTATACGCCAGCATTTAGAGATAGAGACAAGGATGAACAGCCTATTGGATACGTTGGTAGTTTCAAATTGCTTAATGGATTTGAAAAGACAGTATTTTGGACACATTCAATGATTGATGACCACCGTCAAAAATTCTCAAAAATGTCAGGTAAACAACAGCCTTCCGGAGTTTGGGC
>NZ_AZDO01000129.1 GCF_001435505.1 Companilactobacillus futsaii JCM 17355 | reverse complement strand
ACAATCCATGATTTCTTAAAACTTATAAAAATGTCTAACTTTTTTATTGCACTTCACAGGAAAGGTCTTTTTATTTGGTCAAGTCATATTGCATGTGATCATACAAATGACTACCAATATATAACTGTCCAACTTGCTTAAAACCTGTTTTGTCATAAACATGTCTAGCAGGTGCATTGTCAACATCGACATTTAAACTCAATATCTTTTCACCACGTTCACGGATCACCTCAATAAAGTGTTCCATAGTTGCTGTTCCAATACCCTTACCTTGAAATTCTGGAGCAACCGCAAATGAATCCAAATACCATTCACCAGGCCAAGCTTCTTTATCCCCAAATAAGTTATCTTCTTTAATTCCGTACTTGTGCATGATTTTCTTCAACGGTTCGTCGATTGTATCCTCTGCTTCTTCTGGATAACCAACCATAATTGCGACTACTTTGTCATCGATTTCATTAACTAGAATATTGTCCAGTCCGTAACGGTATCCTGGTTGGAAGAAACCTTCTTTAATAAATTGAGCCATTTTCTCATCACCAACTTTTTTGAAAACATCTAGTTCCATTTCATCAAAGATTTGGAACAAAATTGGCAATATCTGATCAGCATCTTCCGCTTTAGCATTTCTAAACATTTTTTCACCTCAAGTATATATAATACATGTTTTAACAATAATCTCAAACGTGAAGAAATATACAACAAAAAACAATGATTCCGCCATGAATCATTGTTTTTTGTTGCAAAAGTCACTCCCACAATTCTCCTATTTATTTTTTTATAATCATTTCTGATTACAAATATATTTTAACTTGTTCATTTTCAATTTAGAATCTACATTTTTCTGAAAATGTCCAATTTTATACATTAAATAAAAAGTGTTCATATTTTACTAAAATCTCAGTCATTTCAATTTGATTAGCCTTTAAATTATTATCAAATTGTTTTCTCAACATTAAAATAAAAGCCTCCATAGCTACCTTACTAATCACTTTTTCATGATTATATTGGATCAATATCTGACTGAAATCTTCCATTATTTGACGATAAATATGTTCTTGATCAATAAAAGGAACAGTTTGGCGATACAAATTCAAGCAAAGCATTTTGTTGTTATAAATATAGGCAACTAAATTATTGATCAATTCTTCATATGATTGACAATCACGTGTTATCTCTTTCAGAATAACTTTTTCAATCAAATCTTTGTATACATATTCTAAACTACCAAAATTATTGTAAATCGTACTACGACTAACGGTAGCTTTTTGTGACAATTCCACTAAAGTAAATTTTTTAATACGACGACTAGAAAACTCTTGATAGATAGTTTCAATTAGATGTTGTTTGGTTAAAGACATGGCGTGTTTTTCCTCCCGTTTTTCATAATCATCTTAACAAGCTACGATTTTTTTAGATGGCGAATTTTATAATCAAGTTAGCCACCTTAAGAAAAAATAAATAAAAAAACA
>NZ_AZDO01000128.1 GCF_001435505.1 Companilactobacillus futsaii JCM 17355 | reverse complement strand
GAATAATTTCACTACTGAGCCAATTTTCTTTGCTATTCCGGACTGGATAGTGGTTTCGTTTTTTATTACTTTAATAAAGAATAAAAGAAGTTATCTAGTCGGGAGTGGCAGCTTTGTGGATGCTCAGTACTGAAATTTCACTTAGCAATTTATTGCTTAGTGAAAGGTCAAGCTTTAAGACTGTTCCCGGTTCTGGAATAGGCTTAAAGTTGTGCCCAGTACGTTCCAGCATCCACAAAGCAGAACGGACGACGGAAGCTTAAAGCTAACCAAAATTCAAAAAGAATCCAATCTGGGAGAAAAAGATATTTATGAATAAGAAAACTAAATTGGATCAAGAAACTCCAACAAAAAAGATTATTGATGATGTCGAAGAGGGTATTAACGATGCTGGTACAGTCTTCTCAACTGAGACTGAACCATTAGAAAGTAACAGCAAACAATTAATTAGATACTTACTGTGGGGACTACTTTCAGTTGTCGTTAATTTTGGAACCTTCTATATTTTGTACCACACTATCCATATGAACTACCAAGTTGCTAATATTATCGCTTGGTTCTTAGGAGTACAAGTCGGATTTTGGGTCGATCGTGTTATCGTCTTCCATCACAAATCTAACTCCGCTTTTCAAGAAATGTTGGCTTTTTATGCAACTAGAATTTTAACTTTCTTAATTGAAACAGCTACGCTTTGGATTGGTATTTCCGTCCTCAATGCCAACGGAACTGGTTCTAAATTAGTCGGACAATTTTTAGCCATCGTTGGAAATTACGTACTATCTAAGTTCTTTATTTTTAAAAACAGACATTAATTTAACAAAGGACATAGGTGAAGATTATGGATTATGAACCAAACACAAACAGTTTAATCAAATCCTTAGCACGTCAAGAAGCTGAAAGTGGTACATTAAAAACTTTTGAAAATATTAACGAATTAATCGCTAGTTTACAAGACGAGGAAAAAAGCTAATAAGATACAAATAAAGCCTTGATAGAACTCATCTATTGAATTCTATCAAGGCTATTTATTTCTTAAATAATCAGTTAAATTTAAAACCTGCTATCTAAATCAAAAAATTAATTCAATGCAACTTTAGGTTCAATCTTACTCTTATTTAATAATACTGAACTAGTTACAACTGACAAGGAACTAAAGGCCATTGCTAAACCTGCTAATTCAGGGCTCAAGCTCAAGCCTACCGCAAAGAACAATCCTGCAGCAACTGGAATTCCTAAGACGTTGTAAATGAAGGCCCAGAATAGATTCAACTTGATACGGTTGAACGTCTTGCGGCTCAATTCTAGAGCTTTAGCAACGTCACGTAAGTCATTTTTCATCAAGACGATACCACCAGATTCGATAGCAATATCTGTACCTGAACCCATGGCGATTCCGACATCAGCCATAGTTAAAGCTGGAGCATCATTGATTCCATCACCAACGAAGGCGACTTTACCATCTTTTTGTAGTGCTTGA
This sequence comes from Companilactobacillus futsaii JCM 17355, assembly GCF_001435505.1. Taxonomy (GTDB): domain Bacteria; phylum Bacillota; class Bacilli; order Lactobacillales; family Lactobacillaceae; genus Companilactobacillus; species Companilactobacillus futsaii. The sequence continues at coordinate 7,957 of NZ_AZDO01000128.1, read as the reverse complement.
ACATGATCCGCTTTGTCACCTGGTAAAACATCAGCAATAACTTCATCAATTCCTACTTCTTTAGCGATTGCTTCGGCAACTCGTTGGTTGTCACCCGTCAACATTACAGTTCTCAATCCACGAGCTTTCAATGTGGCAATAGCTTCTTTAGAAGTAGCCTTTGGAGCATCTTGGATGGCGATTAAACCAATAATCTTGTTACCAACTCCAACGAAAACAACTGTTTTAGCTTCATTTTGAAGTTGGACCATTTTATCTTGTAATTCTGAATCAATTTCTACATCAGATAACATCTTATCGTTACCAACAAAGGCTTTTTGATTGTCGACTAAAGCTGTAACACCCTTACCTTCAACCGCTGAAAAGTTAGTGGCGGTGTTAGCTTGGATATTTTCTGTTTTAGCTTTGTCCATGATGGCTGTAGCTAGAGGATGTTCTGAAGATTCTTCCAAACTTGCAGCGATTGACAAAACCTGCTTTGAGTCACCAACAATATCAGTAACTTCTGGCTTACCATTTGTGATAGTACCAGTTTTATCCATAACGACAGTCTTTACATCGTTAACTTCTTCAAGAACTTCACCATTCTTGATCAAAATACCCATTTTAGCACCGCGACCAGTTCCGACCATCAAGGCTGTTGGTGTGGCCAAACCTAAGGCACAAGGACAAGCAATAACAACTACAGAAACTGCGAAGATCAAAGCTTTAGCAATCGTAGCTCCTAGGAAAACGTACCAAACTAAGAAAGTCAAAATGGATAAAATCAAAACTGCTGGAACAAAAATTTCTGAAACTTTATCAGTCAAATTCTGAATAGGTGCGTGACTATTTTGAGCTTTTTTAACTAACTCAACGATTTGAGAAAGCATCGTGTCACTACCGACTTTTTCGGCTTTAAACATGAATGTTCCATTACTATTGATAGTTGAACCAATAACTTTATCGCCCGTTTTCTTTGTAACAGGCATACTTTCACCGGTAACCATTGATTCATCAACTGTTGAGCTACCTTCAGTGATCACACCATCAACGGCAATTTTTTGACCGGGTTTAACTCTGATCAAATCACCTTCAACTACTTGGTCCAAAGGAATCTTAATTAGCTTACCATCACGCATAACTTCAGCGTCTTTAGCTTGCAGGTCGACTAATTTCTCAATGGCATTTGAGGCATTGTTACGCATTCTTTCTTCAAAAACTTGGCCTAACAAAACGAAAGTTATAACAAAAGCGGCACTTTCAAAGAAGACTGCTTGACCAGTAAACATAGCATAAATACTGTAAACATAAGCAACAGCTGTACCAATCGCTACCAAGGTATCCATGTTTGAATGGTGCTTTTTAAATGAAGCCCAAGCGCTTTGGATGAAAGGCCTAGCCGCAACTGCCATAACGATAGTTGTTAGAACGAATTGAATCCACTCGCTACCGGGAATCATGATTCCAAAAGGCATCAAAATCATTCCGATTAACATTGGAATTGAAAATATTAAAGCAATCCAAAATCTCTTTGTAATTGTCATTATGAAATTACGACCTTTCCTTTGAACATATCCATACCGCAACTAAATGTATATTCCCCACTCTTGTCAGTATCGACTGTAACTGTTTGTGTTTCATTTAGTGGTAGTTGTTTCTCGAAATCTAAATCTTTAGAGTGAACGACGTCCAAACATCCCTGCGCATTCGTTCTCGTAAATGAAATTTCAGCAGGAACACCTTTTTTCAAATTGACTACTTCTGGTGAATAACCGCCTGCTACTGTAACGTTAACTTTTTGTACCTTCTCAGCCATAATTGTTATCTCCTTATTTACTATTTAATAATTAATTTGCCGTGGAACATGTCCATACCACAAGCCCATTGAAATTCACCAGGTTTAGAAGTATCGATATCAATGGCTTCTTTTTGGTTTTGTGGTAGTTCCTTATTAATTCCGAAATCGGAAAAGACTACTCGATCCAAACAACTGGAAGCGTCTTTTCTAGTGAAATTCAACGTTGCCGGAACGCCTTTTTTCAAAGTGATGACCTCTGGTGAATAACCACCGCTAACCTCTACATCAACACTCTGCTTGTTATCAGCGATATCTGCTGTTTGGCTGGCAACTTCGTGATTGCCGAAGAACCACCAAAGAATGAAGCCGATAATTGCTAAACCTAAAATCAAAACTAATATTTTTGTCATTATCCTTTTCCCTCTCGCTTGTTTACATTTGTAATCTACGATTATTATAGTAATCCCTGAGTTTACATTTGTCAACTAAAAAAACTAAAAAAATAAAAATAACAGTATCTATTTAGTGTTAAATTTCTAAATAGATACTGTTATTTTCCTGACAAAATATAATTCAAAACTTCCATAAATATACTTTGTAAACTGTTTTTGGCTGTAGTAAAGGTTCCCACATCCACTCCAGATAATTCTTCCTCACCAAAATATCGGTTCTCGATATACATATGATATGCTAACTCAATTTGGATTGATTCAACTCGCTTATCTTTTCCATAATGTGGCGTGATGAAACCTCCAGAAAAGGGATGATTGTTTGAAACAGTGTAACCTTTTTGATTGAATTGTTCAGTTAAGAATCCTCTAAAATCTACACTTGAAGTAGTATCGAAATGATTACCCAAAACGATATCTTCAGTTTTTACATCTTCGTGTGGATATTCAGCAAAACTATGCAAATCAAATAAATAAACTTTGCCAAATTTTTCTAATTTATGATCAATTAACTCCTGCAACTTAGTGTGATATGGTCGATAAAATTGATCAATTCGTTGTTCAATTTCTTTGGCAGTCAACTTAGTCTCATAAATTTGTTTTCCAAAAGTCGTCTGACTATAAACCATTTCATAACGATAATCACCAGTTACATCAGTCATCGACAAATCACGATTAGGATCAGCAATGTAGCGATGAAGATTATTTTGAAGTACTGTGAATCCACTCTGTGGTAAAAAATCATAAAGCTCTGGCAAAAACCAGTCGACATTAGGACAAATTAAATCTGGCACCATTTTTGATGTGATGTCTCCGGGAATAAACGTTCCGCTGTGTGGTAAATCGATAACAACTGGTAATTCGTCAACTTCTTCATTGTAAACAGTAAAATTTTTCATATCTTCTCCTCTAATCCCAGTTTCCAAAAGCCATCTCGTTCAATTCATCATTACCACATTTGGGGCAATGCCAATACTTCTTTGGTTCTTTAACAAATCGTAATCTTGTTGTCCCAGGATTTCCTTTGGCAAAGGTTAGTCGTTCTAAAGTCATCTGACAATATGGACAAGGATATTGTGGTCCAAATTTATTTGGACCATTTAATTGAAAGTAAAATTTATCGAATAAGTAAAAATCATTGGGACAAGCATAAATGGCATGACCGTAATCTTCATTTATTTCATAGCCTTCTTTCAATAAGCTCATTGTTTGATCGGTAATCTTAGTATTATCAACTAAATCTAGCAAAAATTGCCTGTTTCTAAAAACATTTTCTGGAGAGTACAACATACCAATTCCTGTATCGGCTTTGATTCCATAGCCACATTTAGTGCAGTGCAAATCGTGAATTTCACCCATTTTTAGCCCTCCGAATTCTTGCTTTAAATTTTAAGTAAATATCCAATCAGACGCAACCAATATTATTCATTATTCTATTTTAATATTTCGCCGTTTTACGAAAATAGAGCTACCAAATGGCAGCTCTATTTCTAAATATACTGTATTTTCAAATTTCCCATTGAAACTAATCCCGTTATTGTAACGGTAGGACTATCAGAAGAGATATTTTGCACACCCGCTTCTGAAATATTTCCCATATTATTATTGATTCCTTTAACAACATTCCAGTTACGGGGAATAAATAACTCAATATTGCCTAGTGACACGTTCACTTTAATCGTCGCTGTATCATTTACGGTTACATGATCAAAATAAACTTTTGCACTACCTAGATTAGCTTGAACATTGGCTGTATGAAAGTCATTCGAACGGACGTATCTTACGCTATTGCCCATTTTTACAAAAACATTAACATCGGGACTATCGACAGTTTTCATATCATCGTTGTATTCATAGTAACTACCATCAAATGGCTTTTTTTCCCATTTTATTTGGCTTTTATAACGCATCCAAGGACGATGTTTAGCTAAAAATGGGTTCAAAATTACCGATAATCCAATACTTATCAACAAGGCGGCACCCAATATGGTCCAAGCAGATAATGTCGCAATGCCCAACGGTTTAGCATATAAAATCGCCAAAAATGCTAAGGTAAAAACTGTCCCTGAAACAGAAAAGTAAACTAAACTTTTGATTAAAAAGAATACTAAAAACATCGTTGCGACAATTGTCCAAAAATTAAATGTATACGTGATCAAATGTAACTGGCTGGCAATCAATAAGACGGCACTCAGTAGTAAAAACAAACCCCAAAAGATTCTATTTCTCATAATTAGACCTTCCTTTGACTCAATTTCAGCTTTAGTTTTTTTAGAAAACGACGGGAAGCATACATTTGTTTATAACTATCGCGAAACTGAATTAAATTTCCCATAACGGATTGAGTTAGAGATTTCACCTCATCAACATTTAAAATTGACGACTTAGAAACTCGTAAAAAATTATCAGGTAAGTTTTCCTCTAACTCATACAACCGGTAATGGATCAAAAAGGCGTTGTCTTTGGTGTGAGCATAGACATTTCGATCATTAGTTTCAAAAAACAGAATATCTTGTGTCGACAAAGAATAGACCGTATTATCCAAATAACCATTGATATTGTGTAATTTAGTATCAATATTTTGAAGATTTCGTAATATTTCAGCCACTTCTTCATCTTTTTTGTTAGCTCGGATAATGATTTCTTTTTCTTGATACTGTGATGAAATATCTAACCTTATTTTCACATCCAACAAACCCTTTCGTTAGAAGTATTACACCATTTTTATTTCTCGGTGTATAGGGCATTTGCTCAAGTGGTCAAAATATACCATTAAGTGGTTTACTATATTTTCACTCCTAAAAAATTCTGAGCAAAAAAGGCGGCTTGTTCACGATTTACCTTCAAGCCACGCAAATAATTTTGGTCCACTTCAATCGTTTGAAAATGACAATTACTCCAGTCAATACCTTTTAATTTAGTATTCGTTACTATCATTTCGTTGAGATCACAGTTATCAAAAATAACTTTACTTAATTTATTGTTACTAAAACTGATATCTTTCAAACTACTATCCTTGAAGCTAACCGTCTTACAATTCAACTGGTTCAAATTAGCCAAATCTAAAATACAATTGTCGAATTGAATATTATTGAAATAAGAACCATTGAAGTCAGTTCCCAGCATTTTACAGTTCTGAAATTTAACCCGAAACAAACTGGAATCAGTGAAATGGCAATTTGAAAGATCACAATTTTTAAAAATAATATCAGTCAAATCACTCTTATAAAAATCGCACTCACTAAAAGTCACATGTTGAAATATAGTCTGCTCAATCATCGGATGAGAAATCGTTTGCTTCTCTACTAATTCATCTTTAATCAAATAGTTGCCCAAAAAGTAATCTTCTTCATTGTAAATATCGAAGAAAGACCCCTTTGTTAAATAATCTTCATCAAATTTGGGTTGATTCATAAAAGCCTCCAACTTGCTTAATAATTTTGAAAGACTCTACAATAGCTCTACAAGACTCTACAATAGCTCTACAATTTATTCTAATATACTTCTAAATTACGTAAATAATCAACAACCAAAGAAGACACTTATTATGGTTGGAATCAGCCCTCGTTTGATTTTACTGGTAAAACTTAATTTTTGCCCTCGTTTTCAGAATTATTATTGTATGATTAGTAGTAGAAAACAGGGGGAAAATTATGGGGATACTAGCAGAGTTCCGACGTCAAAATAGCAACTTTTGGCGTTATTTTTGGAAATACAGTCAAATCATCATCTTAATTCAGTTGATTATTCATTTTATCTTGATTCCCGTTTTGAGCTTTTTAGCTAACGGCATCAATTTCCTGGGTAACGTCAACTACGTTTCATATACCAATGCTTTGGAACTAATCATGCACAAGCCACTAGTGGTAATCGGATTAATATTAGTCTTATTTCTACTATTATTATTGGTTTTTGCACAATTCACTTTATTATTGGTCAGCTTTCAAGCTATCAAATCACATGCCAATCTGAGTTGGTGGGATTACCTCAAGAGCGTTAGTAAAAATCTCTTTGGATTACCATTCAAAGCTTTCGGATTCTTTCTATTATATTTCTTGATCATCACACCATTTGGCAGTTTGGGGGTATCTTCGACCCTTTTGAGCAAAGTCAAGATTCCCCAATTTATTCTCGATTGGCTATTTCAAGAACATTTGCCATTAGGTTTATTGTTGATTGTTGCTTATTTAGTAGTCTTATACGTCGGAATCCGTTGGATCTTAGTACTTCCATCAATGACTTTCGAAAATAAATCTATCAAAGCTTCAATTCATCACAGTTGGAACAAAACTAGACATCGAGAATTTTATTACTTAGGCATCTTCCTAATCTTGTTGGCTGTGGTTGCTATCTTCATCACGGTTTCAACAAGTGTCTTGATTGCCTTTCAGTATTTGATCGACCATGTCGGTGCGCTGAAAGTTCTTGATTTTCCAATGGCTGTCGTCAATATGACTGCAATTCAATTAATCAATTACATTACGGGAATTTATGCTTCCGGGATGGCAATTTTAATTATCTTGAGTGACACACATACGAATTACTTTTATCCCAAACGTAACCACCGCTATCACAAATGGTTCTGGGGCATCTTAGGAACAGCTGTCGTTGTCAGTTTTGTCACTTACGATATTACCTATTTCAATAACTGGTTATTAGAACCACCTTTGACCATTTCTCATCGAGGTGTTGACGATGGCAACGGTGTTCAAAATACTATCGAATCACTTAAAGCCACTGCCAAAGAAAAACCTGATTACATTGAGATGGATATTCAAGAAACTAAAGACCACAGGTTTGTCGTTTACCATGACAACACGCTCAAAGGTTTGGCTGGCATCAAGAAAACTCCTAGTCAATTGACTTTAGACGAACTAACTAAGATTCAAGTTCACGAAAATGGCAAAACTACCCACATAGCAAGTTTTGATGAATATTTAGCTACTGCTACAAAATTGCATCAAAAACTATTAGTTGAACTAAAAGATGTTTCTGGTAACAAATCTGATTTTGTCAGTCTATTTGCCAAAAAGTATGGTAAAAAATTGCAGGAAAATAAAGCCATGGTGCATTCCTTGGATTATCAATACATCGAAGACACCAAACGGCTTTTGCCCAAGATTCAAACTAGTTACGTTTTACCATTCAATCTCTTCGGAGTTCCTTACACTAATTCCAATGCTTTTACCATGGAATATACAACTTTAAATGATTCCTTCATTGATCAAGCTCACATTCAACAAAAAAAGGTTTTTGCTTGGACAGTCAACGATACTTCAGATATGGATCGAATGATTTTCATGGGTGCTGATGGTGTGATTACCGATAATCTCAGTGATTTGCATGAAGAAATTGCTGATTTGTTTAAAGATTCCAGTTATTCTGAACGAATGACAGTTTACGTAACACAGATGCAAGATCCGTTTGAATGATAAAAAGCAGTTTTCTCTTTTAAATTATCAGAGAAAACTGCTTTTTTATTCAATATTTATTGTCACTTTTTTACCCATTGCAGTAGCTAATTTGCTTAAGGTTTCAATATTAATATTATTTCCACTTTCTATCTCAACTACTGTCGATTCAAGAACATTTGCCTCTTGAGCTAATTTACTTCGCGTCCACCCTAATTTCTCACGAATTTTAAAAATTTTAACTGCAATTTCTAACTTATTATTTTCGCAAATTGCAAGAACAAGTTAGCCACTTTGGAAAAATAAAGAAAAGTTAA
>NZ_AZDO01000127.1 GCF_001435505.1 Companilactobacillus futsaii JCM 17355 | reverse complement strand
TTTTTTGTTATAATTAGGCATCGAGGTGATTGAGATGCTCCCTAAACAAAATAAACCCAAACCCAGCAAGTATTCTGAGTTATATGATATTTTGATTCCTCAAGACCATGAATTGCGCAAGCTTATTCAACTTGTGGATTTTTCGTTTGTATACGATGAATTATCATCAAAATACTCTATTGATATGGGTAGGGCTGCAGTTGATCCTGTTCAGATGTTTAAGTATCTCTTTCTAAAGATTAGATATAATCTATCAGATCGTGATTTGATAGAACGTGCAAAAACTGATATGGCAATGAAGTTTTTCATTGGATTAAATCCTGAGGACGATGTTATCCATCCTAGTTTATTATCAAAATTTAGACGTCAAAGATTAAAGGACGTTAATCTTCTGAAGGTATTGATCAAAAAGACTGTAGAGATAGCTATTCAACAAGATGTTTTACAAAAAGAAACAGTCATAGTCGATGCAACACATACTGTCGCAAGATACAACCAAAAATCACCTATTGAAACCTTACGACAAGCTTCTAAAATATTGAGAAAAAGGATCTATGAAATTGATCCTTCTATGAAAGATCAATTTCCAGCTAAGAATACAAAGAATGATTTGGCTTTGGAACAAGAATATACAGATAAGTTACTCTCAACAATTGAGAAATATCCAAAAATAATTCGACAAATTAAAATTTCAGAAGCTTTCAATAACCTTAACGAACTTCAGGGTGATGTTAAGGAATATGAAAAATACTCAAAAGATAACGATGCAAAAGTAGGACACAAAGATAAAGACAGCTCTTTCTTTGGATACAAAACACATCTAGCAATGTCAGAAAATCGCATCATCACCGCCGCGGTGATAACCGGCGGTGAAAAAGGTGACGGACAATATTTAGAAAGATTAGTTTCCAGTTCTAATGAAAACGGTATGAACGTAAAAGAAATAATTGGAGATCATGCGTATTCTGGAAAACTAAATATCCAATATGCGAATAAGAATAACGTCAGTCTGATATCAAGGCTTACTCCTGTTATAACAAATGGTTTTAGAAAACCAGAAGATTTATGGGATTATAACAAGGACGCAGGTATGTTCGTTTGTCCCAATGGACAAATGGCAATAAGAAAAGCTCGACAAGGTAGAAAAAGTTTAAACCAAACTATGACGTATTATTTTGACATTCAAAAATGTCAAAATTGTCCATTAAGAGATGGCTGTTATAAGCCAGGCGCAAAAAGTAAAACGTATAATATTACTTTAAAATCCAATGAGCATACAAATCAAATGGAATTTGAAAATACAGAATACTTTAATAATCGAGTGAAACAAAGATATGAGATTGAAGCAAAAAATGCCGAACTTAAAACCAAACATGGATATGATAAAAGCTGGTCCAGCGGAATAACATCCATGACGCTCCAAGGAGCGATTACGCTCTTTTGTGTAAATATCAAGCGAATAACGAAACTAATA
>NZ_AZDO01000126.1 GCF_001435505.1 Companilactobacillus futsaii JCM 17355 | reverse complement strand
TAACTTTTCTTTATTTTTCCAAAGTGGCTAACTTGTTCTTGCAATTTGCGGATATTAATAAAAGTGAGTATCAACAGTTTATTAATCAATATGGTAGTGAACATGCAAAAGCAACTGTTACACGTGTGAACTCATATATTAAAGCTATGTGCCTTGATGCAATAGATGAACAGTTGATTTTTAAAGACTTTACCAGAAATGTGAAGCTAATTGCTGGTAAACCAACTAGAAATAGTCAAGCAAAATATTTAGAAGCAGATGACTTTGAAAAACTCATTGCATATTCAAAAGATCATTCCAGCTTTAGAAATACTTCTCTTTTTGAAATCTATTTTGTATGTGAAAGCGGAGCGAGATACGAAGAATCATCGGCACTTACTTGGGACTGCATAGACTTCAAAAATAAGACTGTTACTTTCAACAAGGCCTACTCTATTCAAGCTAAAAAACTCAAATCAACCAAAACAGCATCATCAAATCGAACAATATCAATATCCGAGACATGTGTAAAAAAATTGGTCGAATTAAAAAAAGAGCAAGAATCATATTATGCTCAAAAGAGTTATAGTGATCCTCACAATTTTGTTTTTAGAAACCTCCACCTGGAGCTTCCATCAAATACAGCGTGTAATAAAATGCTCAAAGATACATTAAAAAAATGTGGAATAAAAAAGCAAATTAAATTTCATGATCTAAGACATACACACGTATCTTATTTGTTTGCAAACAGTTTTAGTCTTCTATACATATCCCATCGAATAGGTCATGCAAATCCTCAATTGACCCTTAAGGTATATTCACACCTAATGGAAAAAACTTTGAATAATGAAAACAATAGAATAAATAATATTTTTAAATAAGTGTTCATGATTTGTGAACACTTATTTTAGTGTGCAAAATGCTGTGCAAAGTGTTTTGCATTTTTATGAATTTATTTTTTAGACGAAAACAAAAAAGTGGTTCTAAATACTGCTAATTCAGCATTTAGAACCACTTTTATTTTTATGTTGAAACTATATGAAACTATCCAAATGCCGTGTGCAGGAGTCGAACCTGTGACCGCCGGTTTACGATACCGATGCTCTACCAACTGAGCTAACACGGCTTAAAAAAATACACCTAATTCAATGAACTAGATGTAATATATTGAGACACCTAGGTATTTCCTAAGTATTTATAACTCCGGATGTCAGACTCGAACTGACGACACCCTGATTAACAGTCAGATGCTCTACCAACTGAGCTAATCCGGAATAATTCAATAGCTCTTTAACAGAACTATTAAATCTTATCAATTTATAAGCCTCAGGTCAATAACTATTTGGCATTTTCTTTAGTAATTTTTGTAACTCCACCCATATATGGCACTAAAACATCTGGAATTGTTACAGAACCGTCTTCGTTTTGGTAGTTTTCCAAAATAGCGGCAACTGTACGACCAGCAGCAAGGCCAGAACCATTCAATGTGTGGGCTAGTCTTGTCTTACCATTTTCGTCACGATATCTGATGTGAGCACGACGAGCCTGGAAGTCTAGACAGTTTGAACAACTTGAAACTTCACGATACTTGTCTTGAGCAGGCATCCAAACTTCAAGATCATAAGTCTTAGCAGAACTGAAACTTGCATCTCCACTTGAAAGAACGATCACGTGATATGGAAGTCCTAGTTGTTTAAGGATATTTTCAGCATTAGCTGTCAATTTTTCTAGTTCGTTGTATGATTCTTCAGGCTTTGAAACCTTAACCATTTCAACCTTGTTAAATTGGTGCATACGGATCAATCCACGAGTATCACGACCAGCAGAACCGGCTTCAGAACGGAAACAAGGTGTCAAAGCTGTAACGTTTTTAGGCAAGTCTTTTTCATCCAAAATCTTGTCAGCAAAGTAGTTTGTCAAAGGAACTTCGGCTGTAGGAATCAAAGTCAATGGGTTTTCATCGACCATAACCGTGTAGACATCTTCAGTAAATTTAGGGAATTGACTAGTACCAAACATGGCATTATTGTTTACCAAGTATGGAGGGATCACTTCTGTATAGCCTTCTTTTTGGTGTTGGTCCAACATAAAGTTGTAAACAGCACGTTCAAGTCTAGCACCCATACCAATGTAGTAAACAAAACGTGATCCAGAAACCTTGGTAGCTTGTTCAAAGTCTAAGATTCCTAGTTCTTCACCGATATCCCAGTGGTGTCTTGGCTTGAAGTTTTCCTTAGGAACGGCACCGACTTTTCTGATTTCAACGTTAGTACTTTCGTCAGGACCAACGGGAACAGAATCGTCAGGAATGTTAGGTAGACGAACTAAGATATAATTCATCTTGTTTTGTACCTCTTCAAGGTCAGCATCAATCTTCTTGATGTCGCCACCGACTTTTTTCATAGCGGCAATTTCATCACTAGCATCTTCCTTGTTGCGCTTCTTGTTAGCAATTCCTTGAGAAACCTTGTTTCTTTCTTCCTTCAAAGTTTCTGTCTTAACTAACAATTCACGACGTTTTTCATCGTATGAAAGCAATTCGTCGATTTCTTCACTAGTAACGCCACGTGAAGCTAATTTATTTTTGATCCATTCAGGGTCTTTTCTGATTAGCTTAATGTCTAACATAAATTCATCCTCCATTATTTGTGAACTTGCACGATTTACCTAGGTAACTGTTTCCTGCAGTATAGTGGAAACGAGCTACACAAGGACAACCCTCTCCGGTTAGGTCAACTATTGCGCTCACTTGCTTCGCAAGCAATCCCAATAGTAGTCCTAATCCTCAAGGGCTAACCGTCCTTGTTCCGCTCTCTAATATAAAAAAGGTCGAAACATCCCAATAAAGGGACGAATCGACCATTCGCGGTACCACCCAGTTTCAGAGTATAACAATACCCTGCACTTTCAGATTTTATCGGATCAACCCGAACGGCATTACCCGTTGCCAGAATGCTGGAATAAAACCTTGACGATTTTCACCGACCATCGTCTCTCTGAAAGGTTTGTGAGTAGGCACTCTCTTAGCTTTATATTCATTGTTAATCATAATTTAAAATGTTGTAAATATCAACTAGTAATGACCACCATTTTTAGTAGCTTCAACATCGATATCTTCTAGCTTCAAGAACTTCGTCTTATGTTTGACCTTGTAATAGATCCAACATACGAACAAAATAATCAAACCACTATAACTGATCAAGAGACGACCAATATTGAAATCAACCATTGAACGCACATCTTGTCCAATAATGATGATGATACCTAGGATGATGGCTAGAATTGGCCCAAATGGGAACCACTTAGCCTTGTACTTCAAGTCATCTAGACTGTAACCCTTGAATAAGTATGCTTTTCTGAAACGATAATGAGAAAAGGCGATCCCAATCCAAGCGATGAATCCAGTCAAACCACTGGCAGCAACCAAGAGTTCGTAGAAGGAATCTCCATACAAACTAGTAAACAAGGCTGCCCCACCAACTAAAGCGGTTAGTAGAAGTGAAAAGACTGGTACACCACGACCATTAGTTTTTTCAAAAACCTTTGGCGCCATGTTGTTTTTACTCATTGACCAAAGCATCCGACTGGCAGCGTATAGCCCTGAATTAGCTGCAGAAATAACTGAAGTCAAAATAACGGCATTCATAATTCCGGCAGCTAGTGGAATCCCAACTTTCTTGAAGACGATCGTAAAGGGACTGATAGCAATATCACCGGCATCTGATCCCAAAAGATTTGGACTAGTATAAGGAATCAAAGCACCAATAATGGCGATAGACAAAATGTAGAACAAAAGAATTCTCCAGAAGACTTGCTTGATAGCCTTAGGAATACTCTTTTCAGGAGTTGCTGATTCACCCGCTGTGATACCGATCAACTCAGTACCTTGGAAGGAGAACCCGGCAACAACGAACACACTCAGAATCGCCGGAACGCCTCCAACGAAAGGTGCCTTCTTATATGTATAATTTGTCAAGCCAACAAAGTTTTGATTTCCTAAAATTCCTAATATACTTAAGATACCGACAATCAAGAAGATGATAACGGCGGTAACTTTGATTGATGACAACCAATATTCAGTTTCACCAAACGAACCTACAGAGATAAAGTTGATTACCAATAGAACAATCATAAAAGTCAAACTGATCTTCCATGAGGTCCAGCTTGGGAACCAATATTTTACAACTATAGAAATTGTGGATAAATCGACCGCCAAAGTAATCGCCCAGTTGAACCAATAATTCCAACCTAACGCAAAACCAAAAGCGGGATCGATAAATTTTGTAGCATATGTCGCAAATGAGCCGGAAACTGGCATGTAAGTTGCCATTTCTCCCAAACTAGTCATTAAGAAGTAAACCATAATACCAATAGCCACATAAGCTATCAGGGCACCTCCAGGACCAGCTGTTGAAATTGAGGAACCGCTTGCCACAAACAAACCAGTTCCAATTGACCCACCAAGTGCGATCATCGACAAATGACGGGTCTTCAACGACCTATTCACATCATTATTTTCCATCTTTCATTCCCCTTTTTGGATATAAAAAAAATCCTTATTATCAGAGGAACTACCGACAATAAGGATTATAATTATCCCATTAATCAATAGCTCAACGAATTAGAGAGTATCTTCGTTTGCCGGCAATATTGCGGAAACGAGTTACGAACGGCAGGTCTATATGCTTTTGCTCAGAACCTAAACGCCGTTCTCCACTCTCTAAAATCGACAGTCTACCACCTATTAAGCAGCAGCCCAACCAAATTACCAAGTAGGGATAATTGATTTCGGCAAACTTTCCTTTCATATCTTTTCAAAGTACCCTATCCATACTCCAAAATACTAATAATAAAGATTGCACCTCTATCTGATTACAAAACATTATAAATAAATGTTAAGATAGTAGCAAGTAGTGTTTCATTTATTATTAAATTATTTTAATTAAACGTTACCGGGGGAAGACATATGTTGGAGCAAATTTTCTTAGTTAAGCAAGACGTAGAAAAATACAAAATGCTTACTGTAATAAAATCTTTACCTCCTCGTGAAGTAAACCTAAGCAACATTAGTAATCGACTGCAATTCACCTACCAAAAAACATATAATATTTTTCAAGCATTACTGGAAGATCTAGCTGACGTCGCTCCCGACATTGACCCTAGCGATACAAAAATCGAGTCAATCGACTTCAGAAAAGTTTCCATTGATACTTACCGACTATTCTTGGTAAAAAATTCTGTCGTTTTCCAGGCCTTCAACTATGGTTTGACCAATGCCAATCCGTCATTTGAAAGCTTTAGTGACGAACACTTTACGAGTAAGTCCACTTTAAATCGTCGGATGTCTAAATTCAGAGCTTTTCTCAAAAACTTTGGTCTCAAGATTTCCAACTCGACACTTGAAATCAAGGGCAATGAAAAAAATATCCGTTGGATGGCATACTACGTCTATTGGTACACGTATCATGGGCAAGAATGGCCATTTAGTTTGATTCAGGAAAGTTCTATCGACCAAATTATTGGGCGGACTGATATTACTTTCGACAATCCAATCGTTCATTTCCAATTAAAATATTTTCTAGCAATTTCTCGGATTCGCTTGATCAAACGTCACTATATTGACGAATTGCCATATTACAGCGATGTTTTTGGCACACAAAATCTGGGCGAAGATATTTTGACACAAGAAGACTATCCAATCGTACCGGTAATGGCTTTGGACAACGAAAACAAGTTGATCAATCTCTTCAGAAGAACGGCCTTCCAACCTAGCGATACCTCATTTGAGCAACCAATCAACGCTAATGCCAGAATCAATCCGAAATTCTATGCGCTTGTTTATCACTTTATAGATTTCTTGAAGGAACATTATCATGATGACATGTCGGTCTACCATAATCAGAAGACTTTGAAGCACATTATGACCTACGTAACGCGTGATATCGTCTTCTACTACATCATGGCACCTTACTCGTTGATGCATTTGGATACGATGTACCCTAATGAAAATAACGAGAGAAACTATACTGACTTGTACAAAGATGTCTACACCTTCTTCTCTAACATCGACCAAAACGAATTCCCTGGAATTTACAACGCCGCCGAGTTGATTTCTAAAGACCTATATCAAGTTTTGCCTAGTTATATCTCCACTATTCGTGCTGAAGATATTATCAAGGTCAAAGTCTTGATTGATCCCGGTAATCAAACCGCTGAAGTTGTTTTGAGAAATATCCGGACTTTGGACTTCGTGGAAATCGTTCCTAGCAATGTTTTCGATGATGTCGATGTGTTGATCACTTCAATGGATGTATTGCCTTTGGATATTGAACGCAAGAAGTATCCTGACAACTTGAAAGTTATTCCTTGGGATATCTCTTCAACGCGTCCTGATTATATTTGGCTGTTGATTCAATTGAATCAGGTTTACGTTAAGAAGATCAAGAATAAACAAGATGAAGAAAAGAAGAAAAAGGCATTGTAGTGTTACATTGCCGTTCGTAAAAGTCCTTCTATTTATTAATTACGATAAAAAATAAAAATAGCTCTATAAGAATGCAATTTACAACATTCTTATAGAGCTATTATTTTGTTCAAATTCTAGGCTGTAAATCTAAAAATCATTTAAAATTTCACGCATAGTTACAGTTTTTTGATCATCTTCTAGAAATTTTTTGTACGTGAAATGTACAGCTCTTATATGTAAATATTACGAAAAAAATTGCCTTACCAATCAAAATTAGTAAGACGATTTTTATTTATTTCTTATGACGCTCTGACCGAGTACTACCTGATCTTGAATCTTTTGACTTGTCAGGTTTCTTAGTACTTCTAATATTAAGTTCGCCACGACCTTTAGTTGGACCATTACCCTTATTACGTTGTGAGTAGTAGAGGTACATCCAAACTACAACGGCAATCAAGACGATAATCCCTACAATGATACCAATCCATTGCTTATTGTTGGATTCTTCTTTTGGTGCTGCAGCATCATTGACATTATCGACTTGACGTTGTTTGACAGTGATATTATAATCAAACGATTTTTCAAAGCCAGAATCATTTTTCAAAGTGATGTGAGCCTTGTAAGTCCCAGCATCTAACTTCTTCACTGGAATGAAGTAGTCGAATTGCGAATTAGGGGCGATTTGCAGGTTATCTGCACTATAGTTGGTCTTCTTACTACCATTAGTAATTTCTGCCTTCAGGGACACTTTATTGACGTTTATCGGTGCTGTATTGTCCAAGGTGTATGCAATCCCTGTTGATCCGGCTACAGCTTTTGGTGCAGCAGAAGTCAAATGCATATCAGGCATGACACCATCGTCTTTTGAGCGCAAAACTACCCCTTTGACGTAGCGAACTTGATTCTTGATATTGATGTTTTTAGACTTCGTGGGACTAACTGAAGCTGTAGTCGTAACACCACCTAAAATAATTCCCGCATATTCAGAATCGGGTGACTTTACTTTGAACTCAACCGTCTTATTTTCACCAGTAGCCAAATGGACAGTTTGTTTACGTTTGCCCTCAACTAAAGATGTCAAAGATGGGAGTTTTGACTTGTACAATTGAGCATTGTACTTATCGTAGCCAATCACACCAGAGTCCGCCGTATAAGCATTATTGACTTCAGCCGTGACCGTGATTGATTTACTACCAGTATTGGCAATCAAAACTTTCAAAGTCTGGTCTTTGTTAGGTTCAACCTTGAGATCAAAGAAAGATTCGTCTTTGTTGATTTGGTTGTCTGGTAAAATCGCCTGAATCGCATAAGACTTATCAGGTGCAGCTTTAACTGTTGTCGCGAAAGGTAAAAATGTCGCAATTAATAGTAATAATGTGGAAAAAAAGACAATTATTCGTTTCTTCATACTTTTAACTCCTACCTGAATGCCATATTGCCCAGAAAATTAGGAAAATCAACGATACTAAGACGCAGACGATTAAAATATAAGTCGTTGTCTTATTATAGATCAGACCCTTACAACGCTTGTTAATGTCGTTAGCCTGATCTTGGGTGATGGTATAAGTTTTGTGGAACGTCCAAGTAGCCTTCCCACTTCGAGCTGCACCTTTGACGACATACTTCCCTGCTTGAATTGGAGTCGTATTTTGGTCAAAGTCAACGGGAATACGAGAATTTGGGGCTACTTTAGGATATGTGAGATCCGCCGACATAGTTTTGGGACCTAAGTTGAATCTATCAAGCCAACTCTTGCGTTTGACTGTTACGTGGACGATAACATTTTTCATCATCCCTGGTTCTTTGTTTTGGAGGTTTACTATTATGTGGGGCTTTTTGTCGATTACATCTAAAGATAGATTATGTAATGACAATATTCCTCCGACAGGTTTGTTATCATCAGTTAACCAAACAGGAACATCCGCAGTTCCAGACACAGCGCTATCTAATGAACGTATGCTAAAACCTCCAAGAACCAAACCGTTAATTTTCTTTGAAGGTAACTTAACTTTAAATTTTAAATCCTTGGTCTTATTTGGACCTAGCGTTACCCTTTGAGGTTTAACCATATCAGAAAAAGCATACTTTAATCCATACTGACCCGCTTTTACATCATCAGTATAAACTATTTTTCCATCCATTGAAGTTGTGGCATTAGTTGGTACAACCTCTAAGCGTAACTTTCTAATACCAAAATTTGACAATGAAATTTGTAACGTTCTCTCTAAATTTGAATCACCAATAATTTGGAAACGATCAGTAACGTCTGAATCCCCAATTAAAGGGGTAACAGTTAAGCCATCAATATCAGCTTTTACATAATTATCAAACGAAAAGAAGGACACTAGTGAAAGAAATATTCCAAAAACTAAACATACTACTTTTTTATTCATAATAACCTCTAATTAAAAGCTCTGCATGCTTCTATGATACTAAAAAAGCCGTTCCAATTGTTGGAACAGCTTAATATTTATTTATTAATTAACGGCGACGTCTTCTAGTTGTATTTCCAGAATTACCATTATTATTGTTATTATTATTTCTCTTACCTAAGTAGATACCTAAGCCCAAAATGATTGCTAGAGCTAGAACACCTAGCAAAATCCATAGCCATAGATAGTTAGGCTTGATACCAGCTAATTTGTTGTATTTAGCAGCATCGTTGTTTGTAATAGAGAAGTCTTTTTCAAGTATCCAGCTCTTTAAACCACCACTTGTTTTATATGTTAGTTTCAAATGATAATTTCCTGATTGTAAATTTTTGTTACCCCAAGAAATCATATAATTGTAATTTGATGTAGGTGCAATATTTTGACCATTTTTTGTTTCAGTTATTTTAAAACTTTTATCGCCCTTTTTTGTAACAACTGCTTTTGAATCTAGTTGTCCAGAATAAGAGTTAGACGCGTTGTGAATATTGGCATAAACCGCCCCATGTTTTTTTTGACCTAAATTCTGTATGCCCGGTTTAACAGAAGTAATAGAATATTTTGGCTCTGCGTTCTCAGAACTTTTTTGATGAATTTGAATTGGAACCGAATAACTAAATTTATTTTTAATTAAAGTACCATTTGACGCAACAGTTCCTTTAGCCTTTTCTTTATATGGCCTTACATTAAATCCACCCATTAAATATCCAGTATATTTTTTCTTAGGTATAGTAATTTTAGCCGTCACAGTTGCCGTTGTTGTACCTGGAATTTTAATAACAGCATGATTAGGATCAGCTAAATTTCCTGTCTGTATCTTCAACGCTGAATCAGTAACTTTTCTTTTATCATATCCCAATCCACCATCATTAGTTGTATAGGCAGTGTTAACATTATATTCAAATTTTCTTGCATCACTTGATTTATTTATAATAAGCAGCTTAACTTCAACAGTTTGACCTGGATCTCCAGTAATCATATAACTACCATTATCAATATTAACGTTATCAGTATTTTCTCCACCAACTTTTAAAGCATATTGGCCTGAAGTTGCAGCACTAATATTAGTTTGAAAGTTCATCACAGCCATTAAAAACATGCAAAAAGATATTACCATAGAAAATAAGAATTTCTTTTTATTCATCATTACCCTCCCAATAAGTATAAAATGACTTACAAAGCAACTCTATTATAAAATAAAAACCACTACTAATAGTAGTGGTTTTTTAGGTATACTACCAAATTTTTAATTAACCCTCAGGAGTAGCAGGAGTTCCAATAGTTGCTTTTGGATTTGCATTTAAAGTCCATGTAATTACTGATTGATATGAGTTAACTGATGGATTCTTTACATCATTATTTGATACCTTTGGTACATACAAGCTTGCTGCATCTGCATCACTAAATGTTGTCTTCAAAGTACCAACTTTATATGATTTTGCAGTTGGTTGCATAACAATCTTACCATCTGCTGCTGCACCTGTTGATGTCATAGCTGCCGTTGATGTCTTAATAGGTGAAGCTGTTGTTGATGCACTTTCACCATTACCATCAAAAATTTCTTCAGGATTTAATGTAAGAACAAATTGATTTCCATTTGTGGCTGCTTCACCGTCAGTACCAGTAAATTGTCCCAAATTAGCTGAAAGTGTGAAACCAGGTGTTTCTGAACGAGCATCAATAACTGAAAGAACACCCTTATTATTACCGTCAACTGCAGTACCTGTTGCATTATTATCCTTCAATGAAACTGTTGAATCTGAAGCTGCTGAACCGAATCCAAAATCTGGAACTTGATCAAGAACTAAAACTCCAGATACAACTTTAACGTTAGCATTTGAATTTGCTGTTGCTGTACCATATGTTGAACCATCGCCACCATCAAAAGCAATTGCTGGATCTCCACTTCCTAATTGACCAACATCAGTGGATTCTGTTTGAGTAACCTTACCGTCTGATCCAACTTTACCTGTTGTTGTTGCAGCTTGTGCTGTAACTGCTGGTGCAACTGCTCCTAATACCATACCTACTGTTGCTAATGATCCTACTAGAACGTTTCTTGATAATTTCATGATATATCCTCCCTGATATAGAAAAATTATTTTTTTGTTTTGGCAGATTGTAAAATATAACCGAACACTAGTGGACACAAAAACCCATAAAGG
>NZ_AZDO01000125.1 GCF_001435505.1 Companilactobacillus futsaii JCM 17355 | reverse complement strand
TTCGAGATAGCTTACGTTGTTCCTTGGTTAACCTACCTTTGATGGAACGGTAAAACCTAGGATTATCAATAGTATTGCCGTTACTATCAGTTAGAAAGTTTTCAGTGTTTAAATCATAACCGATTTGAGAGTTTGTTTTAGGTAATTTTTCTTTAAATGGTTCATCGCTCTTTAACAAAAATGAAACAAACCATTCTCCAGTTGGCAAGTGTTTGATAGAAATAGTGGCTATCCTAACTAATTGATTAGTTGGTAGTTGTCTTGATAATCTGACTTTGATACGACCAACTTTGGGTAATCTAATGTGTTTGTTATCTAAAAATTTTATTGATCCATTGTATAAAGACGGAATACCACCATTTTTCTTAACAGTAACTGAATTGTAATGATTAGATGTTCTATATCCTTGGTTAGGATTAGACTTACGTTTAAAATTTGGTGTTCCAGATTTATGTACTTTATGAAATAAATTCCATGCCGATTTATAGCTAACTAGAGCATTGTTGATCATATCACTGTCAATGTCTTTATCACCTAACCATGGATACTTTTCTTTAGTAATCCGAGCTAATCCTGTTAGACGGACCGTACTAGATTTAAGTAACTTACCGTTTTTATTGTGTTTCCAGTATTTTTCTGGAATGGGATATAACTTATTTAACTTATTTCTATAAATTGGTGAGTCGGTCCAACTATTAGCTAGTAGCTTATTGTAAACAAAGCGAGATGCATTGATATTCTTCCAGAAGATTTTTTCTTGTCGTCTGTTAGGATACATTCTCATTTTTAAGCCTATCATATATTCCATTTCATTCTTCATCATTTCACCCCCCTTATCTTTATAGATACATTGTATACGAACGTACGTTCAAAAGCTTGTGATAAGGGTATATTATAAGAATTTCAATATCAAAAACCAAATATATTAATAAGAAAGGAG
>NZ_AZDO01000124.1 GCF_001435505.1 Companilactobacillus futsaii JCM 17355 | reverse complement strand
TGTTTTTTTTATTTATTTTTTCTTAAGGTGGCTAACTTGATTATAAAATTCGCCTTGGAAAATAAATTTAAGACTTTAAAAGATACTAATCAAACTTTAGTGATTGAATCAAGTGATCATTACGGAGATATTTCCAACTATTCAGTTGAAAAGAATCAAGAAGTCTTTGAATTCATTTATCATTGCTGGAATGAGATGATTCAAAGTAAGAAATATGAAAGCGTCTTGATGTATAAAAATTTTGGGCCTATGTCTGGTGGGTCTTTGCGGCATCCACATTTTCAAATCATTGGCTTAGATAAGGTTGATGGCTATAAGCATGTTGAAGAAGAGAACTTTACCGGAATGGACGTCTTCAACTCCAAACATATAAATGTCGATGTTTCGCAAAAGCCGATCATGGGTTTTGTTGAATTTAACGTTGTCATTAATAATCCTAAGTACATTGATGATTTAGCTGAATTTACTAGAGTGACAGTTAAGTATGTCTTAGATGACTTATATGGTGGTAAGTTTGATTCATACAATATTTTCTTCTACAAATTTGGTAAGAAAATCATTTGTAAAATTGAAGCTAGATACGTAGTTTCCCCTTATTTTGTTGGTTATCGTTTATCTCAACGCGATGGAGACAAGCAAGTTAGAGGAATTGCTGATGTTTTATTGAAGAGATTACAAGAAAATGCCCAGAGTGATGAAATTAAATAGATATTCGAATAAACTGATAGACTTTAATGTCTATCAGTTTATTTTGTTGTGTACAACTTATTTAAATTAATCTTATGTAACCTTAACCCAAGAAAAACAACTAGATCCAATTGTTTTTCTTAGCGATATTCAAAGCTTCAATTCGTGAATGGGTACCAGTCTTGCTAAGGATAGAAGAAATATAATTACGGACAGTTCCGTATGATAAGAAGATAGTGTCGGCAATTTCTTGAGTACTTTTGCCCACAGAGAATTCCTTTAGAATTTTTAATTCTTGATTGGTAAGGGGATTTTTTGCAGCGGACAAAATTGTTGAGACTAGGACAGGATCGAAAATAGTTTCTCCCGCTAAAACTTGATGAATTGTTTTAACTAATTTATCAGTTGGACTGTCTTTTAGAAGGTAAGCATTAACGTTAGTATTTACAGCTGCTTCAAAATATTCTTTACGAGCAAAAGTAGTCAAAATGATCAATTTAAGATTTTGTTCGATATCTCTAAGTTGTTTAGCAATTTCCAATCCAGTCATTTGAGGCATTTCAATATCAAGTACAGCAATATCAGGTTTCAGAGCTACTATTTGTTGCAAAGCCCTTTGACCGTCTGTAGCTGAGCCAATGATTTGAAAGTCATCTTCTAAATCTAAAATAGCTGAGAGTGCTGAATTCAACATTTCCTGATCTTCAGCAATATAAATACTAGTCATGTTAATCCTTTCTAGGAATGGTTATTTTTAAGTTGACACCGTATTTGGAAATAACTTCTAAATGACCTTCAATATCTATTAAACGATTTTCCATCCCTGTCATACCGAATGTTTGTTGTTTACAGTCCTTTTTTAAACCAATTCCATCGTCGATAATTTCTAGAAGATAATTATCTTCGTCTTGTTCAAAGGTAAATTTCATACTATTAGCCTTACTATATCTAATAACATTAGTAGTGGCTTCCTTTATGATAGATGCTAGAACGTGTTGAACGTCTTTGGGCCATACGTTACTGATTTGCTCATTTATGGAAATTTGTCTAATATCAGCAATACTTAAGTTTTTTTCTTCGTCGATCATGGCGCTAGCAATGCTTTTTTCGTTCATATTGGCAACAATTTTACGGACTAGATTTAAATCTTCTCGTGAAGTTTTAATAATGTCTTCTAATTGTTGACGCGCCCTTTGAGGATCTTTTTCGATTAATTTTGCAGCAAGTTCTGATTTTAATGTGATGATTGAAAAAGATTGTCCAAGGTTATCGTGCAAATCTTTTGAAATTCGATCGCGTTCATTTTGTTTAACAATTGCCTCTAATCGACCGTTGTTTTGTTGCATCCGATACCTTCTTCGATAAGAATTACTCAAGGATCTAGAAGCTACAGGTGATCCAAAGGTGAATGTTAATACTATTATGATTCCAAAAATGTTTCGAAGCGTTAGTGGTGTTTGTGTAAGTAAACCAAGAGTACAACCTAAGGAAGTAATGAGGTAAAGTGAATAATACTTCAGAAATTGATTGGTTTTAAAGGGAAGAGAACCAATTTGCCAAGCGGTATAAATAAAAAAGGTCGGGCCATTATCGTTAGGGAGAATCTTGGTAAAGTATATTGCGATAAGTAGTTGGATAATAATGTCAATGGAAATAAATCGATGTAACCAGTAACCATCATGGTAAGATTTTAAAAATACTAATACCAACAAAAAATTAAACCAATTAAAGGTATTTTGACTACTGAGCATTTGACCAGATACCAAGAGTAGAGCAATGGTCCAAAAATAAGGCATGAACCCTAAATGCTTTGGAAAAAGAATATTTTTTTCTAGAAAATTTTTCATTCGATAATTCCCTTGTTTTCCTGAAGTTTAGTTAGTATTAATAATAGCAAAGTTAATAATCCAAACCAAACTGTGATATTTAAAAATGCTGTTGAGTTGCTGATATTTTGGTTAAGCAAAGCCTTATCGATAACTGATAACTGATAGGTAGGAAGGGTTTTCCCAAAGGATTGAAGCCATTTTGGCATCATATCTATTGGCCACCATAAACCACTGATTATAGCTAGTGGAAAAACAATTAAATTGGTTAATAAATTGACTAGCTCAGGTCTTTTGACTAAGGAAACCATGATACCAATCATTATTAGAGGAATAGTACCGATAGTATTTGCCAAAATTATTTTGAAGATGGTATAAAGTGGAAGATCAATCTTATTAACAAAGATGCCGACTAAGCTGATAGTAATTGATGCGATCAGATTCAAGGTAACAAAAATTACTGCTAGAGATGAATAGTATCTCGTTTTAGAAATTGGTTTTAAACTGATGAATAAATTAAATTTTGAAGTTTGATCATTTAATAAGGTATTGGCGGTGGTAATAATGCTTCCCAAGACGCAACCATAAATCATCATACTGATCAGGTAATCTTTGTTCCAAATTTTTAACTGCTGAGGCGACAAACCATTAGTTAGAACTTTTGTGTATAACATGTAAAAAGCTATTGGGAGCATCATATCAAAAAGGAAAAAAGCTTTATTGCGTAAAATAATCCGTTTGAAATTTATTTTTAGTTGATATAAGTAATTAGTCATTATTTTTCTCCTGATAATTTAGTAAAAGGGTGTCCAGTGAAGATTGATTAACTGATAGATTACTGATTGCCTTTAAAAAAGGATTAAGTTTTGACAGAAGTTCGTTAGCGTCATTAGTAATTATTTGAAAATGATGGTTAGTTTGATTGATTGAAATTATTGACGAGAAACTGGTAAAGGTTTTACAAGATAATTTACTATCGAACTCTACCAACACTTTTCCAGAGATTTTACGTAATTGTTCAATAGAACCGTCAAAGGCAATATTTTTGTTTTGTAAAATGAGAAAGTGGTCGGCAACGTTCTCTAGTTCTTTTAAGTAGTGGCTAGTGATGAAGATTGATTTGCCATTTTGTTTTAGGCTAGCAACAGTTTTCCAAAAATCGTTTCTGGCAATACTATCCATTCCCACTGTTGGTTCATCAAGAAATAATATTTTGGGATCACCAGCTAATGCTAAAGCAAAAGATAAACGTCGTTTTTGACCACCTGAGAGTTGACTGACAAATGTATTTTCGACCTCTTTTAATCCTGAAATTCTTATTAAATTTTCGTAAGAAAGAGGATCTTGAAAATAACTGCGAGTAAGATTAATAATCTCCTCGACATTAATCCGATTCAAAACAAGATTATCTTGCATCATAACTCCAGTAATTTGTTTCCATTGGTCAACTGAGAATTGGACTTTGCCAGTATCTTTAGGTGTGAGTTTCAAAATAGTATTTATCAGTGTAGTTTTGCCAGCGCCATTAGCACCAATGAGTGCAACAATAGAGGAATCATTAATTTGAAAATTAATGTCTTTTAAAATTGTTTTTTTTCGATAGGATTTTTGAAGATGTTCAACGTTTAAAACCACTGCCATAAGTTTGTTACTCCTTTGAAATTATTTGATAAATTAATTCTAATGTTTGGAATGTTCTGACAGTAGTAATGATTGTCATTAAGTAGGATGACAAATGTCATATATTTAGTTTAAATACATGTTTTACGAAAACATATAACCAAAATAAAAAAGCAAACCATCAAAAGACGGTTTGCTTAGATTAGATTAATTATTCACCAGGTTGGTAGTCTTTATCAATAACCAAGATAGGTTTGATAGTCTTACCACTGACTGAATCAGCGTCAGCTTCATTGATTTGATTGAAGTTATAAAGTTTTTCTGTTAAGTCGAATGGGAAGACACCCATTTGATAGAACTTAATCAAGCGAGGGATGTCAACTTGAGGAATAGCATCACCCATGTTTACACCAACGACTTTCTTGTCATCAACACAGAGGTCGTTCCAAGTACTGATATCGATGTTATGTGGTGTAACAGCGATTGTGGCTGAAGTTCCACCTTGTGTCAAAGCAGCGATTGAATCTGTCATGACTTTAGCAACACCAGTGGTATCAACGGCCCAGTCGACACCTAGACCGCCAGTGATTTTCTTGATAGCTTCAACAGCATCTTCATTTTTACTGTTAATAACATCAGTAGCACCCATCTTTTTAGCTAATTCCAAACGTGAATCGACAATATCAACAGCAATAACATTGACACAGCCAGAGATCTTACCAGCCATCATGGCAGCAAGACCAACAGCACCTGTACCAAAGACAGCAATCGTGTCACCAGGTTTTGGTTGAAGGGTATTAAAGACTGTACCACTACCAGTTACGTAGCCACAACCCAAAGGTCCAAGTTTTCTAAGATCTAGGTCCTTAGGAACTTTAACAGCATTACGTTTGTCAATTACAGTGTGGGTTGTGAAAGATGATTGATTGAACATGTCACTTACGTGGTGACCATCTTCTGTAAAGTGATCTGAACCGTCAGGACGTGTACCTGATAGGTTAGATGCGGCATACTTACGACATTGAGTTGGTTTACCTTTTAGACAGTTATCGCATTCACCACATGAGTAAAATGACATAACGATATGATCGCCAGGTTTGAAGTTTGTAACATTTTTACCAACTTTTTCGACAATTCCGGATCCCTCATGACCAAGAACTACTGGAAAACTAAATGCAGCGTCACCTTTACGTAGGGCTTCATCAGAGTGGCAGATACCTGAAGCAACTACCTTAACTTGTAGACCATCATCAGTCATGTCAGCTAATTCGACATCATCTCTAATAACGAATGGGTCATTAACTTTATCAACTACAGCAGCTTTAATTTTCATAACAAAATCCTTCTCTCAATATTAAATTTGTAATCGCTTACTACGAATAAAATTATTTCACTTTTATTAAAAAAATTCAACGTTGACTTTGAATAAATAATTGTTATCATCTGAAACTAATTCAATCAATATTTTGATAAGACTATTTTTTTGTTATTCGACAGTTTTAGAACTACACTGATCGCGTAAGGAACTAGGAGAATTTAAATGAAGTTTGATAAAAATAATTTTGATTATATAACGACTGTTGGACCCAAAAAGATGTATCGCAGTGAGCAAAAGAAGAATATTTTTGCATTAGTTAACGATAATCAAAGTGGTCTTTCAATTTTTGACAAGATTCAAACAGCTGAGATTATGGCGGCTGCACGAAGATATGATAAGTGCAAAGATGATAAATACAACACTGGACAAGAAGAATCAGATTATATCAATTCAATGTTCAAAATTCATGCTATGAACTAGAATTCATTCTGAATAATTAGATTGGGTTCTTTTTTTAGTGTGAAGTTATTACTTAATCGTTCTTTCTGATATAATATAGAAGATTAAATATTCAATAATAGATACCCTCTAGTAGTTTGGGGGTATTTTTATTCTAGATAAATAAAATGTCAAAAAGAGTATGGTGAAAAATGGAAGCAGCAGAAATGTACGGTCAAGTATTGGCAGGAACGGTAACTGACCTTAATAAGGATGAAGCCTTTGTTCAAGTAGAAGGGGTAACTTTTGCCTTAGATTTAAACGAATTAACCGAAATACCTGAATTGGGTGATCAAGTAGCGGGCTTTGTTTATGAAAATCAAGCTCATAAAAATAAAATGACGACAGTCTTACCTTTTGTAACTCAAGGAGTTTGGGATTTCGCCGAAGTTACTGAAGTAAGAACTGACTTGGGAGTTTTCGTCAACGTCGGTTTGGAAGACAAGGATATCGTTGTTTCTTTAGACGATTTACCACTAGAACACAGTGAATGGCCTAAGAAGGGCGATAACTTGATGGTCAAATTAGAAATTGATCACAAGGGTCGTTTATGGGGTAAGCTAGCTGACATCGAACTTTACACACAAATTGCTCGTAGCCCTAGTACAGATTTGAAAGAATTGATGAATAAGAATGAAGAAGGAACTGTGATTGCTATTAGAGAATCCGGCGCTTTTGTCATGACTGATAGCTACTACATGGGCTTTATTCATGTGAAAGAACAAGATCAACCACTTCATATCGGACAACATATTAAAGCTCGTGTGATTGGCTCAAGTCACCGTCGTTTGAATCTTTCAATGCGTCCACGTGCCTATGAAGAAATTACACCAGATGCACAAATGATCATGGCCGTTTTACAACATGCTCGTGATGGTAAGATTCCTTATACAGATAAAAGCAATCCTGATGATATTAGAGAATACTTTGGTATCAGCAAGGGGAGTTTTAAGCGTGCTCTAGGTAATTTAATGAAACAAAAGAAGATTGAACAAAAAGATGGCTACACTTATCTCAAATAGAGGTGATGTTTAGTGAGTGATAAATTGACGATTAAAAATCAAACGATGATCGATACTCTGGCTGATTATGCGCGATACTTACGACTAGATCGTGGCTTATCGAAAAATACAATTACTTCTTACAATCAAGATCTACTAGAATTTAGCCAATTTTTAGAGAAGAAAAAAGTCGCTTTTTATCCAGAGGATCATTTTGTTATTACGCAATTTTTTGCTAGTCAGGACAAGGCTGGTAAGTCGAAAAATTCACAAATGCGGATGTTTTCTTCTTTAAAAAAATTTTATCAATGGCTGGAGTTGCTCGATAAATTGCCAACCAATCCAATGAACGAGCTGGATGCTCCTAAAAAAGGCAGTCATTTGCCAGTCGTTTTGTCGATGGATGAGATTAACAAATTGATTGAATCGCCGGATATTTCAACAAGCCTTGGCATTAGAGATCGAACGATTTTTGAAGTGATGTACGCAACTGGTCTTAGAGTTAGTGAATTAGTCAATTTAAAAATGGATGATTTACATTTGGATTTACAATTGATCAAAACCTTAGGTAAAGGCTCTAAAGAAAGACTGCTACCAATTAGTGAAACAGCCATTAACTGGTTGAACAAGTATCTTCAAGAAACACGTGAGCCATTAGTTACAAAATATGGTCAACAGGCAGAGGTTTTTTTGAATTTTCGTGGCAAAAAGTTAACTCGACAATCAATTTGGCGTATGATCAAAAAATATATTGCTCAAGTAGGCATTACTAAAGATGTAACGCCACATACATTGCGTCATTCTTTTGCTACAAATTTGTTAGAGAATGGGGCAGATTTACGTGTAGTACAGGAGTTATTGGGGCATTCAGATATTTCAACGACTCAAATTTATACGCACGTTAATAAGACGCGGATGAAGCAAGTTTATAACAAGGCTTTTCCCAGAGCATAGGAGGATTTATGCTTAGTAAATATAGTGATGAGAATAAAAAAATTGCCATGGGCTTTTTATCATACATTAGTGATTTAAAAGACTTTCATAATATGGAACAAGAATTGAATCTCTATTCGGAAGATGAGAATCGACAATTGTATTTGTGGAAGAGTAATATGGATGATTATTCTGGAATTGTTGCCTTATCTTTTTCTGAGGGAACTGTTTTTATCGAATATATTTCACTAAATCCGTCTTATCGCTCGCAAAGCAATATTTTTAAAATCTTTGATGATGTTCAGAAACGCTTTCCTAAATTAGTCATTTTGGGAAACTTTGAATTGAGTAAAGACATAAAGCTTTGGCGTCAAAATAAAGAGAAACTTGAGAAGGATTTGGAAGAAACGGATTAATGCAAAAATTAAATTTAGTTCTAACTGATTTCGAGGGCCCAATCGATTTGTTGTTGCATTTGATCAAGGAATCAAAAGTTGACATTTATGATATTCCGATAGCTCAAATTACACAACAGTATTTGGATTATTTGAAGAGTATGAAAGTGTTGCAATTAGATATTGCGGGTGACTATTTAGTTATGGCATCAACATTAATGTCAATTAAAAGTAAAATGTTGTTACCTCAAGCACCAGATGAAATTGAAGATGAATTGCAAGATGAAGATCCTCGTGATCAGTTAGTTTCGCAGCTGTTGACGTATCAAACTTTCAAAAAGGTTGCCGCCTACTTTGAAGAAAAAGAACAGTATCGTAAGCAGCAATTCGACAAAGAGGTCAGTATTCCTAATAAGCAATTGGAACAGTTTCTTGAGCCTGGCTCGGTTGCTTTGACTGATTTGGCGACGACCTATGCTGAATTATTGCGTGAACAAAAGAATCGCCAACCAGAAACAGAGACGATTGAAAATGAGACCCTTTCGATCGAGGATGCGACTGATAATATTATGGCAGAATTGAAGTCCGTTAAGAAAACCACTTTTAAGGCACTTTTAAAATTGAACGGCAATATTGAAGAAATCGTGACTGATTTTATGGCAATTTTGGAAATGGCTAGAAAGCAAATTGTTTCCGTTCAACAGGCTGATTTTAAAAGTGAATTATTTATTGAATTGAGGAATTAAACGTGTATCAAGCAAAAATAATGGCATTATTGTTTGTGGCCGGTGACCAAGGTATCAAGGAAAAAGATTTGGTCGAATTATTAGAGATCGATAGTGCTGCTTTACGACAAAATCTTGAAGAATTGCAAGTTAAATTATTAACTGATGGAGATTCTGGCATCCAACTAGTCAATTACAATTCACTTTATAAACTAGTTACTAAGAACGAATTCAGTGATTTATTGACGAAATATTTTAAATCAGGCTTGGGAACAAAACTTAGTCAAGCGGCTTTAGAAATTCTATCGATCATCGCTTATCGACAACCGATCACTAGAATTGAAATCGATGAAATTCGTGGGGTACAGAGTTCTGGAAGTTTGAATACTTTGTTGATGCGCAAGATGATCAAAGAACATGGTAAGAAAAATGTGCCTGGTCATCCCAATTTATATGTCGTAACAGATGAATTTTTTGATTACTTTGGAATTAAAAGCTTAGATTATTTACCAAAAATAGAAAACTTTGAGGATAACTCAAATATAGGAGAAATAGATGGAGAAAGTTAGATTACAAAAATACATGGCTGATGCTGGTGTAGCTTCAAGACGAAAATCAGAAGATTTGATTGCTAAAGGTCACGTTAAGGTTAATGGTAAGTTGATCACCGAAATGGGTGTCAAAGTTGATAACCATGATCGTATCGAAGTTGACGGCGTACCTATGGAAGAAGAAAAGAAACGTTATATCTTGATGTATAAACCTCGTGGAGTTATTTCAGCTGTTTCTGATGATAAGGATAGAAAAGTTGTCACTGACTTGTTGGAAGATGATGTACGTGAGCGAGTTTACCCAATCGGCCGCTTAGATTATGACACCTCAGGCTTGTTATTGTTAACTAATGATGGTGATTTTGCCAATCACTTGATGCATCCAAGATATCATGTTGATAAGACTTATATTGCTAAAGTCGAAGGTATTTTGACAACAGAAGAAATTAGAAAGTTGGAAAATGGCATCAAGCTAAAGGGTTATACGACTTCCAAAGCTAAGGTTCGTGTGATGTCAAAAGACAAAAAGAAGAACAGTTCAATCGTCAGAATGGTTATTCATGAAGGACACAATCACCAAGTTAAGAACATGTTCGATGCAGTTGGACATAAAGTTGAAAAATTGTCTCGTGAAAGCTATGATTTCTTGACTTTGGATGGTTTGGTCTCTGGTCAATATCGTGAGTTGACTCGTTTAGAAGTTGCTACTTTGAAGAAGAATCAAAAATAAACCTTTAAGAGGTGACAATAGTGAAAGATAAAAAAGGTCGCCATTTTGCAAAACAAGAGGAAAGTGGCTGGTCTTATTGGGTTAGTTTAATTATTTACTTGACTATTGTTTATGCTATTTTCTTTTTAATATTTAGATTTGTTCTTTCAAATAATGAAGTCATTGGACCGTCAATGCAGCCTAATTTTGAAAATGGTGACAGAATCATTGAAACGAGGCATTCAGAAATAAAACGTGGTGAATTGATTGTTTTAAAAGCACCAGATGAACCTGGTTCGTTCTATATTAAAAGAGTTATTGGTTTACCAGGCGATACGGTTGTTTCTAAAAATAATAAAATCTATGTTAATGGAAAAGTATATAAGGAAGACTTTTTAAAGGCGGGTAAGAAGAAAAAAGAACCCAATACTAGTTTTTATGCTGGCAAACCATATAGTTATACCTATGACTTCACGTTAAGTTCTTTGGCAAAAAATGCACCAGAATGGCAAGAACGTTATAGTAGTTCATACTTGAAAAAAGTTGAAAAAACCAACAAAGTCCCCACTGATACTTATTTTGTCTTAGGAGATCATCGAACTGTTTCTAAAGATAGCCGAATAATTGGTTTCATCAATCAAAAGAGCGTTGTTGGCGAAGTCAAATTACGTTATTGGCCACTGAATAAATGGACGGTTTATTAATAACCAAATGGTATTGTTCCCATAACAACTACTCAGTTGCCATATATCAAGGGGTCTGCTATATTATAAATATAAAAATAAATAATTGGTTTTCAGGGCAGGGTGTGATTCCCGACCGGCGGTAAAGTCCGCGACCCAGCGCAAGCTGGTTGAATTGGTGAGATTCCAATACCGACAGTAAAGTCTGGATGGAAGAAAACAGATTAGGTCTGTTTTGGTATGCCCAAAATAGGCCTTTTTTCTTTGGGAATCAATTTAGAGAGGTTGATTTTAATGGGGAAGAGTTTGTATAAGTTTCAAGATATAATTGGGGTTTCAATCTTTGCAGCATTGGGAACGATTTTGATGTTCTTTGAATTTCCAGTTTTGATTTGGTTGCCATTTTTGAAAGTCGATTTAAGCGATGTTGTGGCAGTCGTTGGTACGTTTGCCTTTGGTCCTGTTGGGGGAATCATGATAGCTTTACTTAAATCAATGGTTCATTTGTTAGTGACTGGAACGGGTTTAGCCGGATTGATTGGTGATGGGGCAGCATTTGTAGGTTCGGTTGCCTTGTTATTGCCATTTGCACATTTCTGGAAGAAAGATAAAAAAATCATGGCAGTCGTCAGTGGAACCTTGAGCTTGACGGTCATTATGTCATTGCTAAATTATTTTGTAGTCATGCCACTTTATATGAATGTTGTCGGGATGCAATTAAATATGTCATTAGCAAAATATGTAGCGACTGGTGTCATTCCGTTTAATATTATTAAAGCATTGATCATTTCAGTAGCAGTTATTATCGTTTATCCTAGAATCAAGGGGCATTTCGCTATTAAATAGTGAAATTTTATAAATCTTTAAAGAAAAATTTTAAACTTTTATGATATGCTTTAAGAGATAGAAATTAGGAGGTTGGTTTTTAATGGCCGATAATGATAAAAACAATATGTCTGGCGATTCACGTGTTCCAAAATCCACCAAAGGACTAGAAGGATCTGTCAGTCTTGAGGATTTAAAAAAATATCATCTAATCGATACAGGTGATGAAAACACACCAACGAATAATACTGTTTCTGACGAGCAAGCTTCTAATGAAGAGCCTAAACAAGTTGAGGATAATCCTACACCTGTTGGGGCTGATCATCTTCAAGCTGAAGAAAGCAATGATCATTTAAGTGAAGCAAAACAAGATGCTCCTGAAGTTGACGAACCTAAGTTTGAGCCAACTTCAGTGCCACCTGTGACACCTAAAGAATCAGTTGAGGACTCAAAGGCAGAATCTGATCAAGATCAAGACGATTCTTCTGCTGATCAAGAAGATGTTAAGCCTTGGGAAAAGAGTTTTGACTCTGATACTGACGATGAGGGTCATGTTTCACGTGCTGTTACTAAAGAAAAGCAACGTGGAAATCACACTTTAGTCGTTACCTTAGTTGTTGCTTTGATCGTCATTATGTTTACGCCTGTTATTATTAATGCTGTAAGAGGTAGTGGCAGTGGCGATTTAGATAGTTCCCAAGCTGAGAGTTCAGTTGAAAATAAAGACAAATCAACTAAGAAAAAAGCTGCTAAGAAGTCAACCAAGAAAAAGTCTACAAAAAAAGACAGTACTAAGAAGGATAGCGCAAAGAAGAAGACAACTACGAATGAAGATAGTAACTCTGATTCTAATGCCAATAATTCTAATACTGCTAGTGATAGTACTTCTGCCAATAGTACAACTGCTGACTCAAGTGATTCTCAAACAGCTGATAGTACGCAACAAGCCCAAGATTCACAACAGACTCAACAGTCACAACAAAGTAATCAACAAGCTTCAACTGGAACAACGACCAACGATAATTCAACAACTTCGACAGATAATAATAGTAGTTCGGCGTCTTATTACACTGTTAAAGCTGGAGACAATTGGTTTAGAATTGCATATAACAATAATCTAACTACTGCTCAATTAAAGAGTATGAACAGTAACGTTGGTACATTGACACCTGGTACAACACTAAGAGTTAAATAATTTTTATGTGAAGGGTCTTGGACAAATTTGTCTGGGCCCTTTTATTAAGGAGAGAAACAAATGCAAATTGCTATAGACGGACCAGCTTCTGCTGGAAAAAGTACGATTGCCAAATTAATTGCAAAGAACTTAAACTTTGTATACTGTGATACAGGTGCAATGTATCGAACAGTGACTTTACTTGCAAAAAAGAACAATGTGGGTTATGGTGATACTCTCAATATTTTGAAATTAATGTCAGAACATCGAATTCATTTTCTAAATAAAGAGGATGGACAACACGTTTATTTAGACGAAGAAGATGTCTCAGATGACATTAGAACTGAAGAAATAACTAACAACGTTTCGCAAGTTTCCGCAATCAAGGAAGTAAGAACACAACTAGTAAAAATGCAACGAGACTTAGCAAATGACTGTGATATCGTCATGGATGGGCGTGACATCGGTACAACAGTCTTGCCTAAAGCTGAAGTAAAGATTTTTTTGGTTGCAAGCGTTGAGGTTCGTGCACAGAGACGTTTTAAAGAAAATGTTGAACGTGGCATCGATACCCCGTTAAAAGAATTACAAGATGAAATTGCGGCGCGTGATTATAAGGATTCACATCGTGAAATTTCACCATTGAAAAAAGCTGACGATGCCATTGAAGTAGATACTTCAGATATGACTATCGAACAAGTTGTTAAAAGAGTAACTGAAATAGTTAACGAACATAAGTAGGGAGGCAAAATATGTCTGTTCCAGTAGTTGCGTTAGTAGGACGCCCCAATGTTGGTAAATCTACAATTTTTAATCGAATTATTAATGAACGACTTTCAATCGTTGAAGATACACCTGGTGTTACTAGAGACCGAATTTATTCTCGTGCTAGTTGGTTAGGAAGAGAATTTCGCTTGATCGATACTGGTGGTATTGAAATGAGCGGAGAAAAGATGTCCGTTCAAATCAAGAACCAAGCAGAAATCGCTATTGATGAAGCTGACGTTATCGTCTTTATCACTAATGGTCAAAATGGTGTTACTAAAGAAGACGAAGACGTTGCTAAGATTTTGTATCGGACGAAGAAGCCAGTTATCTTGGCAGTTAACAAGGCGGATAATCCTGAACAACGTCAAAATATTTATGATTTCTATGCCTTAGGATTTGGGGATCCAAACCCTATTTCTGGTGCTCAGGGGACAGGTTTAGGTGATCTATTAGATGAGATCGTCAAGGCCTTTCCTCATGAGGACAAAGAAGAAGAAGATAAGACTATCAAATTTAGTTTTATCGGACGTCCCAATGTTGGAAAATCATCCTTAGTCAATGCTATCTTGGGTGATCAACGTGTTATTGTATCTGATATGCAAGGAACGACTCGTGATGCTATTGATACTAAGTACCACGATGAAAAACTCGATAAAGATTTTACAATGATCGATACTGCTGGTATTAGAAAACGTGGTAAGGTCTATGAAAATACTGAAAAATATTCTGTTTTACGTGCCTTGAGTGCCATCGATAAATCAGATGTCGTTTGTGTTGTTTTAAATGCTGAAGAAGGTATTCGTGAACAAGATAAACGTGTAGCCGGATATGCTCACAACGCCGGTAAAGGTGTTATTATCGTCGTTAACAAGTGGGATACTTTGAAAAAAGACACTAATACGATGAAGGACTTTGAAAATCAAATTAGAATTGAATTCCAATACTTATCATATGCACCGATCTTGTTTACTTCCGCTATTAAAGGTCAACGCCTCGACCAAATTCCAGAACTAGTTGCAAGAGTTTATGGTAATCGTGATCGTCGAATTCAATCATCAGTTCTTAACGATTTATTGTTGCGTGCAACTTCAATTGCACCAACACCATTAGTAAATGGAAAACGTTTGAGAATTTACTACATGACACAAGTTGCTATTCAACCACCGACATTTGTTGTTTTCGTTAATGAGACAGAATTACTTCATTTCTCATATGAGAGATTTTTGAAGAATCAATTGCGTGATACTTTCGATTTTGAAGGAACACCAATTAAGATTCTTCCTAGAAAGCGAAAATAACTTAGAAGGACAGTATTTCATCCGTTTTTATAAATATAATTATATTTAAGAAGAATTATGTTAAAAAATAGCTTAAATGCTTGCCACATCGGCATTGCTATGGTAATTTTGTACATAGAATAATGAACGCATTAATAAAAGTTCATGTGTTCTAAATATTTTACAAATTTTCGGAGGTATTCACATATGGCAAATAAAGCTGAACTTATTGATAGTGTCGCAAGTAAAACTGGTTTGACAAAGAAGGACGCAACTTCTGCTGTTGATGCAGTATTTGAAACTATTCAAGAAAACTTATCAGAAGGTAACAAAGTTCAATTGATTGGCTTTGGTAACTTTGAAGTTCGTCAACGTGCTGCTCGTAAGGGTCGCAACCCACAAACTGGCGAAGAAATCAAGATTCCAGCAAGCAAGGTTCCTGCATTTAAACCAGGTAAAGCTTTGAAGGATTCAGTTAAATAATTAGTTTTATAAGGGGCGGTCATCGGACCGTCTTTTTTTACGCAAAAGAAAGTATGAGGTTTTAATTTGAGTAAAGCAGATAAAGTTATGGAAACAATCGATGATGGTGATTTTTCAAAAGTCGACGGTTTGATTCAAGAATCGTTACGTGAAGATGATGATCAAACTCAATTTTCATTAGCCGAGACATTGATGAGTCGTGGACTCTCTGTGCAAGCTAAGACGATTTATCAACATCTTTTGACTAATTACCCAAGTGAGGGTCAAATCCTCTCCAGATTAGCTGAAATTGCTGTTTCTGACGGTGATAGCGATCAAGCTTTAGATTATATTTCTCAAATCACGCCTGATTCACCAGCTTATGCCGAAAATTTACTAGTTTCAGCCGATATTTACCAGTCATTAGGACTTTATGAAGTCAGTGAACAAAAGCTCTTAGAGGGCATCAGAGAGTTCCCTGACGAAGAAGTTTTCAAGTTTGCTTTGGCTGAAGTTTATTTCGATGAAAATAAATTTAACCAAGCTTTGACGTATTATGACATGTTATTGGATATGGGCATTAAGAACTACTCTGGTATTTCAATTGTCTTAAGAAAAGCTAGTTCATTAGCTGGGGATGGACAATATGAGGATGCCATCAGTGAATATGAAAAGTTAAACGCCTTAGAATTGAATGAAGATGCTCAGTTCCAACTCGGATTTTTGTACAATCAAGTTAAAAATTATAATAAATCGATTTCTGTTTTGGAAAACTTACTCGACAGTAATCGCGACTATCCAACAGCTTATCCTGTCCTAGCTGAAGATTATTTGAATATCAAGAAAAATGCTGATGCTTTCAAATATGCTCAGTTAGGACTTAATTTGAATGAGTTAGATGATCGTTTGTATGCAATTGCTTTTGATGCTGGAACGTCTGAAGATGCCAATAATGCCATTAAGATTTTGGAAACTGGAATCAAGAAAGTCGAAAATCCAATGCCATTGGTTATCAAGTTGAGTGATTATTACGTTACTAAGGGTCAATTTAAGGCTAACTTGGATCTCTTGGATGGTCGTGAGATTAATAATAATCCTAAATTGATTTGGAATTTGGCTAAATCAGAATTTGAAACTGACGATGTTAATAAAGCTCAAGAAGACATTTTAACGGTTCTAGACGAGTTTAAGGACAACCTTGATTACTTGTCAGACTTGGTAGAAATTTTGCGTAGTACCGGCAATAAAGAGGTTCTCCAAGCGGCGTTGAGACTTTATTTAAAGCAAGATCCAGATAATGAACAGATGCAAGAATTATTAGATTCACTTTAGAATAATTAAAAAAATCCAATATTTTTCTAATAAAACTCTTGTATTATGAGAAAATTCTGCTAAGATTACTTACATAAATTGATTTTGATTTTACAACAAGTAGCGAAGTATCTCAGTGTTCAGAGAAATGGCGGTCGGTGCGAGCCATGCAGGATATTTTTGCAAAATACTAAATTGAAATCTCGCGTCCTGTGTTTACGGAATAAAGAGCAAGTATTATTACTTGAATTTGGGTGGTACCGCGCTAAAGGCGTCCCTGCATACAATTGCAGGGGCGTCTTTTTTATTCATTAGGACAAATAATTTTAGGAGGAATTACAGATGAAATTTATCGAAAAGTTACGCATGCAAGCAACCTTTGCACAAATCCTAAATGAGAAAGAAATTAATGAAGCTCAAAAAAATTATTATTATAGACCCTATCAAAACTACTAAGAAAACTAAATCAAATTCAAAATAGGGTGAGTAATATGAAAAAAGGTAAATTATCAGTTTTAGAAAGTTTAATTATTATGGTCGTAATGTTTGGGATGCTAGGAACAATGATGATTGCTCTAGGCATGACACCTCAAATTCCAATTTTATTGGCATTCACATTGTTATTGTTTTACGGAAGATTTCGCGGTTTTACCTGGAACCAACTCCAGGATGGGATTGTTGAAGGGGTAAAACCAGGAATCGTACCAATGATTATTTTTATTATGATTGGGGTTTTAGTATCGACGTGGTCGATGTCTGGTGTGATTCCAACCATTATGGTTTATGGATTAGAAATATTAAATGTCAGATTTTTCTTATTTACAGTCTTTGTCAGCTGTTGTTTAGTCGGCGTGATCGTTGGCAGTTCTTTTACAACTATTAGTACTTTAGGAATTGTTTTCATGGGTATCGGTCACGTTATGGGAATCAACATAGCTTTAACAGCTGGATCAATCGTTTCTGGAGCATTATTTGGAAACAATATGTCGCCACTATCTGGAACTACTAATTTAGCTACGGGAATCGCTGGAGTAGATAATGTTTTTGATCATATCAAAACAATCGCTCACACAGCCATTCCTTCAGCAACGATTACTGCAATTATTTTCTTGATTGCCGGTCACAGTACTGCTAATCCTGATATGAGTTCAGTTCATCACATTATCAATGCTTTGAACGCTAATTTCTTCGTTTCACCTTGGATGTTAGTTCCAATTGCCGTTTTAATTATTTGTGCTATTATGCAAGTTCCTGCTATTCCAACTTTATTGTCAGGTTCAATTACAGCAATCATCATGCATATCTTTATCAACCACCCTAAGCTTTCAACTATCAGCAATCAGATCATGAATGGTTTTCAGTTAAATTCAGCTGATAAGAAAATCAATAGTATCGTCAGTGGCGGTGGTGTTACTAGCATGTTGAGCAGTATTTCTTTGATTTTAGTTGCCTTGACTCTAGGTGGCGTCTTGATCAAAATGGGTGTCGTTGAAAATTTGGTTGGTAAAATGAAGCAAAGCGTCAACACACCTGGTAAATTGATCTTAACTTCAGTTTTAAGTGCCATCGGTGTTAACTTTTTAGTCGGTGAACAATACATTTCCATTATTTTACCTGGTACAACTTTTAAAGAAAACTTTGATAAGCAAAATATTAAACCAGTTTACTTGTCAAGAATCCTTGCTAGTGGAGGAGCCGATATCAATGCTTTAGTTCCATGGGGAGTTACCGGAATCTTTATTTCAGGAGTTTTAGGAGTTAGTCCACTAGTCTTTATCCCATGTGCTTTTTACGTTTGGATGAATCCATTATTGACAGTTACTTTTGGTTTTATCTTTGGTAAAAATTACAATAAGGATAAAGTTGGTCAACTACCACTGACTAAAGTCAGTGGCTTGTGAACTTCACCAAATAGCTCATCACTACTTAATTACTAGTCACAACTTATTCAGATAAAGCATTGCATTACGATATCTCATGCCATTAAGCAATCGGAATCATAACGTCTTATGCGCTAATTACCAGAACTTAGGACGTGGGTTGCCAAACGCCCGTACTTATTACTTATATATTGGACTATCTTCAGTTAATGGTTTTAATAATTCAATCAAACCTTTAGCTAGGATATTTTTAGAAGCATTCCAATCTCTAATGTGGTGGGTTTCACAGTTAGGACAAGTCCATTCTCTATCCTTGAGAGTTAGTTTATGAGTGTTGTTTGTACCCATTCTAAATTTACATTCACTACATTGTTGGGTCGTATAGGCTGGGTCAACTTCGACAAAGGTTCGACCATACATCGGAGCTTTATATTCCAACATACTAATAAACATTCTCCAACCAACGTCAGATATGGACATAGCTAAAGCATGATTTTTCAACATATTTTTGCTCTTCAAATTCTCTCCAACTACCAAATCGTGGTTTTTGATAAGTGTAGTTGATAGTTTATGAAGGAAGTCTTTACGTTGATTTTTTACCTTAGCGTGAAGTTTAGCTACTAGTTTACGTTGTTTTTGATAATTCTTAGATTTCCAAAGCTTTCTACCTTCAGATTTAGCCCGTCTAGCTCTTCGAGATAGCTTACGTTGTTCCTTGGTTAACCTACCTTTGATGGAACGGTAAAAC
>NZ_AZDO01000123.1 GCF_001435505.1 Companilactobacillus futsaii JCM 17355 | reverse complement strand
TGGCAAATTACAAGTTTAATCCGAACAAGCCCGGAATCTTTCAATGGCAGTCTGTTGATGATGTATTTTTAATGGTCGTTGATTAATTAGTTCAAGTGCTGCTAGGATCTCATCAGTCGTTACTTGGCTAAAATTGGTCTTTTTCGGGAAGAACCAGCGTAACCGTCTATTAAAATATTCATTGGAACCTCGCTCCCATGGTGAATATGGATGGCAAAAATAAACTTTGATCTGATAATCCTGTTCTAAGGCCTGATAATTGGCAAACTCTTTACCATGATCAACAGTAATGGATTTTACTTGGGGACCGAAGGCCCCCATAAACTTGCCAAAGGCGGCGTTTAGAGCCTTAGCCGTTCTATTAGGGGCTTTGATGGCCCATAGAAGTCGGGTCTTACGTTCTACGAATGTAACCAGACATGATCGTGACTCACTTCGACTAGAAAGCACCGTATCTACTTCCCAATGACCAAAAGCTAACCGTTGATTAACAGTTGTTGGCCGTTGTTCGATGGAAGTCCCACTTGTAAATTTCCCACGATTTTCGCTCACTCGGTGCTGGCGGACATTCCGATTGGGTAGATCAGTCAATTTGAAGGGGAGCCAGCCACGATTAAGCCAATTATAAATTGACGCAGTGCTCAAGTTATAAGCAGCCGCAATGGTTTCTGGTGACCAGGTTAATCGTAAGTGATTGGTAATTAAAGTCGCTAATGCTGCCGTCAGCATCGAACGACGACCGCAATTCCGCCTTTTGCGATCTGCATCTTGCTGAGCTAATTCTGGATCATAAGGTTTAACCCGGTCCAACTCATAGCTAATCGTAGCTTTGGCGACGCCTAAGGCGTCAGCCATTACTTGGTAAGATTTATTCCCCTCATTGACCAGTTATGCTAGTGCGCCACGTTGAAAACGTGATAAAGTAGATGTACCCAAAGTAATCACTCCCTATATTGGTTGGAATTAGCTACTACCATTGTAAGTG
>NZ_AZDO01000023.1 GCF_001435505.1 Companilactobacillus futsaii JCM 17355 | reverse complement strand
TGCTAAGAATAATTTCACTACTGAGCCAATTTTCTTTGCTATTCCGGACTAGATAGAATTTTCTATTTTTATAGAATCAAACAAATAAGCATCTATTCAGATAATGACAGCCGCTAATCGACTATATCTGGATAGATGCTATTTTTGACTTTGAATTATTGGAAATAAACAATAAATTTCATTCATATTAAATATTCAATAAATATTTTGCTAAACCTTTCATTTTTATCAAAATATAGTAAAGTGAAACTTGTATTTAAAAATGCAATGAAGGAGATTTAGCGAGAATGCTTAAGGAATTTCAAGAATTTATTTCCCGTGGTACTGTTGTTGACTTAGCCGTCGGTGTTATCGTTGGTGCGGCTTTTAATAGTCTAGTATCAGCGATCACTACCTACCTTTTGAATCCGCTAATTGGACTCATCATTGGGCAAATTGATCTATCTGACATGAAGTTTCAAGTATTAGGTGCAACCTTTTTAATCGGTGACTTCATTAATGCCGTAATCAATTTCCTAATCATCATGTTCGTTGTGTTCTTGATCGTTAAAATGATGAACCGTATGCGTCGTGATGGCTCTCGTAGTAAATTCGATCAAAATGGTGATGAAATACCTGATCCACAAACTGAATACTTACAACAAATTCGTGATTTATTGAGATATCAACAAAGAAATGATCACAACAACAGAAGATACTAAAAATTAA
This sequence comes from Companilactobacillus futsaii JCM 17355, assembly GCF_001435505.1. Classification (GTDB taxonomy): domain Bacteria; phylum Bacillota; class Bacilli; order Lactobacillales; family Lactobacillaceae; genus Companilactobacillus; species Companilactobacillus futsaii. The sequence continues at coordinate 74,907 of NZ_AZDO01000023.1, read as the reverse complement.
TGAAAATAAGCCCTGATAAATGTTAAATAAATTATTTGCATTTATCAGGGCTATTTTTATGGCGAATTTTTATGTATTTTTTTAAGAATCAAACAAATATTAGTTTTTCTATTCCTAAAAGCAATAATTCGATACGCTTTTAGTTTTTAATGTTGCGGTAAGGAAACTACGATAAGGGTGAGGCCAGTTGAAGTGAACTACATCGGCACTAAAGTACCGAGCTTCTAGGAACATTCCATACTTGCCGGCTAGTATTTCAACCAGTCGGTAGAGGCTAGAACTATTTTACTAAGGCTTGTTCCAAGCCATTTTTCAATATGTTTTTACTTGCATTGATATCACGGTCATGATGAATACCACAACTAGGACAATCCCATTCTCTAATATCTAAACTGTGCTTACCATCATCGTAACCACAATTAGAACAGATTTGACTAGTTTTGAATGGATTAACAACCAGAAGTTTCTTACCATACCATTCACATTTGTATTCAAGCATTAGTCTTAATGCTCTCCATGATTGATTAGTGATAGCACGTGATAGTTTATGATTACCTAGAAGATTTTTGATTTTCAAATCTTCAATAACAATCAAATCATTATCTTCAACTAATTCACGAGTTATCTTATGAAGATAGTCTTTTCTTTGATTAGCTATCTTCTCACTATACTTAGCTACCATGAGTTTAGCTTTCATGTAGTTTGAGTATTGTTCTAATGGTTTTGAATCAATCAATCCAAACTTCTTCTTATACTGGATATCCTTTAGAGCTTGATTACGTCTTCTAGCTAATCGTTTTTCCCAATAATGTTTCTTTTTAGCCAGTTTTTTATCAAAACGGATAGTCTTGTACTTACTTCCGTCTGAACAAATTACTAGGTCACAAACACCTATATCAAGACCGACAGACTTGTTAGTCTTTGGTAATTGAGTAATATCTTCATCAACCGTAAGAATAGCGTAATATTTATTAGTTGATGATTTACGAATAGTCACGTACTTGATCACACTAGGAATTGATTTTTTATTTTTATATTTCATTACTCCAAGTTTAGGTAATTTGATATAAGAATCATCAATGATTTCGACATTGTTATTAACAAACTTAGATTGATAACTTTGTTTCGGATACTTCTTACTTTTAAATCGTGGAAACTTACGCTTTTTACTAAAGAATCCCTTGTACGCTTCAAATAAGTCTTTATTAGAAACTTGTAAGCTAGTACTTTCAGCTTTCTTTAGCCACGTATGTTCTTTTTTGAAAGTCGTCAGAATGTAATTCAAGTCAAATGCTTTCAAAGATTTCAATTCAGGATTATTTTCATGACGTTTGATCATCATATCTAGCATATTATTCCAAACAAAACGATTAGCACCAAAGTTGTATTCGATAAGTTCTTTCTGGTAACTATCTGGATAGATGCGCAATTTAATACCCTTTAAAACCATATGAACCCCTTCTACGATTTGATACTGTAATTATACCAGAGTAAGGGAACATATGTTTGTAAAAACGCTTGAAATCGCATAAATCATTGATTCATCACGGCAATAAATTACCGTGTTTTCTCAATTAGCGATTTTTATAAATTGACGGGGAAATTAATTTCAAAAAGAAGGCTTTTTATGACGAGAAATAATCTTACGACACTTAATAGAATAAAATATAAGGATTTAGCAATCGCTGTCGTTTTAAGTGGTGCATCGCTTTTATTGTTTCCAGCTACAACTAAAGCCGCCACTAACGACGATACATCAAATAATTCAACTACTCCTAGTTCAACTTTAGTACAAAAAAGCACTACGGCTGCTCCCATTGATAGAAAAACTGTTGGTTCAATAACTCCACCAACTTTAAATCAAAATACAACAACCGAATCAGTAAATTCTACATCATCAAATAATCAAACTAATATGAATAATTCTTCATCAATTAATAATACGACTTCATCCAACACCTCAAACAATGAGGACACTGCTAATCCTATAACTAGTAAAACAGCCACTGACACTAACAGCAGTCCTTCATCGATTAATTCAATTAATAATAACGATTCTCAAATAACTGACAGTTCTGTAACAACACCAACACCTACATCAACCAGCACGGTAGTTTCTCCAACAACTACACAAGAACAGACATCAACTTATACCATTGATAATACGGGAAATTTAACTTCTGCTTATAAGATACCTGATTCAGGTATTTCAATTACCACAGATACAAATACTAAGCCAAACAGTACTGGCCAATATAAGGTCATATTGCAAGGTGTTACAAATGATGGCACAGTACTGGGCGCCGCTAAAACCGTAGCAATTATTTTTCCAAATTCATCTGTTACCTTTAATCCTAAAGTGTTGACTACCGAATTAGCACAAAATATGGGTTCTGCATACAACACTTACATACCTTTGGATAAAAATTACAGCACCGATATAACATCAATTAACATGGACAATGGCAATATTACTATTTCGGTTTATTTCGAAGACCCTACAGTCAACGTTGATTATAAATTCATGGATGAAAATACTGACAAAGAGATCACCGACGAAAGTAGAACTTATGATTACAAAAATGATCCTTCACTAAAAAATGGCATCAAAGTACCTCAAGCAGTCAAAACTGATGCTGGATTTAACATTGTCGACAACTCCGGTTATAGTGACAATACTACTACCAGCGTACCTTACTTTGGCCCTAATGGTATGATCCTAAACAATAGTCACTATATCCTTGATACAACCAAATCAAATGGCATTACACCACTAGATACCATGCAATATCCAGCCGATGATAACAATGCCACAGTTACCGATGAATTTTGGTACAAAGAGGCAAACGCCCCAACTATGACGGTCAACGCAACTGATCAATTTGGAAATGTTATCAAGACTTTTAACAATTCTACAATTTCAGCAATTCCAACCACTGTCACTGCTAAAGATGTCTTACCTTCAACAACTGACACCGATATTACTAATAACGACTTAGATGATATCACTGTCACTGAAACCAATAGTGTTTCTGGGCAAGCTGACAAAACTACTACTTACCAAGTAACTCCTTCTGACTACGCTTCACTCCTAGCAAGCACTAAAACGTATGATTCTCGTGATATTGGTGATTATCAAAACGTTAATGTTCAATTAGGATACACAACTACGAGTGTACCTTTGTACATTCAACCAACTGATCCAAGCGGAAATAAAATTGGTGACCCAATCGCTACAGGTACCGGCGTCATTGGTCAAAACGATACGATTTTAGCTCCAACGATTAATGGCTACTCACCAAGTGCACCTTCTGAAAGTGTAACAGTAACTCAAAATCAGGGACCTATTGATTTTCCATACATTTCCGCTACTGATATCAATCCAAACGACCACGGATCTTACTTGTACGACGGGAAATTTAGTTCAATTCCAAGTTCTGGTATTCAAGCAGTTAACACGGGGAATGCCAACACTGACTCAACTGCTAAACATTCTATTAGTATTCAAGCTGTCGACACTGATGGAAATCCACTAGGTAATTCGATTCCAGTTTCCAGTACAAGTACTAATACAACTTATTCACTCAATTGGTCACCTGATTTAGTCAAAAATTTGAATAATTCCATTAAAAACGCTAGTCAATATGAACCTTGGAATAAGGACTTAAATGGTCAATTGAATATTCCAGTCACAAATAAAGACGTCGTTGTCGATGTTATTTACGCTCTACCTAAGGTAACAACAACGTACAATTACATTAATGAAAATACTGGTAAATCTTTACTTACACAAACAAATACTTGGAATCTAGATGACCCTACAAATGGCAGTACCTTCAAATCTCAAGGTATTAGACCACCAATGACTATTATCGATTCTGATAGCGGCCAATTAGCTGCGGACGACTTATCACCAACTCCACAAACTAATCCAGCCGATTTGCCATTCTTTGGTCCAGCAGGTACCGTCTTTAACACTGGTCAATATCAATTGGATTCAGTAAAGAGCAATATGACGACTCCAATTCGTTATATAACTTGGCCTTCAAGTGATGTTACGAAGACTTTCTATTATACGGAAAATCCTGATCCAACTATTACTTTGGATGCTGTCAATCAAGCAGGCAAAGTCATCAAAACTTTCAATGCTCCAACAGTTGTAAGTACTTTGCCAGCTCCTCAATTGAGTCCTGCCGTTGACTTTCCAACAATCGATCAAGCAAAAATCAATGGGTATACTTTGACTGGCATTCAGGTTCATGCTACAGGTAGTTACTTTGGCGGAACAGATACTGACTATAGTTATAGTCTTACTCCTGCTCAATACGCTGATTTCATTAGTAGCACCAGTGCTCAAAGTACCATGGATGAACGTGCAATCGCTGCTCATGCAAATTTTGGGATTCACTTTACATATACTGGCAACTCAGTTCCTTTGACAGTTCAACCAGTCGATGAATTTGGCAACAAGATTGGTAATCCTATTTCAGTCGGTACAGGTATAGTTGGTTCTGATGCAACGCTTAAAGCTCCAGAACTTGCTAACTATAAAGCAGTAAATGGAACTTCTACCGTCACAGTTGATCCAAATCAAAATATCTTCGAGATTCCCTATACAAGAATAACCTCTGATACTGGTAACACTAGTTCTGGAACTTTTACCGAACCTAATACCACGACAAATTCAAATTCAACAACCAGTCCAAGTATCAACAACACATCAACCACTCACAATACCGATAATACATCTAGCTCTACTGCTAAGACTAATACTGGAAGTTCTACTTCTAACTCCATCACTAACCAAAATACTGATCAATCAAATTCTCATTCAGTAGCTGAACCTAATACTAACGTTTCTAGCTCTAATTCTACTATCGACAATACTGGAAATATTAGTTCTCATTCCACCATCAAGCACACTACTAAGAACACCAACTCTATAACTAGTGCACAAATTGATAATTCCGATTCTAGCGCAAATAATTTAAATACAAATTCTCCCGCTGACCATGTTAAAAATAACTATTCAAGTCATCCAGAAATTGTCGCTACTATCGATCAAACCAAATACACCGAATCCGTTAATACTAATAAACTTAGTCAAAAGAATGAGGCAACTCCACAAATTTCTTCAGTTCAAAATAACTCCAATAATAATCCAAAGACTACCACTAAACATAGTCAAATAAATCTAATAAATTCACAATTTACTAAGACAGACTTGCAAGCAAAATTGCCACAAACCGGTAATAAGCTATCTGCATTACTAAGTGCCGTAGGTTTAGCCATTTTAGGAATCATGGGGTTCTGTCTGAAGAAAATCAAAAAAATCATTTAGAATTAAATAACTAATCTCCTTGTAGCAATCTATTTGGTTACTATGAGGAGATTTTTTTGGAATCAAAAAAGCACCCTCAATTGAGGATGCTTAATTTATTATTATTTATTTTTTCTTTCAAAACGAGTATTGAACAATGGACTAACTGGATCATTGTCATGAACACGCTTGATAGCTTCACCGATAAGTGGTCCAACTGAAACTTGTACCATCTTGTCGATAACTTTGTCCTTAGGAAGGTTGATTGAATCTGTAACAACTAATGTCTTGATTGGTGAAGCTTCAATTCTTTCAATAGCTGGACCTGAAAGGATTGGGTGTGTACAACATGCATAAACTTCTGTAGCACCAGCATCGATTAGAGCTTGTGATGCTAGAGAAATTGTACCAGCAGTATCGATCATATCATCAATGATGATGGCACGTTTGCCTTTAACATTACCGATAATGTTCATAACTTCAGCGACATTAGCACGAGGTCTACGTTTATCGATGATAGCAATTGGTGTCTTCAAGAATTCAGCTAACTTTCTAGCACGAGTAACACCACCGTGGTCAGGTGAAACAACTACGGCATCTTCTTCAAGATGGTTTGACAAGAAGTAGTCAGCCAACAATGGAGCACCCATCAAGTGGTCAACTGGGATATCAAAGAATCCTTGAATTTGTGCGGCGTGCAAATCAAGTGCAAGTACACGATCAACACCGGCACGTTCTAGCATATTAGCAACTAACTTAGCTGTAATAGGTTCACGTGAACGTGATTTACGATCTTGTCTAGCATAACCGTAATATGGAATAACAACATTAATCACACTAGCAGAAGCACGTCTAAGTGCATCAACCATGATCAATAGTTCCATCAAATTATCGTTAACTGGAGCTGAAGTTGATTGAATCAAGAATACTTCAGAACCACGAATACTTTCGTCAATATTAATTTGGATTTCACCATCACTGAAACGTGTAACTGATGATTTTCCTAGTGGTACACCGACTTCTTTAGCAATTTTTTCAGCCAAAGGTTTATTGGAGTTCAATGCAAAAATCTTCATTGGTACTTCATTATTTTGACATGACATTTAATTATTCACCCTTATTTCCATTCTTCACTTTTTGATAGTGGTAATCTGTTCCAAAAATCTTCTTTGTTTGTTTGTCTCTCACGTGCAATAGCCATTGCATACTTTGGTATATCTTTAGTTATAGTTGAACCAGCAGCGATGAATGAATGATCAGCCATCTCAACTGGAGCAACGATATTAGAATTACTACCAATGAATGAGTGATCACCGATAGTACTGTGGAACTTCTTGACACCGTCGTAATTGACGAAGACAACACCACAACCAACATTGATATCAGTACCCAAAGTAGCATCACCAACATATGTTAAATGACCAACTTTAGTTCTGTCACCAATTTTAGCATTCTTAATTTCACAAAAGTTTCCTACGTGAACATCACGACCGATTTCAGCCTTAGGACGTAGATGTGAGTTAGGACCAATGTTACTACCCTTGTGCATAATAGCTTTTTCGATAGTGGAACTGATAACTTCTACATTATCTTGAATCTCAGAATCTGAAATTCTTGAACCAGCACCGATAACACATTCTGAACCGATAGTTGTTTTACCAAAAATCTTAACGTTTGGTTCAATGACAGTATCGTTGCCAATTTTAACGTCAACATCAATGTAAGTATTATCAGGATCAACGATTGTCACACCATCACGCATGTGTGTTTCGTTGATTCTTCTTTGCATGATCTTTTCAGTTTTTGATAAAGCTACACGGTCATTAACACCTAATGATTCACTAAGATCAGCCATTTGATAAGCTGAAACTTTCTTACCTTGTTGTTTCAACAATGAGATAACGTCTGGCAAGTAGTATTCACCTTGCGCATTATCGTTATTGACTTTGTGCAAATTCTCAAATAACAATTTATTGTCAAAGCACAAAACACCAGTGTTGATTTCTTGAATCTCTTGTTCACTTCTTGAAGCATCTTTTTGTTCAACAATTTTTTCAACGTTACCATTGCTATCACGAACGATTCGACCATAGCCAAATGGGTCGTCAGCATGAGCAGTTAAAATAGTTGCACTAGCTTGTTCCTTTTCGTGATAATCCAAAAGATTCTCAAAAGTTTGAGCTGTAAACAAAGGAGTATCACCAGTAACTACTAAAGTAATACCATCTTTGTCACCCAAATCTTTTTCAGTTTGCAATACAGCATGACCTGTACCTAGTTGTTCAGATTGTAAAGCATACTTAGTTCTATCACCAAGTAAAGCCTTAACCTTATCAGCACCATTACCAATTACTGTTTCGATTTGATCTGGTTTGATTTTTTCAATTTGCGTCAAAACATGGTCAACCATAGCTCTACCAGCAACAGGATGCAATACTTTGTACAATCTTGACTTCATTCTTGTACCTTTTCCAGCAGCAAGAATTATTACATAACGATTCGACATCAGAAACTCCCTTCAGTCATTCAAATATCCTTATATATAATAGCATTATTATATATAACTGCTCAATCTAGAATTTATTCAAAATAACTGAAATCGGTATTAGTTAAATAATTTCCTGGTTCTACATTGAGAATTCGGTTTTTAGTATCGATTTTAGTTACCTTGAAAATTGATGTAATATCATCATCACTAAATTGGCTGTGGATATTGATATTTTCAGCAAAAACAGTGGCACCAACAAAAATGGCATTAAATTCAGAAATCAAACTTTGCAATCCATTGATAGTTCCACCGCCTTTCATAAAGTCATCAACAACTAAAACTCTGGAACCTTCGTCCAAACTACGCTTTGATAATTCCATCTTTTCTACACGATCAGATGATCCTGATGCGTAATTAACACTGATAGTCGAGCCTTCTGTAATCTTAGAATCACGACGGACAATGACAAATGGTATATTCAAGAAATTAGCCACACTCTGGGCAATTGGTATACCTTTAGTTGCTACTGTCATGACGACATCAATTGAACTTTGTGAATATTGAGTAGCAATCATGCGACCGACAGTTCTCAATAATTCTGGATCTGCCAATAAATCTGTTAGATATAAATATCCTCCAGGTAAAATTCGATTAGGCTCAACCAAACGCTTGGAAGTATCCTCAACAAACTCTGTAGCTTCTTTCTTAGAAATTCCTGGTGTGAAAATAACTCCACCACCAGCTCCGGGCAAAGTTTCCAAAACCCCGATTCCTCTAATCATAAAAGTTCTTCGTAAAATTCCTAAATCCTCAGAAATTGATGACTTGGCTGATTCATAACGATCAGCAAAAAATGCTAGTGAAATCAATGTATGTGGTCGTTCCAGTAAATAGCGAGTCATATCAATTAAACGTTCGCTTCTTCGTGTTTTCATCTTTTTTTCTCCTAAAACATATCTTCCTACAAGATTATAAAGCAAAACAATGAACAATTCATGTTTTTTTCGAAGTAAAGCGTATCATTCTCCAAACTTTACTTATTTCAGCCCCCACACAAAAAAAGAGGTCTGAACGATTTTGTTCAAACCTCTATTCTAATGAACGCTTATTATTTTATTCAACTTCAGCTTCAGGTTCTGAATCTTCTGATTCTTCACCATCAAACTTAATATCAATTGATTTTGTCAATAAATCAGCATAACTATATGAAACTCTTTCAAATGAGTTTTCATTTTGATCCAAATCTACAACAAAAACTGAATGGAATGTTTCTGATAAGGTACCGCGACGGCGGACAACCTTCTTACGACCCGCTTGTGCAACAATTGTCAAATTTTCACCTAAGTGTGAATCTAATCGACTCTTAATTGTCTTCAATGATGTTGGCATTATAATAATCACTCCTTAGGAGTGAAATTTTACCACGTTTTTGTGAAAACTTCAAGAAAATAATAAACTTGTAATCTAATTTTTACTAAATTCTAATGCCATTTTTTTGAATTGTTCAATGGAAACTTGCTCTGCACGGGCATTTTCAGCGATATCGCAATTTTCAAAAACATTTTTTATTTTCGCACGATTTTCATCAGTTCGACCTAACCAATTGAGTAAATTATTCATCAAACTTTTTCTTTTTTGCATGAAAGCTGAACGGACTACTTTGTTAAAAAATTTAGGATCAGCAATATCAATTTGATCTTTGGGTAATCTTTCCAAAACAGCAACCGCTGAATCAACTTTAGGCCTAGGAATAAAGGAATTTTTTCCAACAATTCGATCAATGTGTGCACTCATCTGTGTTTGTACCGCAATTGTCAAAGAGCCATATTCACGATGACCAGGATTAGCAGTTATTCGTTGAGCAACTTCTTTTTGCATCATCAACACTAATGAATGGAATGGATAATCGCTATTGATCAAATTCAACATGATTGGTGTTGTAATGTAATATGGCAAATTAGCCACGACCTTAATCGTCTTACCTTCCAAATTATGTTCCTTAACGAATTTATCCAAGTCGACTTTTAAAATATCTTGGTTGATAACTTCAATATTATCGTAATATTGCAAAGTGTCTCCCAAAACTGGAATCAAATTCTCATCGATTTCAAAAGCAAAAACTTTTTCTGCAACTTGAGCCAATTTCTCAGTTAAGGCACCGATACCTGGTCCAATTTCAATGGCAATTTCATCAGATTTCAAACCACTAGCATCAACGATATCGTCCAAAACTTTTTCATTGGTTAAGAAATTTTGTCCTAAACTTTTCTTTGCACGTAATTTGTATTTGCGCATGATATCATTCGTACGAATAGGATCAGCAATACTTAATCTATTTTGTGTCATGAGTACTTCCTTCATCAAAATTTTTAACCGCAGCTGCCAAAACATCGGGTGCTACTTGAAACATATTTAGTCGATTCAAAAATTGTTTGGCATTCGTATAACCAATCTTTAATTCCGAGCCAACGAACAACCTTCTTTGGTGAGAATCCGGTTTGCCAACTAAACCCAAATTAACCATATCAGCGTGATCATAAGCTTGAAAGCCAGTTTCAGCATGGGTATAAACTGCTGCCAAAGCTTGCTTGATATCTTCATCTTTAGCATGTTCAATACCTAAACTACCATCACTCTTTTTGGGAACAGCCTTACTTCGAGGTAAAAAAGCTTGTTTAGCATCCGGTATAGCCTTTTGAAGAATAGTTCGCAGACGATTGCCGTTAAAGTCAGGATCAGTGAAAATAATTACGCCCCGCTTTTCTTGAGCAATTTTAATTTGTTTAATCGTTTCTTCACTCAAAGCTGAGCCAGTCGTTTCAATCGTATCAACATCACCTAAACAGTCTTTTAGACGATTCGTATCAGATTTACCTTCAACTACAATAATTTCTTTTATTTTTTTCATAATTATAGATTATACACTTGGTGGGCATTATTAAACGTATGTTCAGCCACTTCACTAGGTGTAATACCCTTGTATTTTGCAATTGCATCAACCACATAGCGTGTGTAAGCAGGTTGATTAGTGTGTCCACGATAGGGTTCAGGAGTCAAATATGGTGCATCAGTTTCAACTAGCAATCTATCTAAAGGTGTCTCTTTAGCTGATTCGTGAACTTCAGGAGCATTCTTGAATGAAACAACGCCACTGTACGAAATCCAAAGGCCTAAGTCTAGGAATTTGTTGAGCCACTCAACATCCCCATTAAAACTATGCATGATGATACCTGACTTTGACATGTCGTGATTCTTTAAAATCTCATACATATCATCAAAGGCATCCCGGCAGTGAATCGAAACGGGCATGTTATATTGTTGAGCTACATCCAACTGTTGAATCAAAACCTGCTTTTGAATTTTTGGTTCTGGATCTTCTTCCCAATGATAGTCCAAACCAATTTCACCGATTCCTACTACTTCAGGAAGCTTGATTTGATTGACGAGTTGTTCTTCATTATATTCTTTAGCAAACTCTGGATGCCAACCGACAACTGCATGCAAAGGTTGATAGTTTTGAGCCAAACGAATGGCTTCAATATTGAATTCTTCGTTAGAACCAATAATAGCCATTTCATCGACGTCTAATTCCTTAGCATTATCAATGTACTGTTGGGTATTGCCACTAAAAGTTGGGTCGTTTAAATGCGTATGTGTATCAAATATTTTCATTAACCTAAAATAGCTCCATTTTTATGTGAATTATCCACGATAGCTAGTTTAACTTCGTCACCTTTTTCAGTTGACAACAACATTCCGTTACTCCATTCACCAACCATCTTACGAGGCTTGAGGTTAACAACTGCAAGAACTTTTTTACCAATCAATTCTTTATAGTTAGGGTAGAATTTGTGCATACCTGAAAGGATTTGACGATCCACGCCAGAACCATCATCTAGTTTGAATTGTAACAACTTGCTTGAATTTTCAACTGGTTTAACATCGAGGATTTCAGTTACGACCATCTTAACTTTGGCAAAGTCATCGAATTCAATTTCCTCAGGGAAACCATCATCAGCTTCTTTTTGTGCCTTAGCCTTAGCTTGAGCAGATTTACTCAACTTACCAGCACCGTGCTTAGCTTGTTCTTCAGCCATTTTACCCTTGATGTATTCAACCTCTTCTTTAGCGTCAAGTCTTGGGAAGATTGGTTCTGGTTTGGCAGTAACCGTCTTACCAACAACGCTGTCACCAAATTCAAGTGATTTGTCATTGTCGTAATCTAATCCTAATTGAGCAAACATCTTCACTGGAGCTTGTGTCATTACAGGGCTGATCAACAATGCAATCAAACGCAATGATTCAGCTAAATGGCCAAGAACTGATTGTAATTCAGTCTTCTTAGCATCATCTTTTGCAAGGACCCATGGTTGTGTTTCATCGATATACTTATTAGCACGACTGATGAAAGACCAAACGCTAGCTAAAGCTTCTGGAAATTCAAACTTGTCCATATGTTCACGGTATTGTGCCAAAGCATCAGCATAAGTCTTCTCTAAATCCTTATCCAAATCAGTTACAGCTGTTGTTGTAACAACTTTTCCATCATCATATTTGTTGATCATTGAGATAGTTCTATTCAACAAGTTACCAAGATCATTGGCTAAATCATAGTTGATCTTGTCGATGTAATCTTCAGGAGTAAAGACCCCGTCATTGCCAAATGGCATAGCGCGCATCAAGTAGTAGCGAAGTGAATCAAGACCATATCTGGAAACTAACATTTCTGGGTAAACGACGTTACCTTTAGACTTAGACATCTTACCGTCTTTCATCAATAGCCAGCCATGACCAAAGACTTGCTTAGGAAGTGGCAAATCTAGTGCCATCAAAATAATTGGCCAGTAAATTGTATGGAAACGAACGATTTCTTTACCAACGAATTGAACGTTAGCAGGCCAATATCTCTTAAATAGTGAATCGTCGTCACTGCCATAACCTAAGGCCGTGATATAGTTCAACAAAGCATCGACCCAAACATAAACGACGTGTTCAGGGTTACTTGGAATCTTAACACCCCAGTTGAAACTAGTACGTGAAATAGCCAAGTCTTCAAGACCTGGTTTGATAAAGTTGTTGATCATTTCATTTTTTCTAATTTCTGGTTGGATGAAGGTTGGATTATCTTTGTAGTATTGCAATAGGCGGTCAGCATACTTGTTCATTCTGAAGAAATAACAAGGTTCTTTAACTAATTGAACTTCATGTCCTGAAGGAGCTTTACCACCTGTAACTTTGCCGTCTTTGTCACGGTAAACTTCAGCAAGTTGTGATTCAGTGAAGTATTCTTCGTCATCAACTGAATACCAACCAGCATATTCACCCAAGTAAATATCGCCTTGTTTGATTAGACGTTCGATAATTTTTTGGACCGCCTTAACGTGATATTCATCAGTTGTACGGATAAATTTGTCATTGGAAATATCTAGTTTCTTCCAAAGTTCTTTGATGCCTTTAGCCATCATGTCCACGTATTCTTGTGGTTGCATGTGCTTTTCTTCGGCCTTTTGTTCGATTTTTAGACCATGTTCGTCAGTTCCTGTTAAGAAGAACACGTCATAGCCTTCATTGCGCTTGTAACGGGCTAATGTGTCCGCTGCAATCGTTGTATATGAATTCCCAATTGTTAATTTTCCAGATGGATAATAAATGGGTGTTGTAATGTAAAAAGTTTTTCTTTCTTCAGTCAATATATTAACCTCCACCGCTTCTAAATTGATATTAAGTATAGCATTATTTTATATTTGTGAAAAAACGTTCGTGGCATCGTCAGCGATAGCCAGAATTGATGAATCGATATCTAAATCTTCTTTATTGATGACAACCAATTTAGCTTTTGGTGAACTGTATTCTAATAATCCCGCAAAGGGATAAACCTTAAAACTAGTACCCACAACTACTAATAGGTCAGCTTTTTGAACCATTAAAGCCGCATTTTGAAAATTGTCAGGATTGATATTCTCGCCATATAAAACTGTTGTTCCAGGACGAATAATACCATTATCTTCATGGTGTCTAAAATCTTTTAAATAATCATGATAATCAAATTGTTTTCCACACGTTAAGCAATGAATATTATCGTATAAATTACCATGAAATTCCACGACATTTTTTGTGCCCGCTTTCGTGTGCAATTTGTCGACGTTTTGAGTAACGATGGCACCTTTTTGATTACTGATCTCGGCCATTTTTTGATGAATGATATTAGGTTTAGCATCCGGGAAATACATATTGTGAACAACGAAATCATGAAAAACATCCGGATGTTTGATCAGATTATCGTGACTCAACATGTATTCTGGTGGAAAATTGTACTTTTCCCGTTTATAGAGTCCATTTTTTGAACGATAATCAGGAATTCCTGATGGTACGGAAATTCCAGCACCAGTGAGAAAAGTTACGAATTTTGCTTGTTTTAATAACGTTTTAAACTCTTCGATTTTATCGATCATAAATTTTACCCCTATCTAATTAAATATTTGATACCCTCTTTTTCAAATACTTCTTGAACTGTGTATTGGTAAAATGCTTTGTAAAATTCAGGTGTTACTTTATTTGGATCCAAATTTAACGTTGCCACGCCTTGACCATCATTGATAGCAATCAAAACAAAACCATCTCGACCAGTAGCACGGTTTTTATATTCAGAATGTTTGATTTGATAAACTTGATTGAGTGACAAACGCAATTGACGTTTAGAAACGATTGGTGTGACATTCAAGAAGGTATGGAAATGAAGACCTTGATAACCATTAGAAATAATAATTTCATTGTAGGCATCTAGACAGTTAACTAATGCACGACGAAATTGGAAAGGAACTGATAAATCATTTTTTTCAGCTATATCGACCAACTGACTAGCGTATTTAAATGACTTAGGAAAGTTATCCTTCCAGTCAGCGTCCTTTTGATGCTCACCAAAGATAATTCCATCAAACATAACTAAAGTACGATAAAAACGCATGTTAGCTAAATCCATGGATACTCTTGGACGAAGAGCTATATCGATTCCTTTGATAAATTCTTGTTTGATTTCGTCAGTATAAGTACCATCTTCTTTTTGACGTTGTAAAACAGTAACGTGTTCCAAAGTTTCAAAAACTGAATTGGCAACCATCAAAACTTGTCCATCACGGTCTTTTTGGCCACTAGTAACGGCACAGTCGATTTCTGGCTCATCTGATAGTTCTAATTCAATGTGGTGCAATTCGTGTGCTAAGACGAAATCAGCATACTTTTCATTAGTAATAACAACTTTGATTGTTTCATTTTTAGTCGTGTGACTAGCTTGATCCAAAGTTAAATAATCTTGTTGTGTATAATCAGAAAAAATTTCGATTTTTTTATTATAATCTTGCTCTATTTTTTCAACCTGATTTACAATATTCTCAGGTAGTTCATTAATATTTATTTGTTTCATTATCAATACCTCATATAAAGGAGATTTTTGCATGGAAATAAAAGTTGACTTACCAAACAACCTATTACCAGACAAATACGGTAAATATGCGAACCCTCAAGCAATAAAAAATGGGAAACCGGTTATCAGTTTCCCAATTAAGTTATCAGACATACCAGCAGATGCCAAAACTATTGCTTTAACCTTTACCGATCCTGATTCAATCCCTGTCTGTGGTTTTGAATGGATTCACTGGACTGCTGCAAATATTCCTGTTACTCAAGAAATCACTGAAGATTTCAGTCAAACAGCTACAGCTCCAGTTGTCCAAGGTAAGAATAGTTCTGCCAGTCCCTTACTCGACGGTCCTAAAGACGTGGCCACGGGTTATAACGGACCTTATCCACCAGACCAAACCCATGATTATGTACTCAAGGTGTTTGCTCTAGACGACAATCTTGATTTGGAAAATGGTTTCTGGATGAATGAATTGTTACACAAAATGGATGGTCATATTTTAAGCAGTGCTCAACAAACCATTCCTAGTCGTGCATAATTAATTTTCTTGAAGATTCATCTTGTGAAAATAATTAAATACATAGCCTTCTCTAACGCCAAAATTCGAAAAGCGGATTTGCTTAGAGGGGCTCTTTTTTATAATTTCTGAGATTATTAAAATCCCGCCCAAAATAACTTCATATCTGCCATCGCTGAGTTCCTTGATCTGACTACGTTCTTCCAAAGAAGTATGTATCAATTTATCAAACAGCTCATCAATTTGCTCACATGAAATTACTGAATTATGTAAGTTCTTTTTGTTTTTACCTTCACGGTTCAAGATACTTGTGACAGCTCGCAAGGTTCCTCCGAGGCCAACGAAAGTAGCTGGAGTTTTCATCCAATGCAAGTCTTCTAAACGTCGACTAATATCTTGTCTTGCCTTTGTTAATTGTTCTTTTTTTATTGGATCACTCGACAAATACAAGTCCGAAATTGAAATAGCGCCAATCGGAATACTTAGTCCATATTTTAGACGCCCTTTTTTAGCTAAACTGATTTCACTACTTCCGCCACCAACATCAACGATCAATGCATCTTTAATCCGCATCGTACTTCGAACGGCCACATAATCATAATAGGCTTCTTCTTTTTCATTGATGATATCTAATTGTAATCCGGTTTCTTTTAGAACAGCAAAGATCAATTGATCTTGATTCTTGGCCATTCTTACTGCGGCAGTGGCAATCAAGCTTGTTCTATCAACTTGATAGCGTTCAATTCGGTCTTGAAATTCCTTTAAAACATCAATTGTTTCTTCAATCTGATCATTAGTCAAAAGTCGACTCTGTGTGATCGATTTTCCAAGTCTAACAGGCTCACGCCAACGATCCAAAGTTTTAAAACGATTCTTTTTTGAAGATTTATACACTGATGTTCTTATGGAGTTAGACCCAATTTCAATAACTGCTAACTTCAAATCTACATCACATCCCATTGTACCAATTATATAAAAAAATTGCTCCATATAGTAGGTCTAATTGCAGAAAGCTACAAAATTAAATTATTTTAATCTTTTTTTAATTTAATTGTTGACATTATTTTAAAATGGGTTTAAATTACTTTCAACAATTAATTTAATAAAAAACGTTTAGCAGGAAACGAGTCGATCGACTTGATTCAGAAAGTTATCGGTTGATGCGAGATAATATCAAAAGATTGATTCAATCACCTGTTAGTTGCGATTCAAAAGGTTTATCCGAGTAGAAAAAGCTGGTTGCACCCATTAACGTGCCGACAAATTATTCATTAGTTTGTGCAAGGTGATATTAGTAATAATATTACGAATAAAAGGTGGTAACACGCGGTAAACGTCCTTTGATGATCTTAGTCATCAGAGGGCGTTTTTTGTTAAATTAAAATTCAAAAAAGTGAGGTGGTTCCAAATGGAAAGCGATATTAGTGGCATTAATAACGATTCTCAGATTCAGATTAAATTAAAAAATAAAATTCATGGAGGAACCACCTATGACACAAAATACAACTACAACTACAACTCAAACTACTACTTTAACTTATGATCAAAAGGAATTTGCAAATGAATTAGCAGAAGCACTTCAATCTAAAAAGCCTTTATTAGAAGACGACTGGACTAATTTGGTCACCGATGAAAATTCAGCCTATCAAGTTCAGGATGTCTTTACCGATTTGAAAGATGATTCTGTCGGTGGATACAAGGTTTCACTGACTAGCAAACAGACTCAAGATATGTTTGATTCAAACGAACCGTTGTACGGAGCTGAAATGACCAACAATTTTTTGAAATCCACTGCAGTAGTCTCGTTAAAGAGCCTAATGGAACCCCTAGTAGAAGTCGAATTGTGCTTCCGAGCTAAAGAGGACCTCTTGCCTACAGATTCCTTAGAAGACTTGCTGGAAAAAACTACCGTAGCACCGGCCTTGGAAGTTCCCGACTCTCGATTCAGCAATTGGTTCCCTAGCTTGTCCAAATACATGGTCATGTCAGATGGGGCTGTCAGCGGTCTAGTCGTTTATGGAGATGAAAAAGACACCAAGACACTAGGGTCAGTTGAAACTCTAGCAAACGTCTCCGCCACCCTTTTTCACGATCAAGAAAATTTAAAATCTGGTAAATCTTCAGAAGTTCTCGATAATCCTTTGAAGTCTTTGCAGTGGTTGGTAAAGAAGCTAGATTCTCAAGGAAAACGACTATTAAGGGGGCAACGAGTATCTTCTGGAACTTTTGTCCTACCACCATCACTAACTAAAGGAACCTGGCGAGCTGATTTTGACAATGGCTTGGGGAGCGTTAACTTACAAGTAAATTAAGTATCAAAAAAACGTATATCGAAAATGATATACGTTTTTTTACGAAATTAACTCGTTTCGCAATTGTTTTCTTTCGTTGAAGAACTGTTTATAAGCCAAATAACAAGAAATAATTGAACCCAAACCTGTCGATGCCAAGAGCATGAAAGTTACTATGATTTGATATTTAATGGCTTTGACTGGATCAACCCCAGCAAAAATCAAACCAGACATCATCCCTGGCAAACTAACTAATCCTAATGTCTTGATAGAATCAATCGTTGGTTGCATACCGCTTCTGATACTATCTCGTAAAATATCTAGACAAGCCATTTTGATGTCAGCACCCAAAGCTAATTTTTCTAAAACTTGTTGATGACGATCAGTAAAGGTTTGCATCATATTGCGATAGCAAAGACCAATAGCAACCATGATATTACTGGCAATCATTCCCGTAACTGGCACAATTTGTTCTGGTACGAATTTGATGGAACCAGTCCACACTAACGTTCCTAATGTAATAACTGTCCCAACTGAAATTGCTAGTAAAGATGACTGAAAAGCCTTGGGAATTCCATTACCACGCTTACCTGCATTCCACGAAGCATTGATAACGATGATCACAAAGCAGGCCCCAGTTAACCAAATATCATCAGCCTTGATAACAAATTTCAAAACGTACCCAACAATCGATAGTTGCACGATTGCCCGGACAACACCAATTAAAATATCTTTATTAATATGTAATTTTTCGACATAACCTATAACTAATGCTACTAAAACTAGGACAAAACCTAGGGCTAAAGTTGAATTAGAAACCGTTAAATTAGTCATTTACTAGTTCCCCTTTTCTAATAGAAATTTTATCGTCAGCCACTTCTATTTCAGTTTCATCGTGCGTTACTCGTAAAATCGTTAATCCACGTTGATTGAATTGATTTAACATCTTATGCACAATCTCTTTGTTCTCAGCATCCAATCCAGCTGTAACTTCATCAGTTATCAACACTTCAGGTGGAAAAAGTAAATTACGTAACAAAGCAATCCGTTGTTTTTCCCCACCAGACACATCATTGACACTCTTGTCGATATAAGTTTCGTCCAAATTGACCATCTTCAAATAATCGATAATTTTTGCTTCATCAACTTCTTTTTTACGAACTTCAAATGGAAACGCCAAATTCTCTCTAACAGTTTTTCCAAATAAAGTCGGTTGTTGAAAAGCATACGAAACCTTTTGACGATACAAAATTGGGTCATAAGTTTCGATTGATTTGCCATCAAAGATCACATCCCCAGAAGTTGAACTGATCATCGAGGCCAAAATACGCATCAACGTACTTTTTCCACTCCCTGATGGTCCAACGACGGTAATGTATTTACCTTTTTGAATATCTAAATTTATATCTTTTAAAATTGTTGTTTCGTTCACCTTATAAAAAAGATGCTTAACTTGAAATATTTTTTCCACAATCCCACCTCAATCCTCATAACATTATCTCTAAGAAATCCCTTAGTTACTAGCAATTAGCTTACAAAAAAATCTTTATTAGGGCAATTGATTCTTAAGTTAGATTAAGATGCTGTCGGCCTTTTTGCATGTTTATTCTAAATAATTCAAAATCAAAAAATAGCATCTATTCAGAAGAAGGATTATCGCAGTGCGACCATGATCTGAATAGATGCTTTTTTTCGTTTGATTGTATAAAAATATAAGACAACTCTCTAGTCCGGAATAGCAAAGGCTCCAAGTCGTGCCCACATTGTTCCAGCCAAATTTGCTTTGCTATGGAGGACGGAATACTAAATCCAACTTAATAATTCAAACAAAACCTATTAAGCAAAGACACGTTTTACTCCGGCAATGTTTCCACGACCTGAATAGATTGAGTGAACTTGTACTGCATATGGCCATGATTCAATCATTGTTGATGGATCCAATAAAATACCAACGTGCCATAACATACCACTTGATGGGTCTGTGAAGAAGATCAAATCTCCTCTTTGACGTTGATTAAAGTTAACGTGTGGAATTCTAACGTCATTCCAGTACATTTGACAATTCCACTCGTTACCTGGTTGAGCATGTTGGATTGATGAGATTGGAGCCGAATCGATACCTGAAGCATAAAGAGCTTGGGTAACTAATCCAGAACAATCAACACCATAATCAGGAGAACTGGAAGCACCTGAGATCCAAGGTTGACCCAAGTATCTGTAAGCTTCATTGATCATTGCTTCAATATGGTCTGATCTAGAACTTGTGATATTAGTTCTTAATGGGGCAACATATGAGTCGATTCCATACCAGCTGGTTTCTGTGAAGCCCATAGCTTTCCAAGTATTCAAATCAACGATACCCGTAACAGGAAGGCCATTTCTTGATTGTAAACTTCTTACACTGTTAGCAACATTGCCATCATAAATTGTGTGAGCATTTGAGTAACCAAAATACTTTCTAACTAACCAAGTTTTGATTCCTTCAACGCCGTTGTACAAAGGATAACCTACATTACCAACTGGTTTGATTTGTTCATCATGAATTTGAAGCCAGCCATTTGGATTTTGGTAAGCGGGTGTTGTTGTAGCATCGTCGCTATTGATCCAGACGTTAGTGGCAATTTGATAGAATGTTTTACCGTTGGCATTATCAGTACGATTGTATTTCCAAACTGAATTACCTTTAAAGTTAGGTTGGCCTGATCTAGCAAAGCCAGTGTCATTACGTCTGTAATTTACGGCACCATATGGTTGTACACGAACGATTCCATCAGCAGCACTGCCGTATGACAACGTAACATTTTGACCATCAGCAAATTCATTGGTAGCAACACGATAGTAAGTTCCACCGTTATAGGCCATTCTTTGGTCTGTATACCAAGGAGTATTAGGACCTAAAGCACGGTTAGTCAACTTTTGACCATCTTGTGTATAAAGGTAAGTAATTTGATCTCCCGTAGTTACAACACCTTTGATTTGAGTAATATTTGATGTTGTACTGTCAGCTTGTGTTGTTGTCTTTGCAGCTGGTTGAGCATCTTCTGTTACAGCATCATTAACAACTGGTGTTTGTGTTTGATCTGTTGTTTGTGTTTGATTAACGGTTTGGTTTTGATCAGCAGCTTGTGTTGCCTCTGGTGAAGTTTCTTGTGTACTTGCCTGTGTAGTTACTTCTTGTGTAGCTTGAGCAACTGGCTGTTGAACATTTTCAACTGGAGTATCAGTTGTTGTATCAGCTTTTACATTTTGTTGCGTAGTCACAGCCAACATTGCTAGTGCAAAACTGCAGACAAAAAACATTTTTGATTTTTTATTCATTTTTCTATCCCCTAATAACTTATTGCACGTCTATTTTGTGTATTCCAATTATTGATAAATTGCGTAATCCCCATTTGCAAAGTTTGGTCAGTCCAACA
Source organism: Companilactobacillus futsaii JCM 17355 (assembly GCF_001435505.1). GTDB lineage: Bacteria > Bacillota > Bacilli > Lactobacillales > Lactobacillaceae > Companilactobacillus > Companilactobacillus futsaii. The sequence goes on along the minus strand of NZ_AZDO01000023.1, from coordinate 53,458 downwards.
ATCATTGTAATAAACATAATTGCTGTCATAACCAGTAACTACCAAAGCATGATATGGAAATCCATAAAGTGTATTCCAAGTAACGACTGGGTGTCCAATATTAATTTGATATTTAATCGCATCAAAATTTTGACCGGTCAAATTCTTAGCGGTTCCAGCATACTTTTCAACCAAACGCATCAAAGCAGGTGGAAAAATCGTAATTCCCGTTCCATCCCAAGGTTGACCAATATAGCCATAATTAGGATTACTGCTACGTGGCATTTCTCTTGCCATTTGCATCTTATCGACATTAGCTCCAGCATATTGCAACATCATCGTTACAGCGGTGATTTCACAACCATTAGGAAGTTCAGGTCTTTGAGCAATCAAAGGTACACCCGAAATCCAATCGGCTTCTTTGTAATTGCCATTATTAATGACGACATAATCTTGTGGAACCCAAGTGTCAGAACTAATTTGATACCACTCTTTACCACCAATATTAGCGTGATTGTTTACTTTCCAACTCGTACCAGTATTTAAATCATTGCCTTCATAAACAGCACGATTGCCATAACCCTTGAAGGAATGAATACTAGAACCTGATTGATAAACTACCGTAGCATTCCCCGAATATGGCTGAACGTATGATTTATAAGTACCGTCTTTTGCATTAGCGTATTCATTAGTTGCGACACGATAATAACTATTGCCATTATCTAAAGTATGATAAGTGTCAGTATACCAGGCACTGTTGGCAGCTAAAGCTCGATTAGTCTCAACTGATCCATCGGCATAATATAAAGGAATGAATACACTATTATTTACCGTATAAACACCATCAATTTGTTTATCAGAAGCAATTTGACTATTAGCTTGAGTAGTCTGGGTATTACTCTGACTATTTCTTTGACTCGTTGTTGATTCTTTTGGAGTCGTTGTCTGTGGTGCTTTTGTCTGGTCTAGTGCGTTATTAACTGGCTTATCATTTACCGAACCATCATTTACTGAATTAGTTTGGTTCGTAACGTTTTGACTAACATTTTTCTCTTGATTTGCATCGACTTGGTCAGCTTTAACAACCGTGGTTGAGAGTAAACAACTAGAGGCCAAAATCGCGGCATAGAGCATTTTCCTATTTAATCCCATAACATTCCCCTTTCTAGGAATAATTATGGAATAGTTGCAATTATTAATCAATATGAAAATAAGAAATATACTTATGAAAACATTTTATTATTCTTTCATAAATTGAATTAATGTATCAATGAAGATAAAAAAATAAATCAATTCATCAAAAAAGCACAAATTCCATTACAGAATTTGTGCTTTTGAATTACTTTCATGAGTGATAAAAAATCACTATTTATTTTTAATTTCTTGGATCAATTTGGCTTGAGCCTGAGCTTGAAATGCTTGTTGAGCTTGTTTAGTTACTTGCTTTTGTTGAGCAGTTGTCATAGCAGGGTTTTGAGTCATAGCTTTAGTAACTTCTGCTTTGACATAAGCTTCAGCTTCTTGTTTCATTTGAGCCTTGAAAGATTTACTACTCATTTTCTTTTGCAATTGTTTAGCTTGAGTTGTTGTCAATACTAACCAATCATTGCCAACTTTAAAGGTATTTGTTTGTTTAACGAATTCCTTGTTGTTGTCAGAGATTCCAAATAGGAATGAATAGAAACCGTTCTTGTATTCCCAACGAGTTGTCTTCTTTGTTACTGTGGCATTTTTATAATTGCCAGTTTTAACAACATTTTTGACATGAGAATCTGCTTTAGTTGTTTGAGGTTTCTTAGCTTTAGCAGTTTCAGGGGTACGGTAAATATAAACATTTTCTTTACCATTAGTACCTAATTTTTTCTCAAGCAATAAGTTAGTATCTTTTTGAACAGATTGGATTTGATAAGTCTTCTCAGAAGTTACCTTTTCCATTCCAAAATGGCCATATTCATTTGAAATCAACATAACCAAAGAGATTAGGAACAGGGCAATAAAAGTGAAAGACAAACCATAACCAACTTTTTTATTTTGTAAAAAGACAGCAAAGAAATAAGCTAATCCTGCAAAAATTAAAATTGAGATTAAAATCATTAAGCTTCACCTGCCATTTCTGTCTTCTTTAGTTCTACTTCTTTTGACTTAGAACTGCTCTTGACCATGAATGTGATCAAGAAACCAATTAAACAAAAGACGATCGCTACGGCAAAGGCAGCATGATAACCACTCAAAGTAGCATCATAGAACTTATCTTGATAGTGAAGTGGAGCGGCTGATAAGAGTGACTTACCAGGTTTTAGATTGTTGGTTACATTAGTCAAGACACTGATCAAAATAGCTGTACCCATTGAACTGAAGACTTGGCGAACTGTATTATTTACAGCAGTACCATGACTCATTAAGTTGAATGGCAAAGCATTCATACCATCAGTTGTAACAGGCATCAAGACCATTGAAATACCAAACATACGAATCATGTAAAGAATTACGATATCTAACACTGGTGTACTCTTAGTTAAGAATAGGAAAGGAATCGTTCCGGCTGTTAACAAGAACATACCCATTCTAGCTAAATCTTTAGGGCCATACTTATCAAAAGCATTACCAGTAATAGGACTCATAACACCGATCATCAAAGCACCTGGCAGTAATGTCAATCCGGAATGGAAAGCTGACATGCCTTTAACGATTTGTAAGTATAGTGGTAGAACCATTTCAACACCAACCATGGCCATATTGGTAACTGATGACAAAGCGGCAGCGATGGCGAATTTCTTTTCCTTAAACACACGTAATTCCAAGAATGGCTTGTCCATATGTAATTGACGATAGCCAAACAATAAAATAAAGATAACACCGACTATGATTGAAACAATAACGATTGGTGAACCCCAACCTTCATCACCAACTGATGAGAATCCATAAAGGATGGCTCCGAAACCAAGCGTTGATTCAATCAATGATAAAACATCCAATTTAGTACGATGTGTTTGAATAACTGGACGCATGAAGAAAAATGCTAAAATCAAAACTAAGATGACGATTGGAATAATCATTCCAAAAAGTGCACGCCAACTAAAATTATCAATGATGAAACCTGAAAGTGTAGGTCCAATAGCTGGAGCTAATCCGATAACTAGACCACCCAACCCCATGGCAGCACCACGTTTGTTAGCTGGGAATATAGATAGCATAACTACCTGCATCAAAGGCATGGTAATACCAACACCGATAGCTTGAATCAAACGACCTGCTAGGATAACCCAGAAAGTCGGAGCCACGAAGGCCATAATAGTACCGACTAAGAAAGTCGACATTGCAACAATGTACAAAATCTTTGTACTAAAGTTATTACTTAACCAAGCGGTAACAGGAATCATAATTCCGTTGACCATCAAGAATCCAGTTGTTAACCATTGGACATCAGATGTCGTTACGTTAAATTCTTTCATCAGAGTTGGAAAAGCAGTAGTTAAAATTGTACCGTTTAAAACCGTACAAAAGGTACCCACAAGAAGAACTAAAACTAATAAATTACGGTTAAAAGTCTTCCCATGTGCGTCAACAATTGGTTTATTGCTCGCCATAATAACAAAATCCTCTTCTCTTTTTTAATTTGACTCAATTTTGATATTATCTAAATTTTTATAGACTTTTATCAAAATTTTCTCTAATTGTGTTTGTTCCTCAGAAGTTATGTCTTTAAAAATCGCATCATTACCCTTATGAAAAGCTTTACGGACTTCATCATAAAGCTTCTGTCCTGCGTCAGTAATGGTTACGATTTTCTTACGACGATTATTGGGGTCTGGTTGTCGAGAGACAAAACCACGATCCTCAAGTTTTTTTAAGGCTCTGGCGATGCTAGCACCGTCAAATAATGTAATTTCACCGATTTTATCTTGGCTGCACTCTTTCTTTTTGTACACGATGCCCAAGAGGATACTTTCAAAAGTATTCAGATCCTCTTCTTTTAAATATTTAGCAGCAATTCGCTTCTTGACCATCGAATATCGCATCACGAATCCAACCAAATTATAATCGTCCATTAACTCACCTCATTTTTTCAAAAAAAACTTTTAATATTTTAGAACAAAAAATATGCTACACCCGACTCTTGATAAAATCAAGAGTTAAGCATAGCATTTTTCTGTAAAAACGTTTTTAATTTTCAGAAACTAGTCGAAATAGTTGACTCCAATAGCTTTTCTAACTTCAGATAAAGTTTGGTTAGCAACAATATTGGCATTGTCGCTACCCTTTTTAAGGATGTCATAAACACCAGGAATATCTTTTTCGTATTCAGCACGACGATTACGGATTGGTTCAAGGATTTCTTGCAAAACATCATTTAGATAACGTTTAACTTTAACATCACCTAAACCACCAGCTTGATATTGTTCCTTTAATTGAGCAATCTTTTCTGTATCAGTACCAAAAGCATCTAAGTAAGTAAAGACAGTGTTGCCTTCGATTTTACCAGGGTCTTCAACGTGAACGTGATCTGGATCAGTGTACATTGACATAACTTTCTTAGTAACTTCGTCAGCTGAATCAGATAGATAAATACAATTGCCTAACGATTTACTCATCTTAGCATTACCATCGATACCAGGTAGACGACCTTGTCCTTTAGGTGGGAAATAGCCTTCTGGTTCAACTAAAGTATCAACGTTATATGTATTATTGAAAGTACGAACGATTTCACGTGCTTGTTCTATCATTGGTTCTTGGTCATCGCCAACTGGAACTGTATCAGCCTTAAAAGCAGTAATATCAGCAGTTTGGCTAACTGGATAAGTTAAGAATCCGGCAGGAATACTTTGACCGAAACTCTTTTGTTTGATTTCTGTTTTAACAGTGGGATTTCTTTCCAAACGTGAAACTGAAACTAAATCCAAGTAATACATCGTTAATTCATTCAAAGCAGGGATTTGTGATTGTACTAAAATATTAGTTTTAGCAGGATCGATTCCAACTGAGAGATAATCCAAAGCAACTTGAATCAAGCTATTACGGACTTTTTGAGGATCACGAGCATTGTCAGTCAAAGCTTGCATATCAGCAATCATGATAAACATCTTGTACTTACCTTCATTTTGAAGCTTAACGCGATTTTTCAATGAACCTAAATAATGTCCAATGTGTAATTTCCCTGTGGGACGATCTCCAGTTAAAATAGTATTTGTTTTCATGTTTTCCTCCTGAATTAATTAATGCACAAAGATTTTTCTGGTGGTATAATGGCTCTCCACAATAAAAAAAGCGTCCTATTATCTTAAATAATAGGACGCAAAAACGTGGTGCCACCTGTCTTGTAGATTACTCTACCACTCGAAGTTATAAGGTGACTAACCATACCCACTTCCTAACTCAAGGTCGATAACTTTTGCAGCCATGAAGTTATTCTCTGAACCAACTTACTTGAATTAGTACTAAAAAATGCTTATGCTTTAATGTACTCTAATTGCTATTAGCATAATTAAAAATCGACAAATTGTCAACGTGAGAGGGATTTTAATGACGATTAATCAATCAAAAGATGAAGAACAACAAAGAGTCAATTCGGTTGCTGAAAAAATCGACAACAAGATCAAACGAGTTGACCAAAGTATTGCCCAAGCTCATCAAGAAACTCATCGTATTTATCGCAATTACGGTGAAAATACCAAAGTTAATACCTTTGAAGTCGACGACCAAATGGAAACCAATGCCTCTGTTCAACAACAAAAGCAATTGGTTGCCTTGGCAGTTGAAAATGAAAATATTTTAAACGCCAACCGTCTCAAATTAGAAAACCTCCAAGGTTCACCTTATTTTGGACGAATTGATATCGTCGAAGATGGCGAAGAAGATACCCTTTATATTGGTACTTCTACTTTGCAAGACGATGACGGTAATTTCTTAATTTATGACTGGCGTGCTCCAATTTCAGGAATTTACTACAACGGGATGCTCGGCAAAGTCCATTATCAAACTCCCAATGGTAAAGCTGAAGTAGATTTAAAAAAGAAACGCCAATTTCAAATTGTTAAAAATCATATTCGAAATATGTTCGATACTAATGAAACTGTTGGGGACGAAATTCTCCAATCTGTCTTGAGTGAATACAGCGATGAATATTTAAAGAACATCGTCGCCACAATTCAGCACGAGCAAAATGCAATTATCCGTGATACCCGCTCTGACGTTTTATTGGTTCAGGGTGTCGCTGGATCTGGTAAAACTTCCGCTATCTTGCAACGAGTGGCCTACTTGCTTTATCACAGTCGTTCGACGATGAACGCCGACAATATTGTTTTGTTCTCACCTAATAAATTATTCAGTAATTACATCTCTGAAGTCTTGCCTAGTTTAGGTGAACGAAATATGCGTCAAGTTACATTGAATGAATTTATTTCCCTACGTTTGACCGGGGTTCAAGTAGAAACTTTATTTGAACGTTATGAAAAAGATGAACGTAATTTGCCAGAGTCAACTGTTAAAATGCGTCTTTATAAAGAAAGTGGCGACTTCTTAGATAAGTTAGCTGAACTTGAAGAAGATCACCCAGAACATATTTTGCATTTTGAAGATATTATCTTTGAAGGCAAACCTTTCTTTACTAAAGCTGAAATGGCTGAAATTTATGATTCTATCAATCACGCTTACCATATTAACGATCGTTTCTTAAAGACAAAAAACACTCTGATCAAACGTCTTCAAAGACGAATCCACGAGGATCGTAACGAAGATTGGGTTCAAGCTGAAATCGATAATTTGTCTGATGAAGATTTCCAACAAATAATCACTGACCACAACATTGAAGAATCAACTAATCAACGTGAAATCATTGCCGAAGAGTTTTTGAAGGAACGTTATGCACCAATTTATAACGCCCTCATCAACGACTATTTCTTTAATCCTTACAAAGAATATCTCTTCTTACTCAACGAAATGGATCAAAACTTAGTTTCTGACAGTGTTTGGCAAACCATGATCGAAGCTATCGACGACAACATTGAATCTCACAAACTAAATCTCAGTGATTCAATTGCTATCCTTTATTTACGCGATATCGTAACTGACGGTGGTGTCAATCACTCGATCCAACACATTTTCATTGATGAAGTTCAAGATTATACAATGGCTCAACTTAAATACATCGCCCATGCTTTTCCAAATGCTAAGATGACTTTGTTAGGCGACCGGGCTCAAGATGTTTTGACTAGTTCCTATCGTCAAAAAGACCTTGTAACTGAAGTCAACGAATTATTTAGTAAAAAACGCATTAACACTATTACGCTAAACCAAAGTTATCGTTCCACTGCGGAAATAACTAACTTTGCTACTAAACTCTTGCCAAATGGTGAAGAAATCAAAGCCTTCTCTCGCCAAGGTGAAGATCCAGTCATTAAAGTCTTTGATGATGACGATTATTACCAAGGTTTGAAAGAAACCGCCAAAGAACTCAACAAGAAATACGAAACAGTCGCTATTTTGACACGTAACCAAGCTCAAGCTGAACAAATTTACACTCACTTCAGTGATGAATCGATTATTACTTTAGTTGATGCTGACTTTCGTTCGATTCCAAAGGGAATTCTAGTCTTGCCAATTTACTTAGCTAAGGGACTAGAATTCGATGCTGTAATCGGTCATGATGTCTCAGCCAAAAATTATCCTGACAGTCGCAGTACTGATGTTCTTTATACTATCTGTACTCGAGCCATGCACAGTTTGACTTTATGTGTCGACAGCACAGTTTCACCATTGTTAAGTAATGAATCTTCAGATTTAATTTCTGAACAATAACTAAAAAACTCCAATGAAATATCCCTACGTGGGTATCTCATTGGAGTTTTTGTCATTCCTAGCTATTTTACCAATCCGTACAACAATGCATCGTGATATTTCCCAGCTGAATAAATTTCATCCTTCAAAGTTCCTTCAAGCTGAAAGCCAACCTTTTTAGCAACTGCATTACTAGCAGGATTAACTTCTTCTGCCATAAGTTTAATCTTGTGTAAACCTAGTTCATCGAAGCCAATTTCTAATAACCTTTTCAGGCAATCAGTCATGATGCCTTTACCTTGGAATTCTCCTCCTAGCCAATAGCCAACTTCAGCACGCTTATTATCAAGATCGATATTGTGCAAATCTATCATACCGACTGGGTGCCCGTTGATCCAAATACTGGCATTCCAGAGATTCTTTGAAGCCATGCGATCCTGACAATATTCCAGAAAAGCTCGTTCACTGGCAACGGATTTGGTCGACTCACCCCAAGGCATAAATTTAGCTAATTGAGGCCTGGTTTTCTCGATTTGTTCATAAAGACTCTCTGCATCTTTAGGATCAACAATTTTCAATTTAACATTTTCTCGAACTAACCATTCCTGCATGCTGTCACCCTCATTTATTTTTTGTCTTCATTGTACACAATTTTTTGAGCCCAACGGTGACAACATCAACCTATTTTTTTATTTAAAATCAGGATTGACCAGAATTGCTTTAGATACTTCGTTACTGATAGTCCCCACTAAAAAAAGCCTAATGCCATAGTTTCAAACTACGACATTAGACTTAATCGGTATTTAAATAATAATTGTTCCTACTGCTGCACTAACCATAGCTACAAAGATGGCTATCTTTTCATCCTTAGTGTACAAGTATGTCAAAGCATAGCACCAACCTAGGGCCATCATCATGAAGAATTGCAACAAGGAGCCAGGTAAACTAATCAATCCACCAATAACTCCACTCAACAGAATTCCCATAATGGCACTGTATGCTGAACTCTTTCTAAAGAAATAATTAAAGAAAAATCCAGTCTGTACTAATTGCTGTTGAATCGTTATGACAAAAACATTTGCAACCATATTAAAGACGAAAACGCTCTGCTCAGCACTTGAAACATCATCGTTAGCAAATTTGGGTAATTTACCAGTAATCTGCAAATAACTGACCATGATCCGCATCAAGCAAACCAAAATTATCATTAAACTGACCAATCCAGCATTAGATAATAACGAATACACGAAACCATCTGCTGTATCGGAAAACGATTTTTCTTCTCGAATATATTTTCTAATCATCAAAAATAGCGTAATTAATCCAACGACAAAGAAGGCTATCATGATTGGCATATCCAATCCTTTGCTATTTGCCGCATTATTTTTCAACATCAATGTTACGATGGAAAATGCTATCCATATTAAATATCTGACAAAATCTGTTCCTGGAGATTCTCCTACGCGCATAATAACTTCTTCCAATCAATAATTTTACTTTGTCATTATATCATACGCCAATACTTCATTTTCTTCCTGTTTTCAACTATTATTAATAGAGTATTTAGATTTGGTATTAGATGTAGATACCGTCGTCCGTTCGGCCCTGGAAAACGCTGGAACGCTGTGGGCACGACTAGATAGTGGATTTTAACCATATTTCAATTAAATGGGAAATAGTACAAGTATTTAATTAACTTTAATTTAAAGCTATCAAACTAAAGAATTGAAATCTAGTCGCCAACGCTCCAACCAACCACAGAGATTTTACGAGCGACAGCATCTTAACCAAACCTGCATTTGGAGGGATTTTTTTTATGAATAAAAGCCATCGGATTTTTTATTTAGACTTTATCCGTGTTATTGCCATTCTCTTAGTGGTCTTTATCCATGTTTCTGCTATTGATACTACTTTGAACGTTGGCAGTGGACAATGGCAGATCACTAAAATTTTAAATTATTTTGCTCACATCAGTGTACCAGTCTTCTTTATGATTTCTGGATCACTCTTGCTCAATAGTAAAAAAACGACTTCTTTAAGTTATACTTGGAAAAAAAGAATCCCACACGTGGCTATTCCATTTATCATGTGGTCAGTTATATCACCTATTGTTGTTGGAATTTATGCACATTCATTATCTTTTAAAAACGTAATGAGCGTTGTTAAAACTATTCTTTATCAACCAACTTCCCCAACGCTTTGGTTTATGTATCCACTCGTTGGAATTTATATTCTTTCTCCAGTGATCAGGACTTTTGTTGAACAAGCTTCTAACGAAATGTTGATTTATGTTACAGGGATCTGGTTAGTTACTTGTTCACTCTTACCATCCCTTGCTGTAATGTTGCCTAAAGATTACTCAAAAATCTTAACTTTATCGCCAGTAGCTAGTTTTTTCTTAGTTGGAGGTTTCACAGGATACTTTATCCTTGGTTACTTATTAACAAAAATAAAAATTGAAAAAACTAATAATCTTGTTTTAATTGCCATTTTCTTAATTGCTGGTTTAGGCGGTAATTTCATTTCTGAAGCTGTACCTAGAATTTTTGATAGCAATAATGGCTACTATGTAACTTCAATCTACATTCCTATCATGTCAGTCGCTGCTTTTATACTTCTACAAAAATGGGGCAGTAAAATCAAATCTAAGATTACAATTAAAACTTTTGAATTCTTATCACCACTAGTGTTCGGAGTTTACTTGATTCACAATTTATTAATTCTTTTCATCGAACCTTGGTTCATGAATCACATTGCTATTGGTGGATTGGCTGCTACTTTCTTAAGATATATCGTTGTCTTAATTTTATCGATCATCATCATTTGGATATTAAATTGGATTCCCGGTATCAATTACTTGTTAACTGGTAATTCTAAAAAACGCAAATAAAACCTTCACGAAATCAATCGTGGAGGCTTTATTTTTATCTAAAATTAATCTTCTTTTTTGATTCTAGTAAATTTCAAAATTGCGCCAAAGGCTACTAAAATCACACCTAAAATTGTGGCAAGAATTCCAGTTGTTTCACCAGTTTGTGGCAATTTTCCAGAATCTGAACTTGAACCTTGTGATTCAGCAATATTGTTACCCGCAACACCTGGTAATAATCCTTCAGAATTTCCTTCTGAACCACCACTTGTAATAGCATTGCCATCACCATCTAATGGTCCATCAGTTCCTTCTTCGGATTCGTTAGATTCATTAGAACCATTATTTTCTTCTTCTGAACCTTCATTATCTTCGTCTTCTTTATCTTCTTCACCATTATCGTCAGTATCTGGCTTTTGACCTTCTGAACCACCATCAACTTCGATTAAATCACCAGTGTCAGGATCAATATCTTCTTCCTCTTCTTTTTCATCAGGGTTTTCGATATTGCCGCCGTCATTTTCGTCACCTTTATCAGTAATTACTTCATCAGGATCCACTTCTCCAGGAATTGTTACAGGTCTTTCAAATTCTGTTTCTGTAGCATTGTCATCTTGAAGATCCCATCTGTGAGTTTCGGCATTGACGATTACTTTATCAGCTACAATATTACCATCAAGGTTAGCATCAGCTATGACAGTTGCCTTTGGAGCCAAAACACTACCTTGGAATGGACGTTTGACATCGATTGTTCCTGTGTACAAGTTATCACTAGCTGTACTGTCGTAGAAGTTCCATAGCAAGTGATTATCATCAAAATATTCTGTTTCTTGGTTAGGGCGTTCCTTATTATTGGCATCAGCCCCTTCACCATCGTTAAAAGTCAACTTGACTTGTGAATTAACATCGTATGGATCTTGACCTTTAGTATCAACATTAATGATGACACTTGTACCGCCCTTATCAGCAGATAAACCGTAAATATAGATTGGTGTATCCATAGTCAAAACGTCTGCATCCAAATTAATAATAATTTGATTGTTTTCATTAGGGTTGTAATCTTCCAAATTGATAACTCGTTGGTTACGATCTGGAAAATCACTAGCTTGAACGGAAACAGTTGGTTCCATGTTAGAAAGTGTGTTTGATTTACTCTCTAATTGTGAGAACTGTGAACCAAAATCAATATACGTATTACCATTCTTATCTTGATATGTTTCATCCTTAGTCAAGTGATCAATGTTAGTTCCATCAACATTTGTTTTGGTTGGGTTGGTAACATCCACATCATTGTTTTCACCAAAAACAACTTTATTGGTCCGATCATCAGTTCCTTGGACAAATGAACTAGAAGCGATAGCATTGTGATTTTGAACATAAGAAATATCTTTATTCAAATAGCCCTCACGAATATTTGTACCAAAGTTTACGTTTCCATTTAAAGTACCAACAGCTAAATTACCATTAGTATGTGCATTCAAAGTTGCTTCATTAGCAAAAATATGGAAGTTTGATGCATAACCTAATTGATTACTTTTTTCATTACTAAAGTCATCACTAACACTTCCACCATTTTGGACATCATCATTTACGGATTGAGTAACCGCTGTTTGTTTTTGTGATGTACTTTGTGTTGTCGTACTATTTGCTGTACTCGTTGATTGTGCTGAACCTTGAGTTGTCGCATCATTCGTAGTATTTGCTGTTTGTGATGCAGTTGAGTTATCGCTTACAGAAGTACTAGTAAAACCATTATTGACAGTAGTTGCGGCATCAGTTTGGGTTGTTGTTGACATCCCCATTAAAACTGCTGCACTCACAGCTACACAAGATAGAGCCCATTCTTTTCCCTTTTTTATTAACATAATTAACTAAATCTCCCTCTTCAATTTAGAATAATTATTATCTAGTGGTAATAAATCAGGTAATAATATTATTTATGAAAATTATTACGCTACTCCAAAATATTGTCAAATTAATATTAAATTATAATCTTATAACTTATTCATTACCGAGAAATTACGAAAAAGATTAATTTAACAGCATTACTAAGCAATTATGAGAAATCAAAAGAGCTTACTTTTATACAATTTTTATTTTTTGATAAGAAAAAAGCCCAATTTACTTGAATTGAGCTTGGATTATTTCGTAAATATAGTCGTGGGGAGAAAAAATTATTGTCGATTGTCAGATCCCATAGCAAATACTGCTACGCAACCAAAACCTGTATGACTTGAAATAGTCATTCCAATCGGATAAATTTGAATGTCCGCTTCAGAAATCGTCTCCTGAATTTTATCTTTAACAACTTGAGCAGCCTCATAATCTCCGCTAGTTGTAATAATGATTGGTTGATCAACATCATTTTGAATTGCCGGAATTATTTTATTAGCCAGATCTAAAAGTGATTTCTTACGTGTCCGTGTTTTTTCAACCATGCGTAATTTTCCATTAGGATCAACATCCAAAATAGGTTTTACCTTTAGTAATGTACCTAAAGCCGCCGATGTATGGGAAATTCGACCACCATGGTACAAATAATTTAAATTATCAACTGTAAACCATTGTTGAAGCCGTAATTTATTATTTGTAAACCATTCGACTAGTTCTTGTAAACTTTTACCAGCTTTTTGTAATCTGATAGCTTGTAAAACTAATAGGCTTTCACCCCCACTGGCTGCAGCTGTATCAATGATTTCTATCGTTGCCTTTGGAAATGATTCTAACAAAATGTCTCTAGCTTGTTTTGAACTAGCTAAAGAACCACTCAATCCTCCAGAAAAGCCAACATAAACGATTGGGATCTTTTTTTCTACATATGGTCTGAAGAATTCAAGGTACTCACCAATATTTACTTGCGTGGTAGTGGGCATGATTCCTTGTTGAATCTTTTGGTAAAACTTTTCAATATCGTAGCTTTGACCAAAATCATTGTAGATGTCTTTAGCACCAATTTTCGTATGGAAGCAGATTGCATCAACATTGCTATCCTTCAGTGTTGCCAAAGGTAGGTCGCATTCTGAATCCGTTAAAATTTGATACATAGTCTACCCCCTCAAAATTAAATAGTGACCAATTGTATTTAAGTCACCGATTAATAATACCATTAATTTTAATTCTGTAAACTATGTCATCTAGTTCTTAAAACTATATGTTTAATGAACGATTATTAGGATTTTTTTAAAGAAAAAAGCAGCTATACGCAAAACGTACAGCTGCTATCAAAGAGCCGTCTATCGGATTTGAACCGACGACCCCCACCTTACCATGGTGATGCTCTACCTATCTGAGCTAAGACGGCATTAACACTCTCTACATTTTAGCAAAATTGTCTCGTGTAGAGAATGCTTTTATTTAAAATGCTTCAATAATTTCGGCTACTCCTGTGGCAAAGAAGAAAAAGGCTAACAAGAAAACAATGAAACCTCCTGCCAAAACTGGATTGAACAATAAAACAATCGCAAATAAGAGATTCAATCCTGCTAAAATCACGATCAACCAATAATATTTTTTACCGAAGAAATGGTAAAAACGAGCGGTAAAAATCTGGAAAGCCGCATCTAGCAAAAACCAAATTGAAAACATATAAATGATTACGATCACTCCCACATTAAGGTGAGCAATGAAAATAATACCGATAATAATATTCACAATGGCTGAAAAAATCGTCCAACCACTTCTAACACCTAAAAAACGTGTCATTTGAGAGCCAAACCATAATTGGTAACCCCCTCTTAAAATTACAAAAAAGCCGAAAATCCCAGCAATGGTCGATAAACTATTGAGAGGATACCACAATACTAAATAACCCGCATACAAAGAAATCAGACCAATGATAAAACCAAACCAATCGAAATGGCGCTTTGGTTCACTCATATAAATCTTCCCCTTCTCAATTTCTCAAGCACATTTTTATTTTAACATTAAGCAATATCAAAGTTGAACAATATGCGCTATAATAGAAGGGCTAAGAATATTATTAGGCTAAACGAAAGGTTGTAAAATTGTCCCCTAACAAAGAAAATTATTTAAAAACCATTTATGAATTGAATTATGACTTCACAAAGATCACTAACAAACGTATTTCAGAAATCATGAATGTGTCTGCTCCATCCGTTACTGAAATGTTGAATGCTCTAGCCTCTGAAGGCTACCTAACACATTCTCCATACAACAAAATTGTTTTAACACCTAAAGGAAATAAAGTTTCTGAAAAACTAGTTCGTACACATAGACTCTGGGAAGTATTTCTCAATCAATGTCTCAAATATCCAGTTGACAATGTTCATCACAACGCTGATGCGCTTGAACATGCTTCTGACGACGATTTGATTGATCATCTAAATGATTTCCTTGATCATCCCCAACGTTGTCCCCATGGTGGTATCATCCCCGGTAACGGTCAAGGTGAAACTGATGCCGACGATAAGTTACTCAGTATGATTCCTGATGGAACTAAAGTTCAAATTGTCCGTGTATCTGACAACTATGACTTTCTTCAATACTTTGGCAGTTTAAACTTAGATATCGACGATACAATTGAAGTTATCAAACATGAAAAATTCGACAATTCTTTAGTCGTTAAAAAAGCAGATGGTTCTAACCTAACAATTGGTGCTAAGGCCATCGATTATATATTTGTAGAAACACGCTAAAAAAGAATCCTCAATGTGATTACACACTGGGGATTCTTTTATTTTTGCTGATTATTTTCTAAAACTTTTTGATAAAAAATAGCCATCGTTAACTGTTCATACGGTTGTAACCAAATCGACAATAATTCATGTGTCAAAATATTCAAAATTTCCCAAAAGAAGAATTCAAGACAAAGTGAGAAATAAGCCCACTTATATCCACGCATCAAGACTGAACTACGACTAAAACTAGAAAAAGCCATACGCAAAGTCCATTTATTCTGATCAGCCACATCATCTTTAAAAATAAAGAAAGCCTGCGAAAAGATCATCAAGAACCAAATTCCAGGAATAATGTACAACATTAAACCGGCCTCTAAAAATAGTCCAAATAACGCCGTTATGAACAATAGTGGAAAGAAATAACGGCCAGAAAAAGCCTGTAGACTTCCTTTTAAAGCGTTGATTTGATAATCCGGATTGCGCAATTTATCAATCAAAGTATATGAAACGCCGATACAAATCATGATAAAGAAAAACATAAAGGCATAAACAGCCACACTCGTTTCAGGAGTTAACGTCAGCATAAATTTACTAGCTGAACTAGGATCATTTGCCATACTGGTAGAAATTTCTGATAGTCGTTGACTAGCCTGTGATGGATCAGCCAAATTAACATTTAAGTTAGCCATCCACGTTGTGTAAATTTTAGTTCCAAAGTACACTGCCAGAAATCTCAAAAGAATTGGAACAACATTAAGTGAAATATTTCCTTTAATGTCTTTTCGAAAAGCTTTGTGGGCTTCACGTCTGATCTCCAAGGCAGATATTCGATTATTATTCATCTATATCCCTCACAATTACAATAACGCCATTATAACAAAGATAGTTAATAGCTACTAATTTACTTGATTGTAATTGAACCTTTGGTTGCTTTTACACGTAAAAGATTGCCTGCATCAATTTTATTTTGATACTCATGCCCGTAATCTTTATCTAGATAGCGAACTACTCCATCATCCGTTGATAAATCCAGTCCATCAGCAGTCATATCGCTACCTGTAAAATGACCACCACTGAAAATCCTGAAATCATTTGTATTCATATAAACCACTTTATCCATTGTTATTCGACTGTGATTAGCTAAAGAGTTCATTGAATCTAAATTAGACTGTTTTACCTTTAACGACGATTCATTTAAATTGATACTCGTTTTAACTAGTGTTGAATTCTTTATTACGATATCAGAATACTGGCTGGCAACCAATGTCATGTTATTTATTTTAGAATTAGTTGCCTCAAAGTTAGCGTCATACAAATTAATTTTATCTAAATTATTTATCGTTGCATCTTTAATATAGAGTTGCGCATCATAATCCATATCTTTGGCTGTTTTAATGAGATGTTCTATCGTTACATCATTAATGTATATGGCACTGTCAGCCAAACGAAGATTAACATTTTCAAGTGTTTTATTCATCGGAATGGTGATAGTTACTTTGGCACGCCCTAAAACATCAACGCCAACGTGCTTATTTTTCTTCTTGCCAGTAACAGTTAAAGTATCTTTTTTTACTCGATAACTTGGCATTTGTGATTTATCACCATCGATATGGATTTTATAACGGTCACCCAATTTAAAATTAACATTTGTGTCATTGCCTTCAACGTAGACATTTTTAAAGTCCGTTAATGGATAAGTTTCGTTGATATGTTGCTCTACTTTAAAACCATGATTCCAAACAACTGAACGATTAGCTCCCATCAAAATACCACCTAGTAGGAGAATTCCACCAACTATCAATAAATAAAAACCTGTGACAAAATACTTACGCATTAGTCCTATCCCCCTTCATCGGTGTTTTACGTCCGTAAAGTAGTTTCTTGCCTAGCCAACGGAAGAAAATAACTACTACGCTAAAGCACCATTTTACTAGCGCTATAACGATGGGAATCAAGAAGAAATCAACACCCAATATCAATAATCCAATCCCAACGTAGAAGATAGCTGTCCCAAATGATTGAAAAATAACTGATAAACCAATAAAGATAGCTCCTATTCCACCGACGACCGACATTGCGACCAAAAATAAAAATAACAACACCATAAGGGCAATCATTCCTAAAATGGTCAATAAGAGTGGAATTAAGATGATTGCAATCATTATTGCTACTGGAGAAGCCATCAAAGCCAAAATTACTAATCCAATCATCTTCAAATTACGTGACACTCGTTCATTACTAGTCATTTGACCATTATTGATGTTTTGATAATTATCTTCTGACATCTTAATAGAATAATCTGCTAAGACCTTTCTGGCCAAATGTTTGGGCGTTCCCAACTCATTGATTATTTTATCTGAAGTTTGCAAATTAGCATCGATCATATATTCACGATAAAATTCAATAACATCATCTTGTTCTTTTTCGTCCAGTTGATGTAAATAAATTTTAAATTCATCAATGTACGAATTAATTGCTTTATTCTTCATTTTTCCCCTCCAAGATAGCATCTGTGGCTGCCTTTAATTCCTGCCAATTAACTTTGATTTGTTCTAAATGTTTTTTGCCTAAGTCTGTTATTTGATAATAGCGACGATTTCTACCTTCGTAAGCCTCATCGTATGTACTTAACCATTCTTCCTTTTTTAACCGCCGAAGAATTGGATACATCGTTGATTCCGAAATGGGAAAACTCTTCTTTATCTCCCGAGTAATCGCATAACCGTAGTAATCTTGCTTAGTTAACAGAGCTAAAACTGAACCTTCAAGAATCTCAGTTGAAACTTGAATTGCCATATTATCTCCTCATTTCTCTAATACTATACGACGTATAATATCATTTCAGTAACAATATATTATAAATAACATCATATGTCAATTTCTAATAAATAAAACTTGACATTATTTATTTTAGGCCGTACGATAGTTTCAACATTTTAAAACAAATATAAAAAACGACGACAGAAGAGTAATCAAGTTAACTAGTCCAGAGAATCAACGTTGGTGCGAGTTGATCTAGTCCTTGACGAAACACATCTGTAAGTTGAATGATTGAATCAAGTAGGTCATTTCGGTAGCACCGTTAAAACTGAAGTTATTGTAACTTCGTGAGCCTAATATCGTGAGGTATTAGGAACCAGAGGTGGAACCGCGAATATTCGCCCTCTTAGTCTTTTGACTAGGAGGGTATTTTTTTACAATAACTTCTTGAGGTTAGTATCGTGAGATACTAACGAACTCGAGGTGGAACCACGTCAAGACGTCCTCTAGCTATATGCTAGTGGGCGTTTTTTTATATTTGTAAAGGGGAGAGATATTATGATGAATTATATTTTTGAAATTTTACCGTCACTTCTTAGTGGTACGGTAATGACTTTAAAAGTCTTCTTCTGGACACTTGTTTGTTCATTGCCATTAGGAGTTTTGGTATCGCTAGGACGAAGTTCCAAATTCAAACCACTCAGTTGGATCATTTCCTTTTACATCTGGGTAATGCGAGGAACTCCTTTACTATTACAATTAATTTTTGTTTTCTACGGCTTGCCTAACATGCCATTTGCACATATCGTCTTTGAAAGATATGACGCTGCATTGTTTGCTTTTATTCTTAATTACACTGCTTACTTTGCAGAAATCTTCCGTGGTGGTTTTTCCACTGTCAGCAAGGGACAATTCGAAGGTGCTAAAGTACTTGGACTTAGTTATTGGCAAACGATTCGTAAAATCATTATTCCTCAAGTTGTCAAAATCGTACCACCTTCAATTGGTAATGAAGTCATCAACTTGGTTAAGGATTCATCTTTAGTTTATGTAATTGGTTTAGGCGATTTGCTTCGTGCCGGAAATATTGCCAGTTCACGTGATGTTACCTTACTTCCATTAGTCTTAGTTGGTATCATCTACTTGTTATTAACTCTAATTTGTACCTGGGTACTAAAAGTTCTAGAAAAACGTTTCAGTTATTATCGTTAGGAGAGAGAAAATATGTTGAAATTAAATAATATTACTAAAAGCTTTGATGGCAAGACCATCTTAAATAATTTAAATCTCGAAGTTAAAGATAATTCTATTCTTAGTATCGTTGGACCTAGTGGTGCCGGTAAAACTACTCTCTTACGTTGCATCGCTGGACTGGAAAAAATCGATTCTGGTAGCTTTACTTTAAACGACAAACCATTTGATCCTTTCGATGAATCAGTCAAAGAACGTGTTGTTGGTGTTGTTTTCCAAGATTTCAATCTCTTCCCTCATCTATCCGTTATGGAAAACGTTGCTCTAGCTCCTCAAATGGTCTTAAAACAAGATAAACAAACTGTTGAAAAAAATGTCGATGAACTTTTAGCTCAATTAGGCCTTGCTAGTCTCAAAAAACAATATCCCTTTGAATTGTCTGGTGGTCAAAAACAACGTGTCGCCATTGCCCGTGCTTTAGCCATGAAACCACAAATTCTTTGCTACGACGAACCAACTTCAGCACTAGATCCAAGTCTTCGTGATACTGTCGCACAAGTCATCTTGGATCTTAAAAAGACTGGCATCACTCAAATCGTCATTACCCACGATCCTGACTTTGCCAAAAAAATTGCTGACCAATTACTAGAAGTAAAACCATTGAACAATTAATCATAGGGGGATTAAATTTATGAAGAAAAAAATTTTAATATTCATGACCTTTTTAGCCTTCTTTGGTTTATTAGCTGGTTGCAGCGATAATAAGAAGTCAGTAGCTCAAGAAGCCAATACGACTGATACTTGGTCATCAATCAAAAAAAGAGGCCGTGTTATTATCGGTTTGGACGATACCTTCGTTCCCATGGGTTTTCGTCAAAAAGACGGTAATCTAGTTGGCTACGATATTGACCTAGCCAAAGCTGTTTTCAAACAATACGGTATCGAAGCTGACTTTCAGCCTATCGATTGGAATATGAAAGAAACTGAATTAAGAAACCGAACAATCGACTTGATTTGGAATGGTTATACGATTACACCAGCTCGTAAAAAACAATTGATGTTCTCACGTCCTTACATGGCTAACCGTCAAGTTCTGGTAACCAAAACTAACCAAAATATCACTTCATTTAAAGGCATGAAAGGCAAAACTCTTGGAGCGCAAACAAGTTCATCCGGCGCCAGTTTACTAGATGAACACCCTAAGATGTTGAAAAATTACATCAAAAATCAGACTCCCGTTCTTTACGATTCTTTCAACAACGCCTTAATGGATCTTGATGCCAATCGAATCCAAGGACTCTTGATCGACAGTGTTTACGCAGGTTATTACATCAGTAAAGAAAAGAATCCTGACTCATATCGTGTTACCCAAGGTGGTTTCACAGGTGAAGATTTTGCGGCCGGTATGAGAAAAGGTGATAAAACTTTGAAGAAGAAGATTGATCAAGGCTTACAAAACCTGGCTAATACCGGAGAATTACAACAAATCAACAAGAAATGGTTTGGTAATTCTGATAATTCATTGATTCAACCAGAAAAATAAAAAAATCGTCAGTTTACATTCTGACGATTTTTTTTATGATTTTGTAGCTTCTTTTTTAGCAAAAGACTTAATAAACTTCTCTAATAACGGCTTGTTCTGTAACTGACTCTTCCACTCATCATTGATATGATCACTCAAGTTTTCACAACTGGCTAATGTAGCTGTAATACTGGCAATCGTATCAGTATCTTCACCTAAATTAACTGCCAAAATTACTGCTCCATCAATACTTGTAGAGTTTAAAACACTCCACGTACTAGCTAACAATGTATCTACGACATAACCGGTAGATTTAATATCCTTACGTAAAGTTGAGGCAAATTCTGGTTGGAACATTGCTTCAAAGTAAGGTAATTCTGATAACTCATCAGGACGATTCTCTAAAGCTCTCGTAAGTTTATCAGGTAAAATATTTAATGTAGTTAGTAAAGAATAACCGTTTAATAAATTATGAATAATTTCTAAATAAATATAACTGGCAACGATACTTCTAGGATGACGATGAGTTAAACTAGTATACTCACGTTCTAAATCGAGACGTTTATCAAGATTTTTTTCATTCGCCAAGTAAATTGCTAAAGGAGCTAATCTCATTAATGCCCCGTTACCGTTAGCTTCAACGCTTGGATCCCCACACTCTAAAGCTGGATATTGATTAACTGACCAATTTCGTAAGGCTTTTGCACAGGTGTTACCAATTCCAAAAGCTACGCCATTCGGTGTATATTCATTGTGAAACATATAATTGACGAACTTTTGCATCAATTCATCATAACTTTGGTCAGCCGTTAAATTCTCTAGTAGCGGTAAAGTAAATGATGTATCATCTGACCAACTTCCCGCAGGTTGTTCCCAAGTACCTGTAGTCATGGAATCAATATAATATGAATCTCTCTTGTCAAATTCGACTGGAACTCCTAATGCATCCCCGACTACACCAGCATAAAGAATGTTCTCTATTTGGTACGCTCGCATCTTAATTCATCTCCCATCAAAAAACTGAGACTAAATTTTAGTCTCAGTTTAATTCTTCTATATATTAAGAATACTACATTTTTTCCCATCTATAAGCACGTTTAATCCTAAAAAATTAAAAGAATCAATGCCAGCAAAATACCAAACATGGTTAACCAGCTGACTTTCTTTTTGTCTTTATCGACATTGGGTAATTTTTTATTCATAAGCATTGCCTCCGTACCCTAGGAAAGTTATATCATCTTCTAAATCAAATGAAAAGGCTTTTTTGACATTTTTAGAAATTATTATTGATTAATTTTGCGATTTATTAAGGAATTAATATCATCTTTGGAAACGATTTTATGAGCATTTACCGAACATTTCAGTATAATTAAAGTATAAATATAAAGGAGTTATTACTAAAACCATGGAAAAAAAGAATCGTGTTTACTTAGCAGGTCCATTTTTCAGTGATCAACAAGTCAAACGTCTAGATGACGTTCAAGCTCTCTTAGAACAAAATCCTACTATTGGCGATGTTTTCCGTCCTGGTAAGCACGCCTATGATGCGGCTGAATTTGGCTCATTTGAATGGCAAACAGCTGTCTTCAAACATGATATTAACAATATTAATGTTTCAGATATAGTCATCGCAATGTTAGACTATAAAATAGAAGAAAACGAGTTTGAACCGGACTCTGGAACCGTTTGGGAATGCGGCTATGCAACAGCTCACAACATCCCCGTAATTGGTGTCAGAAACGTCGATGACCAACCATTGAACTTAATGCTAGCTGCTAGTTTAACTGCCTTCTTCAATGGTTCTGAAAACATCAAGGAAATTAAAGATTATGATTTCAACACATTGATGACTCGTTATGAAAATGTAAAAGTGTTCTAGGAGGAACTAAAATGTCACAAGTAACACAACGAACAGAAAAATCCATTATCACGGCAATGATTTCTTTACTTCAAAAGAAACCATTTGAAAAAATCACTGTTGGTGATATTTGTGACGAGGCTCTAATTAACCACAGTACCTTCTACCGCTACTTTAGTGATAAATATGAATTGCTGCATTCGGTTTTTTCTTATTTATTGGATGATTTGATCAACAACACTTCTAATGCGAAGACAATTGTTTATCAAATCGCTGACTTTATGGAAAAGAATAGCAATTTTATCCACCATATTTCACCGCAATATCAAACTAAAGCTAACCTCTACCCTGAGTTTAGGAGCATTTTGCAAGATATTGTTAAAACTAAAAGTAAAGATCCTAACAGTCAAAAAGACCCTCTAATCAAAATGATTACCGAATCAGATGCACCCGAATTAATGATCAGTTTCATTGTTGGTGGTTTGATTGGACTAGTTGAATATTTAGAAGATAATGATTTTAAAGTTTCACGTACTAAATTTATTGAATTTACCGAGAATTTCTTTGCCAAATGGTCCAAATAAAATTATTTTTAAGCCTCATCAAGATGATTAATTCATTTTGATGAGGCTTTTTGGTTTGTTAGTGTTTATCTTTCCGTCCTCCATGGCAAAGCAAATTTGGCACAATCTTTTATTAGGTTTAAAATTAGGTTAATATCAAACACTTCGAGGGAAATTATGACAGCATCCACAAAAATCAATAAATCGTGGTTCTTATTTAGCATGATGTTAATTGCTGCTAACTTAAGATTACCAATTACCATGATTCCACCACTACTCAACACGATTGAGAAAAATCTCGGTATTCCTAAATCTTTAGCCGGACTTATCACATCAATTCCACTAGTCACCTTTGCTTTACTTTCACCAATTATCGTCAAAGTTGCCAAGAAATTCGGTAATGAATTGACGGTTTTCTTATTTTTTATACTGTTAATTATCGGTAGTTATTTACGTGTCATCCCTACAATTGGAGCCCTGATGTTTGGAACTTTTTTAGTCGGAGTTGGTATCGACAGTGGGAACGTTTTGGTTCCAGCTATGATCAAAGACCACCTACCTAATCAAATTCCTTTAGGAACTAGTCTGTATACAATGTCGATGTTATTGATTGGTGCGATTGGAACGGCTTTAGCAGGAGTATTAATTACCAAAATCAGTTTGCAACTCACCTTAATGATTTTATCAATCGCAGCTATTATTGCTCTGGTCTTTTGGATTCCTAATTTACGCTATAATCAACGTGACACCGCTAGTACTAAACGTGTCACTTACCGTAGCGTTTGGAATCAATCACTCGGCTGGTTGATAACTGCCTTTTTCGGTTTTCAATCACTGGTTTATTATTCATTCGTCACTTGGTTACCTTCAATGTTAACGAGCCATGGTATCAGTGCTATTTTGGCTAGTAATTTATTAACTGTTTTGCAATTGAGTGGCTTGCCATGTTCATTTATTGTGCCTTATTTTTCAACTAAGAAACACGGCTTCAAACATTTATTGATCATGTTAACAATTGGTTACGCGATTGCTCCGCTTGGATATTTATTCCCCACAGGTAATTTGATTTTTCTAAGTATCGTAACAGTTGTGACTGGTTTTGGTTCAGGGATTGCTTTCAATATGGCAGTTATTTTCTTCACCGAAAAAACAAACAACCATTATCAAACTGCTGAAGTATCCGGTATGGCTCAATCAGCTGGATATCTATTGGGTGCTATTGGTCCGGTTTTATTCGGATACTTGGAAAACGCCTTAGGTTCTTGGAATTTAGTTCTATGGATTTTAGTTTTAGTATCCGTCCTACTCGTTTTATCAGGAATTTTAATTGCTCGTCATCAACCCATTGCAGAACATTAACTATTCTGTATTATAATTAAATAATATAAATCATTGAGGAGAAAAATTTATGAAAAATTTGTTTTTTGATTTTGATGGCACGATTGCTAATACCCAAGAGGGTATCGTTAATGCGTTAGAATACATGGTCAATGACTTAAAGATGGAACACCTTGGTATTGATACTTATAAAAAATTTATTGGACCTTCTTTAGTAGATAGTCTTGAGAGATTTTATCCTAATTTTCCTAAAGATCGCTATCAAGAAGCAGTTAAATCTTTCCAAAGTTATTACAACACTAAGGGAGTTTATCAGTTAAAACTATACCCTGGTATGAAAGACATGCTGCAACAATTAAAAGATGCTGGTTACAATCTTTATATTTCATCAGTCAAAACTGAATCAATGTTAAAAATTCTCATCCCCCATTTAGGTTTAGACGATTACTTTGAAGGTTTTTATGGACAATCAGAAGATGGGTTCTCCCGTAATACTAAACCAGCTATTCTTAAATATGGTCTCGATGACAGTAAATCTGCTGCTGAAGATTCCATTATGATTGGTGATCGGATGACTGATATGCAAGGTGGAGTTCAAAATAACGTTCACACTTTGGGCATCACATATGGCTTTGGTGACCACAAAGAATTAGCAGAATCTGGTGCTGATTTAATCGTTGAACACGTTAATGATATTCCAAATGCCGTAAAAGAATTTAAATAATTTGTTTTTTCCCCTTGCTATGAAACGGGTTCGATAAGATAACATAATAGTTGTAAAGAGTTAGACATGTCGATACTTGTAAAATAACTATGCAAGGGAGATAACAATTATGTTCAAAATTTTCAGAAAGAACCACACAACCGCAAACATCGAATTAAAAGACAACAATGAAATGAGCGCTTTGAAACTAGCTGCTTCAAAAACTGCTGAAGAATTCAGTGTTGACGAACAAAACATTCAAAGTAGTATTTTTGCTAGTGCTGCTCAAGATGACAATTTTATCGAGGAGCGTGCTGTTTTCATGTTCGTTACTAGTGATAAGAAGAGCCAGGCTCACACTATGACTTTAACTTTCAAAGATCCTGTGGCTTGGGGAAATGACAGAACTCCAATCGATTATTTGATTGTTGGGATGTTCCCAAGCAATACTCCACAAAACGACGTTGATCTTTTGACAGAAAAAATCACCAACGCTTTACATGATAAAGCTGACCAATTGGACGACATCAAGTTCAAAGGCAGTGACTTAAATAAATTAAATCAATCATTCACAGACTAAAAAATTAGCTAGTTGATAAAAAGCTTATCAGCTAGCTTTTTTACTGCCCAAAAGTCTATCTAAAAGCGTAAACGATTGTTGTTTAAAAAAAAATCCTGTGCTATTATACATTCAAGCAAAATAAATGATGTCAGTGAGCATCAATTTTGGAGGGAATAAAATGAAAATAGTATCAAAACAGAACCAGCTCGATAACTACCAAGCTAAAGTTGTTGCTTCGACAGCTTCAGGATTTGGATTGGAAAACATGGACGTAATGTTCTTGTCCTTTGCTCTTTCATCCATCATCGCTGAATTGCATCTTAGCGGCACGCAAGCAGGATTGATTTCAACAATCACTAACATTGGTATGTTATTAGGTGGTATTTTTTTTGGAATTTTAGCCGATAAAATCGGTCGTATCAAAACTTTCAGTCATACAATCTTTATCTTCGCCTTTGCAACAGCAGCAATGTTCTTTGCTCATAATCTTACTGCAATTTATATTTGTCGTTTCATCGCTGGTATCGGTGCCGGTGGTGAATACGGAATCGGTATGACTGTTCTAGCCGAAAGCTTCTCAAAGGAAAAATTAGGTCGCGTTTCATCGTGGGTCGGTATGGCTGGTCAAATTGGAGCTATCTTTGCTTCACTACTGGCAGCTTTGATTCTACCTACATTAGGTTGGCATGCACTCTTCTTATTTGGTGTCATCCCCGTCGTCATTACCTTCTTTATCAGAAGACATTTGAAAGAAAGTACTGCTTTCACTAATTCCTCCAAAGAAAAACACGGTAACATTAAACAACTCTTCGCTACACCTAAGATTGCTTATCAAACTATTGCCTTAATGATTATGGCTATCGTCCAAATCGCCGGCTACTTTGGTTTGATGAATTGGTTACCCACTATCATGCAAAAACAAATGAATTTAACTGTCGGTGCTTCAACTTGGATGATTGCAACAATCCTAGGAATGTGTGCCGGAATGTTAACATTTGGTTGGATCTTGGACAATTTAGGACCACGTCTAGCCTTCGGAATCTTCTTAGCTGCTTCAGCTATTGGCGTTTATGTTTTAACTCTACCAAGTAACGTCTGGTCATTAATTCTCGTCGGTGCCATCGTTGGTTACTTCTCTAATGGAATGTTTGCCGGTTACGGTGCTATCGTCAGTCGCCTTTATCCAACTGAGGTCAGAGCTACTGCTAACAACGTCATCATGAATGTTGGCCGTTGTATCGGTGGTTTTTCAAGTTTAGCCATTGGATTCATTTTAGATAACTACAATATCATGACCGTAATGGTCTTCATTTCAACACTTTACATCATCAGTTTGTTAGTAATGTTGACTATCACTAACCTCAAAGCTGAAAACTATAAAAATATATAAAAGAGGTTGCCTTCGGGCAATCTTTTTTTGTAATATAGTGGACTTTGTCCACTAAAGTGCTATAATAATTTTAATTTATTTTTAGGAAGTGACTCTATGCTAAAACAAACTGAAATAACTACGATTCGTGATTTTAACCGTAATTATACGAAATTATTGGGAATTTTAAATCGTCGTGTTCTAGAAACACCTCTCTCTTGGACTGAAGGTCGTGTTATTCTAGAAATTTCATTTAACCATGATAAAACTCCTATTGAAATAGCCAACAACTTGGGCTTAGACAAAAGCTACACTAGTCGAATTTTAAATCGATTCGAAAAACACGGTCTACTAACTAAAACTCCCTCAGTAACAGATTCTCGTTCAATAGAATTACAATTAACTGACAAAGGTTCGACTTTAGTCCACGAGTTGGATGAACGCTCTGATCAGCAGATAAGGGACCTATTAGCTGCTTTAAATGATAATCAAATAAAGCAGTTCTATCAGGCAATCACAGTACTAGATCAATTACTTTTCGAAAAGGCGGTGGATTAAATATGTGGAAAATCAAAAAATTCAATGAACTAACAACTGAGGAACTATTTGCTATCTTTTATTTGAGAACTGAAATTTTTGTTGTACAGCAGAAACGTATCTACCAAGAGGTCGATCAAAATGACCTAAATGCTATTCATATCTTCAATATCGTCGATGGTAAGATTGCTGCCTATGCACGGGTATTTTCTCAAAATAATAATGTTACTTTTGGAAGAGTTGTCACTGCTCCAGATTTTAGAGGACAAGGTTTAGGAAATAAATTGATGCAACAAGTTTTTGAAGCCATTGAACAATATTTCCCTAAGAAAAAAATTGAAATTGAAGCTCAAACTCATGTAGAAAACTTTTATAAAAAATTCGACTTCACCAGCTACGGAGAGCCATTTCTCTTTCAACACACGCCACACATTAAGATGTTCCACCAATCATTATCAAATTAAAAAAGAGCCCTGTTAGACACCTAACAGGGCTTCTTTATATTCAATTGAACATCCCTAATATCTTAATGACTAACATAGCAATCACAATACTAATAATTGCATGGATCATAAATAAAATTGAAAATGAGATGAAGTAAACTGAGCCACTAATGATAGCCGTTCTAATATTGAACCAATAAAAAACCGACCCAAAGACTATCAAAACAACTACCCAAGGCAAGATTCCTTTATTCACCGTCATGAAGTCGTTTCTGCTCAAATCATAGCCGGTACTAGCAATCATAATCGTCAACAAAATATACAAGGCCACCATCGCCCAAGAAGCGTTAGCAAAACTGGACTTCAAATTGTCCAAAACTGATTCAAAGATCATCTGAAATGACAATGTCGTATTGACATCCAATCCTTGAATTAAAGAAGTCACACTGAATTGAGCTTTCAACAGAAATTTTTGCAAAAAGTATAAAGCCAATGAACACGTATAATACGGTGCCAAACCAATAAAGAAATTTCCTAACAATTGATACACATTGCGATCATTGTAACGATGATCAACTGAGCCTAAAGAGCCCGATTGACGATAGTTCAAGTTTAACAATTGCACTTTGGTAACTTGATGACCAAATAAATAAGCAAAGATGGCATGTCCTAACTCATGGATTATCACACCCAGACCACCAACGACTAATTGACTATTGTTGCCTAAATTATTGACTAAGGTAATTTTAGAAAGATGTCCCAACCATGATGTTAATAATGATGTCAAATAAGGAACTAACGTAAAAACAGCTACGAAAGTGATTACGAAGCCAAAATAACTATCCCACACAATTATTGCACCTCATTTTTTATAAATTCGTTTTACTTAAACGACGATCAGATTCATTTTTTACTAATTGATAAATTGTGGCTGCCACAGGAACTCCCAATAGCAT
Source organism: Companilactobacillus futsaii JCM 17355 (assembly GCF_001435505.1). Classification (GTDB taxonomy): domain Bacteria; phylum Bacillota; class Bacilli; order Lactobacillales; family Lactobacillaceae; genus Companilactobacillus; species Companilactobacillus futsaii. The sequence goes on along the minus strand of NZ_AZDO01000023.1, from coordinate 24,398 downwards.
CCCGACAATTCCTCCAAGACCGCCACCAATCGTGATAGCACCCAATACCCAGATACCCGGTAGTCCAATCGAAGTACCAACAACTTTTGGATAAATCAAATTGCTCTCTAATTGTTGCAATACTAAGATAAAGATGATGAACAAAATCGCATCAATTGGCGATTCCACGGCAATCAACAAGAAACCGACGGCTCCACCCATCCAAGCACCCAAGATTGGAATCAAGGATGTCACGCCGACAAAAGCTCCAACTGGTAGCGCATAAGGAAATTTGAACAAGACCATACCTAAGGAACACAATGTCCCTAAAATAATTGCTTCAGTAACTTGTCCAACAATGAAACTACTGAACATTTTGTTAGTTACCGACAAAACATAATTTGCCTTTTTCAAATGAACCGGCTTGATAAAAGCACGACCAGCTTTTTTTATTTGGGCAACTAATTTTTCTTTGGAGGCCAAAATATAAATAGCAAAAGTAAAAGCTAGAATGAAATTGAACAAACCTTTAGCAAAACTTGTTACTAATTTAATGGATGATCCTAATGCACCACCACCAACACTTGTTAAAAATTTCATAACTTTATTTTGCACACTAGTCCAATCAACGTTGAGAGATTCCAATTGATCAGAAATAACAGAATTCTTATTTAATTTCTCAGCAAAATTAGATAAATCCGACACAATTGAAGGAATTGAACTAAAGAAATTAGTCAAAGCACTGATAAATTGTGGTAAGACTAATCTGAATACTCCAATCATGACTAAAATCACAATCAACAGTGACAATAAGATCACCCACATCCGCCGTGTCTTTTGAATCCATTTGATTTTAGTATTAGGAAAGAAATGTTTTTCTATCCGGACGCACAAAATATTGAGTGCATAAGCCAAAACGGCTCCCAAAACTAATGGCAAAATAACACCGAATAAGTTTAAGGTTATTTTATAAATTTGTGCTGGATAAACTAATAAAAATAGCAATATCACGACTACTATCCCGTATTTAATAACTTGCTTGCGGCTGATATTCATAATTTCTCTCCTAACTATATTTATTGTCTATCATAACAAAAAAGAAGACCCCACAATAATTTGTAGAGTCTTCTTTAATAAGAATTATAATTTATTGCTGGCAACCCAACGTTTGATCAAAGCAACTTCTTTTTCATTTTGATTAAATTCTGAAAAGACCAACGCTTTGTTCATAAAGTTGCGTACTCTTTTATTGTTGCCATTGACACGACTTTCATTCATAGCTAACTGTGCATAAATCCGTGCAATGTAATAAGTCACATGATTTTCTGCACAAATCTTTACACCGTATTTCAAAAGTGCATTAGCTGTTTCCAAATCATTTCTCTCTGAGTAGTAAATAGCACAATAAAAAATAATATTAATATAACGCCAAATCTTGTTTACATCATCGATCGACATCGTATAAATATTGCTAAATACTTTGCTGAAATAGTATTCACTCTTTTGATCATCGCCTTGCTTAGCGTAAACCATTCCCATGCCAACAAATGACAAGAAAGTAAAGATGGTTTCACCGTGGCTATCTAATTCGGAGAGAATCCGATTGAAATCGAAGACCGCATCAAACAAGTCTCCATCGTCCAAAACATTTAAGTAACCTTTGAGATAATAATATTGCATCATGGCATCACGATCATCAGCCAAATCTTTTGGATCAATTGCCTTAATGATTTCCCAAGATTCTTCATATTCTTGAATTATCAAATTGAATTCAGCTTTATTCATTTGCTTGATAACTTGTTGACTCTTATTATCACTGACACCAATGATACTATCTAGAGACAAATCCAAACGATTGCACAATTGAATCAAAATCTTCAAGGAAGGAATCTTACCATTATTTTCAAATTTGCTGAGAGTCGCTTGAGTGCAAATGCCGTTACTTAATTCTTTTTGGGAGAGACCTAATTTTTTTCTTTTATCAATAAACGTCTGTATATCCACGCCATCGCCCCTATATAAAAATTTCATATTATAATTAATTTAATTATATCCCCTCCTTTATGCCATGTCATTGAAATACACAATAAGTAGATGTTTTGTCTTATTTCTAAATATTATTTCATATGATATAAGGAATAACAAATTAATTAAATATTCCATTAGTATATAAAAAAGATTTTAAGCGCAAAAAAAAATGGAATTTCTTCCATTTTTTAACTTTTATTATTTTGTTTTTAAATCTTCAATAGAATTGATGTTTTTCATGTAAGTTGGCACGGCCAATCCAACTTTGGCACCATTTAAGTTAGCACCTAAATCTTCAAATCTACCCTTATAATCAGAATAGAATTTAGCAGACGTCTTAGGTAACCAAGCACTAACGGTAGCATCAGCAGCTTTCGTGGCAATTGAAGCCCAAACTGGTTGCATTTCCATTGATTGGATGGTTACTTTGTAGCCTTGTTCTTTCAACACTTCAGCAATTACGTTAGTCGAAGCAATTTCAGAATCCCAAGCCACATAAGTTAGCTTGATTGACTTACCATGAACTTTTTTGACACCCTTAGTCCATTGTGAAACGACCTTAGGATTTTTCTTGATCCACTGTTTAGCAGCTTCTTTAGGTTCCATTCCATCATTGACCTTCAACATAACATCAGACATTTGTGTAGGAGTCCAGTGGAAACGGTCTAAAATCGTATAAGCTTCAGGTGAATCTTTCTTTAAACCCTTACGAACAATAGTACTGATATGTTCAGCTTTACCAAAGGAATTCTTTGGATCTTTCAAGAATTTCATATTGTACTTTGTGAACATCCAATGTGGTTGCCAACCAGTAACTACAATTGGTTGCTTGGCTTTGTAGGCTTTGTCCAGTGTACTAGTCATAGCTGAAGTTGAACTAGGTTGTAATTGCCAGTTATTATCAGCCAACTTGTAATCAGACAAGGCACTTTGAGTTGACGCCATCACACCAGCACCAGCATCAATACCAGTAATCGTGTAATTAATTTGGGGGCCCAACTTTTCCTTACTGTTGTATGGAGCTGTCTGGGAACTACATGCGGAAATAATTGGGATAATTAATAAAGCTAATAAGAAAAGTTTAATAAACTTTTGTTTTTTCAAAAAATCCCTCCTAGTTTTTTCTGCGTGTTCTTGTTAGTGATTGAGTCAATCTATCCAAAATAATTGCCAAGATAACGATTGCCAAACCAGCAGCGAAACCATTACCAGCATCATTTCTACCAACGGCGAAGTAAACTTTTGTACCAAGTCCCATAGCACCGATCATAGAAGCAATAACAACCATTGAAAGTGAAAGCATCATACTTTGGTTAACACCAGCCATCAAACTAGTTTTGGCGATTGGCAATTCAACCTTGAACAATTTTTGCCATTCTGTAGAACCGAATGAATCAGCGGCTTCAATCAATTCATCAGGAACTTCACGAATACCCATATTCGTCATTCTAACTGTTGGTGGCATAGCGAAAATAACTGAAGCTACGATACCTGGAACCATACCGATACCGAACAAAGCAACGGCAGGAATCAAGTAAACGAAAGCTGGCATTGTCTGCATGAAATCAAGAATAGGTTTCAAGATAACTTCGGCAATGTGACTCTTAGCCATTAAAATACCAAGTGGAATACCAATTACTAACGCAATCAAACTAGATGTTAAAACTAACGTCAAAGTTTGTGTCATATCGCGCCAATAATTCAAATTCCAAATAAGTAATAAGCCTAAGAATTCAAATATCAATAAGCTCCAATTTTGTTTATCACGGTTAACGTAATAAGTTAATGCCAAAATCAAAACGATGAATAACCAAATTGGCAAAGCATCAAAGACCCATTGGAAAGCATTGTTGATTGAGCCGATGAAATTAGTAACGGCATTGAAGAAACCAGTGAATTGAACTAACCAGTCGACGAAACCATCGATCCAGTTAGCTAATGGAAGTTTTGGAATACTACCTAATAATAAAAGACTATTCAAAATCGCTCACCTCATTTCCTGCAAGGGCACCTAGTACGGCACCACGAACAATGATTCCTTTCAATTGTCTCTTGTCGTTAACAACGGCAAACGGAATACCTGTTTGTGAGATATCATCCATCAAGTCTGAAATTGGAGTATCTTCATCTGTTGTAGGAACTTTGGTTTGAATAATAGGTGTAATATCCCCTTTCTTCTCGCGAACTAATTTAATCACATCATTGGCATCGACGACACCAATCAATTTACGTTCATTGTTGACGATATAAGCTGTTGAAACTTCGTTAGCCTTCATCATCTTCAAGGTCAAGCGTGGACCAGCCTTTTCAATGTTGATTGTCATTGGACGAATCATAACATTACCAGCAGTAAGAACCTTACTTCTATCAACGTTTTCAATAAAGTTTTCGACATATTCATTAGCAGGGTGTGTCAAGATATCTTCTGGCGTACCAGTTTGAATGACACGAGCATCCTTCATGATCATAATTCGATCACCAATCTTCAACGCTTCGTTCAAATCGTGACTGATAAAGATGATTGTCTTATGCAATCGATCTTGAATATCCAACAATTGATCTTGCATGTCGGTTCTGTTCAATGGATCAAGAGCTGAGAAAGCCTCATCCATTAGTAATATTTCGGGGTCGTTGGCTAGTGCACGAGCTAAACCAACACGCTGTTGCATACCACCTGATAATTGATCAGGGTATTCTTCGTTGTAACCTGTAATACCGACTGTTTCTAGTGCTTCATTGGCTTTCTTTTCACGAGTATCTTTATCTACCCCTTGAATTTCCAAGCCATATTCAGCGTTTTCCAAAATTGTTCTGTTAGGCAACAATCCAAAGTTTTGGAAAACCATACTCATTTTCTTACGACGAACATCACGAAGCTTCTTCTTATCCATCTTCATGACGTTTTCGCCATCAATCAAAACTTCCCCCTCTGTTGGGTCGATAAGACGATTGATCATTCTTACCAATGTTGACTTACCACTACCAGATAGACCCATGATAACGAAAATTTCACCATCATAAATCTTGAAATCTGCTCGGTCTACACCGACTGTGGCACCTGTTTCTTTGAGAATTTCTGATTTATCTTTTCCTTGTCTGCTTAACTCTTTAGCTTTGGCGATTCTCTTACCAAAGATTTTTGTTAAGTTTTTGACTTCTACTTTTGTACTCTTATTAGTACTCATTAAATCCCCCATTCTTGGAATTGATTAAACTTACTTTTATGCTCAATATTTAGAAATAAAAAAGCTGTTATTTAACAATAGAGAAATAACAACGACCCTTATAACCCTAACAAATATATTTTGCTTATGCAAATTATTACTACTATTTTAAACCATTTATTCCAAAAAAATCCCCTATCTATGAATTAGAATAGGAGAAGTATTGTAGTTATAGTATAGCTTCAAGCGACTTAGCGAATTCCTGAGCATTCCCAACAAAAAAATAATCTGAATGCTTGAAAATTTGTGCGTTTTTATCCGTATTAATCGAAACAACAATTTTGGCATTTGATATTCCTGAAGTATATTGAACAGCTCCAGAAATTCCCAAATTGATCAGTAAATCAGGAGCAATCGTTTGGCCACTTTGACCAATCTGATCAGCAATCGTAAACGTATCCAAATCTGTCAGTGGACGTGTCACCCCAAGACTTGCATTTAACTTCTTAGCTAAGCTCACAGCACCTTCAATGTCCTTAGCGGTTTTACTACCACGTCCGATGGCTACAACGTGCTTTGCTTGCTTGATATCCTTAGCTTTTTGAGCAAGTAAAACACGACTTTTTATTTGTAATTGATCGTCTTTCTTCCATTGTATGTTGGAAACTGTTTCAATTTCCAAATTTGGATTTATTTTCTTTTCAGAACTGAAAACATTGGGACGGGCTGTGACCATCTGTGGGCGACACTCTGGTATTGTGATTTCACACATAATATTGTCGCCATATGAGGGTTTGGTTTGAATTAATAAATTGCCTTCAAAATGCAAGTCTAAACAGTCAGCTGTCAAGCCTGTTTGTAGACGAGCTTGCAATCTTGGCGCAATTGAACGACCAGCAACTGTAGCTGGAAAAATCAACGTATTAGGTGTGCCCTTTTTCTCAATCAAGTTAGCTAAAGCATCAGTGATTTCTAAATCGTCTCCAGTAGCTAAGGCATCGTCTTTAATGGTAATAATTTTATCTGGACCATAAGCACTCAAGACCTTTTCTAAATTGGCGGCGTTTTTTTCAATCAAGATAACTACTACTGGATCATGGCTGATTTGATTCATTTTAGTAATTAATTGAAAAGTTACTGGATTGATTTCATCTAAATCATTTTCCGCAAAAATCCAATTTTCCTCTATTGCTGTCATTTACTTATCCTCCGTCAAAATATTTTTTTGCTTTAAAATATCTACTAATTCACGAGCTGCAGTAGCTGGGTCGTTTGACAAACGATGATTCTTTTTAGCCACTTTTTGTGGTTCTGAAATTGAACGAACAATTGTTGGAGATCCTGCTTGTCCAACTCGTTTTTCATCTAAGTCTAAATCACCAGCATGCCAAGTAATGATTGGTTTATCGAAACTCTTAGCAATTTCAACAACATTAGTATATTTAGGACGATTAGCTTTGTCAGTAGCCGTTAGAAGGATTGGTAATTTAGCGGTAATTGTTTGTTCCATATTTTCTAACTTACGGTCAATCACTAAATGATCTTTGAAAGCGTCAATTTTATCAGCATAAGTGACTTGTGGGACTTTCAACATTTCAGCAATGATTGGTCCAACTTGGCCAGTATCTGCATCAACTGATTGTTGACCTACCAATACCAAATCAACTTGACCAACTTTTTTAATTGCTTCACTTAAAACGTAGGCTGTTGCTAAAGTGTCTGCTCCAGCAAAAGCCCGGTCAGATAAAAGAACTGCTTTATCGGCACCTAAAGCTAAGGTTTCTTGCAAGGAAACTGCAAAATCATCTGGTCCCATGGATAAAGTAATTACTTCTCCACCAACTTGATTCCTAATTGCCAAAGCTGCTTGTAGGGCATGCAAATCATAAGAATTAATCACACCACCTAGGCCACGTCGATCAATATTCTTAGTTTTTTCGTTAATCTTGACGTTTGTCGTTTCAGGAACTTGTTTAATACCAACAACTATTTTCATAATTTCCCCCTAGGCTCTATTCTTTGCTTCAATCAAAGCAATTTCAGTCCGCATTTTTTCAACGGTACCCTCAGCTAGTTCCATTGCTCTAGCATCCCTAATCAAATGTTCCACTGGATAATCCAAACTATAACCATACCCACCTAAGATTTGTAAGGCATCGTCACCGGATTTCACGGCACTACGACTTCCATAAGCTTTTGCCATAGCAGCCTCTTCTTCATAATCTTGACGGTTATCTTTCAACCAGGCAGCCTTTTGATACAGCAATTTAGTAGTTTCTTTAGCAATGGCAATATCAGCAATCTTTCTTTGAATACCTTGCATTTGAATAATTGGCGTATCGATAGCCTTTCTATGAGTTGCGTAATCAGTCACAATATCTAATTCGTGTTCCATGATTCCAGTTAATACGGCTCCCATCAAAACACGAGCATCATTATGAGCACTGTCTCCAATTTCTTTACCCATACCGACTTTGCCCAACAAATGACTTTCATCGACTTCGATATTGTTCATTACGATTTCACCGACTGGTACACCGGTCAAACCTAAGAAGTTCTCTTGCTTACCAAATTCAAAGCCTTCCATATCTTTATCAACGACAAAGAAAGACAATTCTTCAGGCGCAGTTTTAACAAGGACACAGTATATTTCTGCTAATCCACCATTAGTGATCATAATTTTGTCACCATTAATGATCCACTTGTCACCAACGTGTTTGGCATGTGAGTTAATTCCTAAAGGATTGGAACCACCACTAGGTTCAGTCATCGAAAAGGCAATGATCCGTGATTTTGCTTGAGGCAAATATTCGTCTTTCAAAGCTTGATTACCAAACTTAACGATTTGGTCGATCGATTTGAAATGCCCTTCCAAAGTAACTGCTAAGCTAGCATTACCACGCGCAATTTCATTGATCATCTCGGCAGTAGTTGACCCATCAAAGCCCGCTCCACCATATTCCTTAGGCAACATCGTACTCAATAAATCTGTTTCTTTTATTTTATTTAATAAGTCATTTACATATGATCTCGTGTGGTCAATTTCCATATCAAATGGTGCCACTTCATTTTCAGTGAACGATTTAACCATCCGTAATAGGATTTCTTTACTCGTTTTATTTTGATCCATAGCGCTCTCCTTGAATGTTAATTTTTTCACATATAATAATAAAAAAATATCCAAACTAATCTATCTAGCCACATGATATATTAGTTTAGATATAATGTAAATATAATTATTTTATATATGTGCAATTATTTATGTGTATCATTTTTTAAGGCTTATCCAAGTGCATTTCTTCCTTAACGAATTTTTCCGTACCATCATTAGTTGCCTTGCCGTAATACTCACATTTAAAATTAATAACATCGAGTGTTTCTTGTAGTTGGCGTATTTGTTCTTGAACGGACAAGCGCAATTGTAAAAACATGTCAAAACGTTCTTGGAGCGATTCATCACCTTCAGTCGTCCATTTAATGAATTGTTTGATTTCTTTGATTGGCATCCCGGCATTTTTTACACATTCAACTATCTGTAACGTACTTAAATTCTCTTCAGTAAAGCGACGTACCCCAGCTGAATTTTTCTTTAAATTAGGAATCAAACCTTCTTTATCATAGTAACGCAATGTGGGCACCGACAAGCCAAATTTTTCAGCTACTTCACCGATTGAATAAGTAGTTTTTATCTCTTGCATAATAATCTCCTTAACCTAAAGTTAACTTAACATATAGTGTGATAATAACATCTTTACATCAAAAAAGCCCCTCTGATCCATTCAGAGAGGTTTTTCATCGATTCTTAAAATTGATTATCGCTAGCCCATTCATTCGTTAAGAAGTAACTGTTCATGTGATATTGCGTATCCTTTGGATCGGCTTTCTTAGTTTGATAATAACCTTTGAGACTCTTATCTAGCATTAACCAGCCACGCCAGCCCATGTGGATCGTATCTTCAGCAATATAATTAGGATTCTTAACATTTGATAAATCTACAATATTATTGAAACCTTGAGACTTCAATTGATATTTGATTTTCTTATCAAAATTAGTAATGGAACTCATTGGCATGCCCGTATATTTGACCCAATAAGGATTGATTGGTTGAATGACAAACATTACCTCAGTATTATTTTGAGCAAACATATATAACAAGGCTTGAAAATCATTGTACTCAGGGGAGCGAGTATAAGTTACGTGTCGATGAGCATTTTTATACTTGACGATTCTCTTTCTTAGTTCCTTTTTGTAAAAAGAATTGCCAATTTGTAAATCATTATCAGTTGAATGTTTCTTTGCCAATTTAGTAGCCAGTCGGTTCAAATGTTTGTAATCATAAGTATCAGGTAATTGACTAGCAGCTTTATCAATCATTTTTTGGTGATCATTCATCGAAAGTGCTCCAAAGAGATTGTCCTGACTTTGCAAACTCGAACGTGAAATCCTTTGAATGTACATCCGTTGAAAATTAGTAATCTGTTGACCTTTTGAAATACGTTCTAAAGCTCCGTCTTCAATTGGCCCCTTGCTAACACCCAGATCAAGTACTCTTTTGGCAACGTATTTATTCATCGCTTTGTCACCGTGGTCAGAATTTAAAATGAATCCGGTCAATTGTAGTGGTGACAAGAAGTATTTAAATGCGTCAGATGGAACACCAGTTTTAGTAAACCACTGCGGTGAAATAATAAAGACAGCTTTATTGCCTTTCAAATTAGACATTCCACCAACATTGATAGCTTGAGTCAATGAAGCAGTACCAGGATTACCTTGCAAGAATGGTTTATTCTTCCAATGATATTTTTGTGCCATGGAAGATGGGTGGAACGGATCCATTCTAGAAAGTTCCGATGAACCAATAATAGGAATGTAGTTTTCTTTTTCAGCAGCATTCTTAACGCTCTCACCTTTTAAAACTCTTACATCCAATGAAGTGGCCGCCTGGTCAATTTTTTTAGGAGTGACAGTTTTAAAATTGATTGGTGCAAATAGAAGGATCAACAATGCAACAATAGCAACTATAACAGGTCCAAAAATCATCCATAACTTTTTTTTCATAATCTACTCTATTCTAAATTTACTCTATTCCAATTCTTGTACACGTTGAGCAATTTTATTTACAGTCGACCATTGTGAACGGTCAAATTCTGAAACTGGTACTTGGATACCAAAAGTATCTTGTAATGTAACTAAAACTTCTACAGTTGCCATTGAATCTAAAACACCATCTTTAAATAGATCTTGATCAGCATCTGAGCCTGCATCATCCAAACCTGTAACATCTTTTAAAATATCCACAATTTTGTTTTTAATTTCGTCCATAATAAGCTCTCCTAACTAAAACCATAATTTATCTAAAATACCTGAAAAAATCATAAAACTGAAACATACAACGTTGAAAGTCAAGAAGACCGCAAACGCATGAGTAAATTTATTGCTTGGAATACTCTTGCGATGTCTCTTCTTAAATCTCAACCAAGCATCGTTAGTGATCATTGCAAAAGCGTGGAACAGACCATAAACGATGTAGTACCAAGTTTCACCGTGCCAAAATCCCATGATCAAGAACAAGGTCAAATAACCGAAATTAGCAATATGAACACGATTCTTGATCCACTTGTGCTTGATCATCGTAAACATCAAACGCATGTAAATGAAATCACGGAACCAAAATGACAAAGTGATATGCCATCTATTCCAGAAATCCTTGATGTTCTTGGACTTAAATGGTGCCTTGAAGTTCATTGGCGTCTTGATACCCATAAAATTACTGATTGATACCGCAAAGAGTGAGTATCCAGCAAAGTCAAAGAACAGATACATACTATAAACGTACATATAAGTCACCAAAGCCCAAGAAATTCCAAATGGCGTTTCACCACGATAAGATAAGGTCAATATTTGAATCTTTGGTAACAACAAGGTTCCGAAGAAATAACCGATAATGAACTTATAGGCCAGACCTTGCATCAACTTATTAACACCACTATGTAATAACTCAATGTATTCATCACGACTAGGAACCTTTAAAACATCCTTTTGGAAACGTCTGAAACGATCAATTGGTCCTGAAGAGATGGTTGGGAAGAATAGTAAGAACCGAACGAACTCATACGGCTTGATATTCTTAATTGCTCCATCACGGATCTCCATGATAATTTCAACCGCTTTGAAGGTTAAATAACTGATTCCCATGAAGCCAAATAAGGAAATCGTAGCGTTTTTCAACAGTGGATCTAGCTTGACGAAGACCAACGGAATAATTGCTAGTACGACAAACATAGTAAAAATCCAGAAATTATTGTGTTTTTTACGATACGACAAGTAAATAAACACTAGAAGCATTTCGTAGAGAATGTAAAAGATCAATGAAATTCCTTGCGACATGTTTCCGCCAAAGAAAGTGATCCAAAGAATTACAACAGTTGCGAAGAAATCATAAATGTGAAGCCGTTTGCCAAACCACAGTCCAATCATGATCGGCAATAAAAGTAATAGTAAATAGATAAAGTAATGTGGACTGCTATAAGGAGTAATGTTATTCATTAATCTCGCCTATCAAAGTCTTTCTATCAATTTTTCCATTTTTACTAATTGGCAACTGTTTAACGAATTTGAGAACATTAGGAATCATATATTCCATCGTCGTTTCTTTGAGTGAACTTTTGATCGTATCTGTTAGATCATTAGTATCATAATTGTCGTATTCATCTTCTAAGACAATACAAGCAATCATTTTGCTAACTTGTTTCTTCTTGTTATAAAGCGGTACCGTACAAGATTGTTTAACCTGTTTAAGATTGCCCAAAAGTGAATCGACTTCTTCTAATTCGATTCGATAACCATGCATCTTAATCTGAAAATCTGTTCGTCCGTGGTAATACAATAAACCATCTTTAGCCTCGCTAACCATATCTCCAGTATGGTAGAAAATCTTGCCGTCGATATTTTCAAAAGCTTTTTTAGTTTGAATTGGATTGTTCAAATATCCCTTAGAAACATCGGGACCACTGACTAACAATTCTCCTGTCATCATACCGGTCTTTGGATCGACATTACCTATAATTTTGTGTTCCATATTGGACTTGAGGTAACCAATTGGCAAACGGTCGTACTTATCTAACGCTGTCTGATCGATCAAAACAGATGTGATGGCTACTGTATTTTCAGTTGGTCCGTAAGTGTTATAAACTTTAGCACTTGGAAACTTCTTTAATAATTTTTGAGCAGTGGCATGGGTCAACTCTTCACCACAGAACATAAACTTATTTAGTTGAGGTAGATGTTCTTCATCAAATTCTCTAAATAACAAGCACATTTCAAAAAATGATGGTGTTGAAACCCAAGTGTTGAAATCAGATTTCAAAATAGCTTGTTGTAGTTTACCAAAGTTCTTCGTTGTGTCTTTATCCACAATATTCAAAGTAACGCCACTCATAAGTCCTGGATAAATATCGAAGACTGAGAGGTCAAATGAAAATGGTGCTTGTAATAACATCTTCATTTGGTCGGTATAATCAAATTCTTCTTGAGCCCAGTGTGAAAAATCTAAGATATTATTCGTACTTATTTGCACACCTTTGGGAGTTCCAGTTGTACCAGAAGTAAAGATGATATAGAAATCGTCATCTAAGCCAACACTCTTGTTACTGTCATAAATATTGTTATCTGATGACAAGATTTCTTCCAATTCAGTTTTAGTGACTTGGGGAGTTTCCACGCCAAAGTCTGTAATGTTACTCCAGTTTAAGATCAAGCTTGGTTTTGCTACCCCGTTAATTTGAATGACACGAGATGGATCAGAAGCATCATCAACTGGAATATAAGGATGTCCAGCTTTGATTGAACCTAGAAACAAAACTAGCATTTCAAATTGTTGCCCTCCAAAAATAATCAAAGGACTTTTAGCAGGCAAGAATTTATCTTGCAAGAAACTGGCAACTTGATCTGATTTTTGTAATAGTTCTTGAAAAGTATGTTTCTCTTCACCATTTTGGTAGCAAATCTTTTCGGGGTTTTGTAATGCGGTAGTTGTGATTTTCTCAATAATCTTATTCATACGATTTTCCCTTCTTCTCACTAAAACTCGTTATAAATAAATTTGGCACTGCCGACGCCGTTGTATCCATAAATGTATAAAAGCACTATAAAAATCGCGAAAAATACAATTGCTTTTATAACGAACATTGTGATTGGTTTCTTTAAAAAATCTAGAAAGTTATTCTTCATAAATAACACCTCGATAAAAGACTTAGCTCATGCGGAAACTATATAACCATTCAAAATAAATGGTGTCAAACCAAAAAATGAATCAAAATAATTGAATATTGTTATTTCTATATCACCTGTATAAACATTATAATAAAAAAATAATTATCAATAGTCAGCTTATTTTGTAAAAGATCTTTGTCTTTTTTGATTTTTTACTATTTCGTTGCGGGTTTTCATCACTTCTGTTTAAACAAATTAATTATAATTTATTAATAATAGCTTTTCAAAATATACGCTCTGTAGTTTTGTTTTTTGATTTTTTAATCTGTTGCGATAAATTTCCCCAACAACCGCTTTTTATTATTATCCGTGAGTTTTCAAAAGTAAATGAATGCTTGATACAATTACCAAAGTGTTAGTCCCGTGTGACATTTTTGTAAGATAAAGCGTTTTCTTAATGACGATATTGTTAGGTAGTTATTTCCTATCAATATCTTTGATAATTAAAATAATAGCCAATTATATTAGAATGCATATAAAAAGACCCCGCCAGAATATTTCATTCCAACGAGGTCTTTTCTTCATTCACAAATCATATTTATTATTACCAGCTAGCTTTTCTTACACCAGGGATCTTACCCTCATGTGCCAACTTACGAAATGTTAATCTAGACATACCAAATTTTCTCAAGTATGCATGTGGACGACCATCATATTGATCACGTGAATGCATTCTAACTGGAGATGCATCTCTTGGTAATTCACTCAATCCTTGATAATCATGAGCTGCCTTTAGTTGTTTACGCAAATTAGCGTAATGAGCCACTGTTTCTTGTAATCTTTTTTCACGTTCAATTTTAGCTTTGCGAGCCATATCTTACCTAACCTCTTTTTTATGTTTGTTAGGAAGTCATTACTAGTGATTTCTTTTATCATCTCAAACTTATCAGTAAAAACAAACACTATCAAATAATTTGTTTGAAAGCAATTTATAAGTCTCAACAAAAAAAATCGAATATTCAGTAACCAAAATAATAGTTCGTAAAAATTAATCTTGTTTCAGTTTAGATAAAAAACATTTATGAATTACGATACAAACCGTATGATTTATTTTGCTAAACTTTAGACATGGTATAGGTGTGTTTTGAAACCTAAATAAGAAGTTAGGGGGACAAATGATGAAATGGTTTAAAAATGTCGTTCGTTTATTGCTACTAATCAGCCTTAGTCTATCCCTGTCTCCTTTAACCACAGCTCAAGCAGCAGATGCCATCCAAGTTCAGGATACTTTAGACACCACTATAGAATCCGACAGTACAAATTCTGACCAAACAACAGCTACTTCTAACGTTAACGTTACCGTTCTTTCTGGAATTTTAACCTTGGAAGCGGTTCCTGATTTCAACTTTGGAACTCTAATGGCCAATTCAACTGGTAAATTAAAGAGCAATACTACTGATACAACTGGTTTTACTGATGGCACTACTGCCGGTATTGATGGTAATGATGACGGACTTTTAGAAGTCATTGATTCACGTAACATGACTAGCGACATGCCTGGTTTTACTTTAACAGCTTCAATGGGACCTCTTAAAACAATCGATACTGATACATCGGCCGATTTAGATGCCATTTTATATTTAAGTGCTATTCCACTATTAAATGGTGATCAACAAAATATTTCCAACAGTTCCAAAGACTTATCTACTCAGGCTGCAACGATTGATAGCACTAAACAAGACGCTCCAGCAACTATTATGAATCTCGAAAAAGGTAGTTATAATGCTGGTATTATCAGCGCTAAATTCAACACTCCTGATTCAGCAAAATTACATGTTGGTGGTACTAATAATGGTACTGAAAAATCATCCAAGAAGAGAAATGCAGTAATTACTTGGACTTTGAGTGCTAAACCTAGTGTTACTCAATAATTATTTTCTTATTTGCCATAGAATTGCTTATCAGATTCTATGGATTTTTTTTGCTTAAATTTCATTAATTTTTATGTTTTTATCAAGTTTAAATTGTTTAAACATGCTATCATATTAGTAGAGAATAATTTACCACTTAAAGAAGGCATAAAAATGATAATTACGACGACGTGGAAGCATAATTTTACTAATTATGACAATTTAACTGAGATTAACAAGGCTAAATTTCAACATCTAAAAATTTTTCAACCTTTGGCGACTAAAAAAATTCGCTTTCAAATGAATAATCTTTACGACGAAACGCCACTTACGATTTCACATTTGGAAATTTACAACTCAGCAGCACACAAAGTTTATGTAACTTTAAACGGTAAAACTAGTTTTAAAATTGAACCACGCTTAATTCAATGGTCAGACTGGATCGATGTCGACTTACCTTCTAATACATTCTTATCGATCGACATTACCTCACCTAAAGTTGAAATCCATTCAGTTGGCCTAACCATTTCTAATGACTTAATCAAGACACAAATCAATCATCCCCAAATGCCCAAATATTTCTTTGGAATATCAGCCATTCAAGTTCAAACTGAACAAACTTACGAAAAGATAGCCTTCTTCGGTGATTCTCTAACTAATCAAGGGAATTTTTCGGCACCTTTAGCAAAGGATTTAGAACAGAATTTTCATATTATGACGGGTAATTTTGGAATATCAGGTAATCGCCTATTACATCAGGGAAATAGTACTTCTCAATGGTCCACGAGTTTTGGCGAAGCTGGATTTACTCGCTTTGATCACATGTTAGCCAACTTCCAACCTAATATCGTGATTTTTATGGAGGGTATCAATGATTTACTGCATCCTGGAACTGGAACTCCAATTAGCGAATTGCCAACATCCAATGCAGTCATCACCGCAGTCCATCTTTTAAAGGCTAAATGTAAAAAACACGATACAACTTTTGTTCCAATGACGATAACCCCTGCTAACGGAAATATGAACAATGGCGTACCTGGGTGGGACAATAAGAAAGAACAAGTACGTTTGGCTATTAATCGTGAATTATTGAAAATGCCACACATCATCGATTTATCTACCTTAGTTAGTGAAAATGATCATCTGAAATCAGAGTTCGATTGCGGCGACCACGTCCACTTTTCTAATGAAGGCGGTAAAATTGTTGCAAATTATATCAAAGAACAACTAATTCGAAAAAGAATGTTTTAATTATTCCCGTAATTTTTATCAGTATTAAATTTTGGAATATGGCATTATACATAAATGTACTATTTCTTGCAATATCGTATTTAAATCATTTTCAATATAATATATTATTAATAGTATATATTGATCAATTGTATTGGAGCGTTATAAATGACTGAGACTACAAATAAAGATATCTATCAAGAACTTAAACAACGTGTAATCAATGGAAAATATAATATAAAAATGCGTTTACCTACTGAAGAATCGTTAATTGCCGAATTCAAAGCTAGTCGTTATGCTATCCGTAAGGCAATCAAACAGCTTTCCGATGAAGGTCTTGTATATAGTGTTAAAGGAAAAGGCGTTGTCGTCTTAGAACAAACACCCAAAACTCAAGAAATCAACTTGAGTCTTCGTGATATTAACAGTTTACAAAATCTAAATAAGGCAGAAGATTTAAAACGAGCAACAATTATTGCTGACTTCCAACAAGTAATTGTTGATGAAAAACTCAGTCATAAAACTTCTTTCGCCGTTGGTATTCCAGTTTATGCAATCAAACGTGTCCGTCGTATCAACAATAAAAACGCTGTCTTAGATTTAAACTACTTCAACGCGCAAATTGTTCCCGGTATCACTGCAGAAATTGCTAAAGATTCCATTTATTCATACATCAAAGATGACATGCAAATGAAAATAGCTGTAGTTAAGCGTCAATTAAGAATCGAGCACGCCGAACAAGTCGACTATGAAAACCTTAACCTTGGCATCAACAATTGTGTCGGTAACATGGTCAGTTTTGCCTTTAATGACGATGGTAAACAATTTGAATATACGGAATCACATTTTATTCCTGATAACTTTATTTTCAATCAAATTATTAAATTTTAAACAAAAAGAGCCGACCGTTTTGGTCGACTTTTTTGTTTCTAATAAGATTCAAATCCCACTAATGAGAAATGATCAGGTACATATTTCGTTTCAGTACATTCGAACAAATTACCCAGATCAGTGTAGACATATTTTTTTAAGGCGCCAACACAATTAGCCTCTTTGAGATCTAAAACATCGGCCTCTTTTTGAGTTACTGTTTCCACGGTAGCAACTGAACGTGCTGCCGCAATCTTAAATAGTTTTTCATCTCGTATATATTGGTAGATCGAATTTTGAGCATTTTCAATTGTTAAATTAGGCATGTTATCTTGTCTAAAATAACTAGTATCCATAGCCATAGCTTTGCCATTAACTAAACGCAAACGTTCAACATAGTAGGCCATATCTCCAATTGAAAAAGAAGTATGCTTCGATAATTCATCATCGATCTCAACTTCTTCAAATTTCAAAACTTTCGTGCTCAATTTCTTAATGAACTTATTCTGAGGAAAACTCATCAAATCTTGGAATCCATAATGATTAGCTGCTGAAAAGATTACTCGATTGTCCACGATTGGTTCCAGAACAACCACTCCGCGGCCTTTAACTGTATAAACTAAACCGTCAGATTGAAGCTTTTTCAACGCTCTTCTAATCGTATTTCTAGTTACGCTGAAACGTTGCGATAATTCTTCCTCACCAGGCAAAATTGTCTTAGGTGGATAAACATTGCTATCAATTTCACCTTTTAATATATGATAAATATCTGAATATAAGTTCTTTGGCATTTTTTTCTCCTCAATTTCAGTGGTGCAAAATTTGAATACCCTCTCTAATCGAGCTTTTTTAATTTGACTAATGTAATATTCCGTCTTCCACACAAGTCTTGTGATTGGCAACCGTAACAATTTAGTCAAAATTATATTTTATTTTTCTAACATGACTGATTCATATGGTCGTAAAGTTACTGTGTCTTTGTTTAACTTGATTCCCTCATAATTACCAAGCAGCAAGTCAAAACCATTAGCGATTTTTCTTTCTTGCATTTGATCAGTGAAATTAGCCATTACTAAAATTTTACCCTTATTATTAATTCTTTCATAGCTATAAACGCTATTATCTTGCGAATTTAATAATTTATATTGTCCATTTATGAGAATTTCTTTATGCTTACGTAGAAAAATTAAAGCTCGATAGAAATCAAAAATATTATTTTTCATTTTTAAGACTTTTTCAACTGAATAGTCATCATGGTGTAGTGGTTTTAACCATGGTTGACCAGTAGTAAATCCATAGTTTCGCTGTGAATTCCATTGCATTGGCAAACGGGCATTTTCACGCGATTTTTGCTGCAAGATTTTAATAGCTGTTTCTTCAGCAACACCATTTTTTACCAATTCGTTGTAGGCATTGATCGACTCGTGATCGTTATATTGCTTAATATCAGTGAAATAAGCATTCTTCATCGCAATTTCGTCACCTTGATAAATATAAGGCGTGCCTTGCAATCCAAATTCGACCATCGCTAACAATTTGGCTGATTGATCACGATATTTCGTATCATTAGTGAATCTTGAAATGGCTCGTGGTTGATCGTGATTGTTCCAGAATAATGCATTCCAACCACCATGAGCATTCATTTTCACTTGCCATTCGCTCAAAACTCTCGTTAAATCAGACAATTTGTATTGTCCAAGCGTCCATTTATTCCCATTAGTATAGTCAACTTTGACATGGTGGAAAGTAAAGGCCATTGAGAGTTCTTGGCGGTCAGGATTAGTATATTTAATTGCTTCAGAAATCGGCGTTGAAGACAATTCTCCAACTGTCACAAAATTATTAGGTCCAAAAACTTTTTCATACATTTCATGGATGTATTCGTGCACGTGTGGCCCATTGGTATAGAAGTTACGTCCGTCGTCTAGAGGTGTAACAAAAGTGTCATTAGGCATCTCTTTAGCCTTAGAAATATTATTGATAACGTCCAAACGGAAGCCATCGATTCCTTTAGCAGCCCAGTATTTTAACATTTTGAAAATTTTATTACGCAATTTTTCATTACGCCAATTTAAGTCCGGCATTGTCACGTCATACAAGTGTAAATAATATTGATCTAATTCTGGTACGTATTTCCATGCACTACCGCTGAATTTGGAAACCCAATTATTAGGTTCATGCCCGTCGACTGGATCTTTCCAAATATAAAAATCATGATATGGATTGTCTTTTGACTTCAAAGCTTCTTGGAACCAATGATTCTCATTAGACGTATGATTCAAAACCATATCCATAATAATTTTGATATTACGTTTATGAGCTTCATTCAATAAATTCTCGAAATCTTCCATCGTTCCAAAAACAGGATCAATTTGATAGTAATCTGCGATATCGTAACCATTGTCATTGCCTGGTGAACGATACATTGGAGTTAGCCAAATCAAACCGATTCCAAGCTTTTGTAAATAATCTAATCGAGAAATAATACCGTTGATATCACCGACACCATCCCCATTAGAGTCTTGAAAACTGCGTGGATAAATCTGATACACAGTTTCTTTTTGCCATTCCCTCATTAATTAAAACTCCTCAATATTTGAATTTAAAAATGCACCTACTTAACGCCGTAATTCTATAATATGTTTATACAGCTGTCAATGATTTAAATTATTTTGATTTATTGTTTTTTTCGAAATAAAACAGTTTACAGACGCAAAATAATAGTTTATATTCTAATTCTAATCGAGGATTTGGAGAAAAAAAGATGCGTCAAATTACAACAGAGAGATTACTTATTCGTCCGATTCAAGTTGAGGACTTTAACGACTTACAAGCTATCTTGTATGATCCTATGGTAGTTAGATACACTAGGTATCGCAATGTTCAAGCCGCGAATAATTTCGCTGAACTTTTTAACTCTCATTTTCTAGGATCAATCTATTCTTTTGGTATCGAAACTAAAGATACCCACCAATTAATTGGCTTTTACGAATTCCATCCTGAGGGATACAGTGCACTATTAACTTATGCTCTAGCTCAAAGTGCTTGGGGCAAAGGATTCGTTGCTGAAGTTGGCAATATTATGATGGCTTATGGATTCGAAGATTTAAACTTCGAACGAGTAGAGGCCCACTACGCCAGTCTCAACCCTAGATCTGGTCGGGTTATGGAAAAAATGGGTATGACTGATTTGGGTTCCATTGGCACCTTCCCATCTCCACATACGGGAGAAATCAGAACAGTTATGGCTTACGAGCTGACCAAAGAAAATTGGTTAATAAATAATACCCCCGAACAGGCTGTGTAAAAAGGACCTTAATTCGCTAATATCAGTGAACTAAGGCCCTTTTTTTAGATTAAACTTTGATGTATATCTTGCATACCACGTTCAATTTTTTCTAATTCATCCGCATATTCTTGCAATTGATCGCCATACTTATCGACTAATTTTTTTTCGACATTAGTCTTATAACGCAACTTATGTTCCAAACTAGCCCACATATCCATGCCGACAGTTCTAATTTGAATTTCTACTGGAACATCGATTGGTCCTTCAGCTTGAAAAACAGGTACCTTGACAACAATGTGCAAACTACGATAACCACTAGTTTTTGGATGCTTAACATAGTCTTTTCGGCGCAACAACGTAACATCCGACTGTTTTTTTAACATTTTTTCAATTTTATAAATATCATCGACATAATTAGTGATTACCCGAATACCGGCAATATCAAAAATATTTTTTTCAATACTCTCAACTGTCAGTTCATAACCTTTACGATCAGCTTTTTGTAAAAGACTTTGCATATCTTTCATTCTGGATTCCATGTGATGAATTGGATTGTAATCGTAATTAACTTGAAATTCTGAATCAAGATTTTCCAGCTTGGTACTGATTTCTTTTTGACCAGCTTGATATAGTTGAAACATCTTGATCATTTTAGATAGTTCATTAATATCTGGGCGATTTTTTAAACCACCTAATTGCGATTGTAATTTACGTAAATTAATAACATTGGGTCTTTCTAATATCATTATTCCATCCTTACAAAAAAGGACAACCTATTGGCTGCCCCCGATTTATTAAATATACAACTCTGTTTCAGCAGGTTTAGTTTTACCAATAACTTTTCCATTATGAACTGATAATAAAACTGCAGCTCGCTTATTGATTGCATCATAGAAATTGTGTGCATCCAACAAGACGAAGTTAGCAGGTTTTCCGACTTCAATTCCGTATTGGTCCTCAACTTGTAAAGCACGAGCACTATTCAAAGTAATGAACTTGTATGAGTCCATAATTTGTTGATGACCCATCATTTGCGTTGCGTGCAAACCTTCAGCTAAGACATCGAACATATTACCGTTACCCATTGGGTACCAAGGATCTTTAATATCATCCTCACCAAAGGCCACGTTGATGCCTTCATCAGTCAATTCCTTCACTCTAGTCAAGCCACGACGCTTAGGATAAGTATCAAAACGTCCACCTAAGTACATGTTTACCAAAGGATTAGAAATAAAGTTCATTCCTGACATCTTTAATAGACGCATCAATTTATACATGTAAGCATCATTATATGACCCCATAGCCGTTGTATGTGAAGCTGTAACACGTTGTCCCATACCACTTTCATAAGCTAGGGTAGCAAGTGTTTCTAGGCTTCTAGAACTAGGATCATCAATTTCATCAGTATGTGCATCGAACAACAAGTCATTTTTTTGTGCCAAATCAAAGGCAAAGCGTAATGATTCAACTGAATATTCACGATTAAATTCATAATGTGGAATAGCTCCGACTACATCAACACCCAAATCAACAGCCTTTTGCATCAATTCTTTACCATTTGGATAAGAAAGGATACCTTCTTGTGGGAATGCAACTAATTGTAAAGTCATCCAATCTTTAACGCTTTCACGAACATCGATCAAAGCTTTTAAAGCCTTCAAACTAGGATCAGTTACATCAACATGAGAACGAACAAATTGAATTCCGTGGCTAGCTTGCATCTTCAAAGCTAAAGTAGCCCTCTTTTTAACATCTTGATACGTCAATGATTTCTTACGTTCAGTCCAAATACGAATCCCATCGAACAAGGTTCCATTTTCATTCCACTCTGGTTGACCAGCTGTTAACGTTGAATCTAAATGAACATGAGGATCAATGAATGGTGGCAAAACTAATTTTTCGTGACCAACGATTACTTCCTCACCATCTTTTGGCGTTAAATGATCAGCAATTTCAGTAAACTTACCATCTTCAATTCTAATATCTTGAGCGGATTGATTTTGGATTCTGACTTGTTGTAATAACATCGAGATACACTCCTTTGAATTTTTGATATAGTATACAATTTATTAGTTGACATTGCCAAGTTCATAAACTAAACTGACAACAATATAAAAATCTTTTTAAAGGCAGTCCAGTGAGGCTGATAAAAGAGCGGTAAATAGTTAATTATTGAGGGAACTGCTCAGGTGCGGTTCCCTTTTTTACTGCTCTGATTATGGGGGTAAACAACTATGAAAGAACACATTCAAGCTACAACGCCTGATCAACGAGCTATGTCCAAATGGGATCTATTTGCCACTTGGATCGGTGCTAACGCCAATAATGGAACTTGGTACATCGGAGGTGTTATCGCCGCTGTCGGATTAATCAAGGCATCAACTTCATTAGTAATCGTTGGTTCTCTATCCTATGTTTTATTAGCTTTAGCATCTTACATGGGATATAAAACTGGCTTACCAGCTATGACCTTGACTAGACCGTCATTTGGTGTTAAAGGTTCAATCTTGCCATCTCTAGTCAACGTCATTCAATTCATCGGTTGGGCGGCTATCAATACTTTTATCGCTGCTACTTCCATCAGTTTCATCCTAAAAGACATCTTAGGCTGGAACAATTCAGCTTTCCACAATCAATTCAGCATCATCATTGGAATTGTCGTTATGTCCATTCTACATCTAATCAGTATTTCAGTTGGGGAAAAATCAGTAAAATGGATCGAACGTTTTGGGATTATCTTAGTTATCATCTTAGTAACTTGGGAATCAGTTGTTGTTTTAAAAACTGTTCCCTTCCAAGAAATCATTAAATGGCAACCTGCTGCTAAGTTCCAACTTTCTAGTGGAAAAATCGTCGATATTTTAGCAGCCTTTAACCTAGCTTGGGTCACTGCGGCTGCCGATTTCAGTCGATTCACTAAAGACAAACATGCCGCAACAACAGTCTCATTCTTCGGTGCTAATATCGGTTTATTCTGGTTTGCCTTTATCGGTTTAATTGCAACCATTGCTACAGCTATCACCATCAACAAATTCGATCCTAACAACGCCGACCCTAGTACGATTGCTGCTAAACTAGGGCTTGGAATCTTAGCCATGTTAGTTATCGTCATCACTAGTACCACGGCCAATGCAGTTAATTTAATGGCTGCAGGATCTGCTATGACTAACATCTTCCACAAACTCAAATTAACACCAGCTCTGTGGATCGTCACTCTAGTTGCTACTGTCATGACCTTCATTCCCGTTTACGTAGCTAGTTTCTTAACTACTTTTGAAACTTTCTTAGACGGTATCGGAATGTTCTTAGGACCAGAAATTGCTATCTTCTTAGTTGACTTCTTCTTTATTAAGAAAAAAGACTATCAAGTCAGCGAACTTTCCAAACCTCAAGGTAAATACTGGTACACAAAAGGTATCAATCTAATGGCAGTCATCACTTGGGCAATCGGAGTCTTGAGTTACTTAGGACTAAACAAAATAGACTTCATAGTTCAAACAGTTGGCGCCACCTTCCCCGCTATGATCATCACTGCTGTTCTTTATTACCTAGTTAGTGCTAGAACTAAAAAAATTAATACAATTTAAATTACGTAAAAGAATTTCTATTCAATAAAACTGGGCGTGAATCCCACGAATTCATTCGTGGGAGGTAAGCCCTCTCCTTTCTTATTAATATATTTGGTTTTTGATATTGAAATTCTTATAATATACCCT
>NZ_AZDO01000122.1 GCF_001435505.1 Companilactobacillus futsaii JCM 17355 | reverse complement strand
GAGGATAGGGAGCTGCCACGCAACGTAAGGGATCAACATTAGTTGATTCCTTTTTTTGTGTCCTCAAATTTATTTTATGTAAATATAGCATTCAATATCCAATCAATTTTATGAAAACAAAAAAACATTGAATAAAATATCGGAAGAAAAAAATGGAGGTAAAAACGTGATCATCACGATATAATATGAAAATCTATCCTTAAATTTCATGGTTTTAATTTGATATTACTCAAAATCTATCTGAATCGAATTACTATTATAATGAAGAAAAATTGTATATAATTTTTTATATAAAACCGAAAATAAGCTTAAAAAAATCAGTTTTTTTTTCTTTTTGGCAGATTGTAAAATATAACCGAACACTAGTGGACACAAAAACCCATAAAGG
>NZ_AZDO01000022.1 GCF_001435505.1 Companilactobacillus futsaii JCM 17355 | reverse complement strand
CTTAACTTTTCTTTATTTTTCCAAAGTGGCTAACTTGTTCTTGCAATTTGCGATTTTTTTGTTATTTGTAATTAAAACTGCTTTTTGGCATAAAATATTTGTATAATGTATTAACCAAAGGGGGGACACTAATGAATATTGGACAATTAATAAATCAAATTATTTTGATGTTTGGTTTAATGCTGATTGGGGTATTGATCAACAAATTAAAATTTATGCATGCACAAACTTCAAGCGATTTAACTAACGTCTTGCTGTATATCGTTTCACCATGTTTAATTATCAATGCTTTTGAGCAACCTTATTCTGATTCACGGATCAAACAATTTTTGTTAGCAATTTTAGGCGTTGTCATCTTGTATTTTGTGGAAATTATTGTGGCTAAGGTAGTTTTTGGACGTTTAAAAAATGAGAATCTCAGACGTATTGCCCAATATGGCAGTATTTATTCAAATGCTGGTTTTATGGGGATTCCATTGATAAGTTCTTTATTTGGCGCTCCCGGAGTATTTTTTGCAGTCGTATCTTTGGCAGGATTTAATATTTTTAGTTGGACGCAGGGAATTTCCTTATTTAAAACTAGTGAAAATAAAGAAAAAACTGATTGGCAACAAGTTTTGTTGAATCCTAACATTGTTGCTATCGTTTTAGGTGTGATTTTATTTGTCTTTTCTATCAGAATTCCCAGCGTTCCTAACCAAATCATCAAATACGTTGGTTCGGTCAATACACCTTTGTCAATGATCGTCATTGGTAATAGTCTGGGAAATATTACTTTTAGTAAAAATATGTTGAACAAAGAAATTGGATTGACAATTGTCTTACGAAATTTATTATTTCCAATCATTGCTATCTTTATCTTGCAAGCTTTGGGAGTAACCGGGATTGCTTTTTATACCACTATTGTGATGGCAGCTTGTCCGGTCGCTGGGTTAGTAGTATTGTTCACGTTACAAGCTCAAGGGGATGCGGCTCCAGCAATTTCTTTGATGAGTTTATCGACTATATTGAGTTTAATTACGATTCCCTTAGTTTTTGCTTTAGGAAATATCTTGTAAGTTATTCACCATGTTTTTTGCCACGGATTACGTGGTCGGCGTGTTGAAGCATTTCATTGATTACATCGAGGATATGGGGATCATCAAGACGGTAATAGTTATATTTGCCGTCTTTTTTTGAACTAACGAGTTGGTGCTTTTTCAAAATTGCTAATTGATGTGAGACGACCGATTGTTCAATATTTAAAGTTTGACTGATTTCATTGACATTCAGTGACTTTTCTTCCAAAAGTTTCAACATTTGTAAACGATTAGGATTACTCAATAATTTGAAAATACGTTCTGATTCAACTAACTGTTTGGAATTGATAGGATTTCTGATTTTTTTACTCATCTAATTTGGTCCTTTGTCTATAATAGTTTTATTATAGCAAACCTAGTAGATGGGTAATTAAGCCACTATCCCAAAACACGTATAAACCAATGGATACGTAGCAAATTTTCATAGCTATTTCACCATATTTTTTCATTACAATTTTGACTAGACTTGATTTGGAAATTAATTTAATAATTAGGACAATCAAGATGGTCAAAGATCCGATGAAGAGTAATGTAATTATAAAATTATTTAGATTTTCTCCGGCTAAGACTGGTAAAAAAATTGATAAATTACAACCGGCACAAACGGATAAATAAGTAATTAAAACATTTAGAACTTCAGATTTATGGTCTGAATGTTTACTGTCATCATCGTCATCATGTAGAGCTAAATAAATTGGTAGAATTCCCAAGACACCTAAAATCCATTCCGGTAAAAAGGTGGCTAGCGTTTTGCCAATAGTAAAACTGATGCTAAGTAAAATTATATTACCCAATAAGTAACCTAAAATTACTTTCGGCAATCTGAATTTTTCTAGTAAGAAAATTAATATAAAGAAAAAATCAAGATTCACACTTAAAAAAGTTAGTAATAATAACCAATAATTCATAGTTTATCTTCTTTCATATGTTGTATTTAACATATGTTAATAATAACATATATGTTGAAAAAGATAAATTGTAAATGATTAGAAAAAGTGATTCAATTATTAAAAATGAGGTGATTAAATGTTAACTGATGGACATACACATACACAATTTTGTCCTCATGGCAGTGGTCAAGATGTTGAATTAATGATTCAGTGGGCAATCAAATTGGGTTTAAAAAAATATTGTATTACTGAACACGCCCCTTTACCACCAGATTTCAAAACTGAATACTCAGGTACCAAAGAAGGACTAACCGAGGCTTCAATGGCTTTTTCTGACTTGGAAAAATATTTTCAAGAAATGACTCGTTTGCAAAAGAAATATCAGTCTGAAATTAAAATTACGATTGGTTTTGAGGTGGATTATTTAGCAGGTTTTGAAGACTGGACCAAAGACTTTTTGGATGAATATGGTCCTAGAACTCAAGAAAATATTTTGTCAGTTCATTTTATGCGAGGAACTGATCAGAAATTGTGGTGCGTTGATTTTGGTGTGGACGATTTCCAGAAAGGATTCAAAAACTTATTAAAACGGCCTCAAGATGTTTTTACACGTTATTTTCAAACAGTTAGAAATTCTGTTCAGGCAGATTTAGGAACTTATCGTCCAATCAGAATCGGTCACATGAGCTTAGTCAAAAAGTATCAAGATTACTTCCATTTGCCAGATCAATATGACGAGAAAAATTTATTGTTGATAGATGAGATATTACAAGATATAAAACAACAAAACCGTCAATTAGATTTGAACTTAGCAGGATTGTATAAACCTTTTTGCAATGATTTCTATCCAGGGAAATCGATCTTAACGCGGGCCAAAAAGTTAAATATACCGCTCGTTTATGGATCCGATGCTCATGATATTTTGTCAGTTGGCCGAGGTCATAATTTGATAAAAACATTGATTTAGGGTTGACAAATTAAAAATCAGCTTATATCATTAGAAACAATTTAAATAGTATTTAATAATTCTAATTTAAATTTAATTTAATGATAAAAATGATGAATAGGAAAAGTAATTGATCCAACTTTTACAGAGAGTTCTTGGTAGTGAAAAAAGAACATCGTGATCAATGAACCCACACCTAGGAATTGCAAGGCTGAACTAAGTAGGCTTTGCCGATCGGTTTCGTTATCCGAGTTGACTCAGCCAACGTGAGGTTTAATTCGCAAGGATTAGACAAAATGAGGTGGAACCGCGCAAATTACGTCCTCTTAGCAATTTATTTTGCTAAGGGGATTTTTTTATCTAAATTTTTATTTCAGGGGAGGTTAAGAAAGTGAAAAACAATTTATTACCATTGGGAACTCGAGACGAATTTGGAGTTCGTTCTGAAGAAAAGCAACGCATTATTGAGGTAATTCAACGACATTTTAGAAATTTAGGTTTCGCTAGAATTTCTACGCCAATTATTGAAAAGCAAGTCGTTTTCCAACCTTACCAATTGGTCAATTCAAAAATGTATCGCTTGCTGGATCAAGAAGGTGACACGATTGTTTTAAGACCTGACTTGACCTTACCAATTGCGAGATTTCTCAGCTCGACGAGTATTCCTTTGCCACAAAAGTTTTGTTATGTAGGTGATATCTTTCGACTTAGTCGTAGTCTTTCTGGTTCATACAATCAACTGACTCAAGCTGGAATTGAACTGGTCGGCTATCAGTCAACCAAAGCTGAATTAGAATGCTTGATTAATATTTATGATTTAAGCCGTGAGATTTTGGATGAACAAGTAACGATTGAATTAGGATATGCCGATTTTGCTAAAATCTTTCTCGATATTTTTACCACCGATGTTAATTTGAGAAAGCAAGTAGCCCAAGCATTATTCGATAAAAAGATAACTGAATATGAGCGATTAATATCTTCTTTTGAAGATCAGCGTTTGTATCCTTTGTTAAAAGAATGGCCGCGACTTTTTGGAGAACCAGAAGATATTTTTCAAGAATTAAATCAATACGAGTTGCCAAAATCAGTGACATTGAGGTTGAAAAAAATCAAAGAAATTGTTCTCTTAGTTAAACAAATTCTTCCCAAGCAACAACTAGTTATTGATTTAAGTAGTCGTGCTCCACAGCAGTATTACACTGGTTTGACCTTTCGAGGATTCGCCAAAAGTGGAGAAGATTATATTTTCAGTGGTGGACGTTATGACAATTTACTAGCTAACTTTCAAGCTCAAAATGAACCAGCAGTAGGTATGGGAATCGACATCGATTTATTAACCGACTTATGTGTAAAAAAATTCAATCGTATACCAAAGACATTAGTCTTTAGTTCAATAAAGAATTGGTCAAAGGCTCAAGCACTAGTAAAGAAATTGCCGAATGCAACTTTATCTTTGAGCGATACGAAAGCAGATGCGCTAAAAGAAGCTCAAAAACTTCAAGCTAAATTAATTGATATTGAGGAGGATGAAGATGAATTTGAAGATAGCTCTAACTAAAGGTCGAGTTGAAAAACAAGTCATTCCACTATTAGAAAAAGCTGGAATTGATTGTACGCAGTTAAGGAATAAAAAAAGACGTTTAATATTTAATTCCATGTCGCAACCCTTTGAGTTTATCCTAGCTAAAGGTCCTGATGTCACAACCTTTTTGGAACGAGGAGTTGTCGATATAGGCATTGTCGGCAGCGATATTTTGACAGAGCATCGTAATAGCCAATATGAATTGCTTGATTTAAAGACAGGGCAGTGCCAATTCGTTTTAGCATCAACTGACGATTTCGATCCAGACGAACCTAAACGAAAAATTATTGGAACTAAATATCCTAATATCACCAAAGATTACTTCGATACTCTTGGCCAAGATGTGGAAATAATCAAGATAGAAGGATCAGTCGAATTAGCACCCTTGATAGGTTTGACGGATGCTATCGTTGATATTACCGAAACAGGAACCACGCTTCGTGAAAACAATTTAAAAGTTTTTGATTATTTGGATAAAGTTTCCACTCGCGTAGTTGTCAATCGAATGGCTTTGAAACAGCATCCCCAAGAAATTTTTAGATTTGTAGATCAACTAAAAAAAATCGTTACTGAAGAAAAGGCTCTTTCTTAAATTAATATAGCGCTGAATTGCCGTCGTCCGCTCGATTTTGCTTTGCTATGGAGGACGGAATATTACACTAACTTCAGTTTAAGAAAGAAGAAAAAGAGGCAGGTAAAAATGAAAATTTATCAAAAGAGCTTAACTGAATTGAAAAAAATCGTTCAAAACAAAACACGTCAGTTGACGGATCCAAAAGTTGAACAAGCCGTTAGTCAGATTATTGAACAAGTTGCTGAAAATGGTGATGCGGCTGTTCGTAATTATGAAGAGAAATTTGATCAAGTAAAATTGTCAGATTTTAAATTAGATCAAGCAATCATTGACGAGGCTTACGAAACTTTAGACGAGAACGTTAAACAGGCTTTATTATTGGCAAAGAAAAATATCACGAGTTTTCACCAAAAGGAGATTAATAAAGGTTTCATTGATGCTGAACAAATTGGCGTCTTGAGAGGACAAAAGTTGCTTCCTTTAGAAAAGGTCGGTTTATACGTCCCCGGTGGCACGGCTGCTTATCCATCAACAATTCTAATGAGTGCTTTGCCAGCTAAGATTGCCGGAGTAAAAGAAATAATCATGGTTACTCCACCACAAAAAGATGGCATCTCTAAAGCTGTTTTAGCCGCTGCCAAGATTGCTGGGATCGATTCAATTTATCAAGTTGGTGGTGCTCAAGCAATTGCAGCCTTAGCTTTTGGAACAGAGACGATTCCTCAAGTTGATAAAATTGTTGGTCCTGGAAACATCTTCGTTGCGACGGCTAAGAAACAAGTTTTTGGTCAAGTTGCTATTGACATGGTGGCGGGTCCTTCAGAAATTGGAATTATTGCAGACGACCGAGCTGATCCTAAACAATTAGCCGCTGACTTGTTATCCCAAGCAGAGCACGATAAGTTAGCTCGTCCTATCTTAGTAACTGATAGTGAAAAATTGGCCCAAGCCGTCAGTCAGAATGTTGATTTACAACTAAAGACTTTGCCACGACAAGAGATTGCTCAGGCATCAGTTTTGAACAAAGGTTTCATTGCTATCGTTAAAGAATCAGCTGATATGTTTACTTTGATGAACTTGATAGCTCCAGAACACTTAGAAATTCAATTGGAAAATCCAACTCAATATCTCAACCAAATTAAAAATGCTGGGTCGGTTTTCTTAGGCAAATATGCTTCTGAGCCTTTGGGGGATTACGTTGCTGGTCCTAATCACATCTTACCAACAGGTGGTACAGCTAGATTTTCTTCTCCATTAGGCGTATATGATTTTGTTAAAAGAACTTCATTTATTCAATATACAAAGCCGGCATTAGCCAAAGAAGCCAAAGCTATCACGACATTAGCACGAGTAGAAGGATTAGAAGCACACGCAAGAGCCATCGAATCAAGATTTGATAAATACTATGAATAAAACGAGGAAAAAAGATGAGACAAGCAACGATTGAACGCAATACTAAGGAAACACAAATTAAGATGACGTTGAATTTAGATGACCAGAGTCAAGTAGACATCGATACTGGGATTGGTTTTTTGAATCACATGTTGAATCTATTTGCTAAACATGGGCGTTTTGGATTGGTAGTGAAGGTTAATGGCGATTTAGACGTCGATCCACATCATACGACTGAAGATACCGGTATCGTTTTGGGTGAATGTATCAAGCAGGCATTAGGTCAAAAAGTTGGTATCGAAAGATTTGGAACCCAATTCGTACCAATGGATGAAACTTTAGGACAAGTTAGTTTAGACCTCAGTGGCCGTTCATATTTAGTATTTGATGCTTTGTTTGAAAATCCTCGTTTGGGAGGCTTAGATACTGAAACAGTAGAAGATTTTTTCCAAGCAGTTGCTTTTAGTGCTGAAATGAATTTGCATGCACGAATCCTGTACGGACGAAATACTCATCATAAGGTAGAAAGTTTATTCAAAGCTTTTGGTCGAGCTTTGCGTCAAGCAGTAACAATTAATCCAGAAATTATCGGAGTTAATTCTACGAAAGGTGTGATTTGATGTTTGCAATCGTCGATTATGATACTGGAAACACCCAAAACCTCAAAAAAGCTTTAGATTATTTACAAATAGAAAATCGATTAACAGCTGATCCCACAACTATCCTTCAAGCAGAAGCGGTAATTTTACCCGGAGTAGGGGCCTTCAAACCAGCTATGCAAGCTTTAGAAGACCGCAATTTAGTGTCAGTTTTGAAACAAGTCAAAGAAAAGCAAATTCCAATGTTAGGCATTTGTCTAGGAATGCAATTGCTATTTGAATCTAGTGAAGAATACGGATTTACCAAAGGTCTAGGTTTTATTAAAGGGCAGGTCAAAGCAATCCCTAAACGCCAACTTAAAATTCCGCAAATGGGTTGGAATCAAAATCAAACGTTTATCAAGACTAGTTTTCCAATCGATCAAAGATACACTTATTTCGTTCATTCCTACTATGCAGATTGCTCTTTAGAAAATATTGTAGCTGGAGTAGATTATGGACAACTGATCCCAAGCTTAGTTCAGAATGGAAAAGTTATCGGCATGCAATTTCATCCAGAGAAGAGTGGTCAAGTCGGTTTAGATTTGTTGAAAAATTTCCAAAGGATGGTGAACGAAGATGATTTTTCCCGCAATTGATTTAAAAAATAGTCAAAGCGTTCGCTTGTTTCAAGGCGATTATCAGGCAGTAACGACGATTAACGATGACCCAATACAACAGGCAAGGCAGATTGAAAAATCCGGTGTTAAACAGCTGCATTTAGTTGATTTAGATGGAGCTAAAAGTGGCCAACCAGAGAATCTCACAATAATCAAACAAATTCGTCAAAACTTCAGTGGTTTTTTGGAACTAGGCGGTGGTATTAGAACTTATCAAACTGCTCAACAATATTTGAAATTAGGGATTGATCGAATCGTAATTGGTTCAGCGGCCTTGAAAAATCCTCAATTAGTTAAACGGTTGATCGATGATTTCGGTACTTCAAAAATCGCTATTGGTATTGATGGAAAGGATGGTCAAGTAGCGACTGAAGGATGGTTGGAGCAGTCAAATGTAACAATGAGTAATTTAATTGCCAAGATGAGCAAATTTGGAGCAAAAAATTTCATCGTCACAGATGTTAGTCGAGATGGAACGATGCAAGGTCCTAATTTAGAATTATTGGCAGCTTTGAAAGAAGATATTCCACAAGTTAATTTAATTGCTAGTGGCGGGATTCGTAACATTGAAGATTTAAAAGCTTTGAAAAGAATCGGAATTGACCAGAGCATTATTGGCAAAGCACTCTTTGAGAAGACGATTTCTCTAGCTCAAATTTTGGAGGTGGAAAAATGTTAGCAAAAAGAATTATTCCCTGTCTTGATGTCGATGACGGTCGTGTTAAGAAAGGCGTTAATTTCGTAAATCTGACTGATGTCGGTGATCCCGTTGAAATAGCAGCCGAATATCAAAAGCAAGGTGCAGATGAATTAGTCTTTTTAGATATTTCTGCAACGAATCAAAAACGCCAGACGACTATTAATATGGTAGAAAAGGTTTCTCGTCAAGTCTTTATGCCTTTAACTATTGGTGGTGGAATCAAATCGATAGCTGATATGGACCGACTTCTAAAAGCTGGTGCGGATAAGATTGCGATTAACTCAGCAGCCGTCAGTAACCCAAAATTGATCAGTCAAGGAGCGCAAAAATTTGGCAATCAATGTATCGTTGTTGCAATTGATGTCAAAAAGATAGCTGATAAATTCATTGTTTATGTGAATGGGGGTCAAAAAAAGACTGATTTGGATGCAATAACTTGGGCTAAGAAAGTTGTTGAACTTGGAGCAGGAGAGCTATTAGTTACGAGTATGGATAAGGACGGAACCAAAGATGGCTTTGATATTGAACTGTATCAAGCACTCAATCGAGTAGTTGACGTACCAATCATTGCTTCTGGTGGTGCTGGTGAAGTTAAAGATTTTAGCCAAGTATTTTTAGAAGCCGATGTAGATGGAGCATTGGCAGCGTCAGTTTTTCATTTTGGAGAACTAACGATTGAAGATGTGAAAAAATTCGTTAAATCTAAGGGAGTGGTCGTTAGATGATACAGCCAGATTTTTCAAAAGGACTCTTAACTACTGTCGTGGTCGATGCGACAACTAAAGATGTCTTAATGGTTGCTTGGATGAATCAAGAAAGTTACCAAAAAACTTTAACTAGTGGTCAGACGTGGTTTTGGTCACGCTCTAGAAAATGTTTATGGCATAAAGGCGAAACTAGTGGCAACATTCAAGATGTCGTTAGTTTAACTCTAGACTGTGATCGAGATACTTTATTAGTTAAGGTCAATCCACATGGTCCAGCTTGTCATACAGGTAATCGAACTTGTTTTTTTAATCCTGTGGAAGAAGGTTAATTATGCAAAATTTAGATGAATTATATAACTTAGTCAAAGAACGTCAAAATAACCCTAAGAAGGGTTCATATACTGATTATTTATTCTCTGAAGGTTTAGATAAAATTCTGAAAAAAGTTGGAGAGGAGTCAACCGAAGTGATCGTTGCTGCCAAAAATCCTGGTAAAAAACGTGGCGATGGAGAATTAGTCTATGAATCAGCAGATTTGTTGTATCATCTCTGCGTGTTGTGGGCTCAACAAGGTGTCACTTTTGACCAAATCAAAGAGGAATTGGCTAAAAGAGAAGGCTTAATGAGTCAATTTAAAGACCGTCCTGAAATTAAAGATTTGTAAGAGGTTATGAATATGAAGAAAATCATCCAAGAATTGAGTCCATATATCCCAGAGAAACCTTTGCAGCAATTACAAGAAGAATTAGGTCTTGAGAAAATCGTTCGTTTGTCGGCTAACGAAAATCCTTATGGAACTTCGCCTAAAGTTAAAGAGGCCGTTTTGAATTGGAATTACGATTTAAGTAATCGCTACCCAGATAGTTCAGCTCAAGAATTACGTAATTTAGTAGTGGAAAAATTTTCTCTAGATCCTAGTCAAATTGTTTTTGGCGTCGGTTTAGATGAAGTGATCGTGATGTTGTCTCGAGTCTTTTTGCAGCCGGGGGATGAGGAGCTCGTCAGTGTGCCAACTTTTTCGGAGTATGCGCTTCACGCTGAGATTGAAGAGGCAATAATTAAGAAGGTCGCTACTAAAGAAAATGGTCAAATAGATTTTTCCGCATTGTTAAAAAATATTACTGCTAAAACTAAATTAATTTGGTTGTGCAATCCGAATAATCCCACTGGTACTTATGAGACCGTGTCGTCAATCGAAAAATTCGTCCAACAAGTCCCTAAGGAAACTATGGTTTTGGTCGATGAAGCATATATTGACTTTGTAACTGAAAAGACTCCAGCAACAACGATGGATCTAACTAAAAAATATCCTAATATAGTTGTCATGAGAACCTTTTCTAAAGCTTACGGTTTGGCTAATTTTCGGGTAGGATATGCAGTTTTCTCCAGTCAAGTTGCAGGTGAAGTTCAAAAAGTACGTTTGCCATATAATGTCAGTTCGATTGCCCAAACTGCAGCGATTGCAGCCTTTAAAGATCAAAATTTTGTTGAGCAAGTAGTAGCAAAAAATGCTTTGGAGCGAACTAAATATGAACAATTTTTCCAAAGATTAGGATTGAATTTTTATCACAGTCAAGCTAACTTCATCTTTTTTGAAACAGAACTGGCTCAAGATTTGGCCCAAACTTTGTTAAAGAGTGGTTACTTATTGCGAACAGGCTTACGGCCTAACTGGCTCCGTTTGTCGATTGGGATGCCAGAAGATAATATTAAAATACAACAAATCATTGAGGATTTTTTTGCAAAAATATAATTAATTTGAATTTGTTAAAGACATCACTTTTTGAATACGTTATCATAAATGTGAGTAATGAATAATAAAAGTAGGTGTCGTCGTGAATATAGCTTTGATCGTGACGGTTGTCTTAGTAATGGCAGTCGTCTTTGTTAATGGTTGGACCGATGCTCCAAACGCCATTGCCACCGCAGTTTCAACACGGGTTTTACGACCGAACGTGGCGATTTATATTGCGGTTGTAATGAACTTTTTGGGTGCCTTAGTTATGACTTTATTTAATGCGCAAGTTGCGGAAACAATTAGTAATATCGTCAGTTTCGATGGAGCAGGTAATACGAGTCAAATTGCATTAGCCGCTTCACTGTTTGCCATTGTCACTTGGGCGGTAGCTGCCTGGTGGTTTGGAATCCCTACGAGTGAATCACATGCTTTGATTGCGGGATTAACCGGGGCTGCGATGGCCTTGGGCGGTCTTCAAGCTGTCAATATGACTGAATGGTGGAAAGTTATCATTGGATTGATCGTTTCGACTGTTTTTGGTCTCGGTGGAGGTTATATCATTACTAAACTTGTCATCCTGATCTTTCGACCAATTAATCGTTTGATTGCCAATAAATTTTTTACCGTTGGACAAGCACTCAGTGCCATGGCGATGGCTTTTTTACACGGAGCTCAAGATGGTCAAAAGTTCATGGGTGTCTTCATGTTGACGTTGTATTACAATGGTTTAACTGAAAAAACGGCTAGTGGTGGTTTTGCGATACCTATTTGGGTGATGATATTGTGTTCAGTTACGATGGGAGTTGGTACTTCAGTCGGTGGAATGCGTATTATCAAATCTGTTGGGATGGATATGGTCAAATTGGAGAGATATCAAGGTTTCTCAGCCGACTTAGGTGCTGCTATTACCTTGTTATTCTCATCCCTTTTCGGAATCCCTGTTTCAACTACTCATACGAAAACGACTGCAATCATGGGTGCTGGTGCTGCCAAACGATTTTCTTCTGTTGATTGGAGTGTTGTAAGAGATATGGTTCTAGCTTGGGTATTGACCTTTCCCGGTTGTGGCTTGATAGCTTACTTTATGTCAAAATTATTTATGGCAATTTTCTAGGGGGCAAACAAAATGGTTTTCAAAAAGAAGAAGTTTGATTTTTTTATTGCAATGGAACATATGTCGAGTGATGCATTGAAATCCAGTGAATTGCTCAATGAGATCATAAATGATTTTGATACTGAAAAATTATTAGAACAAAGTCAGAAGATACATGCAATTGAAGCTGATGGCGATGATGACGTCAAAGAAATCATGCATGAATTGTATATTTCATTTATCACGCCAATTGATCGTGAAGATATCGTCCAATTAGTTGATAAATTAGACAATATTATCGACGGGATCAATGGATTGACGTATGAATTTCACTACCTTAACGTTCAAGAATTACGCCCACACACGGAAGAATTTATGGATTTGATTTGCCAAGCGGTCAAAGCTGTTCAACAATCAGTCCGTGAATTTTCACATTATAAGAATTCCAAAACTTTACAAAAGAACGTCGATCAAGCTAATCACATCGAATCCTTAGGAGACAATCTTTATACTAAAGAGCTCAGTAGTTTATTTAGAGAAGAAGATATTGACCCAATTGATGTCATTCGTTGGCAAAAAGTCTATGCCGGTTTTGAGCGGGTGCTCGATGCCTGTGAAGATTGTGCTGATGTTATTACTGGATTAGTCATTAAGAACAGTTAAATATCAAAATCCCATTAAATTGAATGTTCTCTGTTGGAAAATATCAGTTTAATGGGATTTTTTTATATTCTTTTGTAACCGTTTTCCGATAATAGAAAGCAGTCTTTACCATTTATGAATCAAATTGATAGTTTTTTTATAGTAAAATGTTTATACATAAACAATTAAAAATTACATGTGGCGAATAATTATTGTTATTAAGGGGAAATAAAAATGAAAAAGAAGAAGCTTTGCGTCATAGCCTTAGCCTTATTCTTTGTATCATTCCTATTCGGTTTCTTAGAAATAAATAACGTATTAGCAGCTGCACCAACTAAAGAGGAAGTTTATAGAGCTGCCCCTGAAGGAATAGATGTCAAAGAATTTTTAACACTTCCAGAAGAATATTCTCGAAAAGAAGGCGAACCATTCAAGAATCAAGCTACAATTATTGAGAAAGGCAATAGTACATACAATAACCCAACTGAAATCATACAAATGTTAGATAGCGGTGGAGAACAAAACCAAATAGCCGCATTTTGGGGAACCTATAAAGATCCAAATGACGATTCAAAATATTATAACTATTTTGACCTAACAAAAAGACAAACAATTTCAGCTTGGATTTATTTGGGTGACACTTTTTATGATGAAACTGATTCAGAGTCAGGTAAAACTTCCGATGGAATCGCCCTTGTTATACAAAATGATAGTCGTGGTGATTTAGCTATTGCTAGAGGTGCTCGGCCGGAATTCGAAGACCCAGCTTATGGAGAAACCTTGGGAGTATGGGGTAGTGGTCAAGATGATTATATCGCGGCTAAGAATACTTTATTCAATACGGGTACTGTGTTAGATTTGACATCAGGCGCTATCGAAAATAGTCTGGCTTTGGAATTCGATACAATCAGAAACGCTAATAAATTTGTAATGTACACAAATAGTGTTGATGATTTTTTTGATGGTTTATCTACCTCAGGTTCAGATATGGTTAAAGGACAACATATTGCTTTTGGATACCCCGGGGAACGTAGTACATATGAAGAATTTATGGAAAAGTCTTTTTTTGGGGAAGAATACTTTTACTATGGTTTAAATCATCAAGGGCAGATTCATAACTTATACTTATCTGGATATGATTATGATGAATCGGCAAATAATTCTTGGCGCCACATTACAGTGGACTACACTCCGCCAACTGATGGATCTAATAGCGCCCATATTTCTTATATTTACAACGATAAAAATTACGATGGAACAGCTAAGTCTTATCGCAACTGGGATAAAAGAATAAATCAAGAAATCGATATTAGTAAAATTAAAGGAACAGATGGTAATACGAAAGTAAGATGGGGATTTACGGCTGCTACCGGTTCTCCAAATTCAGTTCCTAAAGATTATGCAATTTTATTCCAACAAATGCCTAACGTAGCTAACGCTGATGCTTCAACGTCATTATATGATCTATCGCAGTATGACTCTTCAGGAAAATTAGGACGTAAAATTAGTGATTTGGACAAAAAAGAGACTACAGAGTCAAAAGATGATCCGAAGTTCAATGTTTCCAATAAAGATAAATTAAGATTCGACTATGATATTATTTATAATTCTGGTTTTACTGGTACAGGGGAATTAACCACTATCATCAATTTACCTGAACAAGTTGATTTTAAACCGGGTATTAATGAAGATTTAGCCGATGATACAATCGGTCAAATTATTTACAGTGATGGCGACAATGACAAAACGACTGATATTTCTGTCAGTGATATTACTACTGATAGTGACGGTAATCAGATCATTAATTTAAAACTAGACTCTTTGAAGTTTGAAAATGAAAAGCTGTCGGTCCAATTGTACGGTCAAGCAAATGCACAAAAAACGCCGACGACTGTCGCTAATAAGCACATTTCATATAAAGGACAATACTATATTGATGATGCAATGAGTCCTTCGTTTATTATCAATGACAGTTTGGAAGCCGAAAATACTGATGAATTAACAAAAGATGTTGCTTATGAAGATAATTTCAATTTGTCAGGAAAGTTAAAATATACAAATGGTTCGAAGATGGATAATGATACGAAAATCTATACTGTTATTAATGGGAAAACACGTTTAGCTAATGGTAGTTTGATGATTGCTAATGATGAATTATCAGCTGATTTTGATATCTCTATGATTTCGGCTTCAACTAATAATAGTTGGTTGAACGTTGGTGAAAATAAGGTTCAAGTATATGCAGTCGATAGCATGAATCGCGTCTCTAATTCGATTGAATATACGATCAATGTTGCAGACTTTACTAGTATAATTATTACTACTGATAAATTGAATTATTCGATTTATATGAAGGAAAATGTATTGTTAGAAACAAGTTTAAAATATGCTAATAACGAGAGTTTTTATCCTACAGAAATTGTTTGGCATTTTGTTACTAATGGCGAAGAAACCACGTATCTTAACGAAGGTAGTGAATCATTAGACTTATTGAGATTTGACAAATCAATAGAGGGTACCAATTTAGAAGTTGGTAAAAATACGATCGATGTTTATGCTACAGATGGAGTTAGAAAATCTAACACCTTAACTTATACTATTGACGTGTCAGAAAAAGAATTAATTGCAGAAGCTGATGAAGAAACACAAAACATTACAGTTAATAACAATGATCCAGTAAATTTATCAGGGTTATTTTATTATAGTGATGATTCAGAATTTACAGGTGAAAATGGAGCAAGAGTATCGTATATTATTAAGACAGAATTAGGTGAACAAGAACCAGTTACAGTTTATGATGCTGAAGGAAAAATCAATCTGGAAATTAATCCGATTTTAAATAACGAAACAATTGGAAACGATTTTATTAGTATAAATAAGGAAATAGAAGATGGTAAGCATCCTGGCTTAAGAGAAGGCAAAAACGAAATTTATGTAACGATTCAAGATGGCACTTATACGTCTAATACGTTAGTTTATACAATTAATGTTCCTAAGTTACATTCGCAAATAACTACCGATTCACCGGTGATTACGGTTAGAAGTATATTTAAAGGTAATATTCCAAAATATACTTACACATATGTTAATGGAGAGGATTATTATATTTCTCAAAGTAATCTGTATGAATTTTATTCTAGTTCAAATATAGATGGTTATATAGATTTCAATCAAAGAAGAAATTCTGAAAAATTCTTACAAACAGCAGATTTTGAAAGTTTCTTTGACTGGGTCGAATTGAAACTTTCAACTAGCGAAGAAAATAATATTAGTTTAATGACTTACGATAATTATGGTAGAAAGAGTAATACTATCAATTATTCAGTTATTTACCAAAAGAAAGACTTGTCGCTAGATGTGGAGGATTATCGTTTCAATCCAGTTAACTTAGGTGGAAAGAAGTTAGTTTCACGTGAAGGAGATTGGGATGTAAAGGTAAATAGTTACAACGCTAAATGGCAATTGTTTGCTCAACAAACGAGTGATTTCGTTTTAGAAAGTAATTTTAATACGGTTATGAATGCTGGCATGGTTTTCAAAGATGAAAATGATGGCGTTCGTTCCTTAATAGATGAGAAACAATTGATTGCTTATGACTCAACCGGTGGAAAAGTTGATAAAGTTACTGACGTTGCTGATGCTTGGGATAGTGATGAAGGTATCTTGTTACAATTAAATGGTTTGAATTTGCCTGGAGAATACTCAAGTGAGTTAACTTGGACATTGGTTGACAGTGATATGTAAAA
The DNA here is from genome assembly GCF_001435505.1 of Companilactobacillus futsaii JCM 17355. Taxonomy (GTDB): domain Bacteria; phylum Bacillota; class Bacilli; order Lactobacillales; family Lactobacillaceae; genus Companilactobacillus; species Companilactobacillus futsaii. Next base: position 12,994 of record NZ_AZDO01000022.1, on the reverse strand, counting down.
AGACCTCGTTAGATTAATTTCGGTTCTTTCTTAAGTTAAGTTAGTGCTGGATGTCGTCGTCCGTTCCGCTTTGTGGATGCTGGAACGTACTGGGCGCAACTTGAAGCTAATTCCAAAACCGGGAATCATCTCCAAGATTGACCTTTCACTAAGCAATAAATTGCTAAGTGAAATTTCAGTACTGAGCATCCACAAAGCTGCCACTACCGACTAGATAACGTCATTTATGGTTTATTTCAAATAATTCAGAGTCAAAAATAGCATCAATTCAGATATAGTCGTTTGCATTAACTATTTATCTGAATTGATGCTTATTTGTTTGGTTCTAGATATTTAAATATTTACTTTCAACGTAATAACCATCTTTTAATTCAGCCCAAACACTGTAGTTGTCAAGTTGAACTAATTGTTTAACAAAAACGTTTTGACCACCTTGGTAACGTTGATTGTCCATGTCGCCATAAGGAGTTTTCCAAGCGGTAATGTATTGGTCACGATAGTACATTACTTTAACGGATTTGTTGATGGGCATACTGTCGATTACTGAATAAGTGTAACTGATATTTTCAGCAGCTTGAGAAAGGGGACTGTTCAGCATTTCTTGACGAGGAGATGTTTGTTTGATGATCTTTGTAGCAATGCTTTCGGTACTAGGTACCCAAGTGTTACCACCCAAGTTGTACCAAATCGTTCCATTGTAAGTTTCTTGAACAGCACGATAGACTTTCCAAGATGTTCCATAGGGTAAAGTTTTTTCCAGAGGAACTTTATTCAGTGGCTGATTGAAGACTTTAACGTTATCAGAAGTTTCCACAAATAAGTCTTTGTTAGTTCGATACTCTTTAATAGGAAGAACATTGTAAATATATTCTTGTTCTTGAACTTTAGATGTGAATTGACCACGAGGCTTTTTAGGTGAGTGAACTAAGAAATGGTTGGCCTCTTCTAAAGGCTGTGTGTCAAATTCTCGATTTAAGTCACCAACTAAGTATTGTGGATCAGAAATCAAATTACCTTCAGTATTACGATGATAAACGATGACTGGGGCAGAAAGTTGGTTAGCATAAACCAAATAAATTCCATCAGAATTGGGGATGAAAGTTTGTTGGAAATTAGTTACCGAGGACAAAACGTATCCAGGTATTTCTTGCCAAGGAATATCTAACTTATCTAAATAGTGTCCCTTGATAGTGACTGGTTTGGCGATGTCTTTACCCAAAGAATTGACATAGTGGACCTTGATCTCAATATCATCGCGGGTTAATTTTTTTACTTTTGGTGATAATACATCATTTTCCATAGTCTTTTCCCCATTATGGGAAAAAGGGCGTTGGCGAGTTTTCTTTCCCATAATAATTCCCTTCTAACATTAAATTATTGTCATTTTAACATGAATAAATCGGTAGGATTCCCTTTATGTAGCTATCTTAAGGATATTTAAAGGAAAAATAATAAACTGTAAAGAATTTTTTAACATTTCATTTTGGTTAAAAACCATGGAACACGTTTTTTTCAGAAGTCAATTAAATAATCTTAAAACATATATCATTTTTATAAAAATAATATTGTGTAATGTGAATTAATATACTAATTGTATCATGATATAATTTCTTCGCTAATATGAAGAAAGGGGTTTCATCATGAAGAAATTAAACGTTAAATGGGCATTATTGATTGCCATGTTAACATTTATGGCTGCATGTCTTTTCTCGGATAAGATTCAACGAGAAGTATCAGCCAATGAAGAGATTCCCGTGGAAGATATCACACCTTATAAAACACCAACTGGCGACGTTAAGAAGTTCTTAGGTATTTGGATGTCATCTGGATACAACCTTCAGCCTCAATCTAATAACTATACTGTGGTTGATAGTTCCACAACTTTGAGAACTGACCAAGGTAGATCGTTTTGGACGACATTATTTACGATAACATCGTGGGCACACTACCAGTGGTATGAAACAACTGATGGAACAAAATGGACTGAAGTCTCAAGAAAGAATGGAGGAACAAAGAAAAACTTAACTGTTACGCCTACTGAAGTTGGTACAAAATACTATCAACAAGAGGTACAGTGGTATATGGCTATTTCTACGCCTCTAGCACCAACCGTTTATTCAAAAGTTGCAGCGGTTCATGCTTTAGATAAACACGTTTCAGCGACCGATATCGAAGTAAGTGTCGATGATGATTATATTTATAACTATGAGTCAGAAATTACGACCACTTCAACTTATGCTCATGCTAAAGTCACACCATCCAATTTTACTGGTGACATAAAATGGAGCATTGATAATACTGATTTAGCAACGATCGATGAAGATTCAGGATTGATTACTGCTAATACAAGAACTAAATCAGGAGTCGTTACGGTAACAGCTACAGCCATTAACAATGACGGAACTGAAGTTTCAGGTAGTACCGAAGTGACTGTCGGTGGTGGGTTGGAAGACCAGACTGTCAAAGCTGGTGAAACTGCTAAATTTGAATTGATGGGTAATATTGGCGAATTTGACGAGCAAGAAGATATGAATTATTCGATTCGTTGGTTCAAAGAAGATCCGATTACACATCAACAGTCAGAAATTGAAGTTGGCAATAACGCGATTGCACATACAACTCCGAAGACGACTTTAAATGACGATGGAACGTTGTTCTTTGCTTATATCACTGTAAAAGCTAACGGAAAAACTTATGAATATACTACTAATGAAGCAACCTTACATGTGTTACCTGATGGAGGACCGGATATTTCATTAGATGACACGTTAGAAAATAAGACTTTTAACAACAGTAGTGATAATTCAACTAACCTTTATGATGTTAACAGTGATGACAATGTAGTCTTTAAAACTACGATTACTAACAATAGTAGTAGCGGACAATTAAAGGATGCAACGTATACTTTACCGTTACGTGCTAACACAACGATTAATAAAGTTACTTTGGATAATCAAGAATTGAGTGATACAGATTATGAAGTTAAAAAAGATGCTGAATCCGGTGAAATGACTTTAATTGTAAAAAATATCAATTTAGGTATCCAGAAGTCAGCTGATTTAATGGTTGACATTACGGTGGGGTCAGTTAATAAACGTGAATCTTATCGTTCAATTGGTTATTTGACTGGGACCGATGATTCTGGTGGAAATGTTCAAAAAATTGGTACACCACGTTCAATGAATTTAACGACTAATAAGTTAGAGTATACGATTAAAGATATCGATTATGGCTCAATCAGACCAATTGGCAATGACAAAATTATTTTCCGCCAAAACAATGAAAGTAATTGGCCCGATAATATTATGGATGTTGACGATATGAGAAGGGATAAAACGCCAATCACATTGTCAGTTTCTCAAGATAGTGATTTTGTTAGTGAAGATAGTAAGAGCACTCTATCAGGCCACTTAAAATTTTTTGATGAAGATTATGAACAAGATTTGTTGACTGGTTCAGCCATTGTTTCACAAACCGAATCAGGGCAAGAGATGACCTCTTTAAGCTGGAAGACAGATAGAGGAGTCCTTTTGGAATTGGATAGCAAAAAATTAAATGCTTCAGGTAATTATGAAACAAAACTGAACTGGGTCTTTACAGATAGTATTTAAAGAAACGAAGTGGATGAAAATCTACTTCGTTTCTTTGGTAAAAATCACTATATTCCAATATAATTAAGGTAATGTAAAAATAAAAGTGGGTGATATTAATGAAAAAGTATTTTCTGGGAATCGTTTTATTGTTGATGACAGGGGTAATCGTTGGCTGTTCTAATGGATCTAATAGCTCCAAAGATAATTCAACGACTACTAGTGAGTTAAAAGACGAGACTAAAGTTAGCGTCAATGAAGCCATCAAGTTGTATCAAAAGAATTTTCCCAAGGCTGACATTATTTCAATTGAATTGGAAAAGCATCTAGGGAAGCCGGTATATACAATTGAGGGAGCCGATAAAACTACTGAATACCAGCTCAACATTAATGCCATCAACAAGAAAGTTAAGCAAAAATCAGAGGAACCTTTAGATGAAGAGGACCGCTCTGAAGCTAAAACTGAAAAATTAGATTTGAATAATCTAATTACTCTTAATAAAGCCGCCCAAATTGCTAAAAAGGCCGCTAAAGGTGGAAAAGCAACTGAATTTAAACTGGAACAAAATCTGGGCGTGACTTTTTGGGAAGTTAAAGTAGTCGATGGTCATACTGAAACTGAAGTACAAATTCATGCTCAAAAAGGTAAAGTTCTCAAAACAGAAAAAGACTAATTAAAAACCAAAAAAACACGAAGTCATTTGGCTTCGTGTTTTTATTTAGCACCACTAATTATTCTTCAGTATCAGGTGCACTATACTTAGAAATTTTAATTTCATCTTTGTCGACATGTGCTTCTAGTTGCTTATCCTTTGGATGATCTAGGAAGTAGTCGGCAACTTTATCTTCGATTTGTTCTTCAATCACACGACGGAGTGGACGAGCACCCATCTTAGGGTTGTAGCCCAAATCAACTAATTTATCTTTAGCATCTTTAGTTACGTGGATACTTAATCCTTGGTCAGCAATCATCTTGTTAGTGTCATCGAGCATTAAGTCAACGATCTTCAAGAGATTGTTCTTGGTTAAGGAGTTGAATTCAACGATGCCATCGAATCTGTTTAAGAATTCTGGTTTGAAGTATTCGGACAAGCGATTCATGATTGAATTTGTTGTCCCATTTGCTTCAGCGCTGAATCCAACATTAGCCTCTTGCATACCTTGACCGGCATTTGAAGTCATTATGATGATAGTATCCTTGAAACTAACAGTTCTACCTTGAGAATCTGTCAAACGACCATCATCGAGGATTTGCAAGAACATGTGCATAACGTCAGGATGAGCTTTTTCAATTTCATCTAGTAGAACTAGACTGTAAGGATTACGACGAACCTTTTCAGTTAATTGACCAGCCTCTTCGTAACCAACATACCCGGGAGGCGAACCGATCAATTTAGAAATTGAATGCTTTTCCATGTACTCAGACATATCGAAACGAATCATTGAATCCTCTGAGCCAAATAGTTCACGAGCAAGTTGTTTTGCTAGTTCTGTTTTACCAACACCAGTAGGTCCAACGAACAAGAAGGAGCCAATTGGACGACCAGATTTGTTAAAACCGACTCTGTTACGACGAATTGCACGTGCTACATCACCAACGGCCTTGTCTTGACCAATCAAATGCTTCTTCAAATCTGGTTCCAAGTTCTTTAATTGAGCTTGTTCATTTGATTGCAATTCACCGACAGGGATGTTGGTCTTTTCTTCGATAATTTTTTCGATTTCTTTATCGGTAACGATATTTTGACCAGCAGGTTCATCTTTGTTGCTATTTTTCATATCTTGGAATTTTGTAACTTGATCACGATAGTAAGCAGCTTTTTCGTAATCTTCATTACGTAGGGCAGCTTGCTTTTGGACTTCAGCGTCTGATATCTTGTTGTCCAAGTCAGCCATGTCAACGTGGTTGATTTGTAGGTTCTTCTTTGAACCAGCTTCATCAATCAAATCGATGGCTTTATCAGGTAAGAATCTATCTTGAATGTAACGAGCTGATAACTCAGCTGCAGCCATAATAGCCTCACTAGAATACTTAACGTGATGATAATCTTCATATTTAGGTTGAAGCCCCTTAAGAATTTGAACAGTCTCATCAACTGTAGGTTCGTTAACTTGAACTGGTTGAAGCCGACGTTCGAGAGCTGAATCCTTTTCAATTGTCCGATATTCATTCAAAGTAGTTGCACCAACTAATTGGATGTCACCACGTGCTAGGGCAGGTTTCAAGACGTTACCAGCATCCATACCGCCTTCAGCATTACCAGCACCAACAATTTCATGAATTTCATCAATGAAGAGGATGATATTCTTATTCTTTTGAAGTTCGTTGATAAGTTGTTGCATTCTTTGTTCAAATTGACCACGAACACCAGTACCTTGAACTAGAGAAACAACGTCTAATCTTACAACGTGTTTATTTTGTAATTTTTCTGGTACGTCGCCGTCAACAATTTTTTGAGCAAGACCTTCAACAACAGCAGTTTTACCAACACCTGCTTCACCAATTAAAACAGGATTGTTTTTAGTTCTTCTATTTAATATTTCAATTACTCGATTAATTTCCTTGTCACGACCAATGACTGGATCAATCTGTCCTTTTTTGGCAAGGTCAGTAAGATCGACACCATATTGATCTAAGACTCCGTTACCTCTAGGTCTGCGACCATTACCATTGCCGCCACCGGTTTGAGTTTGGGGACCTTGTTGCTCGAAAGCATTAGGTTGTTGTGCGCCGTTTAAGGCGTTGAACAAGTCTTCAAAACTAGAAAATCCACCGTTAGGATTTTGTGTCATATTATTCATACCTTCGTTAGCTTGATTTCTTAATTTTTGATAACAGTTTTGGCAGAGATTGATTTCTGTCCTTTGACCGTTAACACTTGTATAAAGATGAATTGTTGCTTCATTCTTATGACAATTTTGACATAACATACGCACCCCACCTTTCCTTTATCACAGGATACAACGGTAGTATATAATTAGCACTCGACGAATGCAAGTGCTAAGTCTTGAGATTGGAAAATTTTATTATATTAATAGTAAATAAAAATATTTTTTCAAATTTCTTTGAAAAAGTTTGATAATATAAACGCTTTCAGGGAGTAGTGTTGTAAGCGTTAAACGTCTTATCACAGTTGGTTTAAGTTCACTTTTTTTGAGCATGCCCCTTGTGAAAAATGAAAGATAATGGTAAATTAATTAGTGAATATTTGTAGTATTACTACAGAATTTTATAACTATATGGTGAGGTATTTATTATGGAAAAGAAAGAATTTCACATTATTGCAGAAACAGGAATCCACGCACGTCCAGCTACTATGTTGGTACAAACAGCTAGCAAGTTTAGCTCAGACATCAACATCGAATTTTCAGGTAAATCAGTAAACTTGAAGTCAATCATGGGTGTTATGTCACTAGGTGTTGGCCAAGGTGCTGATGTTGCTATTACAGCCGATGGTGACGATGCTGCTGACGCAATCGTAGCTATTTCAGATACAATGACAAAGGAAGGTTTGGCAGAATAATGGTTAAAACTATTAAAGGGATCGCAGCTAGTGATGGTATCGCAACTGCAGAAGCATACCTTTTAGTTCAACCAGATTTGTCTTTCAATAAGAAAAGTATTTCAGATGCTGATGCAGAAATCAGTCGTCTTAAAGATGCTATTTCAACATCAGATGATGAACTAACAAAAATCAGAGATACCGCTAAGGAATCTCTAGGTGAAGAAGAAGCTCAAGTCTTTGATGCACATAAGATGATTTTGGCTGATCCAGAATTTACGGGTGCCGTTGAACAAGAAGTAAAAGATAAGAGTGTTAATGCTGAACAAGCATTGCATGATGTATCAGAAAACTTCATTGCTATTTTTGAAGGAATGACAGACAACCCATACATGCAAGAAAGAGCAGCCGATGTACGCGATGTCACAAAACGTGTTATGGCTCACTTATTAGGTGTAGCATTACCAAATCCAGCATTGATCGACCACGAAGTCGTTATCGTTGCTCATGATTTGACACCAAGTGATACTGCTCAATTAAACAAAAAGTATGTTAAAGGTTTCGTTACTGATATTGGTGGTCGTACAGCCCACTCAGCTATTATGGCTCGTTCTTTGGAACTACCTGCTGTTGTTGGTACAGATACAATCACTAAAGATGTTAAAGAAGGCGATACAGTCATCGTTGATGGTTTAGACGGTGCTGCTATTGTTGAACCAACTGATGACGATATCAAACATTACGCTGAATTAGCCAAGAAGTTTGCCGAAGAAAAAGCAGAATGGGAAAAATTAAAGGACGAACCTTCAGTTACAGCTGATGGCAAGCACTTTGATATTGCTGCTAATATCGGTACTCCTGATGATTTACAAGGTGTTATTGATAACGGTGCCGAAGGTGTCGGTTTGTATCGTACAGAATTCTTGTACATGCAATCAGATAAACTTCCAACTGAAGATGATCAATTTGAAGCCTACAAGAAAGTTCTTGAAGGAATGAAAGGTAAGCCAGTCGTTGTCCGTACAATGGATATCGGTGGTGACAAACACTTGCCATACTTACCACTTCCAGAAGAAATGAACCCATTCTTAGGTTACCGTGCTATCCGTATTAGTTTGGATAGACAAGAAATCTTCAGAACACAACTAAGAGCTTTGCTACGTGCATCTGCTTTTGGTAACTTACGTATCATGTTCCCAATGATTGGTACATTGCAAGAATTTAGAGATGCTAAGAAGGTCTTTGAAGAAGAAAAGGCTAAATTAGTTAAAGATGGCGTTAAGGTTTCCGATGACATTCAATTAGGAATGATGATGGAAGTTCCTGCTGCTGCTGTTCTTGCTGATCAATTCGCTAAAGAAGTTGACTTCTTCAGTATCGGAACAAACGATTTGATTCAATATACTATGGCTGCTGATCGTGGTAATGAACACGTTTCATACCTATACCAACCATATAACCCTTCAATCTTGAGATTGATCAAACATGTTATTGAATCAGCTCATAAAGAAGGTAAGTGGGCTGGTATGTGTGGTGAAGCTGCTGGTGATAACACAATGCTTCCACTACTATTGAGCATGGGTCTTGATGAATACTCAATGAGTGCAACATCAGTACTTCGTGTAAGAAGTTTGATGAAGAAGTTGAGCACAAAGGACTTAGCTACATTAGCTGACCGTGCTGTTAATGAATCAATCACTAACGAAGATAATAAGAAGCTTGTTGAAGAATATCTAAACAAGTAATTAAGTATTAAAAAGAGTTCGCAATTTGCGAACTCTTTTTTTGTCAAAATTTTCCATTTAATAACGCAATTAAGTATTCATCAGCAGTCTTCGTCTCGATATCTGGTTCATCGAATAGACACCATTCAAGCATGCCAATTAACAAATCACTGAAAAATCGTGACAACATTTTTGCAGGAACTTGATTGGAATGATTGTTAGCACAATATTGATATACTACTTTATTGACTTCATGTTTTAAATACCCTGACATGTTGTGCCAAAGATGTGAATTAACACCATTATTTTCTTTGATATTAGTTAGTAATGATTCATTGCTGTGGAAAAAGCCCAGTAACAAATTAAAGGCGTCTACTAAAGTGTTATTTTCAGAAGTAATTGCTAATCTTTCAAAAACGTCTTTAGCGATGTAAGACCAAAGGTATTGCAATAAGTCAATTTTATCATCGAAGTAATTGTAAAAGGTAGCACGAGGATATTCACTTCGTACGCAAATATCATTTACGGTGATCTTATCGAAATCTTTTTCGCTCAATTCTTCAAACATAGCAATACGAAAAGCCTTTAAAGTTCTTTTGGCTCCTAAAGTCAGGTGCTTGTTCACATCTATCTTCATGAAATATTTCCCCCAAATAAAATCTAGTCTAAGCCTAACATAAGAAATTCCTTGATTCCATATCTACTAGTGTCTATTATTTTGCAGATTTAAAAAAATGTCAAAATATGGGCTAATATAAAATTATTGTCTCTTGTATAAATAAAATAACAATTTTATCATTAAGAATGAATTTTCAGAAAGTATATATACGATATTCATAACCTTGATATGTATTGCATATTTCTAGTAATAAAAAGATTAATATGGCATGATAACGCATGGGGAAATCTAAACTTGGATGTGGTGATTATGCCAAATTAAATTAACTAGTTTTGATCAATTTATTACAATGATGCTTGCATTATCTATGATTAATAGATTCGAGAAAGGAAAAACTATATTTTGCTCGGTTGTGGTTTAATATAGTAGCTATTCTTGTGGGAAAGATTAAAAATAAATATCTTTTAGCGTTAATAGGTTGGATTATTGTGGTAGTGGCTGCGTTGGTAATGATGCCTAACGTTTCACAATTGGTTAGAAACAAGGGGACCATCACGTTACCTAGCTATACCGAGAGTCAAAAAGCCTCAAAGATTGAGAAAAAGGCTAATGGCAATAAGTCAGTTATAACGTATACGGTTGTCTTTAAGAGTGGTAGCGGAGCCAAGTTAACTCCAAATCAATCAACTAAAATTGACAATCAATTAAATAAATTGAGCAATGAAAAATCACTGAAAATTAAAAAAGTCATGGGTCCAAGTGACAATGCTCAAACAAAGAAGCAATTGATTGCCAAAGACAAAACGACACAATTGGCCCAAGTTACGGTTAAAGATGACAATGCCGTTGGGACTCAAGTTAAAAAGTTAAAAAATCAATTAAAGATTTCTGGTATTAAAACGTATGTAACTGGTGCGGATGCATTGAATGATGAATTCTCGACCGTTACAGAAAGGGGAATTCAAAAAACTGAAGTAATTGCGATAATTTTCATCTTTATCGTTTTAATCTTAGTTTTCCGTTCACCGATCGTGCCATTGATTTCGTTACTAAATGTTGGTGTAGCCTTTGTTACATCGTTGAGTATCGTAATGAATCTTGCAGAAAAAGTGAACTTTCCAATTTCAAACTTTACTCAAGTATTCTTAGTCGTAGTTTTGTTTGGTATCGGAACTGATTATAATATCTTACTTTATAATTACTTTAAAGGAGCGTTGGCTAGAGGACTGTCGGCTAAAGAAGCAGCTCATGACGCGCAAAAGCATGGTGGCCGAACGATTCTTTATAGTGGGGTCTCTGTTTTAATCGGATTCTCCGTTCTTTCACTAGCTAAATTCTCCTTCTATCAGAGTGCTGTTGGAGTAGCTATCGGTGTACTAGTCTTGTTAGCTGTCTTGTTGACATTGAATATGTTCTTCATGCAAGCTCTTGGTGAGAAGATGTTTTGGCCAAGTAAAGTCAGTGCTGGTAGTGGCAAGAGTCACATTTGGTACGGCTTATCACGTGCGGCTTTAGCATACCCAGTTGTTATTTTGGGAATTATTGCTGTAGCAGCAGTGCCTTTCTTAGTTAATAATAGTTCGACATTGAACTTCAATAATGCTGATGAAGTTCCTGATAGTTATCAAGCTAAATATGGTTATAAAGTTATTCAAAGCCACTTTAGCAAGGGAATGTCAGCACCAGCAACGATTTATATTCAAAGTAAATCTAAATTAACATCTCAAGGAAACTTGGCGGATATTGATAAATTAACGCAATATCTCAAACAAGAACCAGGTGTTAAAACTGTTACTTCAGCTACTCAACCTGGTGGATCTAAGATTAAGAGTATGTATTTGAAGAATCAATTAGTAACTATTACTAATGGTCTAAATACTTCAACTAAGGGACTTGAAAAGATTAAGTCTGGTTTGAATTCTGCTAGTTCACAATTGCAAAGCGCCAATATCGGTGGCAGTGTTTCTCAAGTACAAGAGTTAGCTGATGGAACTAGTCAATTGCAAGCTGGAGCACAACAATTATCTAGTGGTATTGATCAATATACTTCTGGCGTTTCGACTGTTAATAGTGGTTTACAAAGTGCAAATAGTCAATTACCAACATTGAGTAGTGGCGTTTCTACCTTAACAAGTAGTTCGCAACAATTAACATCTGGATTAAGCCAGCTACAGTCACAAGTTAATGCTTTGTCTGGACAAGCAACCCAATTATTGACTTTATTACAAAGTTCAGGACAAGATACTAGTGCCGCAGCCGGTGAAATTAGTCAATTACAAAGTGCTATTAGTCAGTTGAGCAGTGGTTCCAGTGCAGTTTCAAGTGGAATGAGTCAACTCCAAGGACAAATTCCAACTTTGACTTCTGGAATGTCACAATTGGCCAGTGGAACGAATACATTGGTAGCATCTAATTCAACTTTGACTAGTGGTGGACAAAGCTTGGCTACCGGTTCAGCAACTGTTAATAGTGGTGTTCAACAGATGAATACTCAACTTCAACAAATGAGTTCACAAGTAACACAATTGGAAGAGGGTCTAGTTTCTGCTGACAGTGGATTAGAGACAATCGCCAAGGGTAACACGACTATGAAAACTTATTTGGATGGTCTACGTAAGTCTTATGTCGGTGATACTTTCTATTTACCTAAAGCAACTATTAAGAGTAAGACCTTTAAACCAGCACTTGATGCTTATATGAATAACAATCGTAAGATTGCTACAATTACGTTAGTCTTTAAGGGTGATCCTAATAGTGAGACAACTTCTAAACAATTGAAGACGATTCAAACTGATATGAAGGCGCAATTAAAGCACAGTTCATTGAAGAATGCTAAAGTTGCTGTTGGTGGTGAAACTTCTCAAAATAACGATTTGAGAACTTTAGCTAATGGTGACTTCGGAAGAACAGCGTTGATCATGACTATTGGTATCGGAATTGCCTTGATTGTTGTAACTGAATCGATCCTACAACCAATGACAATTATTGGAACTTTGTTGTTAGCTTATGAAGCAGCTCTAGGTATCACAAGAATCTTCTCAAAGAGTGTTCTTGGTGATAACTTATTGAGTTGGAATACACCATTCTTTACCTTCATTATGTTAATGGCCTTGGGTGTTGATTACAGTATCTTCTTGATGGTCAGATTCAAGGATGAACCAATGTCTGATTTGAAAGATCGAATGCTTAACGCAGCTACTGCAATCGGGACCGTGGTTATTTCAGCGGCTATCATTTTGAGTGGTACCTTTGCTGCCTTGATTCCTTCAGGTGTTACAACTCTGATTCAAGTGGCTCTAGGTGTAATCTTTGGTTTGATTATCTTAGTTATTATCTTGCCATTGACCTTGTCGTCATTGATTAGTTTGACTAAGTGGCATGATGATCGAATGATTCATCGTAAGAAACCAGAGAAGAAATCTGCAAAAAAAGATGATTCTGGGGATGCAAAAACTGAATAAAATTATTCATTGAATAAAAAAGGGAACATTTTAGAATTGTAAATTGTGAAGTGCTCTAAAATTGTTAGACATAATCTAACAACTTTGGGAGCACTTT
>NZ_AZDO01000121.1 GCF_001435505.1 Companilactobacillus futsaii JCM 17355 | reverse complement strand
ACCTTTATGGGTTTTTGTGTCCACTAGTGTTCAGTTATATTTTACAATCTGCCATATACAAATAAATATCCTCCCAATTTTGTATAAATTGAAAAAGATATAAACCAATAAACTTATAAACTCTCTGATATATAAACAAAAACACGTTGGAATTAATTTTCCAGCGTGTTTTTGTTTATATTTTATAAGAAAGCCGTGATAACACCAGCAATAACTACTAGTACTAGTCCAGAAAGAACCATAATCATTTCTTTACGTGTCTTACTTTCATGAAGGAAGTAGATACTACCTAATGTAGCAATAATAACGTTCATTTGTGAAAGTGTGAAACCAGTAGCTAATCCGTTAACGTCTTTACGAGATGAAATCAAGTAAGTTGCAGCAGCGAAAGCGAAGAAGATACCACTGATGATATTTAGATAAGTACTCTTTGACTTATAAGGCTTAGCTTCACGATTACTCTTAGTAAGAAAACCGAAAACAGTTGCGGCAACTGCCATACCAAAGGCTTGTGGCAAGAAGGCCTCGAAACCGTTGATTGTTACTGCTTGTGGAAAGGCTGAATAACCAACATAACCAATTGTAGCAATTAATACTAATGTAATACCTTTAACAATGCCTGATTCACTCTCAGAAACTTTCTTTTCACTGTAAGTAGTCAAGTAGACTCCGATAATGATCAAAAGAATTGCAAAACCACCAAATAGTTTAGCCGTAATACCAGGCCATTCACCTAAAACGATTACACCCCAAAGTGATGTACCAATCAATTGAAAACCAGTTGATACTGGCATAGTTTTTGAAACACCCATCTCAGCAAAGGCGTAGAAAACTAATGATTGAGCAGCTGACCAACAAACACCAGATAAGAAGGTGAATAGCAAAGCTTTACCACTTAGAAGCGGTGTTTGAGTAACAAGTGCTACTACGACTGCGGACAAAAATGTACCGTATGTTGAACCAATAATTTGGTTAACTGGCTTTCCTCCAAATTTACCAGTTAAGATTGGGTACAATCCCCAACCAATCATCGGCATTAGTCCAATTAAAATATTTACCATACTCATTTTTTTACAAACTCCCTTTAGTTCAAAATAACAAAGCAATTTTTCAACAATGTGGATATTATATCAAAAACGAGAATGCGTTTTCAAGAAAAAAGTTCGTTTTCATTAAAAATATCATGAGAAATATTTTATTTTTTTGATATCTTTGTGCTGTGACAGCATGGGAACCGTTTACAATTATTTAATTATCTAAACATAATTTTTATTCTGTAAATCAAACATTTCTTTTCGTAAATCGTTATCATAAAATATATTTTATATTCGAACTTATTGAAATTCATTAAAAGACGTCTCATCAATCAGGTATTAGGTTGATGCTAAATGCCGTCGTTTTACTAAACAATAAATGCCTCTTACTAAATTTTGGTTAATGTAAATTTCCGTCTTCCACACAAGCTACCACTACCGACTAGATAACGTCATTTATTGTTTATTTCAAATAATTCAAAGTCAAAAATAGCATCAATTCAGATATAGTCGATTAACGACTGCCATTATCCGAATAGATGCTTATTTGTTTAATCGTATAAAAATATAAAACAACTCTCTAGTCCGGAATAGCAAAGAAAATTGGCTCAGTAGTGAAAGGCCGAGCTTGAAGACTTTGCCCGGTTTTGGACTTAGCAAAGGCTCCAAGTCGACCCACTACGTTCCAGCCAAATTTTCTTTGCTATGGAGGACGGCATATTGCTACTAAAACATAACTTACTCAATAAAAAAGCCCTTTTAGTTTGCACCATATAAAGCTACCCTAAAAGAGCTAAATTCATTTAATTAATTAAAATTGTTCGTTCAATGGAGGAACAACTTGCTTCTTACGTGAAACAACGCCAGGTAAAGCGGCTTTGTTATCTTCAACTTTAGTATTCAAAGCTGTTTCAAACTTGCTGATAGCATCGTCGTCACCAATAACAACACCAGTAGTATCACTAGTCAAGATATTAGTAATCAAAAGAACAAACAAGTTATAACCTTTGTCAGCATTTTCTGCTTTGATGTCTTTAACAAAGTCAGCTTCACGTTTCAAAGTGTCTTCAACATCAACAGTATTGACTTGAGCTACACGAACACTAGTACCATTCATGTCAAAGCTCTTAGCATCCATATCGATTAATTCTTGAGTTGACTTGCTGTCTAGGTTTGTACCAGCTTTTAACATTTCAAGACCATAAGTTTCATAATCGATTCCAGCAATCTTACTTAAGTCCTTAAGAGCATCACGATCTTCGTCTGTTGTTGTAGGTGATTTCAATAGCAATGTATCAGAAATGATTGATGATGCCATGATAGCAGCAATCTTTTCAGGGATTTCTACTTCTGATTCGTTGTACATCTTCCAAACGATCGTACTTACACAACCTAGTGGTTCAGCACGGTAATACAATGGCAAATCAGTTTCAAAGTTAGCAATACGGTGGTGATCAACTACGTGAGTAACTTCAACAGTATCGATATCGCTGACACTTTGTTGTCTTTCGTTGTGGTCCACAAGCATAACTTTCTTAACTTCCCCATCAATAGCAGAAATTACACGTGGGAATTTAACATCGAAGTGATCGTAAACAAATTTTGTTTCTAGGTTTGGTTCACCCAAAGCTACAGCTTCTGTATTGTAGCCTAATTTTTTTTGTAAGTATGAATAAGCGATAGCTGCTGAGACAGCATCTGTATCAGGATTCTTGTGTCCAAATACTAATTCTTTTTCTGGCATGTTGTTTTATACCCCTTTTATAAAATAATTTATCTTGAAGATTTCAAACGATCAATATAGCTCATTTTATCTAAGAAATTGTCCCATTCATCCAAGAATTCTTGAATTCGTGGAATCTTCTCTTTATCTTCTCGATATACAAATGATAAATCACTTGATATAGCTGGTTCAAGTGGTGTTTGATAAAGTTTAAACATTGGTTCATGCGCAATGCAAAAACTCAATGGTAAAACTGTGTAAACATCGTCGGATTCTTGAGCAAATTTCAAAAGTTGATATGGAGACGAAAATCTCGCAATTACTTTTGGCAAGTCTACTAAAGCATCCCGATAACGCTCTTGCAATAGTTCTGAGAAATAATAGCTCTTCAAATACGTTGCCCAAGGCTTTTGCGTTGCATCCTTGTAACAAACTGATTTTTTCTTGCTGAATTTCTCATTATTGTGAATCAACATTATATTATCACTAATGATCTTTTTAGACTTGTAAATTTTCCAACTTTTAATATTTCGATCTGGTAAATACATAATTGCTAAATCAATTCGATTATTTTGGATACTATCCCAAAGTTCTTTTCGAGTTAACAAGTTCAAATCGATCACAACATTTGGATTGATGCGATTGTATTCGACAATAAAGTCTTCGATCACAACCGACTCAGCCGTTGATAATAAACCGATGCTGATCGTACCACTTTTTTCTGATGATGCTTGTTGAATTTGATCGGTCACATTGTTGATCAAATCAAACATTTGGTGTGTAGCCTTTAGGAGGGATGTTCCGGCGTCAGTTAAATAAATTTTCTTACCAACACTGTAAAACAATGGAGCTCCCACCACGCGTTCAATTTTTTTGATTTGTTGAGTCAAAGCTGGCTGTGTAATACCTAATATTTGAGCTGTTTTGGTATAACTCATATTTTTCGTCAACTCATCAAAGTAATTCAAAGCTTTGGAACTAAAGACTCTTCTTGATTTTTCGTCCAGCAATAAAGAATCCTCCTAATTATTTGTCATAGTAAAAATTAATATATTTAATAAGATAATAATACTATATAACACAAAACTATGCTCTTTATATCCTATTTTTCTTCAATTTTTTTGACAAATCTAACTGGAGTACCATCTGTTTCTGGATCCATGATGAATGAACCATTGGAATAACGGTCGGTGCTTTGATGACTGGTACGATCGATCGTTATCTCTTTATTAGCATCAGTAATGATTGAAATCGATTCATCATTAGTAAGGTTAGTTACTAATTGAACTCGATGTGGGTTACGTTTTAATTCACGTAATGTCAAAACTCCCCGACGAGCTCGACTAGTTACAGGTATTTCAGATAACTTCATTTGTTTATACGAACCACGTTGCGTCAATAAAGCAATTTTTTCACTTTCATCAGCTGATAAGAAATATCCAGCCAATTGATCATCAGCTTTTAGACTGACAAATTTAACACCAATGGCTTTACCACTGACTACTGGCACTTCAGAAACTGGAAAGGCTGAAGCATAAGAATGTTTCGTAAAGACATAGACTAAATCAGATGAATCACTGGCTAAGTAGTAAACGTTCATAACTCTAGCATCAGCTGATTTGATCTTGCAATACTTCGAAGCTCGAGACTTATACGTACGTCCCGGTAATAAGTCACTGAATGCAACTTGTTTGATGTAGTTTTCATTTGTCGCAATCAAGAAATTACCCGTTTCCTTCAAATCCTTAAAGACAAAAGCCTTAAGAATCGATTCATCAGTATCCAAACCAACTTGTTGAGACAAATGAGACCCAGTGTCTTTCCAACGACTATCTTCGATTTCAAAAATCTGACGATAGATCAAATTACCCTTGTCAGTAAAAATAAAGACGTGATCAAGCGTATTGACGTTTTGATCGATAATTGGATAATCTTCATCCTTTAGACCATTGTCATCTGGACTGGAAGCCTGATAAGAACGCAAACTACTACGTTTAACGTAACCATCATGACTAACTAATAGACGAACATCTTCACTAGCAACCATAACTGAAGTATCAACTTCAATTTCTTCAACTTTAGCCTCAATCTTAGTCCGACGTTTGTCAGCGTACGTATCACGAACTGTTAATAGTTCTTTTTTGATGACATTCATCAAAGTTTGATGATCATCGATGATCTTATTCAAAGATGTAATCTGGTCATTCAACTCTTGATCTTCTTTTTCAAGTTCTGTCACATCAGTATTCGTCAAACGATAAAGTTGCAAAGAAACGATAGCTTCTGCTTGTTCATCAGTAAATTTATACGATTTGATCAAATTATTCTTTGCGTCAGATTTATTCTTACTGCCCCGAATAGTTTTAATTACTTTATCAAGAATCGACAAAGCTTTGATCAAACCTTCAACGATGTGTAAACGTTTCTTAGCTTTAGCTAGATCAAATTGACTCCGACGTAAAACAACCTCTTCTTGGTGCTTGATGTATTCCTTCAAGATTTGAATCAAACCGACTTGTTGTGGCGACATATCAGCGATAGCCACCATATTGAAGTTATATGAAACTTGCAAATCAGTATTCTTGAACAAGTAGTTCAAAATTCCGTTAGCATCGACATCCCGTTTTAATTCGACAACGATCGATAGACCTTGACGGTCGGACTCATCACGAACTTCAGCGATACCTTCAACTTTTTTGAGAACTCTGATTTCATCCATCTTTTTAACTAATTGAGCTTTATTAACTTCATAAGGAATCTCTGTGATCACAATTTGTGATTTATGACCGCGAAGCTCTTGAATCGTCGTCTTAGAACGAAGATAAACCTTACCGCGTCCAGTTTGATAAGCTTCTTTAATACCAGCTTTTCCTTGTAAAATACCACCAGTTGGAAAATCCGGTCCTTTAACGATCTTCATCAATTCATCCAAAGTAATATCTGGGTTGTCGATCATCTTGACCGTAGCGTCGATCACTTCACCCAAATTATGTGGTGGAATCTCTGTCGCATAACCAGCTGAAATACCAGTTGCACCATTAACTAACAGATTAGGAAATCTAGCTGGCAAAACCTTAGGTTCTTTTTCAGTATCATCGAAGTTCCATTCTTCATCGACGGTACCTTTGTTGATATCACGTAACATTTCTGTTGATATCTTGCTCAAGCGAGCTTCAGTATAACGCATGGCAGCTGGTGGATCACCATCCATCGAACCGTTATTACCGTGCATTTCAATTAAAGGCTCACGTAATTTCCAGTCTTGGGAAAGTCGTACCATTGCTTCATAAATTGAAGAGTCACCATGAGGGTGGAAATTACCCATAACGTTACCAACACCCTTGGCTGACTTACGAAAACCCTTGTCATACGTGTTGCCATCCAAAAACATTGAATACAAAATTCGACGTTGAACTGGTTTCAAACCATCTCGAATGTCTGGCAAAGCTCTTTCTTGAATAATTGATTTTGAATATCTCGCAAATCGATCTCCCATGATTTTTTCGAGCGAGATATCTTGAATTTTAGGAGAACTTTCAGTCACTATTTATCACCTATTCCTTATTCAATAAATCGTCAACGATTTTACTATCGATTGGGTCAGTTGCATCGACTTTTTCAAGGATATTGTCCCCTTCTTCAGTTCCGTTGAAGCGAACATTTTCTTCGATCCAATCACGACGTGGTTTAACTTTGTCGCCCATTAGAGTAGTTACACGACGTTCTGCTAATGCAGCATCATCGATATTGACTCGAATCAAAATACGGTTAGCTGGATCCATTGTTGTCTTCCAAAGCTGGTCAGCATTCATTTCACCTAAACCTTTGAATCGTTGTAAGTCGTAACCTTTACCCATTTCTTTGATGCCATCTTTTAGTTCATCTGGCGTCCAAGCGTATTTAGTCTTCGTCTTAGCACCTTTACCTTTTTGCAAACGATAAAGTGGCGACAAGGCAATATAAACATGACCTGATTCAACAAGTGGTCGCATATAACGATAGAAGAAGGTCAATAACAGGATTTGAATGTGAGAACCATCATCATCGGCATCAGTCATGATGATGATCTTGTCATAATTTCTGTCTTCTAGTTTGAAGTCAGCTCCAACGCCAGCACCGATCGTATAGATCATCGTGTTGATTTCTTCATTTTTGTAGATATCTTCTAGTTTAGCCTTTTGAGTATTCAAAACCTTACCACGCAATGGCAAGATAGCTTGGAACTTTCTGTCTCGGCCTTGTTTAGCAGAGCCACCGGCAGAATCACCCTCGACTAAGAATAACTCATTCTTATCAGGATTCTTCGATTGAGCGGGTGTCAACTTACCAGACAATAAACCGTCAGTCTTCTTGTTCTTCTTACCACTACGAGTACTTTCACGAGCTTTTCTAGCAGCATCTCTAGCTTCACGAGCTTTGAGGGCTTTTTTGACGAGCATTTGTGCCTGCTCACCATTTTCCATTAAGTAAAAGCTCATTTGTTCATAAACTAATTGATCAACAGCAGATCTTGCTTGAGGTGTTCCTAATTTACCCTTAGTTTGACCTTCAAATTGCAAAATTTCTTCGGGAATACGAACAGAAATAATTGCTGACAAACCTTCACGAACATCGCTACCTTCGAGGTTCTTACTATTTTCTTTTAATAGTCCAACTTTTCTTGCATAGTCGTTAAACGCTTTAGTTAAACCAGACTTCATTCCGGCTTCGTGCGTCCCACCATCAGCAGTACGGACGTTATTAACAAACGAGATAATGTTTTCAGAATAACCGTCATTGTATTGACCAGAAAATTCGATTTCAATATCTGAATTAGTGCCCTCTACGTAGAAAATTCCACCTAGAGCATCCTTTCCTTCGTTGAGGTATTTAACAAATGATTGAATCCCATCCTCGTAATGGAAAACTTCTTCTTTGTCTTCTTCACCACGCTTATCAGTGATGGTGAATTTAACACCTTTGAGCAAGAAAGCTGACTCACGAAGTCTTTCGGCTAAGGTATCGAAATTAAATTTGGTTGTTTGAAAAATCGTGCTATCAGGCTTAAAACTAATAGTCGTTCCGCTGCCTTCTTTAGTTGATCCAGTCTTTTTCAAGGTTCCAACGGGATGACCACCGTTTTCAAAGCGTTCTTCATAGACTTTGTGATCACGAACGACTCGAACTGTCATCCATTCAGACAAAGCGTTTACAACTGATGAACCTACACCGTGTAGACCACCAGAAGTTTTATAACTATTTTCAGAGAATTTACCTCCGGCATGTAGGACCGTTAAGATAACTTCGATCGTTGGACGACCTGAAGAATGCATTCCCGTTGGCATCCCTCGACCATGGTCAACGACTGTAATGCTGCTATCTTTGTTGATAGTGACATTGATCTCCTTACCAAATCCTGATAGAGCTTCATCGACTGCGTTATCGACAATTTCATAGACCAAGTGATGTAATCCACGTGAATCTGTGGAACCAATGTACATACCAGGTCTTTTTCGTACAGCTTCTAATCCTTCAAGGATTTGAATTGACGAATCATCATAAGATGATTTTGGCATTTATATCATTCCTTTTTCATTTACTACTTGCGGTTATTTTAGTATTATAACACTATTCACATTATACGAATATACGTTCGTATTCAAGAGAAATCTTTTATTTTTAGTGAAAATAGTGGATAATGTCTAAGTTGGTATTTATAATTTTTGTAAAACACCATAGAATTACAATATACCAAAAAATAAAGCTGAGAGAGTGATTTTTTAATGAAACTTCTCATTTGTGCCATTTTAGCCTATTTAATCGGCTCATTTCCAACGGCCTATCTAGTCGGAAAAATCTTTTTCCATAAAAACATCTTTGAATACGGCAGTGGTAACGTTGGAACCACAAATGCTTACCGGGTCTTCGGTAAATACGCCGGAACACTAGTCTTAATAATCGATATTTTAAAGGGAACTTTAGGAGCTTTGATGCCTGTTTTCTTTAGATTGGATCACCATTGGGTCTTATTCGTGGGAATTTGTGCCGTCATTGGTCATTGTTTCTCAATTTTCTTGAAATTTAGAGGTGGTAAAGCTGTTGCCACTAGTGCTGGTATCTTACTAGCATACAATCCTTTGCTATTCACAATTTGTTTTATTGTTTTAGCTACAATTGTTTATGTCACAAGTATGGTCAGTGTTGCTAGTTTAACAACAGTGCTCTTCTTTACCATTGCTTCACTATTTTTGCACGACTGGATCTTAAGTACCGTCGCCGCTATAGTTACTGTCATTATTTACGTTCGTCATATTCCAAATATCAAGCGACTACTCAAGGGCAAAGAGAATTTGGTTCCAATTGGTTTACAGTACAAAAAGCAGCAAGCTAAGAAAAATCAAAAATAATTCCATATAAAAAGCAGGTCAAGAAATTTAATCTTGATCTGCTTTTTTGCGTTAATTTGTAACCATTTGATCTTTATAAAGTCCGGCATAAAAACCATTCTTTTCTAAAAGCGCTTGATGATTACCTTGTTCAATAATTTGACCATCTTTTAAGACCACAATCTTGTCAGCATTCAAAATCGTCTTCAAACGATGGGCAATGACAAAACTTGTTCGGCCTTGAATTACTCGATCCATGGCTGCTTGAATATTAGCTTCCGTGACCGTATCAACGTTAGACGTAGCTTCATCCAAGATCAATAGTTGAGGATTAGTCAAAATCGTTCTAGCGATTGACATCAGTTGCTTTTGACCGGCTGAAAATACGCTTTGTTCATCTGAAACCTGAGTTTTATAGCCGTCTGGCAAACTCGTAATGAATTCATGAATATTGGCTTGTTTAGCAGCATCGATCACCCGATTCATTGAAGCACTTGGGTCACCGTAACGAATGTTGTCAGCAATCGTACCTGAGAATAATTGTGGATCTTGAAGGACGATTCCAACGTTCTTTCGCAAGCTCTGTAAGTCAAATTCACGAATATCCACACCGTCTACTGTAATTGAGCCACTGTCAACGTCATAGAAGCGATTTAGTAAATTCATGACCGTAGTCTTACCTGAGCCTGTAGGACCGACTAAAGCGACCATTTCGCCCTTATGAACTGAAATAGACACGCCATGCAGGATTTCTTTTCCTGGTAAATAACTGAAGCGCACATCATCGATTTGTAGTTCCTTTTTGATACCGGTAAGTGACTTACCATTTTTAGGAGCAATTTCATCAGGTTGACGTCTCACTTCATCAACACGACGAGCTCCAGTGATAGCCAACTGAATCATCCCATACAAACTAGTTAAAGACATGATTGGTTGATAATATTGTTGCGCATAGTTAACGAACACTACGACCAAAGCTAAGGCAGCTCCAGTCGACAAGGTACCGTTTAAAGCAAACCATGAACCAAAGAAAATAACGATAGCTGTGTTCAATAAGGACATCCCTTGCATCAAAGGATTTAAAACGCCTGACCAAATTAAACCAGACATAGCTGATTTACGAACTGTTTGGTTGTGTTTTAAGAAACCTTTAATAGAATCCTTTTGCAAACCATTAGTAATGATGACTTTTTGAGCAGTAACTTGTTCATTGATGTAACCGTTTAAATTCCCGATGTCATCTTGTTGGCGATTAACTGCCACACCAGCTTTTTTCATCACGAATCCCGCTACAACTAAAGCCACCGGCGTGGAAGCCATTGTGACCCAAGCCATTGTGACATTTTGATTGAACATAACGATCAACAAACCGATAAATTGGGCTACTTACAAGAAAATTTCGATCAAAGCTTGATTCATCGCATTGAAGATATTATCCAAGTCAGATGTATAACGAGCTAGAATATCGCCATCGCTGTGAGAATCGAAATATTTAACTTGCATTCGTTGCATCTTTCTAAACATTCCCACACGCATGGTTCCAGTTGAAAAAGCCGTAATCCTAGCTAAGATCCAACTGGCAATCAAAAGCGTTGTCGCATCTCCTATATAAAGACCTAAGTAGATCCACAAAGTCTTATGAAAACTACCTAAGCTAGCATTACCACGAGTTGCTGCATCAGTCCATTGTTGCAAGTAAGTTGTCAATTCAGAGACTGCTTTTCCTAAATAAGTTGGAGCAATAACGATACAGGCTGTTGAAATACCGATTAAAATTGATGTCATTAAAAATCCGAACCAGTATTTTTTCAAATAATGCCAATAATATTTTCCAGCATTTTTCAAGTCGCTCATTATTTTACCCCCTCTCTAGCTTTTTGCGTTTTGTAAATTTCTTGATAAACAGCATTATCAGCCACTAGTTGATGGTGATTGCCATTGCCAACTACTCGTCCATCATCCATAACTAAGATCTTATCAGCCCGAATAATCGAAGAAATTTTTTCAGCAATTACAACTGTTGTGGTATGTCGTAAATCCTTATCCAGTGCTTCTTGGACTAATTTTTCTGACTTCGCATCAAGTGCTGAGGTCGCATCATCTAAGATCAAAATCTTTGGATTAGCAATGACCCCACGAGTAATAGATAAACGTTGTTTTTGACCACCAGAGAAGTTTGACGAACGTTCTTCAACTGGTGCGTCGTAAGTTTGCGGCAAACGTTCAATAAATTCAGAGGCTTGAGCAATATTTGCCGCCCATTGCATTTGTGTAGCCGTCGCATCTTCTTTGACTTGACGCAAGTTAGCCGAAATTGTTCCTGAAAACATCGTTGAACGTTGTAAAACATAGGCTACAGTTTCACGAAGCGATTTTTCTGGCAATTGTTTAATATCAACCCCACCGACTTTAATGACTCCAGAATCAGGATCATACAAACGGGCAATCAACTGTGCCAAAGTTGTTTTACCAGATCCAGTAGCACCAACGATACCAATCATTTCACCAGCTTTAACTGTAAAAGAGATATCCTTTAGAGTTGGTTTTTCATCGCCTGGATAAGTGAAACTAACGTGATCAAATTCAATATTGCCACTAACCGGCGTATCATCACCTTGTACGTAGTTCATACTTGGAGTGGTAGCCATAACTTCTCCAATTCTACCTAGCGAAATATTGGCTCTAGAAGCCGCAATCATTAAAAAACCACCATTTATGACAGCAAACAAAATCTGCATCAAATAGGAAATAAAACTAGTGATTGCTGCTAGATACGCTGGATGTGTCGTGACATTTTGACCAACGATATAAATCGCTATAGCAACGGCAATATTAGCAGTTAAAAAGAATGCTGGCATTAAAATAGCAAAATTATAACCAATCTTAGCCGTAACTTTCGTTAATTTATCTGATACTTTTGAAAATTTGTCAATCTCGTTAGGTTCTTGAACAAAAGATTTAACGACTCGAATTCCCATTAAATTCTCACGAGCTACAGTGTTGACGTCCTCAATATTTTGTTGAGTTTGACCAAAATAATCGCTCATCTTCTTATATGAGTAAAAACTAACGCCTAAAACAATAATCATCATACCGATCAAAACCCACCACTGTTGCGGCATTGTCACCATCGCTAAAATAAATGCTCCGATAAATAACAATGGGATTCGGCTGATCTGTTGAAATCCGGCCATGACAATCTGTTGAACTTGATTAATATCATTAGTCATTCGTACAACTAGATTGGATGCCGAAAATTTCTCAACGTCAGCGTAAGCAAACGATTGTACTTTACTGTATAAGTCAGCACGCAAATCAGTTGCTACACCTAAAGCGACGTGTGCCGAGTAAATCGTATTGATCACACCAGCAATGATACCGATGATTGCTAAACCAATTAAAAGGATTCCTTGTTGAAAGATAGTTGCTTTGTCACCCTTTAAAATTGCATTCATCACAACTTGTAACAATCTTGGTTGCCAAAGCGTCGCAAAAACTAAGGCAATGACTGAAATAATAGCGATATAAGCGTCTTTGCGATAACGCTTAACATATGGAATCAATACTTTCATAAATAACCTCCCTCATTCACTCATTCAGTAAAAAAAAAGACACTCAGTAGAAGAAAACTACTTAGCATCTTGTCCGGTACAAATCTTTGAACCCTCCGATGAAACTTAAACTGAATGAAAACGTTAGTAGAAATAGTACACTGAAATAATATTTTTATCAAGAAAGAGATATTATAAAAGTTAAAAATATTCTTAAAACATAAATTTTTTCTTTAATAAAACTACTTTTATCCATTGTTACTGATAAAATGAATTTAAAGCGTTATCAACTAAGGAGGGAGATTATTAGATGAACTCAAACAACCTGCCAACTAGGGCACAATATCGTTCACAAAAACACCACAAACATTTTTACAGTCGTTGGTGGTTTTGGTTAATAATAATTATTATTTTGGCTGGCGGGGCAACTGCAGGGATGAAACTCACTGCTACTGGTCCCTTCAAAGAAACCACTACCAAAGTTGCAAAAAAAGATACTACCAAGAAAAAAGTCAAGAAACAAACTGGCGTGACTTTTTATCAATACAATGGAATTTACTTAAACGAAACTAGTGGAACACCGATTGACACAGTCCACAACATTTTAGGCAAACCTTCTTCAACTTCTATTACTGAAAATCAAGGCGTAAAAACTGAACAAGATACTTACAACGATATCCAAAACGGTCAATTAGGTTCAACTTTTAAAGTCAGCTTTGCTAATGGACACGCGATTAGCAAAGCTTTGAGCGGTTTAAAAGTTAAACGATCAGAAAAACTAGGCTTAGACGCTTATAGTTCTGTTCAAAATGGTCAATCTGTCGATACTATCCATACTAATTTAGGAAAACCTAACAGTTATAGTGAATCGCTCGTTGATGGTAAATCAGTTATCAATTATACTTATTCATCCAATGTTTCTGGTGATACTGGCGCTAACTTTGTCGTTACCTTTACAGATGGTTCAGTCAGTGGTAAAAGCCAATCAGGAATGGAATAATCCTCAATAAAAACCTCACTAGGCATCTTGCCCAATGAGGTTTTTGTCTGTCTTTAAAGTGGATTCCAAAATCTACCTACTTCAGTTTTATTGACAGAATATTGAGGTTGCTCGATATCAAACTGATCTAAGAATTCTACGATATCTTTTTTAAATTCTTCATCCGATAATTTAGTTCCAATGTACCAAGTATCATTATTAACAGTAATTGGTCCCAAATCGTCGTTATATTTACTCCTTACCTCATCATATATCTTATGCGCCGTATCACGATCCTTGAACTCGATTGCCCAAGTTTCTGGAATTACCTCGAATAGTGATTTAAATTTCATTGCTAAGCCCCCCCTTACCTTTATTCTCAGTATACTCCTGTGTGTAATCGCTTACTTAAAAATATCCTCAATCGTCTTATATAAAGTCTTGAACAAGCAAAATTTTACTAGACACAAAAACAGAGCTTCATGAATTCAAAAGAATCATAAAACTCTGTTTTTTTAATTAATTATTATTTTACGCTAATTGAGAAATATGCTTCGAATTGTTCCTTAGGAGCCAATTTGTTAATAGCATATTTATTCTTAAAGTTATTATCGCTATCAGTCTTGTCAGCAAGTCCCCACCATG
This sequence comes from Companilactobacillus futsaii JCM 17355, assembly GCF_001435505.1. Taxonomy (GTDB): domain Bacteria; phylum Bacillota; class Bacilli; order Lactobacillales; family Lactobacillaceae; genus Companilactobacillus; species Companilactobacillus futsaii. Next base: position 19,760 of record NZ_AZDO01000121.1, on the reverse strand, counting down.
GTTCGATACACATGAACTTACCGTTATCATCAGGATATGTTGACCACATACCGAAGAATTTGGCATTACCTGTATCAAGTGTCAACTTGTGATCTGACTTGTCACTGTAAATAGTAACTTCTGCTGGATCATTTAAACGATAAACAACAGCGTCATCAACGAAGTAATCACGTGTCATATCAAAGTTTTGATTTTCAACTTTCTTCTCACCATTTAAGTCGATCAAGTGATTGTCGATTGGAATGTGAGTTCTAGTTTCTGCTGGATCAATTGATACTTTGTAATCTTCAAACTTCAAGCCTTTGTCAAAGGGAACACTAAAACCTGGATGTGCTCCGATTGAGAAGTACATGTCATCATTTTCTTCCAAAGAATCAACCAAATATGAAATTTGTACTGTATCTTTAACTAATTGATAAATGATTCTCAACTTGAAGTGATATGGATACTTTTCAAGACTAGCTTCACTAGTAGTCAAGCTCAAAACTAATTTTGAATCTGTTTGTGAATCAAGACTAAATTCTTGATCACGGGCAAATCCGTGTTGAGTCATATTGAATTCTTTACCATCAACGAAATAATGGTCATCCTTTAAACGACCAACGATTGGGAACAACACTGGAGCGTGACGGCCCCAAACGTTTTTGTCCGCTTGCCAGATGAACTCTGAATCTTCGTTATTAGTGATGCTGTTCATTTCAGCACCTAATGAATTAACCTTTAATGTTAAGTAATCGTTCTTCAATTGATAAACTGTCATAATTTCCCCCTAAAGAATATAACGTGAAAGGTCTTGATCTTCAGCAATCTTACCGACTTGCTCACGAACGTATTCACGTGTAATAGTAATATCACCCATTTGCATATCAGGACCTTCATATAGAATATCAGCCAAGATCTTTTCCAAGACAGTAGAAAGACGTCTTGCACCGATGTTCTGATTACTATTATTCAATTCAAAAGCAATTTTTGCAATCTCTTCGACAGATTCTTTAGTAAAAGTTAAATGAATTCCATCAGCTCTTGTAAGCGCTACATATTGCTTAGTCAAAGCGTTATCTGGTTTTGTCAAAATTTGGATGAAATCGTCTTCAGTCAAATCATTCAACTCAACACGAATTGGGAAACGACCTTGAAGTTCAGCAATCAAATCACTCGGTTTACTTTCGGCAAAAGCACCTGAAGCGATGAACAAAATATGATCAGTATCGACTGGACCATATTTAGTATTGATTCTTGAACCTTCAACGATAGGCAAAATATCACGTTGGACACCTTCACGAGAAACTTCGCCGGACGTCTTCTTGTCGCCAGCAGCAATCTTATCAAACTCATCAATAAAGATGATACCCTTATTTTGAGTTCTTTCGATAGCTTTTTGATAAATCTCGTCATGATCGACACGTTTTTGTGATTCTTGTTGAATCAACAATTCACGGGCTTCTTTGACTGGAAGAGTTCTAGTGATAGTCTTCTTAGGCATCAATGAATCCATCATCCCTGACATATCGATGCCCATTTGACCCATTTGATCATCCATTGGACCAACTTTTTTAGATTCTTCAACCTTGATAGTTACTTCTTCATCTTCAAGTAATCCTTTATCAAGTTGTTCTTTAACTGAAAGACGTTGATTTCTAATATCATCAGTTACTTCAGCATTTTGATCTGGATCCTCATCGATAGTATCTTCGTTATTGCCAAAAATACTGCCAAGATTTTGACCACCATTTTGCATGCTATTGAGCATACTCATAAAATCATTAGGATTTTGTTTTTTTTCTTTTTTAACACCAGGAGCCAATAATTTAACCAACTTCTTATCGACATCGCGGCGAACCTCTGGTCTGATTTCATCAAATTTTTCTTTTTCGACCATGGAAACTGCCATACTAACTAAATCACGAACCATCGATTCAACATCACGACCAACGTAACCTACTTCAGTAAATTTAGTAGCTTCGACTTTAACGAATGGTGCATTGACGATTTTAGCTAAACGGCGGGCAATTTCAGTCTTACCAACACCAGTAGGTCCGATCATCATTAAATTCTTAGGTGTGATTTCTTGTTGCAATTTCTTTGGTACTTGCATACGGCGATAACGATTATAAAGTGCAATCGCTACAGCTTTTTTAGCATCTGTTTGTCCAATAATGTAATTGTCCAATTGAGCGACAATTTGTTTTGGTGTTAATGTGTCCATTGACTAACTCCTCAATTTAAAATTTATCTGAAATAATATTTTCATTAGTAAAAATATCGATGCCTGAGGCAATTTTAATAGCTTCAACAGCAATTTGTTGTGCATCCATGTCTTTGGCGTGACGTTGCATAGCAATGGCTGCTGCTTGAGCAAAATTACCACCAGAGCCAATTGCTACAACATCTTCATCAGGTTCGATAACTTCTCCACTACCAGAGATCAACAATAGATTATCTTTGTCCATAGCAATCAACAAAGCCTCTAATTTTTGCAATGTAGGGTCTTTACGCCAATCTTGTGCCAATTCTACAGCGGCACGTTTTAAATTGCCTGAGTAAGCCTTTAATTTCTTTTCAAGCCAATCTTGCAAAGTAATAGCATCAGCCACTCCGCCAGCAAAACCGATAATAACATTGTCATCATAAATGCGTCTTACTTTATGAGCAGTTCCCTTCATAATATATTTTTCACCCATTGTAACTTGACCATCACCAGCAATAGCGGTACGGCCATCATGTTTAACAGCAACGATTGTAGTCATTTGAAACCCTCTCTATCTTGGGAAATATTTTTTATAATCTTTTTGTAAATGTTCCATTGTCACATGCGTATAAATCTGAGTCGTTGACAAACTAGAATGTCCTAATAATTCTTGAACAGTTCTCAAATCTGCGCCATGCTCCAACATGTGCGTGGCAAAAGTGTGACGAATCATATGGGGATGAATATCAGCAGTCAAACTCGTTTTTTTAATAATTTGATCCAAAATATACGAGATCCCGCGACTCGTTAAATGACCACCACGACTATTAACAAATACAAATTGATGATCTTGATGATTTTTTTCCATTAAAACTTTGCGACCAGACTTAAAATACTCCTTTAAAGCACTTTGAGCATAACTTCCAAAAGGAACATAACGATCCTTGTCTCCTTTTCCGTGGATCAAGACGATTCCATTAGAAAAGTCTAGCTGGTCTAGTAATAGATTAGCACATTCACTAACTCGCATGCCAGTGGCATAGAGCAATTCTAGTAAAGCAGCATTTCTTTGCGAAAGTGGGTCAACACCGCGGACTGCATCGAATAATTGCTGCATTTCTTTCTCATAAAAAAATCGGGGCAATTTTCTACCTTTATGACGTAGTTGAACCAGATCAAAAGGATTAGCTTCAACAAAATCGTTTCTAACTAAAAAGTTATAAAACGATCGTAATGCTGAGATCCTGCGTGCTACCGTCTCGTCAGCGTAGTTTTTTTCGTCCATATATGTCAAAAAAGTTTCAACATCAATCCGATTAACCTTTGTAAAGCCCTTAAAACCACCATTTTGGTCTAAAAAAGAAACAAAATTATCTATATCTTCTAAATAAGATTTTTTTGTTTCTTTTGAGTAGTGATGGTTAACCATTAAATTATCAACAAATTTATCGATTAACTCTTTTTCTATCATTTATTTTTGAATATCCTCTTCATAATCTCCATTTGGACAGATTACTTGACGACCACCCTTAACTTTCTTTTCAACTAAGTAGTGACCATCTTTTGGACAATCACGATTAATTGGTTTGTCCCATGAAACGAAATCACAGTCAGGATATCTTGAACAGCCATAGAAAATACGATTCTTCTTCGACTTACGTTCGATAACTTGTCCCTTCTTACACTTAGGACAAACTACGCCGATTTCTTTAACGATTGGTTTAGTATTTCGACAAGCTGGAAAACGCGAACAAGCGTAAAACTTACCATAACGTCCCATCTTGATAACCATTGGTGCCCCACAGATATCACAATCCATACCGGCTGGTTCATCTTTGATCTGAACTTTTTCAATCTTATCTTCAGCAGACTCTAGTTCTTTAGCAAAAGGTTTGTAATAACGGTCGACGACTTTGACCCAATTTTCTTTACCTTCTTCAATGTGATCAAGTTCGTCTTCTAAATTAGCCGTGAAGTCGATATTAACGATATCTGGGAAGTAGGCTTGAATCAAATTGTCGACGATTTCGCCTAATTCGGTTGGTTCAAAACTCTTTCCATTTAGCTTAACGTAGTAGCGACGTTGAATTGTATCAATTGTTGGTGCATATGTAGATGGACGACCTACACCATTTTCTTCTAGAGCCTTAACTAAGGAAGCTTCAGTAAATCTTGCTGGTGGTTGTGTGAAATGTTGAGCTGGGTCATTTGATTGAAGCTTAGCAGTATCACCTTCTGCTAAATCCGGTAAGATATTGTCCTTACGAGCTTTATCAGCAGCACTTTGGTAAACCTTACGATAACCTTCAAACTTGATCTTAGAACCATTAGCTCTAAACATAACGCCATTTTGTGACAAATCAACTGTCATCGTATCAAAAATTGCCGGAGTCATCTGACTAGCAACGAATCTTGACCAAATCAAGTTGTAGAGACGGAACTGGTCACGACTCAAAATATCTTTTAATGAAGCTGGCGTTCTGAAAACTGAAGATGGACGAATAGCTTCGTGGGCATCTTGAGCGCCTTCTTGATTCTTATCCTTACGTTCTTTAATTATAGCAAAAGGTTCACCATATTCTTCATGGATGAATTTCGAAGCTTCTGCCTCAGCAACTTTAGAAATTCGCTTGGAATCAGTACGCATATAAGTAATTAAACCAACGGTACCTTCTTTACGTCCCAAATTGATTCCTTCATACAACTGCTGAGCAATCATCATGGTTTTTCTCGTTTTAAAGTTCAAACGTTTGTTAGCTTCTTGTTGCAAAGAACTAGTTGTAAATGGAGCAGCTGGCATTCGTTTACGTTCTTTTTTGGTTACCTTGTCGATTGAGAAATCTTTTTTCTTATCAACACGACCAAGAACTTCTTTAACTTCATCATTGTTTTTTAATTCAACCTTTTTACCGTCAAGACCATAAAAGTTAGCTTTGAATTTATCTTTGTTATGTTTAAAGATCGATTCGATCGTCCAATATTCTTGAGGGACAAATTTCTTAATTTCATTTTCACGCTCAATCACTAATTTCAAAGCAATCGATTGTACACGTCCGGCACTAAGACCCTTTTTAACTTTTGCCCACAAAATTGGGGAAATTGAATAACCTACTAAACGATCTAAAACTCGACGAGCCTGTTGAGCATCGACCAAATTCATATCGATCGAACGTGGAGTTTTGAAAGCTTGTTTAACGGTATCCTTAGTAATTTCATTAAAGACGACACGATTCTTATCATCGTCATCTAGACCCAACAAATGTGAAACATGCCAGGCAATAGCTTCCCCTTCACGATCCGGATCGGCTGCCAGATAAACTCTTTTGGCTTTTTTGGCTTCTTTCTTTAAATCTTTAATTACAGGACCCTTACCACGAATAGAGATATACTTTGGTTCATAGTCATGATCAATATCAACACCCATTTGACTCTTAGGTAGATCTCTAACATGTCCTAAACTAGCAACAACGTGATAATTACGTCCCAAGTACTTTTCAATTGTTTTTGCTTTTGATGGTGATTCAACGATCACCAAATTCTTCTGCTTTGTTGATGGCACGTAAAGTGCTCCTTTCCCATGGATCAGTTAAAACTGACAATATATTAAGCACAGTTTTTTAATTTGTCAATTTAAAAGATGAAAATAATTTTAAATAAAGTCTCATTTATAAACTATCAAAATCAATCAACGGTATCGCGCCTTGTTCAATCAAACTATTGCAACCACGTGATAATTCACTATCGACTTGCCCTGGTAAGGCCAAAACTTCGCGACCGTTTTCCAATGCTAAATCAACCGTGATCATCGAACCACTTTTTAATTTAGCTTCAGTCACAATTATCTTTTGACTAAGACCTGCAATAATTCGATTCCGCTGTGGAAAATGCCACGGTTGTATTGAATCACCTACTGGATATTCGGTGATCAACAATCCATTTCTAGCAATTTCTCGTTGCAAATGACGATTCTTGCTTGGAAAAGCTTGATTCAAACTACTTCCAAGTACGGCAATAGTTTTACCATACACTAAAGCTTCTTCATTTGCCATCGAATCAGCCCCATTTGCTAAACCGCTCACAATAGTATAACGATTTACCAAACGCGGAACAAGAGCACTAATGCAACGAAAACTGTAATTTGTCGCTTCTCTTGATCCGATAATTGCCACGCATTCAGTCTTAAGTAAAGCAATATTTCCTTCAAAAAACAAGAGTGCTGGAGGATTATAAATCGTTCTTAAAGTTTGTGGATACTCTTCATCTAAATAATTAATTGCTTTAATATTTTTACAATCTTGACTCTCTAATAATAGTAGAAACTGGTTTAATTTGTCCAACCCCCACTCTTTTTCTAGCATTAGACGCGTCTGCAACTCAAGATTATCACTTTTCAATGATATTTTTATAATTTTTAAGAGAATTTGATTTGAAACCATCCCTGTCATACGACATTTCACTAAAAAATCTGTCAATTTAGTCATAATAAAAACACCACTCCTTTTAAGTAAAATTACGGAAGTGATGTCTTAATTTAATAAAATTTATTAATTTTTCTAACTGGTGAGAAACTCAACCGATGAATTTTAGTTCGACCAAACTCATCCAAAGCTTGTAAATGTTGCTTAGTTCCATAACCATCGTTATTTTCAAAGCCAAACTCTGGATATAGATGGCTATACATCGTCATCAAACGATCTCGGCTGACTTTAGCTATTATACTTGCTGCACCGATACTGAGTGATTTAGCATCACCTTTGATCAATTTAGTCTGAGCAATATCAACTGGTATAGTCATTGCATCGACCAAGATATGAGCCGGTTTAACATACAAACGCCTGATCGATTGTGCCATGGTCAGCTCAGTTGCATGATAGATATTTTCTTGATCGATCAACTGTGGAGAACCCACTGCTACACTGATATCAAGCGCTTGGTCACAAATTTGTTTGTAGAGTTCGTCACGTTTTGAAATTGACAATTTTTTAGAGTCATCAACCTCATATAATGTATTGTTTGGTGGCAAAATCACCGCTGCTGTTACTACTGGTCCAGCCAATGGTCCACGTCCAACTTCATCGACTCCAGCGACTAATAAATCATGGTCCCAGTAAGGTTTTTCTAAAAATTCTTTCTTATGAAATTTTTCAATCAAAGCCGCTTTTTGTTCGATTCTTTTATAGTATTGCGCTATTAATTTTTTTACTCCCAAACGAGGATCTGACGTTAATTCTTCTAGGAGTTCTTCAGAAACATTTTCTTGATTCAATAGTTCTTTAATAACTTTAATCGTATACTTATTCTTCATAAAACTCCCCAGGAATATCGAATGTTACGCGTCCTAATTTCAATTTGCGAACGTCATCGATAATTCTTCTGGATGCACGATCATAATCTTCTTTATAGCCAAACTTCTTAGTTAAGTTCATTAACAACTCTGGTGTCGTATGATTGAAAATATCGGCATTAGTCAAACCATAATTTTCCTGTAATTGGTCCATATAATGTGTCTCCATGAAGTTTAAAGCATAAATAGCTACATCATCAGGGGCATAGATTTTATCCTTGATAGCGCCTGAAAGAGCCAATTTCATCCCTACTTTTGGATCATCGATCTTAGGCCATAAAATTCCTGGCGTATCTAACAAATCAATGCCGATATTAGTCTTCAACCAATTTTGATTTTTTGTAACACCGGGTTTATTACCAGTTACAGCAACATTTTTACCAACTAAACGGTTCAAAATAGTTGATTTGCCGACATTAGGAATTCCGATACACATTGCCTTGATCCGATAATTTTGAACACCATTATTTTCATAACGTTGAATTTTTTCAGATAATTCCGAACGAATCATCGATTTGATCTTGTTCATACCTTTAGTATGCTTAGCATCAATTTCGATAGAATTAGTTCCTTCTTGTTCAAAACTTAATTTCCAGTCTGCTGTAACTTTAGGATCAGCTAAATCAGACTTATTTAAAATGATTATGTGTTTCTTTTGGTCAATAATTTGTTCCAAAACGGGATTTCTAGATGAAAAAGGCAATCTTGCATCAACAATTTCAAGTACGATATCAACTAACTTGAGTCGATCCTGTACTTGATTCTTTGCCTTATTCATATGTCCCGGATACCACTGTAGTGCCATTACCATCACCCTTTTTCTGTCATTTATTTCTTATCTATTTCTTGATATTTTTGGTAAGCTTCATCAAAAATCGTCATACTTGGTAAATAGCCTGCATTTAATTCCAAATATTCAGAAAGCTTTTGATAATTTTCTTCATGTTTGGGAAAGGAAGAATCACGAAAAGCATTATTCGCAAATTCTGCTTCTGGTTCAACACTTTCTGCATTGCGAAGAGTCATTAAAAACTCATAAAAACTGCGTCTCATTTCTACTCCTTCCTATTGATTATCAGTAATTTTAGTATTCATTACTTCAAAGGACAACTTATTATTTTTCAAATCAATGTTTTTAGCTCGAATACCGTAGCCTTCTTTAGTCGTGAACTTAGTAAATTTCAATAAAATAGTCTTGTCCTTACCATCGATACTGACCCAATTAGGCGTTTTAAAGCTATTCTTAATATAATTCATTACAAAAGAAATTGGTAATGATAAATCACCGATTTTCATTTTTTTTGCTTTAAGTAAGACATCGCCGTTAGTCTTCGCATATGGTTGCATCAAAATTGTGAAATTGATCGTAGCACCTAAAAATTTAACATCACCTGTCAATTCAGCATCTTTTTTCAAAACTAGTTGATAATCAGTCTTACCATCATTTAATGTGTGTTTTAAATAATATTGTGCCATTTTATTAGCTTCTTGTTTAGTCATATCAACTGTAAAGACTTTACTATCTTGATCGATAATTTTTGAGGAAACTTGATAATTATCTCTTGGTGCGCTAAAGACTTTTGTTCCAACATATCCAAATCCTATTATGATAATTGCTACTAAAGCGATAAATGCATATTTCCAATAATTTTTCTTCATTACTTGTAAAGCCACTCTTTCTTAGTCCCGTTTACTTGTTCAAAGATTTTTTCTGTCATCATATCATAACCGGTTCCATTGGGATGGAAGTGGTCTTTCTTGTAAAGATATGGATTGACACCCGTTTTTTGAACTTTTTTCTTAATATTCTTTGATTGATACAAATCGTTGATGTCTACAAAATGAGTATCATTAAAATTACTTGCTACTTTAGCAGAAGCCATGTTCCAATTGATAAAAGCTGTCTTAGCGTTTTTAACATTTGACAAATAAATGCTAAAAGGATTGTAGATTCCAATCAAATAAATTGGTGCTGTTTTGTTGTAACCGCGTAAGTCAGTCAACAACTTAGTTAAACGTTTATCAAATTGTACTTGTTCATCAGCAATATCTCCAGCTGTCAAATCTAAACCTTTTCTCTGCAACAAATGCATGAAATCATTGCCACCGACTGTTACTGTGATGATGTCAGCTTGAGGTAAATCTTGATGCATCTTCTTATCATTTTTAATGCGTGTCATAATTTGGCTGCTAGTATCACCAGAAACCCCATAATTATGAGATTGAGCTTTAACATTATATTTATCTTGAACTTTTTTAGTTAAACGCGTCACATAGCCGCCACCAACTGATTTAGAGTCACCAACGCCTTGAGTCAGTGAATCTCCTACAGCTACGATATCGATACTTTTCTTTTTAGGGATAACTTTTATTTTCGGTTTAGTTTTTTTAGCGGTTTTTGTCTCAACTATTTGTTGCTGATTGTTGTGCACAAAATAATAAGTACCACCGCTAATAGCTACCAACAAAATAATTATTACAATAATCCAAATACTTTTTTTCTTCATTTATATATAATCCATCTTTCAAAAAAAAGCTGATGCATTCATCAGCTTTTACTCTGTATAAAATTCAATTGCGAAAGCACCTGATCCCGCATGGGTCGCGATTACTGGACTAGTAACCCGAATCAATAACGGTACATTTGGTACGATTTCAGCAAGTTTTTCTTTTAATTCATTGACATAATCCATTTTATCAACATATGAAATTCCAATAGCTTTGATGTTTTTTAGACCTTTGATTTCTTCAATAACGTTATCCATGTATTTTTCAATTGTCTTTCGACCACGGCCACGTTTAGCGATACTCAAAGTGTTATTTTTAACTATCAAAACCAAATTAATATTCAATATCGTTGATAAAGTTCCGGCAAAGCGACTTAATCTACCACCACGTAAGATGTTTTCAATACTAGTTACACCCATGTATAAATAAGTGTGTTCACGTACTTCATCCAAAGCTTCTTTAATTTCAGCAACTGACTTACCCTCTTGAGCCAATTGTGCTGCCTTGATAACTTGGAATCCTTGAGCACGGTCAGTAAATTCTGTATCGATCACTTCAACGTTTCGATCACTCATATCGGCCACTTGTCTAGCTGCATTGATTGTACCACTGATAGAAGGTGTCATCATCAACAACAAGATATCCGTATAGTCTTCTGGTACCTTATCGATCACTTCCATGAAAGTACCGATTGAAGGTTGTGATGTCTTAGGTAAATCTTTTGAGGAATCCATTTCTTCAACAAATTTCTCTCGAGTAATATTTACACCATCTACGTATGTCTTTTCGTCAATACTGATCGTCAAAGGGACAATACTGATATCATATTTCTCAATTTCTTCTGGAGTTAATTGTACCGACGAATCGGCAATAATTTTTACTTTGCTCATTTTATCCCTCTTTCATAGGGTCTTAGTTCTTAATTAATCTAATTATACCAAATTTATTCCCAGTAAATTATCAATATCATGTATTTTAATTAATATTTACATACAAAACAATGACTATTTTTCATTATACTAGAGATTGCCGTTGTCTGAAAAGTACTTAGACGTATATAATATTTAAGTAAACTAAACAATTGAGGTCTTTAAAATGTCAAAAAAAACTAATTTTACTCGAACTTATTTGATAACTGATCAAATATTTAGTGCTGTTACACATGGTATAGGAATTATTTTAGCAATAATTGGATCAATTTTTTTATTGATAAAAGGATTTCATCAAGGAAATCCGCTCAATATTACTGCTTATTTCATTTATGCTTTTACATTGTTCTTTTTATATCTTAGTTCTACTTTATTTCATAGCTTATATTTCACTAAAGCTAAGGGTGTTTTTCAAATATTTGACCACAGTTCAATTTTCTTAATGATTGCTGGAACTTACACACCGTATTGTCTGATTGCCTTACATTCAACTTTTGGTTATGGTATCTTAACTTTTATTTGGTTATTAGCCATCGGTGGTATTCTCTATAAAATTTTTAATGTCGGTAAATTCAAATATTTTGAAACTTTACTTTACGTTTTAATGGGCTGGGCCATCATCATCGCAATGAGACCTCTTTATCAAGCTATCGGTTCTACTGGTATTTGGCTATTAGTAGCTGGAGGTGTGGCTTTTACTTTAGGAGCTTGTTTGTACTTGATGAAAAATCTCAAATACATTCACGTGATTTGGCACATCTTCGTTATGATAGGAACCGCATTAATGTACTTCTCAGTTTACTTTTTCGTTAATTAACTTTTTGATAAGTCTCGAAGGTATGTGGATAAATATTATTTTTGTCCATGATGCCTTCTTTTTTTTCGACTAATTCAAATTGACTGTAATCTAAGTCAACCATCTTTGTATCTCCGTCAAATTCATGATCGATTCTTGTCAAATACAATCGATCCACATCTTTTTCAAATAATTTGAAGATCCCAGCACCACCAATGACCATTACTTCATCATCAGCTTTAACAAAATTTTTCAATTGTTCCTTATCAGAAATCAAAACTACGCCCTTTGGCACTTGATAATCAGGATTTCTAGAAATAACGATATTCAAGCGCTTTGGCAATGGACCATTAGGAAAGCTTTCAAAAGTCTTACGTCCCATGACGATAGGATGATTCATCGTAACATCTTTAAACTGTCTCATATCGTTAGGCAATTTCCATGGTAAATGCCCGTTGATACCAATTACATGATTCTTATCTTCAGCCCAAACAAAACTGATCATTTTCTCACTCCTAGACAGCAACCGGAGCTTTAATAGCTGGTTGCGGATTATAATCATTAACACGGATATCTTTGACATCTAAATCAAAAATACTTTTATCACTTTTGATCTCAAGGCTTGGCCCTGCAACGGGTTTACGACTCAACTGCTCTTTTACTTGTTCAAGATGATTGGAATAAATATGAGCATCCCCTAGGGTATGAACGAATTCACCAACTTCTAAACCAGTTTCACGAGCTATTAGATGCGTCAATAAGGCATAACTAGCAATGTTAAATGGTACACCTAAGAATAAGTCCCCACTACGTTGATACAATTGACAGGAAAGCTTACCATCATTGACATAAAACTGGAATAACGTATGACAAGGTGGTAAAGCCATTGTTGGCACATCTTCTGGGTTCCAGGCACTGACAATCAAACGTCTTGAATCAGGCGTCTTTTTTATTTGTTCAATAACATTTGCAATTTGGTCAATGAATCCACCGTCTCGTTTTTGCCAATGACGCCATTGTGCACCATAAACATCCCCAAGGTTGCCAAATTTTTGTGCGAATGCATCATCTATCAAAATACTTTGATCAAATTTTTTCTTTTCAATTTGATATTTTTGATTAAAATCTCCATCTACTAAGTGGCGACGCCCAAAATCAGTCATATCTGGTCCTTTGTAGTCAGAACTTTCGACGTAATTTTTAAAGGCCCATTCATCCCAAATGTGATTCTTATGTTCCAACAAATATCTGATATTGGTATCGCCATGCAAAAACCACAACAATTCACTCTTAATTAAACCAAAAGGAATTTTCTTCGTCGTTAAAAGTGGAAATGATTCCTGTAAATCAAAACGCATTTGATAACCAAAAGTACTGATCGTACCCGTTCCTGTTCGGTCGCTTTTTTTGTGACCGTGATCTAAGACGTATTGCAAAAGATCTAAATATTGTTGTTCGTTATGCATAGTTTCCTCCTAGATGTATTGTCCCAAATATTCCCAACGATTCATTAATGTATCAGATTCAGCAGTCTTTTCATCCAATTGTCTTTGGAAGTCCATTAAATCTTCATAACCATTCTTGGGATCATTCAATTGTTCCTTTAATTCAGCCATTTCATCATCGAGTTTTTCGATTTGTGGCTCTAATTTATCGAATTCCATTTGTTCAGCATAAGTTAACTTAGTTTTTTCTGCTGGTTTGGCTTGTGCTTCTTTTTCCTTAGCTTCAACGTGTTTTTGAGCCTTTACTTCATGATGTTGAGCTTGTTTTTTCTCAGTTTCTTTTTGTAGATATCCAGAATATGAGTCGTAACTTTCTTCAATATCACCTTGACCCTCAAAAATCAATAATTTATGGGCGACTTTATCCAAGAAATAACGATCATGGGAAACTGCCATAACCGTTCCTTTAAAGTTTTCCAAGTAGTTTTCTAGAATCGTCAAAGTTTCAATATCCAAGTTGTTCGTTGGTTCATCCAGTAATAAGACGTTTGGTTGATCCATCAAAATAGCCAGCAAATACAAACGACGTTTTTCACCACCGGACAATTCACGAATGAAAGCTCCCTGCATTTGGTGATCAAACTTAAATGTATCTAGCATTTGTGACGCTGACATGTGCGTACCATCAGTATTTCTAGCACCTTGGCCAATCGACTCTAAGTATCTAATAACGCGTTTGTCGGGATCCATATCACGCGTATGTTGTGTGTAATAACCAAGACGAACTGTTTGTCCGGTCTTTATCTCACCAGAATCAAGTGGAATCTGCTTAGCGATTGTATTTAAGAAAGTCGTCTTACCAGAACCATTAGCACCAGTAATTCCGATACGGTCACCTTTAGTTACTAAATAACTAAAATCGTTTAAAATCACATGATTTGAGAATTTTAAATTAGCATCTTTTATATCAAAAACATCATTACCGAGGCGTTGTTGGGCGATATCGATCGACATTTCTTTTTGAACGTCAGGTTTGTTTTGTAAATCTTCTTTTAAGTCATTAAAACGATCTTTTCTAGCTTGTTGCTTAGTTCCACGAGCTTTGACACCAGCACGCATCCAATTTAACTCTTGTTTGTATAATTGAGTTTTATGATGCTGTTCAGAAGCATAAATTTCTTCGTTAGCTGCTTTTTGTTGTAGATATTTTTCATAATTACCGTCATATTCAGTCACATTGCGGTTTTCCAACTCAAAAATTCTTGTCGCCACTTCGTTTAAGAAATAACGATCGTGGGTTACGAATAAAACTGAACCTTTGTATTTGCTCAAATAAGTTTGTAACCAATCGATAGCCTCATAATCCAAATGATTGGTAGGTTCGTCTAGAATTAATAAATCTGCTTCAGAAATCAAAGTCTGTGCTAAAGCAACTCGTCTTTGTTGACCACCAGATAGTTCTTTGATTTTTTTGTCTAATTCGGTAATACCCAACTTATTTAAAATCGACTTGACGTCAGATTCCATTTGCCAAGCTTCAGCCGCATTCATTTTCTCTTGCAATTTAAAGAAATCATTTTGAATCTTTTGATCTGTCGAATTAGCGTTGAATTTTGCCAAAGAATTTTCATATTGACGAATCAATTGGAATTTTTCGCCACTGCCATTGAAGACAGCATCGATCACTGATGAATTATCATCTAAGTCCGGTTGCTGCTTAAGATAAGATATCTTATAGTCCTTGGGCTTTTCGACTTCGATCGTATTCAAATCAGAATTGTTAACGATCCCATCTAGTAAGGTCGTTTTACCAGTTCCGTTAAGTCCCAAAAGACCAATTCGGTCTCCTTCATTGATCGTAAAAGTCACATTGGTAAAGAGCGTTCTTTCACCAAATGATTTTGATGCATTCGTTATGTTTAAGGTTTTCAATTATTTCACCACTATAAATAAAAAATTCCCCTACCGATGTAGATAGAGGTATTATTGCTGTTCTGTTTTATTTTATCACATGTAGAAGTTAATATTCCTGCAATTGGTCAATGGAATAATACATTTGCTGTTGTCCGCCAAATCGAACTAAAATTTTAGCTCTTTTTTCATCAAAATAAACAACAGATCCGATTTGGTCTTTCATGGCATCCTTTTGATCAACAACTGTCACCATACTGCCAATTTTCAAATTTCCCATTATCTTCCTCCAATTAAAAAGCGAGACTTAGTATTTGAACTAAGGCCTCGCATTTTTTTAAAGATCTTCTTTATAAATGTCGTAAACAGTATTTTCTGGGTCGATAGCAATATAAAGATTACCAGTTTTACTTGAAATTGCTGAAGATTGATAAGCATTATCCAATCCTTCAACGTCCTTTTGCTTGAATGGGAAGTAAATTTGCATTGGTTCTTTATCTTGTTCATCCTCAAAAACAATATCGCATTTTTCGATGTCTTGATATTTAATAATACGATTGAACATACCGTCAGCCATAGCAGCAGTAGAAACATCTGTATTTTTGATATAATCGGCTTCTGGCAAGATTTCAATTCTAAAACGTTTGCATGGGTGAATCTCTTGCATACGTCCACCCTTGATACGTCCATAACTAGTTGTTACACGTGCAATCCAAACATCACTCATTTCACTGTGACTAACAGTCCAAGTATCATCATTTCTAAAGTAAAACTTAAGTTCTTTAAAAACATGTTTAGTCATATTATCACCCTTCCAATTCTAAAATACTTACTAAATTCATAATAACACAGCATTATTGATTACTTAACAAATAATGTCTCAAATCATCAAAATTATTGGAAACGTTTCCTTCCACGACAGCACGCTCCATTTGCGACATCGACTTACCAATGATTGGACCTGGTTTTACGTCTAATATTTCACAAACATTTTTACCTGTTAGTTGTAAATCATGGCTACTTTTAATAGATATCTGATCTACTTTTTGGCTTAAATCTGTATAGTCAAATTCAATCTGGAACATCTTTGACAACTCAAGTGTTCGGTCCAAATTATCGACGCCTAATTTATAAATATTCCACAAATCAAAATCTTGACTCTCAAAAAGATGCAGCAGATTCAACGTATTTAAGCTGGCTTCACGAGTCTTATTAGAAACCTTCCAATCACGCAAAAATTCATTGAATTCTTGATGATTCAAGCTTAATACGTAGCCGATTGCACTAAAAGCTGCTTCTTCATCAACAAATTCAGTATCTTTGACTTCTAACAACTCTGCTAATTCTAATTTTTGATCTTTAAAACCTGGACAATATTCACTTAATCCTAACTTAACAAAATCTGCCAGACCAGTTTGCCAATTTTGACTCAACATCATTTTGACAAATTCTTCACGGATACGTTCAATTGCAATTTTAGCTAGTAATGGAGCATTATCTGCAATCGCTTGAGCAGTTTTTTCTTCGATTTTGAAATTCAACTGTGCTTGAAATCTTACTGCTCGCATCATTCTTAATGCATCTTCGTGAAATCTTTCCTCAGCGTGACCGACTGCACGAATTATTTTTTGGTCTAAATCTTTTAATCCATCGAATTTATCAATTACTTCACCATTTTTGTCAACAGCTAAAGCATTGATCGTAAAATCACGTCTCTTTAAATCATCGGCTAATGAACGAACAAAGGTTACTTTATCCGGACGACGGTAGTCTTGATAACCAGATTCAGTTCTAAAGGTGGTAATTTCATAAGAATCATCCCCCATTAAAACAGTTACTGTTCCGTGTTGGATTCCGGTATCGACTGTGCGTTTAAAAATCTCTTTGATTTCTTCAGGGTAAGCACTAGTAGCAATATCAACGTCGTGAATCGCTAATCCTAAAATGTGATCACGGACACTACCTCCTACAAAGTAAGCTTCAAATCCGGCTTGTTCTATTTTTTCTAAAACTGGCAATGCTGCTTGAAAATCTGCAGGAAGTTGTTTGATTTGCATATAATTACCTCACGTATAATAAAAGTCTTTAATTATTATATACCATTAAAACTAGTTGCCAAATAGCTGCTATTACTATTAATCCAACTAAAACCCAATAATCACCCTTTAATTATTCAGATACGTTATAATATAAGTTATAGACCAATATAATTAAGGAGTTGATCATTGTGGCGAACGACCTAACACAACTAACTGCAACCGACTGTTTTGATTATTTTGTAAATCATTTTGAAACACTATACAAAAACGAATCGAAGTATCGTAATCTTGCGGTTTTAGATCCAGATATTACCAATATCGAATTGTACGAGAGTCTCAAAGAACACTTTTTGATGGATGTATTAAATAATCCTGAATTTAAAGATCATCAAGTTGCTTTTGAACGTGGAAGTGATGGTGGCGATAATTTTATTGTAGCTGCTTTTACTGACCCAGTAGATGAATCAGTCGTCAATGTAGAAATCAATCGTAATGAAGCTTCAGAGTCCGTTCTCAATTCCTTTAACAAGGGTATTGAAACATTACGTTCTACTTTTGCACCAGAAGTTTACGAAATGAAATCAGAAAATCACGTCTAAAAAAGAGCCTAGAAATCCGATTGAGATTTTTAGGCTTTTTTGTTGTGCTTGGAGAAAAGTTAAACCATGTTATGATATATATATAATCTTTTAAAGGAGTGAATCAAATGCATTCGGCAAAAGTTGCCACCACAAAATATCTTTCATTCGAGGAATCAAAGGACTGATACCAACTTCTAACTCACAAAAAAGGAAGGAGTATCCTCGATGAAAATTTATTTGGCAACAATTACTGTCTGTGCTTTATTTTTAACCGGTTGTAGTCAAAACACTAAGACTTCAAATATTGACCAAGCCGACCTACAAAAACAACAAATCGTTTTAAAGCGCAACAAAAAAAATGGCGTCAACAAACAAAACGAATTGCTCATTCGACATTGTCAACTCAAAAGATAATTCCCAAAAAGGACTTGTCTTTAAACCAACTAAAGAAAAATAGTGACTTTCTCGTTCAAGGGACAGTTATAGATTTTTCCCACAGCAACAAAGATTCCACGAATGTTTCAATTTATATCAATCATATTATCAGTGGATCGGAAGAAATCTTAGGAAAAAACGTTGACGTTAAACTGCCTGGCGGAATCGAACAAAATGTTTATTACAAATCAATTCAATGTCCACTTCCAAACTTGGGGCAAAAAGTTATTCTCAGATTAGATAAAAAAGAGGATAATTATGAGATTTTAGCGCCTAATTCTAATTTTTGGATTGAAAAAAATCACGAATTCGTTTTAAATAACCAAAATATCCGCCAAGAACCAGCTTTAGAAGAAATCACTAAACAATTAAATCAAGCAATCCCTTATCGTTATACGGATCTCTGCTAAAACAAAAACTGTCTTGAAATCAAATCAAGACAGTTTTTTTAATTTTAAAATTCAATGCTGCACCAATCAAATTGGCATCATTATGATAATACGCAGGGATAATTTTAGGAACTAGTTTAATATCAGCTACTCGCTGAACTAATCTTTGAGCGGCTTCATTTAGATTATCAATGAAATCTTGATTGCCGGAAACTCCTCCACCAATGATAAAAGCTTCTGGGTCAACGACAAATTGTAAATTAAAGATTGCGCGAGCTAAATTATCGTACAACCTCAAAGCATACTTTTGAGCAGTTGCATCACCATTTTGAGCCATTTGCAAGATCTCTTTGCCCGTATAATTAGTCTTAAAGGCTTGATTGTAATGTTGAGCCATTCTCACCGCCGTTCCTACTAAACTGAGGCGCTGATCAGTTTGACCCAGCATCATTCCAAATTCTCCACCTAACAAATGCTGACCGTGAACTAATTGACGATTGATCACGACTGCTCCTCCGACTCCAGTTCCAATTACCAACATGACGATATTTTGCATGTTGACAGCCATGCCACTATTAACTTCAGCTAAAGCTGCACAATTGGCATCATTTTCCATTGAAACTGGCAAATTCAAACGTTTCTCCAGAGCTGCTTTGATTGGGAAATTGTGAATATATGGCAAGGCACTGATCCCACCAATTATTCCTGTTTGTTGATTGACCGCTCCTGGAATACTCAAAGCTACTCCGGCAATCTTAGTTCGATCGTATTTTTTTACTATTTTTTCAATTACTGCATAAAATGTTGCTAGATTCTTCGGCGTATCAACGACACCCTTATTAGTTAAAGTTTGATTTGATTTATTAAATAAGGCGTGTTTAATCGTTGTTCCACCAACATCAATTGTTATTATTGGTTTCATATCTACCATCCAGAAAAAATTAAGCGTTTTCTTTTCATACAAACTCATTATAATACCGACTGAGCTATTCGCCAAAATCTTGCTCTATACAAAAATAGTCATCCCGAAATGAGATGACTAAATTATTAATTCAATTGTTCAGAAACTTGACAATCAAGTTTTGGTTCAATAAAACTGGGCGTGAATCCCACGAATTCATTCGTGGGAGGTAAGCCTGCTCCTTTCTTATTAATATATTTGGTTTTTGATATTGAAATTCTTATAATATACCCT
>NZ_AZDO01000120.1:4885-7950 GCF_001435505.1 Companilactobacillus futsaii JCM 17355 | reverse complement strand
GTGTTTTTTTTATTTATTTTTTCTTAAGGTGGCTAACTTGATTATAAAATTCGCCATTTTTTCTTACTTTCTATACAGGCTTGTAATAAATCCATATTGGAAAGTGTGTAAATCTGATTACTATCCAGTTCTGTATCATTTAAATATAATGTGGCACCTAATCCGGACATTTCTTCTAGTATGTGAGCTGCTCTTTTCGAAGCAATGTGTTGAACTTCGGTGTAAGAAATTTCTTCACCATTATTTATAATTTGTAAATCTTTATATTCTGTCATAACGTTTCCTCACTTTTGATTTATTGTGATTTCAATATAGCATCAAAAAAGAGAAATTTACGGTCTACTATTGGTACCATGGTAACTTATGAAACTAATTGAGATAAACGACTCAAAAGCATTATTCATTTTATGAATTGTAGTCGTGTCAATATAGGTATTTTACATAGTTTCTCCTTTTATTATCATAAAAATAATACGAAGAGAAATTTTAATGTCAAAAAACATTTTATTATTAGGTGCATCAGGAACAGCTGGTTCTGGTGTTCGAAAAGCACTTTTATCAAAAATAGATGTACCATTTAACGTTGGTATCACGACATGCTAATCAACTTACACCAAACACTAAACAGGAAAATTTGGCTCAGCTTGATGTATATGATTATGATGCATTGATTAAAGCTATGAAAGGACAAGATATTGTATTTTCCGCCCTTTCAAGGGTGATCCTGATGAACTTGCTAGATTAGCCCAAGATGTTATTGACGCTATGCAGGAATTACATCTTAAACGATTAATTTTCATGGTTGCCATGGGAATTTACAATGAAATTCCCGCATCAGTTTGTGTGCAAGACAATGTTGACAATAATCCTGCTCAAATTCATAATCTTCGTGCAGCTAAAGTAATTGAAGCATCTTCATTGGATTATACCTTCCTAAGACCAGGCTTTTTGATTCCTGGACCTGATTCAGTTGTAATTACACATCGTGGTGAGAATGTTTCAGGAAATACTACAACCATTTCTTCAGTTGGCGCTGTTGCAGTACAACTTGTTACTGGTAATTTACAAGCTTCTCGTGATAGTTTTGGACTTAATCAACCGACAACAAAAAAAATTTAGTATCTTAAATCACGTAATTTCTTAGCTGGTGATCCTACGTAAATACTGTTTGGTTCAACATCTTTGGTCACTAAGGCATTAGCTCCAACAATTGAATTTTCTCCAATTGTCACTCCGGGTAAAACGGTCACATTAGCTCCTACCCAAACGTTTCTTTTAATGTGAATTGAACCCGTAATTAGGTCATCCCGATGATTAGGGTCTTCAGCATGATTGACCGTTATTAGACTAACTCGAGGTCCAATTTTGACCTTTTCATCTATCCAAATTCCACCAAGATCCATGAAGAAACAATCTTTATTGATGAAGACATTGTTCTCAACAAACGTTTGACAACCCACATCAGCGTTAAAAGGCGCCTTAATGTCAGTCGTCTCGGGAATTTGGCATCCATATAACTGACTAAATAGTTCTCGACGTTCTTTTGTATTATGGGAATGTTGATTGATTTGATCGATTATCAGTGAATTCTTTTCGACGATTTCATCTACTAATCTGAATTCTTCTTTAGTGAAATGTAAATTGCCACCTTCACGAGCTTTCTTCAAAACTTCTTCTTTGTTGATTTTGAACACGTTCTTTCCTTGCATTTTATTTTTATCATAAATTAGGTATCGAAACTAAAAATTTTGGTGATGGTTACGGTTTTGTAATCGATATTGATTCAGGTAAACCTGGAAAATCAATTGCTTTACGAGCCGACTTTGACGCTCTAGCCATTCAAGAAGAAAATGATCTACCTTTTAAGTCAGAGAATTCTGGTGTCATGCATGCTTGTGGTCACGATGGACATACAGCTTATATGATGGTTTTAGCCAAGAATTTATACCAAATGAAGAATAAACTACACGGCAAAATTAGAATCATCCACCAACCTGCTGAGGAAATTACTCCAGGTGGCGCTAAAAGTATGATTAAAGATGGCGTACTCGATGGTATCGATGAAGTCGTTGGCGCACACGTTATGACATCAATGCCAACTGGTTCTATTGGTTATCATTGGGGTGAAACTCAAACTGGTCGAGCAGATTTTTCAATTAAATTTATCGGTAAAGGTGGACACGCTTCAATGCCCCACTTATCAAAAGATGCTATCGTTGCTGGTAGTTATTTCGTTACTGTCCTACAAACAGTCGTTTCACGTAATATCGACCCATTTGATACGGCTAGTGTCACGATTGGTTCATTTGATGGTGTCGGTTCAAACAACGCTATCAAGGCCTCTGTTGAGTTAAAAGGTGATGTTCGGATCATGAAAGAATCGACTAGATCAACGATTCACCAACGTATCGAAACGATTGCTAAGAGCGTTGCTGAAATGTTCGATATGAAAATCGAAATTGATTATAACGATAATTATCCAGTCTTGGTCAACGATGAAGAGTTAACTAAGCAAGTAGTAAGCTCGATTAAAGATACTGAAATCCCTGAAGTTAAACAAGTTTTTGACTGTGGTCCGCAAGACCCTTCCGAAGATTTTGCTTATTTTGCACAAGAGCGTCCTAGTTGTTTCTTCTACGTAGGTTGTGATCCTAACGATGGTATGAATCATCCCCACCACAGTCCAGAGTTTTTAATGGATGAAAATTGTTTACTCGTGGCTGCAAAAGGTATGGGTTCAGTTATTTTAAATTTATTAAATAGCTAATGCAAAAATCAAAATACTAATCCCATCGAAACTACATTACTTACTGTTAATGCTCCATTTTCGTCCATGTCTAATTCATCAAGGTCATATGAGAAACAGTCTTCATGTGTTAGCTTAACTGTTTCTTTATCCATACTTACTTGTGAACGTCCATTGTCTTGATTACGTTTATATTCTGATGGTTGAACTAAACCACTCATTTTATTAATACGAACTTCATGAGTTCCGACAAAATTGGCTGATGTAACACTCTTTGCACCACTTTTTGTACGTGGTAACGACCACGACGGATTTTTTC
>NZ_AZDO01000120.1:0-4875 GCF_001435505.1 Companilactobacillus futsaii JCM 17355 | reverse complement strand
AAAAAAAGAACGGTTTAATGTCATGTTCAGGACAATAATTATTTAATGCTTTGGTATTTTATAATCAACGATATCTTCATTATTTACTGCAAATATAACATCATCTTCATCTTCTGCTTGAGAATGTGGATAATATTCAGCTATGTAATTTGGTCTTGTTTTATATACTTCAAGCGTCACACCCGTAATACCATCTTTCGTTTTAATCCAACTAAATTCGGGTAATAATTTCTTTGGTGTCATGCTATCCCTTCTTCCTATGATTAACAAAAATACTTGTAAGCCTTAATTCCCCATTTTTAGGATCTTTAACCCAAGCCGTCCTAACACTTCTTGTATTACCATTTGGACCCTTTATTGGCATATTGTGGAATGGCTTCGTATTTCGTAACGCCATTATAAACCTTGTCCATTAGATCTGTATAATTATTTAAATTGTAGCCTAGTGCACTTTGAAAGACTTTTGCCTTAGAAGCTCCACCACTTTTTATGGCTGTTAGGTCTAGTGCATATTTTGTTAATTTTTCTTTAGGGAATACAGCATTTTTTTGCGTCAGACATGATGTATTTATCTACCTTGGTTATTACCTTTTCACGGCTATAATCACGATGTAAGAAATCATGGTCTTTAACTATTTTACGTATCTTGGCACGGCGTCCACTCAATAAACTTTTGTAATGAGAAACTCCAAACTCGTCGCCCTGACTTTTAGCATAGGCAATCATCTTCTTGTCTTGTCTAACTAATCTTTCTAATCCACGTTGCTTCTGCTGAATCTTGCCATTTTTAATTTTTTTTTAGTATCAGGGTGGTGGAATGGATTCGTGTTGACACCCTCAATATATGGGTATAATTCATGCCTACAATTAGCACCCTGTGTACCCCACGCATAACCATAACCATGATCGTAACTTGTTGGATAACGTGGATTGAAATGTTTATCAGTCCTTGGAACAGTATTGACTATCTTTCCTTGAATTAGCGCACAAACAGGAAAATTTTTGCATCGCCACGACCCAGTTGAAATCCATTTATACTGATTTGTCCACGGGTTGGTTTTAGCAAAGTAGTAAGGATTGATACAGTGGTAGATTTACCTGCTCCATTCTTGCCTAAAAAAGCTGTAAACTCACCTTTAGAAATATTAAAGCTCAAATCATCAATTGCTTTCTTGTCACCAAATTCTTTTGTAAGATGCATAACTGTTATTATTTTTTTCATAGTCGTTTATCCTTTTTGTTTCATTAACAATAAAATGTCATTTAAGGAATGTAAAGTAACTCACAGTAAAATTGACGATGGGTATTCTGGCAAATCATTTTAAAAAGTAAGATAATGTAACTATTGAGTTTTTAAGAATACGGGGGATCTTGCATGACTATACTTTTGGGCATAGGACTAATAATTTTAGCAATCTTTGCTATCGTTGGGAACATCAGTAATTCCAAACAATTCGGTAGAAAAATTATGTCGGACAGATTATACTTTTATATTTTCTTATTGGTTGGGGGCTTAGCTTTAATTTTCTTTTAAATACATTAGCATATAATGTATACAACATTAAGTACAATTAATAGATTATCTGTACTAAATATTGTACAATCAGTTGTAGAGAATACTGTTATTTTCAAAAAGGAGTCTTGAATATGGCAACTACCGCAACTAACATTTCTGAAGCAAGAAAGAATTTAAAAAAATTAACTGACGACGTAGTTGATTATGATGATCATGTAATAATTACGAAGCCAAAAAATCGTAATGTGGTTATTATGTCGGAAAAAGAATATCAATCTTGGAAAGAAACCATGTACCTACTCGGCACAGAAGCAAATCGTAAAAATTTGGATGAATCTTTAGAGCAACTAAACAGAGGTAACCTAAAGACAATATCAAAAGAAGAATGGGATAAACTTTCTAATGAAAATTGATCGAGTAAGTTTTACCATTAAGGCTTTGTCAGATTATCAATATTGGCAAAAACAAGACCGAAAAACTTTAAAGATTCTAAATCGGATAATTAATGATATTATTCGACATCCCTTTACGGGTATAGGTAAACCGGAACCTTTAAAATACAAATTAGACAATTGCTGGTCCAGAAGAATTAATAAAAGCGACCGAATCGTCTATACGGTTACAAATGATTCAATCATTATCATTCAATGTCGCTATCATTACTAAAATATTAAAAGCCAATCAGTTCACCATAAAAGATGAGTTGATTTGCTTTATTTTTACTATTCATTTCTAATGGATACGACGATACTTACTAAAATCAACCCCAAACCGATGAAAAAGCCTATTTTGATTGATTCATTTAAAAATAGCCATCCCAATAAGGTTCCAATAATTGGTTGAAACAAGAAGAACAACCCTGATGTTGGGCTGTGAAATAAGACTAATCCTTTATTCCAAAGGTTCTCTTTTGTATGAAAATAACAGGTGTTAAACAGACAATAGCAACTAAAGTACCTAAAAAAGTAACTTGAATGATGCTGTACTTCTTATCAACTAGTTCAATTAAAACTGACATCAAAGCCCATGTGAGACCAGCAATCAGTAAAAAGATTACTCCTAGTAATAAATTATTTCCAGTAAAATGAAAGCCAACAATTGACACAACACCTAAAATAGCCAGAGACAAACTGATCCACTTACCTTTGGTTGGTTTGATTCTTAATAATGGCCAACTGAAGACAATCATGAATGCCGGTGTGACTGAGCCTAATTGAGCTGAAGAAAACATTGTACCTGTTTCTTGAGCAACGATAGAAATCGTATCACCAATTAATCCGATCAAGAAGATCAGCAGTAAATTTTTTTATCCCAGTGCCACTGAATCTTTGCAACTAAGGCGATTACCAATAAGGCAACTGAACCGATGAGATATCGTAGCCAAACTAGTTGAATTGGTGGAATTTCACTGACGACCGATTTGACGACGACAAACATCCCACCCCAAATACATGCTGCTAAAGTTAAATATATGCTACCTATTATTTTATTTTTGTTCAAAATATGAAACCTCCGCTTTATTTACTTAATTAGTTAAGAAATCAGCGGATTCACACCACTGATTAGCGGTATGAAGGTACATCACATTCGAATAAAGGTGAATATAGCAAAATGAAAGCCTCCTTTGACAGAAATATAGTTTTAATTATATTAAAAAATAAGAGACTTCCGCAAGTGCATGGAGGAATCTCTTATTAATTTAAAAGAATTATTAATGTTCTTTATTAAGGTCATTTAAATAGTTATTAGCAAAATCAAACAGAGCGATGACGTCAAACTCAGACAACATGCCAATTGGCCTATGCTTAAATACAATACTTTGAGGTAAGCGATATGTTTTATGTACATCAACATAGCTAGGCTTTCTCAAATGTGCATCTTTCCAATTCATTATAGTATAGTAGAAATCCTTTACCCTATCAGATTTATTTTGATATTTAGAAGTTATTTTGTAAACAACAGCGGTATTCTCACCAACATCAATAAGTAATGCAGGTCGAAATTTAGATTGATTAGAATCATCAAATGGGATGTTTGCTATATAGATATTGTAAATATTATCATTCTTAGCTATTAGTCATCCAATCATGAAAATCTGGATGTTTTTTAGCATCATAATTTCCATTTTTATCAAAAGTAATTTCCTCTTCTGGAGTACGCTTTAATATTTGACTCCAATCCAGCTCTTTTTTCTTTAAAACCATCTCAGATTTATCATTTATCGTCCAAGTAAATATATCTCCACCTTCAAGATGCAATTGCTTTCTGATAGCGGAAGGAATAACTAATTGGCCTTGCTTTGACAATTTACTTAGTTCTTCTTTTTCTTGCATTTCGTAGGCCTCCTTAAAATCTAAAGTACTTTATGCTTTAGATTAAGTATACTACACAATGTGATTTTAAGAAAAAATACAGATTAAAGTACATTTAAATATCATGATCCATTTCTCGTATTTGTTTCAGCATATTGTCAGTACCAGGTTTACTGATACCGTAACTTTCTGACATATACTTTTCAGGATTATTAATTATTTTAATTACAAAATCAACAATGCTACTTCGAGAGATCATTGTTCCCTTAAATGTTTCGCCTTTTTTGGTTAATTTATAATCAATTTCTCTATCGTTAGTCATATAGGCGATTTGAACAATAGAAACTACTGGACGAAATGATATGAATACTTTTAATCAAGAAGTACAAAAAAGCCTTCTCAACATTAGAAAAGTCCTTTTATTTTGTCATAAATCTTTTAATCGTTCCATTAAGTTAGAATGTTTGTCATATAATTTTCTGGCTATTTCAAGTATTTCCGGACGTACTTGTTCTCTGTCAGATTTTAATATTTTTCTATCTTCTTTTGAAATTTGTATCAGTCCCTCATATGCATATTCTATTTTTTGTTACTTTCCTCTACTATACCGGCAATTTCCTTTTGAGTTAATGTCAAATCTACTGGATAAGAATTAGTCTTAGCATAAAAGAGTTATCGCGTCTGTTGTCGTCATACCAAGATTTTTGAGGACTTTTTCGACGTCTTTTTGTAGTTTTTTACGCGTAATGATTCCACGCTGAATAAATATGTACTATTTGTTTCTCTTCATCAATTGAATATACAATACGATGTTGAATATTCAATCTTCTAGAATAAAGTTTATCTTCTGGTGGAAACAATTTTTCAAAGTTATCTGATGGATCATATGGATTTACTGACAACTTTTTAATTATTTCGTCAAATTTCTTACAAAATGGACTATTCTTTATCTTTTTTAAATCATTTTTAGAAGAATTTTTAAATTTTATTGAATCGCAAATTGCAAGAACAAGTTAGCCACTTTGGAAAAATAAAGAAAAGTTAAGA
>NZ_AZDO01000021.1 GCF_001435505.1 Companilactobacillus futsaii JCM 17355 | reverse complement strand
ACTAAATTAATTTTAAAGTAAAGGAACTAACAGCTTATGCAACAAGTTGTCTTACCAATCAAAGATTCAAATGTTCTCAAAGAGGTGCAAGATACGTTACTCAATAATTTTAAAGCTGGCCGGCGTAACTATACAATTTTTCAAGTTGGTAAAGCTACGCTACTAAGAGTCAGTGACGTCATGTGCCTAAAACAAGCGGATATTTTTAATCCGGACGGCTCCATTAAACAAAATGCGTTCATTCATGATCGAAAAACTGGTAAGCCTAATAACTTGTACCTTAAACCAGTTCAAACAGAGCTTTTATTGTATCGTCAATGGCTGCTTGATCATAAACTAGAATCTGAATGGCTCTTTCCGTCCATTCAACACCCAGAACGGCATATTACAGAAAAGCAGTTCTATAAAATCATGAGCAAAGTCGGCGATCTTTTAAATATTAATTACCTTGGTACCCACACAATGCGCAAGACTGGAGCTTATCGCGTTTATACGCAATCCAATTACAATATTGGCTTAGTCATGCACTTATT
>NZ_AZDO01000119.1 GCF_001435505.1 Companilactobacillus futsaii JCM 17355 | reverse complement strand
AGTTTATGATTACTAAGAAGATTTTTGGTTTTCAAATCTTCAATAACAATCAAATCATTATTTTCAACTAATTCACGAGTTATTTTATGGAGATAGTCTTTTCTTTGATTAGCTATCTTCTCACTATACTTAGCTACCATAAGTTTAGCTTTCATATAGTTTGAGTATTGTTCTAAAGGTTTTGGATCAAACAATCCAAACTTCTTCTTATACTGGATATCTTTTAGATCTTGATTACGTCTTCTAGCTAATCGTTTTTCCCAATAGTGTTTCCTTTTAGCAAGTTTCTTATCAAAACGGATAGTTTTATACTTACTTCCATCTGAACAGATTACTAGGTCACAAACACCCATATCAAGACCGACAGACCTGTTTGTCTTTGGTAATTGAGTAATATCTTCATCAACCGTAAGAATGGCGTAATATTTGTTAGTTGATGATTTACGAATAGTCACGTACTTGATGACACTAGGGATTGATTTTTTATTCTTATATTTCATTACTCCAAGTTTAGGTAACTTGATATAAGAATCATCTAGTATCTCAATATTATTATTAACAAATTTAGATTGATAACTTTGTTTTGGATATTTCTTACTTTTAAATCGTGGAAACTTACGCTTTTTACTAAAGAATCCTTTATAAGCTTCAAATAAGTCTTTATTAGAAACTTGAAGACTCGTGCTTTCAGCTTTCTTTAACCACGTATGTTCTTTTTTGAAAGTCGTCAGAATGTAATTCAAATCAAATGCTTTCAAAGATTTCAAATCAGGATTATTTTCATGACGTTTGATCATCATATCTAGCATATTATTCCAAACAAAACGATTAGCACCAAAGTTGTATTCGATAAGTTCTTTCTGGTAACCATCTGGATAGATGCGTAATTTGATACCTTTTAAGACCATATGAACCCCCTCCCATGATTTGATATCGTAATTATATCACATAAGGGGAACGTATGTTTGTAAAAAACACCTAAAATCGCATAAATCATTGATTCATCACGGCAATAAATTACCGTGTTTTCTCAATTAGCGATTTTTATAAAAATTGTATTTATTGGCCACATGAAACTAGCTCCACATGACAAAATAATTGTCCCTAAGACTAATACTTTCGCAGTAATTTTTTTCATTGATTCATCCCCAAAAAAACCTGTGTTATGACTAACAGCAGTATTTATCCCCTTTTGAATGCTTTGATTTTAGAACATTTACTAACAATTATAAAGCAACCAAAAATAATATTATATCCACAATTATTTTTATTTCTAGACTTGTAACAATTTTTTCGTAATATATAATCTAGTTGTGTACCAAAAAACACAAAAAGAGGAAAAAAACGTGAAAAAAAGAAACATTTTTATCACTTCAGCTTTAATTTTATTAGCACCAACTGTGCTTTCATTATCACAACAAGATTCTCAAGCTGCTACTAAATTAGTCGGACGTACAAATAGCATCACTTCTTTAGTCGATTCCACTGGTAAGGCTGTTCAGAATCGAGCTCTTGGCAAAGATACTGATTGGCAATTAGGCAAGATCATTAACATTGACGGCAACACCTATTATCAAGTTGCTACAGATGAATATGCTCTTTCAACTAATATTACTGTTATAAATTCTGATTCAACAAACACTGATACAAATACAGATACGACTACCGATACAAATACTGAAACAACAAAAATTGGTACTTTATTATACGCTGCTAAAGTAGTTGATCCGGACGGAAATGCTACTGGTCAAGTTCTTCCTGCTGGTTCATCATGGCAACTCGGTGAAACAAAGAACATTGACGGCAACGATTACTACCAAGTCGCAACTAACGCTTATGTAATTGCTTTAGCTGTTAAAATCAATTCAGCTGAAACGAACACAAATGCTAATAATAATACCAACACGACACCTACTATTCCAATGCCAAACAATGGTCTAGTTGCTACAACTAACGTTTCTACACGTGTTTACAACTATGCTGACAATGCTTATGGTCAAACACTTGCTGCTGGTACTGCTTGGAAAGTTTCTAAGTTAGTTGTTAACAAGTACGGTTCATATTGGGGCGAGATTGCTACTAACCAATATGTTTGGTTAGGTGATGTTACAATCAATAGTGGTCTTAATTTGAAAGACAACTCAGAATACATTGCTGAATTTGCAACTAGTATCAACAAATAATCAATAAAGGAGAAGTTATGCCTGAAAAAAATCCTTACTGTCATGCAGGTATGGTCTGTCACGATGGCTGTCGTTGCTCAAGAAGCGACGGTATCTGCCATTGTAAAATGCTAGATGACCAAAAATGTGCCTGTGACGGTTACTGTGGTGCTAAGCCAAAAGCTACAATCTAAAAAATGCTCTTCGAGAAAATTCAATTCCCGAAGAGCATTTTTATTTAACGACCGTCAATTCATCCAAAGTTTTACCTTCTGGTGATATCAACTGTAACCAACTATTAGTCCCCGCAAAATACAAGAAAGTGCCCACTTCATTAACGCTACGCAAGTGAACATCTTCAATCAAAATATTATCTTGAATAGCATCCGCATGTTCTTGACGCAATTGCATCCCAAATCTTCCTGCAAAACCAACTATTCCAGCTTTCGTCAGTGGCGCTTTATCTACTAAAATAGCACCCTTTTTAATAATCAGTTCATTACGGCTGTTCCAATATACAGTAGCTTTACTACCATTATAATCAACGGAAAATGGTACTTCAGATAACTCTTTAACAAAGCGATGGCGTGCTTTAGTCCGTTTTTTAATTTGCTTTTTCAAACCAAACATCGCCATCAATGGTGCAATTCTTACCCAATAATCTTGATAAACACTCATAGACTCTTGAGAAATTGCCATTTTATATTCAACATTCATCATATAACCATAACTAGTTAACTCTTTAGTTAGAAAATAAAAGAAATCAGCTGGAATCATATTTTCTGGTAAAATTAATTCTACAATTCCATCACAATCTTTGGCATTTAATAAACTTCCCAAATTTATACCAATAACTTCGTGATTTTTTATAACGATAAATATCGATTCTTCGTTCACTTGATCTGGAATTGCTTGATAATAATTGACTGTTCCTAGTTTTTCCAAGTTAAAGGTCAGTTTTTTATTTGAAACGCTACCTGTAAAATCCATTGATCTATTATCCTTTCGTAATGAACAATTCTAAGTAAAGATAATTTTACATTATTTTGATATTTTATTCATAAATATAATCATTTTATTTATATTAAAATGTATAATAACCCTGAAGCAACGGTTTTTGCATTAGGGGTGAAAAAAATTGAAAATTCTAAAAATGGGATTAAAATACGCGTTAATTTATTTTTTTACTGCACTGTTCGTACTTTTAACGACTCTCGTTCAAATCAACGCCGCAACTGTTGACGGAAATAATGACGGAATAGATGACGGTGTTTCGTACTGGTCTAAGGGTTCAGTTACCCGTTCTGATCCAATCCAATTAACTCCAAGTTTGAAATTAGGTTATAGTTTTGGCTTAACAACAGATACTAACAATAATTACACCGCCAATACTTCAGATGATACGATGGTCAAAGATTCTGAAGTTATGGGTGCATTAAATATGTATTATTCAAAAATGAATGTCTTCTTAATCAATCCATCTAATAAATATATTAGTTCAACCTTTCAAGGCTTTTCCACTTCAGGAACTATGAATAGTCGTAAGCAAGGTGTATCTATGACCTCACCTGATTTTCTAATTACCAAGCCTGGTGTTTATTCTAAAGTTCAATCTGACACCATGTCAGTATTAGGAAATAAAATGACCGATAAATCTTATTATTTTTCTAAAGATAGTGATGGCCGCTATACATATATGATTGCTGGAAATTTCAAAAGAGATAATTATAATTTCGTCATCGAATTAATTTTACGTCCCTCTTCTACGAATAGAAATTTAGTTCAAAGAGAAATGTACGTCCGAAACGTTTCTGGTTCAACTCAAGAATTTCAGGTCTTCTTTGGTGAAGATACCAAATTAGGTCTTGCTACAAATTCAGCAGCCGATGCTGTTCCCATTCAAGATTTAGGAGATGGACACGGAATTTTTATTGCCGCTGGAGATTACAAACTATCCATTACAAATGAAACTGAAGATGGTTTCCAACACTACGTTGCCTTAAGTAGAGCAACCAATGCTCCTAACTGGGCGGATCGGTATGATTCCGATGGTAATGGTGACGAAAAAAGAAAGTTAAATTATGGCGATAAGATTATTGACTCTACTGACTCGGCCTATTCCTTAAGTTGGGATAAAACGACTTTAGCAAACAATCAAGTCGCACATTATTCTTCCACTATTGGTGAAACTCAATCACCATATTCTATAATGCATGCCAACAAATCATATAAAAATGAGACTAATAATACCGGAAAAAATAATATTAATGACAAATTGAAATTCACCCTCAATATCACTAACAATGGATACAACGCCAATTGGTATTACAGACAACTAGTTGATAAAATTCCTGAAGGCTTACAAATTGATCCTAATTCAATCAAGAAAGTTTTCAATAATGGCACTGAAATTGCTATGGATCCTAGCGATTATGACTCATCTTCAAGAACTTTAACCGTTCCAGTAGCACAATCCTTAACTGATAATCAAGCTGAAGCTGTAACATTTGAAGCTAACATTACTGCCGATGCTATCGATAATCTTGATTCTAGTGGCAATTTGAAAAATACCGGTCAATTTTACGGTACTGACCAAGAAGTTGCTGGGTCAACTGAAGAAACTATCGATGCTTCAGTAAATATACCAGTAGAAAAGCCCTCGTTTTCGGCTACCTTCACAAAACAACTTAAAAATGAATCTAGTGACTCAGACTTTAAAAATAGTACCGAGGGCAAAAAAGGCGACATCATTGATTATCTAATTTCTTATAAAATAGACTCAGGCAGTAAAGATTATTTGCAATCAGGTGCAACTATCAAAGATGTTATTCCTGCTGGATTAAAAGTTGATGAATCTAGTGTTTACGTCAAAGGTCCTAAAGATACAGATTATTACTACCAAGGTGGAACTGATGAAAATAAGGGCGAACAAATATCAACTGGTATGAATGCAATCGAGCAAGGCGAATCGGTTCTAATTAAATTTTCAGCCACTGTTACTGCCAATTCTGTTGGTTTAATTACTAATACTGCAACTGTAACTGGCGGAACTACTTCTGCTGGTCAACCCACAGGTGAAATGATCTCAAATGGTGCTGACTTAAACGTTAAAAATATCAACGGTTTTATCCAAGTACCTACTTTAATCGATTTTGGTACAACTAACTTTACCGGACAAAGCAAGACCTTACAAAACACCAGCACCAATGGTGAATTAATCGTATCACATCCTGATACTAAGCCGTTTAATATTTATGTCTCATACGACAACAATTTAAATGGTTTGCAAGACAATAATGGCAATAAATTATCTGAAGACGGATCTAATCTGCTATTTATTAAACAAAGAAACAATTCTTATGAAAATGCCGGTACTTGGCAACCTATTTCAAGTGATGGTATTCCTATAAGGACAGCTTCTTTCCAAAATACCGACAATCAAGAAAATATTAATTTAACTGACTATGTTGGTGTTGGAGATTGGCAACTCAAATTACCACAAAATACTAATTCTGGAAATTATCAAGGAAAAATCACTTGGACTATGGTCGATGATATAACTAGCTAATTAAGATTTGTTAAAATAAATTAAGTTTCCTTAAGAATAAGAACACTTTTTAAGCAATTTGTTATTCTTAACTCGTAGGAAGAATTAGTTGTTTTTATAAAAAAAGTCGTTCACAGTGTGTGAGCGACTTTTTTATTTTAGATTGTTTTAGCTAAAACCCAATCTTTAACATCCCCATGACTCAAATTAACTTTCTTAACTGAGCGAACGGAGAAATTATTCTTCTTATAGAACTTAACGTTCTTTTGTGTATTTGTTTCTAAAATAATGTTTCTGTAACCAATTTTTTTCACGTAAGGGCTAATGTGATTGTTGAGCATCTTACTACCGATACCTTGGCCACGTAATTTCTTATCAACAGCCAAATATTCAACAGCACATTTTTTCTTACCCTTTACTTTATCGAAAAGATCTTCAAATTTAAAGATATCGAATGCATTGAAACCATTGAATCCATTCTTGATAATTTCTGGCAACAATTTTAAACCATCCATTGAAAGATAATCCCAGTTACTAATCTGCTTACCTTGATTAAATTCAATTAGAGCAACTGCTCTAGGCTTTCCCTTTCCGTCGGCTCCAACATAAACCAAACCTTTTTTCATGAATACATTAACTTCAAGTTCAAAATACTTGCGTAACAACTTATCGAACTTAGCACTAGAACGAAATTCTTGTTGGAACATGTTCTTAGTTGTTATGTATTCTTTAAATGAATCTACTAGTAAATTTATTATCTGAGGCTTATCACTGTTTAAGCCACTCCGAAAATCCAAAAATATGACCTCCTTATTAAGTCATACACTTATCATAAGCACTTCTATACCAATTGTCCACTAATACAAATTATTTTCATGCCAAACGTAATTTTTGTAATATATTTTTAACAATAAATTTAACTTAAAGTATTAGACAATAATATAGAATGATAGTATGATTTTTAGTAAAGTGAGATTCTTGTTCAAAGCCGATAGCTAAGGCCTTCTTAGTATATCGGTTTTCTTATGCTCAAAAAAGTATTTACATAGGGAGGGAAATTATGGGGAAGAACAAAAAATCAATCTACATCTTAGTATTTAGTAACTTTTTAATCTGTTTGGGGATTGGATTAGTCATACCAGTTACACCTTTTATCAAAAACCAGTACCATTTTACGACTTCACAAATGGGTGTCATGACGTCATTATTCGCCTTTGCTCAATTTATAGCATCACCTATTGTAGGTAAACTATCTGATAAATTAGGTAGAAAACCAGTTATTGTTTTCGGATTATTTACTTATATGATTTCAGAATTCATCTTCGCTGTCGCTACAACACTACCTATTTTTAACATCTCTCGAATCATTGGTGGATTGTCCGCAGCCATGGTTATCCCTACTTCAATGGCCTTAGGATCCGATTTAACAACTTTAAAAGACCGTGCCAAAGTAATTGGTTGGCTTTCGGCTGCCTTTAGTGGTGGCCTGATTTTGGGTCCCGGACTTGGTGGTATTTTAGCTGGAATTACTTATAAAACACCATTTTGGGTTGCCGGTATTTTGAGTATCACTAGTGCTATCTTCACATACATTTTTCTTAAAGAAGACAAAGAAGTTCTTGAACGTGAGGAACTTGAAGCAGAAAAGAAGGCTCAAGAAAAAGGTTCAATTCGAGCAATTTTGACTTTGCCTATGGTCATGTTGTTCGGTATGATTTTGGTTTCATCTTTTGGATTACAAGGATTCGAAAGTATTTATAGTATTTATGTTAACCAAGTCTTCGATTTCGGATTGGGAACAATTGCTTTAGTTTTAACTTTAAATGGAATCATTTCTTTAATTCTACAAGTTGCGGCCTTTAACTGGATCATCAACAAAATCGGTGAAATGCGTCTGATCAGTATCGCCTTTTTATTGAGTGCCGTCTGTGTTTTCTGGATAACTCAAGCACACACTCATATCGAAGTTATCGTCGCTACTTTAATTATTTTCTCTTCATTCGACCTATTAAGACCGGCTATTACAACTTTATTAACGAAATCAAGCCGTTCTAATCAAGGTTTGATCAATGGTATGAATATGTCTTTGACTAGTGTTGGTAACGTCATTGGACCTTTGATGTCTGGAGCTTTGATGGACTGGAATACACATTATCCTTACTTAGTCGTTACTATCATCTTAGCGGCATCTTATCTTTTGACCTTCATTGTCAGAAAACATCCAATCGTACCCGTAGAATAAAAAAAGAGCATCTATTCAGATGTAGTCAATTTAACGACTGCCATTATCCGAATAGATGCTTTATTTGTTTGATTGTAATCTAGTTCTTTTTTGATTCTAAACTAATCCTTGAGCCAACATAGCCTTAGCAACTTTCTCAAAACCAGCGATATTTGCACCAGCTTGATAATCCTTGTTCAAACCATACTCAGCATCAGCGTCAGCAATCTTTTGATAAATATCTTCCATAATATCTTTCAATTGCTTGTCAACATCATCGAATGTCCATGACAAGCGTTCACTATTTTGACTCATTTCTAGAGCTGAAACAGCGACACCACCGGCATTGGCAGCTTTAGCAGGTCCATAGATGATATCATTTTGCTTGTAGACGGCAATGGCATCAGTATTACTTGGCATATTAGCACCCTCAGCAATGTACTTGGCACCATCTTTAACCATCAATTTGGCTTGGTCTTCATTGATTTCATTTTGAGTGGCACATGGTAAAGCAATGTCGTAATCAATATCAAAATCCCAAACGGAACCTTCATGATACTCAGCAGTTGAAATCTTGTCGGCGTATTCTTTAATACGTCCACGTTCAACTTCCTTAATCTGTTTGACAGTATCAAGGTCAATTCCATTTGGATCATAAACGTAACCATTTGAATCAGAAACAGTCACTACTTTGGCACCATTTTCTTGAGCTTTTTGTAATGCATAAATTGCAACATTTCCGGCACCAGAAATCTTAACTGTCTTACCTTTCAAAGTATCCTTTTGGTCTTTGATCAAGGCATTCAAGAAGTAAATCAATCCAAATCCAGTAGCTTCAGTTCTAGCGAGTGAACCACCGTATTGCAATCCTTTACCAGTTAAAATTCCACCTTGAAAGCCGTTCAAACGTTTGTATTGTCCGAACAAATAACCAATTTCACGACCGCCAACACCGATATCACCAGCAGGAACATCCAAATCTGGTCCAATGAACTTTTGCAATTCAGTCATGAAACTTTGGCAAAAACGCATAATTTCGGAATCTGATTTACCTTTAGGGTTGAAATCAGAACCACCTTTGCCACCGCCGATTGGTAGTCCGGTCAAACTATTCTTTAAAATTTGTTCAAATCCTAAGAATTTCACGATACTCAAGTTTACACTAGGATGTAATCTCAAACCACCTTTATAAGGTCCAATGGCAGAATTGAATTGAACACGAAAGCCACGATTAATATGAAAGTTTCCTTCATCATCTTGCCAAGGAACTCTAAATTGAATCGCACGTTCTGGTTCAACTAAAGAACCCAAAATATTGTTCTTAACATATTCTGGATGCTTTTCTAAAACAGGCTTTAATGTATCTAAAACTGTAAAAGCTGCTTCTTGAAATTCTGGTTGATTAGGATCTCTTTTAATAATAGAATCCTTTAAATCTTTAATATATGTTTCGACATCTGCCATGTAAAATACCACCTTTTTAATTAATTAAACTATTGTTTATTATAGCTCAATATTAAAATAATTGACTTTAAATTAAAAATAAATTAACCATAAATTATTTTTTCCAAACTAATCGTGTTTCTTCTTCACCAGTTTCTTCTTCGACTGACTGGATAGAAGCCTCAAAACCATTTCTTTCATAAAATTGCTTAGCCTGAATATTTTTATCATAAACATTTAGTGACAATTCTTGATGATCTCTTTTTAAAAATTTTATCAGCTTCTTTCCGATACCTTGATTGCGATATTTTTTATCGACAAAAATTCCAGCAATATAATTACCCTGTAAACCAACAAACCCTCTAACTTCTTGTTCAACATCGACGTATATTTCAGCATTTTTGAATTGTTCTTTGACCATTTGATAATTATCAAGCCAAAAGTTCTTATCAATAAAATCATGTGCTTCTAAATTACTATTAAGCCATATCCGGCTTACCCTTTCCAATTCTGAATCTTTCATTTTTTGAATCATACTTGCCAACCTTTTTTTAATTTGCTAAAATGTCTCATTGAAGTTAATAAACACCGCCGGGTGTCACTTAATCAAGTATTCTTAATAATTCCGTTAGGCCAAAGAAGGAATTATTGAGAGTGCTTATTTTTTTTTGGAGGAAATATCATGCATTGGATCTATTTAATTATTGCCGGACTTTTTGAAACAATTTGGGCAACGACTATGAAATTGAGCCACGGTTTTACCAAAATCAGTTTTACTATTTACACGATTATTGGCCTAGCTCTGAGTATGTTTTTCTTATCAATTGCTATTAAAAGAATGCCGATGAGTTTGGCCTACCCTATTTGGACCGGAATTGGAGCTGTAGGTTCAATCATTGCCGGTGTAATAATTTTTGGCGATAAACTATCTCCCTTAACTTGGGGATTTGTAGCTTTACTACTTGTTAGCATTATTGGTATCAAAATTACTTCTGGAAGTTAAATCCCAATAAGTATTGTAACAAATTGGCCGATTATAATGACAGCGTTTTCTATTCGGAGTATGATTTAAGTAAAAAAAGGATGACAATCATGCAAATACCCGAAGAATTTTATCAAGAAATACAAAAACGTAATGAAAAAGAATTAGAAATCATTAGTAAAAATCCATGGATAATTCCCGCAACCGTAGCCTGGATGGCAATTCCTGCTGCTATTTGTATTCGTGGTTTCTGGAAGAATCGTCAATTAAAAAATCAATTAAAGATTGAACGAGAAAAGACCAGACGTGCTAGTTTAAGACTATCTGAACCTAAGAAAATTCGCCCTTTCCATAATTGCTAATTAATCGTGTCATCGTATTTATTGCGGTGGCACTTTTTTTATGATTAAACTATGATAAGAATAGATTATTTGGGGGAAATTATGAAAAAGAAACTAACCATTATTTTATTTACTTTATTACTAGCTTTGGGCATGCCACTAAACGTCCAAGCAGCGGCAGCTCCAAAAGCTAAAAATCTAACTTCAGTTACACAAAGTATCAATCATGCTTCACCAGATACGCCATTAATTTTTTCTCATCGTGGCAGTCCTTATAATTATCCCGAACACTCTTTTAAAGGTTACAATCGAGCCATCAAGGACGGAACCCAATATATTGAACAAGATGTTTGGTTGAGTAAAGATGGCAAATTATTTGTCTCCCACGACGACAACCTCAAACGAACAACTGGCAAAAATATTACCATTTCAACTACAAATTCCAATAAAATTAGCCAAGTCAAATTACGCAATGGTGAAAAAATTCATCAACTAAAAGATGTTTTCAAATGTTATGGCAAAAAAGTTCACTATATAATTGAGACTAAGAAAAATGCTGGTGACACTACTGACACTGAAAAAGCTCTCGTCAAAGAACTTAAGAAATACAAAATGACCAAAAACGTAATCTTCCAAGATGAGAGCTTACCTGGAATCAAAGAGTTACATCATTCCTTGAAAAAAGTTCCTACTCTTTGGCTATTAAGCTCCGCCACTGAACGTCAATACAAGGAACAAATTGAAAATGCTCCACGTTATATCAAATTCATTTCGATGAAATTAGATCAATGGACACCAAAATTAGTTAAGTTATCACACCAGAATGGCTTCAAAACTAACGGCTGGATTCTAAACACCTATAACGATAACTATGAAGCACTCAATACATTAAAATTAGATAGCGTCTTTACCAATAATACTAAAGAAACAGTTCATTTAATCGACCGTTGGAAGTAAACAAAAAAGGAAATCCAAATATGAAGTGCTCTAAAATTGTTAGACATAATCTAACAACTTTGGGAGCACTTT
>NZ_AZDO01000118.1 GCF_001435505.1 Companilactobacillus futsaii JCM 17355 | reverse complement strand
TTAACTTTTCTTTATTTTTCCAAAGTGGCTAACTTGTTCTTGCAATTTGCGATTTATTTTCCAACCAAATCATGTCATTTTTTTGTTCAATGATATTGGTTAAATTCTTGGTATCGCAGAAGGGACAATAATCCTTCTTCTTTTTCTTCTCAACATCTCTAGGTTTTCCTTTAGCTTGTTCAATTTCAAAAACAAGTACATCTTTATTTGACAATCTTCCACCTCAAAAATTCTTTAATACTATGATATTAACGCAAACACAAAAAAACTGAAAGAAACTCGTCAGTCTCTTTCAGTCAATTTATATTTTAGTTAATTATAATTTTATTTAAAAATTATAGTGAACGTGAAGCACCCTTGTATACAACACCACGTCTTGAATCAACAGTAACAGTGTCACCATCTTTAACAAGTGATGTAGCATTCTTAGCACCAACAACTACAGGTAGACCCATAGCAATACCAACAACAGCAGCATGTGAAGTCAAACCACCGTTTTCAACAACAACGGCACTAGCCTTTTCAAGAGCTGGTAGGTAATCTTTATCAGTCATTTCTGTAACTAATACGTCACCTTCGTTGATCTTCTTGTTTGCTTCTTCAGCATTGTGAGCAACTACAACGTTACCAACAACTGATTCTTCACCAACACCTTGGCCTTTAACCAATGTTGAACCGATCAATTGAACCTTCATAACGTTTGTTGTACCACTTTCACCAACAGGAACACCGGCAACGATAAGAATCAAGTCACCTTCCTTGGCAAAGCCACGTTCTTGAGCTTTCTTAGCAGCTAAGTCAAACATTTCATCAGTGTTTTCTGGCTTGTCAGCAATAATAGGATCAACACCCCAGTTAACTGTCAAACCACGTTGTGTCTTTTCATCAAATGTAACAGCAAGAATGTTAGCACTTGGACGGTATTTAGAAATCATACGTGCAGTGTAACCACTCTTTGTAGCTGTAACGATTGTATTGATGTTTAGTTCTTCAGCAGTTCTAACAACTGATTCACCGATTGATTCTGTAACGTTTGAACCTTTGTAGTCTTCGAATCTTTGAATAGCAAGTGAATTAGTCTTGTCTAATTGTTGTTCTGTACGTTCGTCGATACGAGCCATAGCAGCAACAGCTTCTACAGGGTAGTCACCGTTAGCACTTTCACCTGAAAGCATTGTAGCATCTGTACCATCAAGAACAGAGTTAGCAACATCAGTAACTTCGGCACGTGTAGGACGTGGGTTTTCTTGCATTGAATCAAGCATTTGTGTAGCAGTGATAACTGGTTTACCTAAAGCGTTACACTTCTTGATCAATGATTTTTGTACGAATGGTACGTTTTCAAATGGAATTTCAACACCCATGTCACCACGAGCAATCATCAAACCATCTGAAACTTTAAGAATAGAATCGATGTTGTCGATACCTTCTTGTGATTCAATCTTAGGGAAGATTTGTACGTATTCACAGTGTTTTTCTTCAAGGATTTCACGAATATCTAGGACATCTTGAGCTTTACGAACGAATGAAGCTGAGATGAAGTTGATACCTTGATCAAGACCGAAACGAATATCGTCTGAATCTTTTTCTGTGATACCAGGTAGACGAACTTCAACACCAGGAGCATTGATACTCTTTCTTGAGCCGATCATACCTTCGTTTTGTACAACTGTAACCAATTCACGGTTCTTGTCATCTTTTTCAGTGATCTTCAAATCAACAAGACCATCATCGATCAATACGTGACCACCAACATGTGTATCATCGTATAGACCAGGATATGTTGAAGCAATCTTTTCTGGTGTACCTGTCAATGAATCATCCATTGAGATACGGATTGTTTGACCAATCTTAGCTTCGAACTTGCCGCCTTCTTGAACAGTTGTACGGATTTCAGCACCCTTAGTATCTAGAACGATACCTACAGTCTTACCAGTAATTTTTTCAGCTTCGTGTACCATTTCCATACGAGCTTTGTGTTCTGGATGGTCACCATGTGAGAAGTTGAAACGGAAGATGTTAGCTCCGGCTTCAATCAATTTAACGATTGTGTCGACATCGTTACTAGCAGGTCCAAGTGTACTTACAATTTTAGTTCTTTTCATCGAGAATCCCCTTTTCTTGTTGTATTCATCGTTTATTGTAACAAATTCATTCACTTAATGCTTAACTTATCTGCTAATAGATTCGTTTAAGTCATAAAGTGATAAATCAGGCTTATGCTTGCTATCGAATAGGTCAAGAATATCATGTGAAGTAATCTTGTTATCTTCGATACCAACAGCAAGACCACCCTTGCCGTCAAGAAGCAAATCAACCGCGTGAGCACCCATCTTACTTGCTAAGACACGATCTCTTGCAGTTGGTGAACCACCACGTTGAACATGTCCTAAGACAGTTGCACGTGAATCAAAGTCACCATACTTGTCTAATTCTTTCTTGAATTCGTCAGCGTGCATAACACCTTCGGCCAAGACAATAATCATATTCTTATTGCCATTTTGACGACCTTTTTTAACTTCTTCTGCAATCTCTGCAATATCGAAGTCACGTTCTGGAACGATGATCTTTTGAGCACCGCCGGCAACACCAGCCCAAAGGGCAACGTCACCTGCGCCTCTTCCCATTACTTCAACAATAAATGTTCTTTCATGAGAGCTGGCAGTATCATGTAACTTATCAATAGCGTCAACAGCAGTAGAAACAGCTGTATCGAAACCGATTGTAAAGTCAGTGAATGGAATATCGTTATCAATTGTTCCCGGTAGACCGATTGTGTTGTAACCATGTTCAGTTAAACGCAATGCACCATGGTAAGAACCATCGCCACCAATAACAACTAATGCGTCAATTCCGAATTTCTTCAATTGCTCAATACCCTTGAGTTGACCTTCTACGTTAGCAAATTCAGGATATCTTGCAGAATACAAGAATGTACCACCACGTTGAATACGGTCAGAAACGTCAGCGCTTGTTAGTGGGAAGATATCTCCCGCAACAAGACCAGCGTATCCATAATTGATACCAAACACTTCAAGCCCTTTGTCAATGGCTCTACGTGTGACTGCTCTGATAGCAGCGTTCATACCAGGGGCGTCGCCACCACTAGTTAAAATACCAATACGCTTCATTTGTTCACACTCCAAAATTATTTGTTTCTAAAACAAAACCTAATCAAATATAACATTTTTGCTGATTAAGTTGTAGAGCTGAAAACGTTTTAAGATAAATTAATTGCTTTTTTTCACAAAAACGCTCCGTTTACCCAGGAACATTTCCAACTTATTCCGCACGTTACTATTAAAGTCTATCCAATGATTAGATTTCAAGAGTAATGCTTGACGAGTTTTCTCTCGGTAGATGATAACCGGCATTTTCCCTTTAGAACCAGCAATTATTTCATACAATTTTTCTAAATTCTGTGGCATATCCATTTGCTTAGTCACACGCAAATACAATTTTTCAGCCGGTAATTGGATAGTAAATTGTTTAGGATCGTTTAATCTATCTGCAATCAATTCTAAGTCACCGCGTTGACCAACATTGCCACGACCAACGAAAACAAAGATTTTTCCATCCAAATCCATTTCTTCGATTTGTTGAAATAATCTAGGAAATACTGTTACAGAAACCGATCCAGTCTCATCCTCAATCGTCATAAAACACATTCTTTGACCTTTTTTTGTACGAATCACTCGCAAGTTCTTGACTAAACCTAAGACATTGATTGGATTTTGAGTTTGATGTAACTCTGAAATTTTCACCAATGGCAGATTAAGAATTCGCTTTCGATATTTTTCAACTGGATGCCCTGAAACATAAACGCCTAAGTATTCTTTTTCTTGATTTAGGCGTTCCGTCAGTGAAAAATCATCGACTTGATGTTTTTTAGGATCAAGCACATCAAACAATGACAAATTACTACCAGCTAATTGGATACTTTCAACTAAATCTCGAAAATCGTAAAGTAATTCTTTACGATTCCGATTAAATTCATCAAAAGCACCTGACAAAATCATTGGTTCCAAATAATCATTTTTAACAAATCGACGATCCAAACGTTGTAAGAAATTTAAAGGACTAGTAAACTCACCATTTTTATCACGTTCATTGATAATATCTGTGGCTAAATCTCGTCTCATCCCTTTAATACTCAAAAGTCCAAATCGTATACCCTCTTTAGAATCACTAAACTCATATTGACTCTGGTTGATGTCGACATTGAGGATCTTGACATGTAAATCTTTGGCATCCTGGATATACTTTG
This sequence comes from Companilactobacillus futsaii JCM 17355, assembly GCF_001435505.1. Lineage (GTDB taxonomy): Bacteria > Bacillota > Bacilli > Lactobacillales > Lactobacillaceae > Companilactobacillus > Companilactobacillus futsaii. The sequence goes on along the minus strand of NZ_AZDO01000118.1, from coordinate 15,239 downwards.
AGACTTTAGTCTCATTGTTTAAATTAGAATTTAACAGACAGGCAAAGAAGATATCAGGAAAATGTACTTTAATATAGGCGAGCCAAAAAGCAATCATCGAATAAGCTACCGCATGGGACTTATTGAAACCATAATTACCAAATTTCTCAATATATTGATAGACTTTTTGAGCTGATTCTTTCTCATGACCTTGCGAGACTGCCCCATCGATAAATTTTTGACGATTTTCTTCAATCAATTGTTCATTTTTCTTACTAATAGCTCGACGTAAAATATCGGCATCTGCCAAAGAAAAATTGGCCATTTCTGAAGATGCTTGCATAACTTGTTCTTGGTAAACCAAAATTCCATAAGTCGGCTTCAAAATCTTTTCAAGCGAATTATCCGGATAAGTAACTGGTTCTTGTCCATGCTTTCTAGCAATAAAAGTTGAGATATTTTGCATAGGACCTGGACGATACAAAGCATTTGTCGCTACGATATCATCAAAACTAGTTGGAACTAACCGACGCAAAACACTTCTGATACCGTCAGATTCGAATTGAAAAACCCCATCTGTTGCTCCACGTTGAAAGATTTGAAGGGTTTTTTGATCGTTCAATGGTATCTTTTCTGGAACAAATTCTTTTTTATATCGTTTGGAAATAGCTTGTACGGATTTATCTAGGATCGTTAAATTCTTTAAACCCAAAAAATCCATTTTTAACAAACCAACGCTTTCAACGTTATATTTCGTCTGCTGTGTTAAATTGATACCATCATCTTCCAATTGCACTGCCACAATGTCAGTCATTGGTTTTTTACTCAACACTATTCCGGCAGCATGGGTCGAATAATGTCTAGGTATGCCTTCAATTCTTTGTGCGACCTTAAAAATCAACTGATTTTCTTTCGAGTTATCAACCAAATTACGTAAGGTGCTAGACTCTTCAAAAGATTCTTTTAGAGAAATATTTAACTTATGTGGAATTGCATTAGACCACTGTGACATTTGAAATTGTGTTTGACTAAAGGTTCGCGAAATATCTCTTAAGGCCATCTTCGCAGCTAACGTTCCAAAAGTAATGATTTGGGCCATATGATCTGATCCATACTTATCATGCATGTACATGACCATCTCATCACGACGATCATCTGGTAAATCTAAATCGATATCAGGCATATTTACTCGTTGTGGATTCAAAAAACGTTCAAATAGTAAGTCATACTTAATAGGATCTACTTGAGTAATCCCTAAACAATATGAAACTAAAGATCCGGCGGCTGATCCTCGTCCAGGTCCTGTTTTAATCCCAACCACATGAGCATGTTTAATGACATCCCAAACAATCAAGAAGTAATCTGAAAATCCCATCTTGTCAATTACGCCTAACTCATAATTTAAGCGTTGCAAATAATTATCTGGGACTGTTCCTAGACGCTTTTTCAATCCTTTGTTAGTTAAATCACGCAAAAATTGAACAGAGGTGATCCCTTGAGGAGTTTGAAATTCAGGTAGTTCTGTCTCCTTAAATTCAATTTCAACATTACATTTTTCAGCTATTAAATTGGCATTATCGATTGCTACTTGCAGGTCAACATTTTTAAAATCATTGGCAAAAATTCGATAATCACGTAAGTAATGATCACCATTAACAACCACTTGATCCAAACTTTCAAATCGTTGTCCCGTTCGCAAATTATTAACTACTTGATATGCCAAATGATCATCTTGATTGACATAACGAACATCTCCTAAAGCTACCAAAGGAATATGGTAATCAGTGGCAATTTTTCGAATTGTTTTGACATTTTCAATTTGTCCAGGATACAAACTAATACCTAAGTACAAATCATCTACATCAATCAGAGCTTTCAATTGCGTAAAATAAGCCGACAAATCAGTTTTAAGAATCTCCGCATCACTGGCCGGTGTAATTACAAAGAGGCCTTCCAAAACGTCTCTTAGCTCATTTATTTGAACTGGCTCTTTTGAAGACATTATCCTTGATGAAATCTTTATTAAATTTTTATAACCTTTATCATTTTTAGCTAAAAGCAATAATGGATAAGTATTATCAGTTTCAATAATCCCAGCTATTTCGATTGTTAAACCTATAATTGGTTTTATATCGATTTTTTTGGCATATTTATAAAAATCAATTGAACCGTATAAATTATTTAAATCAGTCAAAGCAATCGCTGTATAACCACGGGCCTTACTTTGATCGATCAATTCCGTCAATTTTGCGGGACTATGCAGTAAACTAAAACTACTCATCATTTGCAGTTGTGCTTGCAATTTGTCGCCCCCTTTGTTTAAAATTATATCAAAAGCAAGTGAAAGTTTATTGGGAAAAATCCTTAAATGTGCTAAACTACTTGAGAAAGTGAGATGGAAGAAATGAGATACATTGCTGTAATTTTCTGGTCTATCATGCTGGGACAAGTTGCCGGTTTTATCGGTGGTGCTTTGAACCAACAGACATATAACACAAACTATTCTATTATTGTTAGTATAGTCTTTGCTATCATTTTCAGTGTAATTCCATTGATTCTTGATAGCTCTGTTAAAGAGTCTAATAATGAAAAGAACGCTTAATCCAACTAGATTAGGCGTTTTTTTTATTTAAAAAAGGAGTTTCGCTAGAATATTCTAACGAGGCTCCTTTTTAATATTTAGTAATGTAAAGATAAAAACCTTTAGTAGCTAAATTAATATTGAAATTGATTCCATTGGACTTTATAGGATCTATTGAGGTTTTAGTTGAATTTTTATCAGCATTTTTAGTTTGCTTAGCAAAATCCTTCAAAACTTTTTGACCATCAGCACCAAGTAGTTTAGAAACGATCATTAAGTCAGTCGCAAAGTTTTTTTGACCAGTTTTAGACTTCAAATCTTTATAAGGAAATTGTGTTGCAACTCCCATTAATTGATTGTTCTGAACATTTAGATACCACTTAGTTCCATCAGCCTTTTTATGTGTAGAAATCCCATTTTCGGAAATCAATTGCAATTGATCATCAGCTTGCCCAGTTGATAGCATCGTATAATTATATGCTTGTGCAAATTCTAAATAGTTTTTCAAAGGTGTTGCCTTTTTTACTTTGACCAAACTAGTTTCAGTTTTATCATCGTTAATCGCTTTGATGCGCACATTCTGATTCTTATCAGAAACAGGAACAGAAATAGCAAAATGTCCCCCATCGACGGCAACTTTTTTAGTTTTACCCGCTACTGTATAAGTAAGTTTTTGATAATTAGTAGCCTTACCCTTAATAATAGCCACTAACCCATCTGGACTGTATTCTTTTTTCGTAGTCGAGAGGCTTAACTTGGAACAACCAGTCAATAGTAAAAAGAATAGCGGAATAACCATTAATAAGACGTATTTCAGTTTTTTCATAGTCATACCTCATCATTTAAATCTATATAAAAAAAAGCCAAGTTCAACTTGACTTTTTCATTAAGCTTCTTTGCTATCGTTGTTGATAACTTTTTCACCCTTGTACATACCTGATGGTGATACGTGGTGACTTAAACGATATTCACCAGTAGCAACGTCGAATTGCATGTTTGGTGTATCTAATTTAAGATGTGCGCGTCTTTGGCGCTTTCTTTGTTTTGATGATTTTCTCTTTGGAACTGCCATATTTAAAAAACTCCTTTATTTATATTAACTCAATCAAATCTAACGTTTAATATGATACTATCATAAAATCGTTTGAGCAAGCAAAAATACTATTTTGTTTGCTTTTTTGTATTATTTTCCTTTAATGCATCGGCAATTTGATTGTCATGTGACACTTGAACTTTGGAAATTTGCTTCTTTGCATGACGATTTAAATCATCATCTTTCTTTTTACCAGAACTTGCTAAGAGCATAGTAATCACGGCACCTAATAGTAAAGAAACAATAATCAAAATAATCAATGGTAATTTAACTCTTGTAAATCCAAAACTTACGGTAACAGGATCGACATTTAAAACTGCAAAAATCACAACGATCAAAGCAATAATCAAACCAATAACAAATCTAGATTGTTTACCGTTCATATGAATCCTCCCCTATTTACGGTTACCAAGTGTAGCAGCAAAATAATCGCCTAAACTTGGTGCCAGTTTATAAAGCACAGCTGCTAATTCCATATAACGTGGACGATTGATCTCACGCTTATTTCTACCAAAAGTATTAACGATCTCCCAAGCTAGCTGATCAGGATCAAGGACAAAATACTTCACTGAATCTAGATAATTACCTGAATGATCGGCGACATTGAAGAAATTAGTCTTAACCGGCCCGGGGTTTATAGTTGTAACATAAATTCCAAATGGTTTCAACTCTAGTCTCAAACCATCAGAGAAAGCAATTACAGCCGCTTTAGTAGCAGCATAGGCTGCGGACTTAGGAGTTGTGATTTTTCCTGCCATTGAGCCGACATTGAAGATATGACCAATTCCTTGATCAATCATATGTGAAGCCACTAAACGAGTCATCAACATCAAACCTAAAACGTTGACACGAAACATCTTTTCAATCTTACCGAAATCAGTTTCCATATAATTCGAGAAATCCCCAAAACCTGCAGCATTAACTAAAACGTCCACACTATCAGTTAATTCAAAGATTTTCTCAACTCCAGAACTGATTTGATCTGAATCACTCATATCAATGCTTAAGTATTCATGTTGTGCACTTTCAGCACCGACGCGGATACACTCATTTTTCACTTGTAATAGCTTTTCTTCATTACGAGCAATCAAAATCACATTGCCACCACATTTAGCAGCATTAACTGCTACATCTTTACCAATTCCAGAAGATGCACCAGTTACGACAATCGTCTGATTCAATAAGTTAACCATACTCATCCTCTTTTCTAATTAATTAAACGGTACTTCGTAAATATCGAAATCTTTAGCCACTTTGGTAGGTTTAAAGATTTTTTGAGCTTCTTTTTGCAAGATCAAAGCCCCTCTACCAGTATATCTAGCAGAGATATGCGTCAAAATCAAGCCCTTAGCGTGACTTCTCTTTGCGACTTGAGCAGCCTGCGTAGCCGTGGAATGGAAATAATTATAAGCTAATTTTTTCTCATCATTAGAGAAAGTTGATTCGTGCACGATTACGTCAGCATCTTGTGATAATTTGTCAATCTCTGGCGTATAACGTGTGTCAGAAATAATTGTCACAATCTTGCTTGGCTTATCTGGTCCAATAAAATCTTGCCCGTTTAAGACCGTACCGTCAGCTAATGTTACTTCCTTACCTGCTTTTAACTGACCAAAAATTGGTCCATTAGGAATATGATACGGAGCCAATTTATCAACTAGTAACTCACCGACACGTGGTTTTTCAACTACACGATAACCAAAACAAGTTACTCGATGCTTTAATTTTCCAGCATAGACAGTGAAAGTCTTATCGTTAAATATTTCACCGCCATCTTTTAATTCGATATATTTAATTTGATAGCCTAATTTACTGCCAGTAACTTTCAAAGACGTTTCAACATATTCTTTAATTCCCACTGGACCATAAATCTCCAATGGAGAATTGCCGCCTTGATTGGCACGACTAGACAGTAATCCAGGAAGACCAAAGATATGGTCACCGTGTAAATGGGTGATGAAAATCTTAGTAATCTTTCTCGGCTTGATCGTTGTTTTTAATATTTGATGCTGTGTAGCCTCGCCAACGTCAAAAAGCCAAACCTCATTTCGTTCGTCCAACATTTTTAATGCCGTACTAGAAACATTGCGGCCCTTTGATGGAACTCCGGCACCAGTTCCTAAAAATTCTAATTCCATAAAAAAATCCTATCTATTTTTTATCTAATGATTTCAAAATCTCTTTTGCGACAAAAGCAGAGTAATACATTGAACCTTCAGGATTTGGATGAACATTATCATCGTAGAACCAATCCGTATGACCATCTGAATAACCATTCCAATCGATGACCGTCAAGTTCTTATATTTCTTCGTTGCTTCGTCTAAGACACCATTAACTGTCTTTTCCCAAGGTCTAGTTGGAACGTGAACATTGATCCAGAAGACATGACGCTTAGGTCCAACTAGGTCCATGATCTGACCAACTTGTTGGATATTGAATGGTCCATTAGTTCCTAAACCAATCATGACGTTAGATGCCAAAACTCCTTGATCCTTGTATTTTTGCAAAATATCAATACTTGGATCCAATTGACGGCTGACAGCAGCATCAACAATAACTTTCTTGTCATCAAACAATTTCAAGAAGTTATCGGACCCATCGGCCATAACAGAATCACCAACCGCAGTCATTGGTACATCTTTTAATCTTTGCAGATCAATTTGTGTCAAACCATACTTTTCAAATTCAGTATTGATTGGGTTAGACTTAGCGGCCTTTTTATAACGAGCATAATCAGCATCAGACATCTTACCAGTAGCATCTTGCTTATTCTTTGACTTCTTCAAGTTTTCGATAGCCTTTTGCTTCTTAGCTTTATTAGCCTTTTCATTTTTAGTGATCTTAGTAGCCAATTCACTGTGATTAACATTAGGATTAGGTGCGCTAACAGCTTTTACCACACTGTAACAACCTGTCATACTGATAACAGCGATAACTAAAGCTAAAACTCTTTGAACACTAGTTGAAGAACGGAAGAAGTTTTTAACATCTTTCCATTTAGCATGTGCTAAAGGTTGTTCAACGAATCTAAATGAAAATTCAGTTACTAAGACAATCAAAATAACTTCAATAACTGGATAAAGAATCGGATGATCAGCAATGTTCTTGAATTTTGATTCAAAGAAGATCATCACTGGAAATTGATACAAGTAAAGACCGTAACTTCTAGTACCTACATAATGGAAAACACGGTTTGATAAGACACCATTCCAGAATGAATCTGGGTGTGCAACGACCGCGATAAAGATACATGTCGTGACTGAGAAAATGAACATCCCACCACGATATAAGAATGGATCATTATCTTTAATGGTAAAAATCATCAATAACATCAACGCAAATGACAACAATCCCACTAAATTCAACTTCAACTTGTCGTTTTTCTTCAACCCACTCTTCAGTTTTTCAGCTGGCCAAATTAAAGCAAGTCCACAACCTAGAAGAATCGAGAACAATCTAGTATCAGTTCCATAATAAATTCTACTTGGATCTACACCTGGCTTAAATAAGATGGCCATCCAAATTGCTGAAGCAATCGAAAGGATCATTGAAAATCCAAAAATGCGGCTCTTTTTCACACCATACTTAGTAAATAAAATAAGTAAAATTGGCCAAACAATATAAAATTGACCTTCAATCGATAGTGTCCACAAATGAGTAAAAGGCGATTCATTATTAGCAAATCTTTCAAAATATGATTGCCCATTAAAAATTTGCCACCAGTTGTAGACATTCAATACGTTTGTCACAAAAATTTGGTCCAAATGATACAGTAAATCTTTTAAAAACAGTACGATATAAGCCCCAGATGCTAGTAATACAAACAACATCCCGGGATATAATCTTTTAATTCTTTTAGTATAAAAATTACTTAACGAGAATGAACCACCATAATCAACAGTATTAAAATAATGATCTGTGATTAAGTAACCCGATATAAGGAAGAAAATTGGTACTCCCAAATACCCGCCGGAAAAAATATTGGGATTTAAGTGATACATGATAACACCAATAACCCCTAAAGTACGTAGTCCATCAAATCCAGTAATAAATCTTCTTTTCGGTGATTTATTCATTTTTTATTGCCCCTAAATAAATTCAAAAGTGAAATCGAGAATTGTTACTGAATCTCCAGATTCAGCTCCTGCATCAATTAATGCATCTTCAATACCCATAGACTTAAGTTGTCTAGCAAAACGCATAATTCCATCTTGGTGATCCAAGTTAGTTCTTTGAAGAAGTAATTCAACTTTAGCACCTTTAACAACGAAACTGTGTTCACCATCTTTTTCAATCGTGAATGCTTTTTTCTCTGGTTCATAGTTGTATTCTTTAGTCTCATCTTCCTGAACATCAAAGTGAATTGGTTCTGCCTTAGATAAGACCTCACTAGTATGATTCATCAGAGCTTTCACACCAGTGTGTTGAATACTTGAAATTGGAAAAATATCAGCATCTTCTGGTAATTTCTCTTTGAACTCAGCTAATCGTTCTTCTGAGCCTGAAATATCCAGCTTAGTTGGCACGATAACTTCTGGACGCTTCAAAACATTCTCATCATAGTTACCTAATTCTTTTCTGATTGCCAAATAATCTTCGTAAGGATCACGACCATTGTTAGGATCCATATCGACTAAATGCAAAATAACTCTTGTACGTTCAACGTGACGCAAGAATTGGATACCCAATCCCACGCCATTTGAAGCACCTTCGATCAAACCTGGCAAATCAGCAATAACAAAATCGCGACCAGATTCTAAACGAACCATACCGAGATTTGGTGACAAAGTCGTAAAGTGATAAGCCGCAATCTTAGGCTTAGCAGAAGTTGAAACTGATAGAAGTGTCGATTTACCAACTGATGGAAAACCAACTAAACCAACATCAGCAATCAATTTCAATTCCAACTTAATGACTTTTTCTTGACCAGGTTCACCATTTTCAGCTACTTCTGGAGCTTGATTCTTGGAATTGGCAAAGTGAATATTTCCACGACCACCGTCGCCACCCTTTGCTACTACTAATTCTTGGTTATTTTCTATTAAGTCACCGATCAAACGACCAGATTCTACATCATATACTGAAGTACCTGTTGGTACATTGATATAAACTGGATCAGCCTTATGACCGTACATTCCTTTAATTTGACCATTTTGACCAGGTTGAGCTTTAAAAATTCTCTTGTATCTAAAGTCCATTAAAGTATTCATACCTTCATTGGCCCTTAGGATGATATCGCCACCGCGACCACCATCACCGCCGGAAGGTCCACCGAGTGGAACATATTTCTCATGACGAAAAGCTACTGCCCCGTCGCCACCCTTTCCGGATCTAACGGTGATTTTAACGTTATCTACAAACATTAAAATCCCCCTTTCTAAACTATAATTATCATTTCTAAATTTTAGCACAAAAACAGACTTCATAATACTTTGAACTGCAATTGATTGTCTAGTACTTTTTCAGAGCTATTAATTTTTTTGAACGTTTTTGGAAGTTTTTGATAATTTATGATTGATTTTGAACGATAATGGTTGTATTATATCATTTGCGAGGTGATGAAAGTGCTTACTGAAGAAAGACAACAAATAATCCTTGAACAATTAAAAATTCATAATATTGTCAAACTCCACGATTTAATTCCATTAACCGGTGCTTCGGAATCCACCTTGCGCCGTGATTTGCAAGATTTAGAAAATTGTCACAAATTATTGCGAATTCACGGTGGCGCTCAAAACGTGATTTCATTGCATGAAGAGCCTGCTCTCTCACAAAAAGCTGCGGTTCACATTAATGAGAAGAAAATGATTGGTCAAACGGCTGCTAGTCTAGTTCAAAATAATGAAGTTATTTTTCTCGATTCAGGAACAACGATTCAATTCATGATTCCCTATTTAATTGAGCATACTAATTTACTAGTTATTACTAACAGTGTCGACAATGCTTCGATGTTGGCCGATTACAAAATAAACACGTTCATCCCAGGGGGGAAATTAAAGTCATCTACAAAAGCTTTAATAGGATCGACTATTATCCAAACTTTGGAGAATTATCATTTTGATCACGCCTTTATCGGTACGAATGGTTTTTCAACTGATGCTGGATATACGACGCCAGATCCTGAGGAAGCAGCTATCAAGCGTTTAGCAATAGCCCAATCCAATCAAGCTTTTGTCTTATCTGATAGTTCTAAGTTTTCGCAAGTCAGTTTTAGTCGTTTTGCAACTTTAGATGAAGTTCCATTAATAACGAATAAATTATCAGAGAAGGAATTCAGTCTTTTGAACAAATATACAAATATTACGGAGGCAAAATAGTGATTTACACAATTACAGTCAATCCTTCAATTGATTACGTCTTACAATTGAAGGATTTAAACACTGGTGAAGTCAATCGAACATCTAGTGACGTTAAACTTCCCGGTGGCAAAGGAATCAACGTTTCAAGAATCCTTAAAGAATTAAAACTTGATTCTACTGCACTTGGTTTTGTAGGTGGCGCAACCGGTTCAATGTTTGAAGAATTGTTAAGCCAACACAACCTAAAGACTTCTTTTACTAAAGTTAAAGAAGACACTCGTATCAACGTTAAGATCAATGCTGTTAATCAAAATGAGGAAACTGAGATCAATGGCGCTGGTCCACAAATAAGTGAATCTGAAAAGAATACCTTCATGGATAATCTAAGTACTATTGGTGATGGTGACATTGTTATCATGGCTGGTAGCCTTTGCAAAAATTTGAATTCAGATTTTTATTTAGATATTGCTAAAAAAATTCAAAAAAATGGTGCTGAATTCGTCATCGATACTACTGGACAGGCATTGCTAGATACTTTGCCCCTACATCCATTAGTTGTTAAACCAAATCACCATGAATTAGCTGACTTATTCAACGTTACTTTCAAAAATGAACAAGAAATTATTACTTACGCTAGAAAGTTATTGGAACAAGGTGCAAAGCATGCCTTAGTTTCTATGGCTGGTGATGGTGCTTTGTTAGTTACTAAAGATAAAGCATACAAAGCCAACGCCCCTAAAGGCACAGTTATCAATTCAGTTGGTGCCGGTGATTCAATGATTGCTGGTTTCTCTGGTACTTTCATGGATACAAAAAATCCAATCGAAAGTTTCCATATTGGTGCCGCATGTGGTTCAGCCACTGCCTTTAGTCAAGATATCGCCACAAAAGAAAAAATTGACGAAGTTTATCAACAAATTACTATTACTGAACTTTAATCCAAGGGGGGACTTTTAAAAATGGACTTGAAACAACTATTATTAAAAGACGCCATGATCATGGACTTGAAAGCTACTAACAAAGAGGATGCCATTGAAGAAATGGTTGATAAGTACTATCAAGTCGGTGTCATTGACGACAAAGAACTTTATAAAGCTGACATCTTAAAACGTGAAGCTCAAACTAGTACTGGTATCGGTGATGGAATTGCCATGCCCCATGCTCGAGATAAAGCTGTTAAGCGTGCAACTGTCTTATTTGCCAAAAGTAATGCCGGTATCGACTACAAATCACTCGACGGTCAACCAGCATACCTATTTTTCATGATTGCTGCTCCAGACGGTGCTGACAATCTTCACTTGCAAGCTTTAGCTGCCCTTTCGTCACTCTTGATCAATCCAGAATTGGTTAAGAACTTAAAAGCTGCTAAAACTCCTGATAATGTTCAAGATTTATTCGACCAAGCTATGAAGGAAAAAGAAGCTAAGGACAAAGCTGACGAAGAAAAGCAAAAAGCTCAAGCAGAAGCTGCCAAAGCTGCTTCTGATGACAAGAAGAAACCTTATGTTGTCGCTGTTACAGCTTGTCCTACTGGTATCGCCCATACATACATGGCTGAAGCCGCTCTAAAAGAACAAGCCGAAAAAATGGGTATTGATATCAAAGTTGAAACTAACGGTTCTGAAGGTGTTAAGCATCGTTTAACTGCTGACGAAATCAACCGTGCTGATGGTGTCATCGTTGCTGCTGATAAAAAGGTTGAAATGCCCCGTTTTGATGGTAAGCATTTAGTTAACCGCCCTGTTAGCGATGGTATCAACAAAGCTGAAGAACTAATCAACTTAGCTGTTGGACAAAAAGCTCCTGTCTTCCACGATGAAGGTGGCGCAAGTTCTGATGAAGAAGAATCAGAAGAAAAGAAATCACTTTGGTCAAGAATTTATGCTGACTTAATGAATGGTATCAGTAACATGCTTCCATTCGTTGTCGGTGGTGGTATTCTAATGGCAATTTCATTCCTATTAGAAAACTCCGTTGGTGCCAAATCACAATGGTTCTTATTCTTTAACAACGTTGGTAACTACGCATTTAGTTTCTTGATTCCTGTTCTAGCTGCTTACATTGCCGTTTCAATCGGTGATCGTCCTGCTCTACTACCTGGTTTTGTTGGTGGTTACATGGCTTCACAAGCTACAGCTTCTGTTGTTAGTTCTAAGAGTCCGGCCGGATTTATCGGTGGTCTACTTGCCGGTTTCATTGCTGGTTGGGTTGTTGTCTTCCTTAAAAAATGGCTCAAGAATCTTCCACATTCACTTGCCGGTTTGAAGACAATTTTAATTTATCCAGTTCTAGGTCTGCTTTTGACCGGAGCTATCATGTACTTCGCTATTGATCCAATCTTCGCTGTTGTAAATGCTGCAATTACCCACTTCCTAGAATCAATGGGTACTGGTAATGCCGTTATCCTGGGTACCTTGCTCGGTGGTATGATGTCAATCGATATGGGTGGTCCTTTCAACAAAGCCGCTTATACTTTTGCTATCGGTACTTTTACTGCTACACAAGACGGTGCTTTGATGGCTGCCGTTATGGTCGGTGGTATGGTTCCACCTCTAGCAATCGCTATCGCCACAACATTTTGGAAAGACAAGTTTACAGAACAAGAAAGACAAGCTGGTCTATCTAACTATATCTTAGGTTTATCATTCATTACTGAAGGTGCTATCCCATTTGCTGCCGGAGATCCACTACACGTTATCGTATCTAGTGTTATCGGTTCAGCAATCGGTGGTGGTTTGACACAACTTTGGGGTATCAATGTTCCTGCTCCTCACGGTGGTATTTTCGTTACACCACTTGCTAATAAACCATTGCTTTACTTATTAGCTGTTGTTATCGGTGCTGTCATCTCAGGTATCATCTATGGTATTTGGAAGCCTGCTAAAAAGAAATAACTACCCCAAAAAGATATTTCAACTAAAAAAACTATTTAATGGCAGAGTAAGTAAGTGCCAATTAAATAGTTTTTTGCATTTCTTTAAAACCACACCTCATACTAAATTTATTACTCATCATTTTTTACAAGGGTGTCTATTTTCCAAGACAGTATTTCAAGAATTGTTTTATATAATCTTTCATTATCGATGACAACTAACGTTAATTCTTTCTTCACTCTAGTCAACGACTCAAATAATAAACTTCCTTCAATATATGGATAATATTCACTATAACTAGATGATAATTTTCCATTATTATCATAATAGAAATTATTATCTAAGGGTATTAGAACTTTATCGTATTCTCTACCAATTGTTTTATGTACATCCAATGAAAAAGAAAATAGCTTCTTCCGCTTTAATGAGTATGTTGATTTTGTTCTATATTCTGTAGGTTCAATTATCCGAAAGCCATTATGCCTAACTTGGTACAATGAAAAATCTTGCGCATCTTTTACATTGTCAAAAAAAACAGCATCCACATTTTCATAATTAAATGGACTGACATTCTTTGCTCTTACATCCAATAATTTTTGAATAAAAGATGACATTTCTGGATTACTTCTTACTTTGAGGGACAATTTGAATTCTTTTGCACCTAATTTAACTAATTTTTTTTGAATATTTTCGTTTTTTTCTGCCTGGTGAAAAGTCTGTCTTTGATCACCTACAAATATTTTAACCGGCTTTTTCAGTGAAATTATCCATTCAAATTGTTCTTTCCAAATTCTTTGGGATTCATCAAAAAAAACGACATCATAGTCATTAATTTTCTCTTCGAAAGCCACATTTTTTATTGGCTCAACATCAAATTTCATGATTTCAGTTAGTTTCTTAGACTCGTCCTCAGTCATTTGGGCACCAAGAACAACTAATACTTTTTTACTCTTTTCAGTCATTTTCTTTGCCATATCAAAAAGCAACAACGTTTTGCCTGAGCCTGGTCCACCCACCAAACTAATTAATTTGTAGTCTATATTCAAAATCTTTTTCTCTATATCCATTTGTTCAGTCGTCAAATAGTATTCATGATTGATAAACTTCTCTGGATCTGAATATGGTGAAATTATATTATCTGATAAATCCAAATCGTTTAAATAATTTTTTTCTTCCCATTCTTCCTCTATACAATCCACTATATCTTCAACATCAACACTTACAAGTTGATTACTTTCGTCTAATCGATATATCTTTTGATCGGATGAAATATAAGTAAAAAGATATGCCGATTTATTCAACATTTCTAATAAACGTTTATGACTAATGAGTTGTTTTTTAATATCTTTTTCTGGAATACTACTTTTCAACTCAATATTAAGATTATATTTTTTTCCAAACCTAAGTATGTCAAACTCCTCTCGAACTCCAGAATAAAAAGTATAATTCAAAATATATCCTTCCAATTTTCCTTCAGTTATTTTTTGATTACTAGCCATCTCCTCAAATAACGAATTTGCATTACGAATTTCTTCTAAATTCATGATATTACGTTTACTATTTTTCTTTTTCGGGAAAGAATTACTGTAAGAGTTAATATAACATTCAATTAATTCTTGATTTTCTTTATTTAAAACACTCATGAAGGATCTTAAATTAACATATCTTGTTGGAAATTTTTCCATATTTGCCAGTCCCTTTCGTTTTGAAACTAATTACTTTTTCGACAGTAACTCATCTTACTGGCATAATTCTAACATGAGCGTGTCTATTCCCATAAAAAATAAAGTGATAAAATTAAATCATCTTACTTATATGGAGGCTCATAAATGAGTTCAGTTTATATCAAGCGCGCCCAAGTCCCAGATTTAACAACAATAATGAAAATCATTAGTCAAGCTCAAGCCATGCTAAAAGAAGATGGTAGCCCTCAATGGCAAAATGGCTATCCAGATACCGATACTATTAAGCATGACATCCTAGCTCAACAGTGCTGGCTTCTGATAGTCGATGGAAAGATTGCCGGAACAGCAACTTTAATCGTGGCTGATGACCCTAATTATCACGACATCACTAACGGTCATTGGAAAAACAATACTGATCCTTACGCTACGATTCATCGTATTGCAATCAACCCTGACTATGCTGGCCAACATCTAGGCAAAATCTTTGTTTCCAATTTAATCAGTTATTCTTATCAAAACGGTATCAGAAACTTTCGAATCGATACTCACCAATTGAACAAACGTATGCAAGCTTTAGCCAAAAGTTCTGGTTATGTTCATCGCGGTAAAATCTACGTTGACGAGCCAGCCATCAATCATGAAGACAACGCTCGTTTGGCTTTTGAATTAAATTTGTGAACTACATCGGCACTAAAGTACCGAGCTTCTAGGAACATTCCATACTTGCC
>NZ_AZDO01000117.1 GCF_001435505.1 Companilactobacillus futsaii JCM 17355 | reverse complement strand
ACCTTTATGGGTTTTTGTGTCCACTAGTGTTCGGTTATATTTTACAATCTGCCAAATATAAATATATTAATTCTCACCTTCATTATAGTTCCTTTTTAGTTAGAAGTTCATACCCATCTAAAAAGATTTTCTAATTCTTTTTTTGTGAATGAGAAGTTTAGAGTAGCCAATATTATAAATACAGGTAAAACTTGAATTAAGTATCGACTTCTCCCGCCTTCAAAAATCAATAGAAAGATAAAACATCCGATTAAGGACAAACGCATAACTTGAGTAAATTTTTGATTATCATGCCAAGCAAAGAAGATAATTCCTAACCAAATGCACCACCAAATTTGAACAAGGAAACGAAAGTCACCGACGTTATTGCCATATAAATAAAAGAAATTTTCGAGTTTGCCTTTAAATCCATGCTTGGAGGGTGAGTGTTGCATCGGGATGAAATCACCATCTCGTAACCAGGCAAAGGTACCATCGGAAGTGTTATTATTATGCTTTTTGAAGAGAAAAGTTAAATAGCCTGTTGGTCCCATTTTCTTTAATCGTTTATGGATTGAATTTATTGAATAATCAATACGGTCTTTTTTATTAACTAAAGTTACCATTTTAAATGAATCTTTAGCGTTATAACCTCCATCTCCAGATAGTCCCATATTGATGAAATGAACCATTGGCTTAGCTCGAAAATAATTTACTCTAATATAAGATTGATTTTTGATGGTTTGGTTCATGTAATGAAAGCTGCCTATTGAACTAAGGCACATTAAAATAGTAAATATAAGTGTACTAATTTTATGCCGCTTTTTTAATAAATCAAGAAATTCAATGAGTACAATAGCAATTGCAGGGATTATTGCAGAAGGTTTGATAAAGTAGGCTCCACTCAAAGCAAATCCAAAACCCAGTGAGGCCATCAATTTAATTATTTTTGGAAAATGAGAATAAGAAATCACACAATAACAGAAAATATACATAGCTACAAATTCAATTGCCCATGTATCTGTATAAGGCACAATAATAGCCGGGAAAGTGATGAGCCAACAAGATTCAAGGTACATTCCAAGAGGAACTTTTGTTTTATCAATAATTGCAATGCTACCTAAGTTAAAAGCAGCCGATAGATCGACTAGAAAAAGTGTCACAAAATCAAAGAATAACCATGAAGTATTATGAAAAATATTAGCAAACCACTGTTGAAATAGAAAAATACCAAGATTATTAGTGTTGACACTGAAATAGCCAATTATGTTTACATCTTTTGGCATCAGCATACCTTGATGAACACCACTAACATCAAATCCAATTCCAGAGTGTATTAAAGAAACAAAAATAATTTGAATAGCTATTGCTAAACTTAGACAAATACTGGCAGTGACAATTCTTTTTTTTATAAATAACCAGTAGAAAAATTTTCTAGTCCCTGAGCTGACATATAGAGTGAGTATAAATACGCCTAAACTGAGTAATACTACGGTAGTAAATGCAGTTGTTCCTATTTTTGTTATCTGATTATCTCCTAGAATTAAGTTTGAAGAAGTCAGAGCAAATAATAGTGTTAACGTAAAGAAAAAATAAAAAAGGTACTTTATAATCCTATGGTTAAAATAAAATAATTTTCTCAAAATTTATCCCCTATAAAAAAACTTAATATAAGGATTATTATAAAATTTTAATTTTACTTATAAAAGTGATTATTTTCTAATGCTTACATTTTTGTGTACAATAGAGGTTTGAAAGGGGGTATATTTATGGCAATGAAACCCCAAAAAATCGTTAAAATATTAAGACAACATGGTTTTGTTAAGAAGTCACAGAACGGATCACACTTGAAAATGTATAATCCGGAGACGAATGTGACTTTGCCAGTTCCAATTCATCATGATAAAGAATTAGAACATGGAATTGAAAGTAAAATATTGAAACAAGCAGGTATTAAAGTTACTGATATCTAAAAAAGACTATGTAATAAGCATTTTGTTTGATGACAGATTGTTTATTACATAGGCTTTATTTTTTTGTATAATAGACTAATCTTGTTCTAGGAGTTAATTAATGAAGAAACTTAATCTATTATTTGTTTATGAATTGGCAATTTTGGGAGTATTATACTTTACCTTAGTGACATTTCAAATTATGCCTAAAGATGTCAATGGTTGGTTGATTTTAATTGGATTGATAATTTTATACTTGGTTGATTGGGCTTACTTTCGCTTTGTGAAATCTAACATGTAGCTGGCGGCCTCAGATAAGGTTTTTAAATTGTGTTGTTTTCTGACTTCTTCTAATTTTGCTTGAGCTTTGGGACTTAATTTAGAAACGTCAAATTCTTCTTTACTCAAAAAATATACCTTCTTTATGTAATCTAATTGTCTATTATCCACAATCTACTATGGAAAAGAAAGCAAAAAGCATAAACAAAATCATTGTTTCCGCTTCCAGATTACGACATAATATACAAAAGAGGGTGAAATAAATGGCACCAATTTATAAGTTTAAGGAAACAGAAATGAATGGTTTTACAATTGACTTTAATGATTATCAAGGTAAAGTCCTTTTAATAGTCAATACTGCTAGTAAATGTGGTCTAGCACCTCAACTAAAAGGTATCGAAGAACTTTATCAGAAGTATCACGACCAAGGATTTGAAGTTTTGGGATTGCCAAGTAATCAATTTCACCAAGAATTAGATGATGATAAAGCCACGAGTGATTATTGTCAGATGCACTATGGTGTAACTTTCCCAATGACTAAGAAAATTATGGTCAATGGTAGTGAGGAAGATCCATTATTCACTTATTTGAAAAATGAATCTGGACATGGTCGTATCAAGTGGAACTTTACTAAGTTTTTGATTGATAAAAATGGTCAGTTAATTGAGCGATTTGCGCCAGTAACCAAGCCAGAAAAGATGGAAGAAACAATCATTTCAGCTTTGCAGTAAATCGATTGTTTTAGAAATTATTCCATGTTATACTTTGCTTGCCCATAAAGGTAGGCACATAAAAACACCAAAACCCGAAACGATTGCACTCGTTTCGGGTTTTTTAGTGGGCTAAAATTGCCTTTTTCTTTTACTTGCGGTGTCTATAAAACGTAAAAAATTTCCCACTTAGTTGTGAGAAACTTTTTTTATTCGGTAACACTGTCAAGATGAAATAAGGATGCCGTGTTTTTAAAAATATGTTTAGCAGTATCGGCTTTGTTCATCGTATATAAGTGAACGCCGGAGACGTCGTTTGTTACTAAGTCAACAATTTGATCAACTGCATAGGCGATACCAGCTTCTTTTAAAGAAACGGGATTATCTTTGTATTTGTCCAAAATATTGATGAATTTTTTAGGCAATCTAGCGGCACAGTTTTCGATAACGTGAAGAGCCTGCTTGCGATTAACGATAGGCATGATTCCGGCCAAAATTGGGACGTTGATGTCAGCAATGGCGCATTCTTCTTGGAACCGATAAAATTGCTCATTGTCATAAAATAATTGAGTGATTAATTGATCGCATCCAGAATCAACTTTGTCCTTGAGATGTCTGATGTCGTCAACTCTGTTTTTTGAATCAGGATGAACTTCAGGGTAGCAGGCGCCAGAGACTGTGAAATCAGGCTTTTCTTGTTTAATGAATTGAGTTAGATCACTGGCATATTTGAAGTCTTTTTCAGGAATGTAACCTTCGACAATATCGCCACGTAAAGCTAGAACCTGATGGATATTCATTTTTTCTAGACGGTTCAAAATCGATCTGACTTCAGTTTTGGTGACATAGGCTGCTGGCATATGGACCATCGTATGACAGTGTAAATTATCTTTGACATATTTGGCGAGATTGATAGTTGTTTCTTCGTAGTTTAGTTTATGATTGCTGGCAGTAACGCTGATAAAACTAGGATTCAATCCTTTTAATTGATCCAAAGTGTCAGTCAAATTGTTCACGCCAACTTGAGAATTAGGAGGGAAGACTTCAAATGATAAGGTGGGATTAGTTTCTGTCATGTATCAACAACTCCTCTCTAACTTCTTTGGCAGCAGTTGTGAGATTTTCAACACTAGCTTTGGCTTCTTTAATGCCACGAGTTTTCAGACCACAGTCAGGATTGATCCAAACTTTTTCTTGAGGGACTTTTTGCAAAATTTTGTGGATAGTAGCTTTAATTTCTTCAACTGATGGAATACGTGGTGAGTGGATATCGTAAACCCCAGGTCCGACTTGAAGCTGGAAATTTTCTTTTTGAAGAGCATCAAGGATTTCTAGATTAGAACGAGAAGCCTCAAATGAGATAACATCAGCGTCCATATTTTGAATAGCAGGGATGATATCAGTAAATTCGGAATAGCACATGTGAGTGTGAATTTGTGTTGTTGGTTGAACCTTACTGTGAACTAGTCGGAAGGCAGGAATGGCCCAGTCGAGATATTCAGAATACCAGTCGGTTTTACGAAGTGGTAATTTTTCTCTTAGAGCGGCCTCGTCGATTTGAATGATCTTGATACCATTTTTCTCGAGATCTAGTACTTCATCTTGGATAGCCAAAGCAATTTGGATAGTCGATTCTTTAACAGAAATATCTTCGCGAGGGAAGGACCAGTTCAAAATTGTAACGGGACCAGTCAACATTCCTTTGACGATTTTATCGGTTTGACTTTGAGCAAATTTGGACCATTTAACAGTGATAGGTTTATTTCTAGCTACGTCGCTCCAGATGATTGGTGGTTTAACGCCACGAGTTCCGTATGATTGCACCCAACCATTTTTACTGAACAAGTAGCCATCAAGATTTTGTCCGAAGTATTCCACCATGTCGTTACGTTCAAATTCGCCATGAACTAAAACATCGATACCGATTTCTTCTTGCCAATCTAGCCATTCTTTGATGTGATTAGCGATGAATTCGTCATATTCTTGTTGTGAAATTTCATTGTGTCTGAATTGAGCACGAATTTTTTTGACGGCTTTAGTCTGTGGAAAGGATCCGATAGTCGTTGTTGGCAAAAGTGGGAGTTGGAATTCTTGTTTTTGAATAGTGGCTCGTTCTTTTAGATCGGGATGTCTGACGAATGAATCAGCAGTCAAACTATCGACGCGTTTTCTAACTGATTCATTAGGTTGAACACGAGGTTTATCGAAAAGTTGTTGATTTTTATTGATGAGTTTTGTGTCACCATTGAGAATTGCTTGTAAATCAACTAGTTCAGATAGTTTTTCCTTGGCAAAAGCAAAGTGTTGTTTGATTTCAGGAGCAAAAGTTTCATTTTCAATTGTGAAAGGTACGTGGAGTAGTGAACAAGATGTTGAAATAACTAGGTTTTTAACAGATAAACTATTGATCAAATCGATAGTTTTTTGATAGTGATTGCGCCAGATATTTTTACCATTGACTACGCCAGCAAAAAGAATTTTGTCATCAGGAAAGCCACTTTGGACTAATTGGGCCGTTTTTCGACCTTCATGAAAATCTAAACCGATACCTTCGATATCTAAATTAATCAAATCTTGATAAACATCACGCACGTCACCGAAATAAGTTTGAACTAGGACTTTAAGATTAGACTTATTTTGCAAGAGTTTTTGGTAAATATTCTCGAACAAAATCTTCTTTTCACCCGTGACATCTTTGACCAATTCTGGTTCATCTAGTTGAATCCATTGCGCACCTTGGTCGGATAATTTTTCAAAGACTTCTTGATAGGCGTTAACTAATTGGTCGACAAAATCATCTGCTGTTACACTATGAAATTCACTCAAACTCAAGAGTGTGAAGGGACCAACGATAACGGGACGTGTTTGGATTCCCGAATCTTTAGCTTCTTGATATTCATCGAAAATTTTTTCATCATTTAACTTGATGTCAGTTGCTTTTGTGAATTGTGGTACTAAATAGTGGTAGTTAGTGTTGTACCATTTCTTCATAGGGAGAGCCTTTAGGTCACCTTTTTCTCCTTGATAACCGCGAGCCAATGCAAAATAACGATCGAGATTTGATAAATCTAATTTTTTGGCAGCATCTGGAATGATATTAAATAGGTAGGCAGTGTCTAAAGTTGTATCGAAAAATGAAAAATCATTGCTAGGAATTTCATCGATACCAGCTTGTTTGATCAGTTGCCAGTGTTTGAGACGTAAATCTTTGGCAAAGTTTAATAACTCTGTTTCGGATATTTCATTGCGCCAGTATTTTTCAGTGTTAAATTTTAGTTCACGGTTTTCGCCGATACGTGGAAAACCAATAATTGTTGTTGTCATAAATAAGTCCCCTTTGTGGTAGTTATTGACTATTAATCTATCATCTAAAGTGGGTATTGGATAACTGATAATAATAATGATGGGTTATAGTTTAAAACTATAAGTTGGACTATAATAATAAAAAAACTGGAGTAAGCCAATGAGAATTCAACAATTAGAATACTTAGAAACAATCGTCAAAACTGGTTCTTTCAATGAAGCTGCTAAACAACTGTATCTAACTCAGCCCAGTCTTTCTAATGCTATTAAAGAATTGGAATCAGAAATGGGGATTCAAATTCTATTGCGTAGTAAATTAGGTGTGACCTTGACTGATGATGGACGAGAATTTATGATTTATGCTCGGCAAGTTTTGGACCAAGTACAATTGTTGAAGGGTCGCTATGAGAAAAGTCCGGTTCGTAAACAGGCTTTTTCAGTCTCAGCGCAACATTATGCCTTCGTTGTCCACGCTTTTGTAGAACTGATCAAAACAGTCTCGGCTGATGAATATCAGTTTACTCTGCGTGAAACCGAAACGGAAAATATCTTGACTGACTTGTCGAGTTTTAAGAGTGAAATTGGAATTTTGTATTTGAATAACTTCAATAAACACGTATTAAATAAGTTGTTTAAGGAATATGATCTAGAATTCATGCCTTTATTCAAAGCTTCACCGCACGTATTCGTTGGTCGGCAGAATCCCTTGACGAAAAAGAAACGCGTAACCTTGGCTGATTTAGCAGATTATCCGTATCTGTCTTATGAGCAAGGTGACAATAATTCATTTTATTTTTCAGAAGAGATTTTAAGTACTCTGGATCGTAAGAAAAATATCAAAGTTAGTGATCGAGCAACGATTTTTAATTTGATGGTCGGGTTGAACGGCTATACTATCAGCTCAGGTATTATTAGTAATAAATTAAATGATGACAAAATTGTGGCGATTCCATTAGACGTTGATGACTCGATGACTTTGGGCTGGTTGAAACACAGTCAATTGGAACTTAGTCCGATTGCTAAAAGATATTTAGAGATGTTGAAGGAACATATCAGAGGATATGGCTTTGATATTATAGATGAAAAAACAGATCACGCAAATTAATGTGTGGTCTGTTTTAGTGTAGTGATTTGATAAAAAATCCATCCATAGCGTCGCTATGCAAACTCTCTTCGATTGGTCCAGCAAGTTTGGTAAAGCCAGCTTTGGGATAGACGTGTAACGCCGCTTTTAAATTGTGATGAGTCTCCAGATATAATTTATCGTAACCAGCTTCTTTAGCAGCTTGTTCGACTAGAGAAATCAATTGATAACTTAGACGATGTCCTTGGGCTGACTTAGCTAAGTACAGTTTTTGTAGTTCGGCGATATTTTTCTCCAGATCAAATTCAGCAAATCCAGCTCCACCGACGACTTCTTGAAAATCATTAACGACAACAAAATAACCACGGCGAGCTTTTTCATAAAATTGACTAAGGGTATCGAGATTTTTGTCAAAATAGGCTGTACCAGGGATATCTAAGTGAGCAGCTTTTAAATCAGATTGTAAAATATGCTTAATAGCTTGGTTGTCACCAACTTGAATTGGACGAATGTTCATAACAAGCACCTTCTTTGTGGTAGTTAATTTCATATAATAGCACAAAAAAATTCACCTGCAAGATTATGCAAGTGATTTTTGTCATTCGTTGGGAATCGATTCGGCAACATTCCAAGTCAAAGTCCCAGTGTATTGACCAGCAGGAGAGATGTTGAGTTGTTTTAAAAGTAGTCCTGTGTCTTTGGTCCATGTATCAGCAATATTTTCTGTAACGTTAGTATCATGAGAAGTATCTTCTTGGTCGATAACGGTCGGCTCATCACTTAAAGTGGTGAAAGAATCATCGTTATATTGACGGTAGACCAAAGCTAGATTGTTGTTTAATGTTTTGTTATTTGAATATAGACCATTAGTTGTAACGGTCAATTGCCAAGGAGATCTTAGACTAGTGACGCTTAGATCAAAGTCATTTTTTCGTGCTAAATATTTTGTCGTATCACCGTAGTTAACATCTTGAAACCGCAATGATTTGGAAACTTCAAGACTGAGCATTTTGTTAGGTTTGGTCGTTATATTATACGTAACGGTATTAGAGATTAATCCATTGGTCTGATCGATTGCTTTAACAGTGACTTTTTGCGTGGAGTTAAGAGTAAAGAGATTCCAGAAATCATCGTCGTTTATTAGTGATTTGAGATCAATCGTTTGCTTAAAAATATTCCCAGACGCCGTTGTACCAACGTTATACGTTTTATTTCCAGCAGTGATTTGGTAAATAATATTAGTTGTAGAGTCGTCGTCACCAAAACTATGATTATCACTGTAAGTAAGTGTGTTTTCAAGATTCAATGTGGCGTTATCAGATTTATAGAACAAGTCAATGTTAGAATTATCAGTTGATAAATCAAGCGTATATTGCTTAGGAGCTAGAATAGTAAATTCAGGACTATTAGTGGAAGAAATTTGATTAGAACCATTGAATGTAGCGACCGCTTTATTGACGTCTATATCACTAGTTGTATCATTATTGGCTGTGGCTGAAATAGTAATCTTGGCGGTTGTTCCAGCACTTCCAGTTTTATTTCCAA
This sequence comes from Companilactobacillus futsaii JCM 17355, assembly GCF_001435505.1. GTDB lineage: Bacteria > Bacillota > Bacilli > Lactobacillales > Lactobacillaceae > Companilactobacillus > Companilactobacillus futsaii. The sequence goes on along the minus strand of NZ_AZDO01000117.1, from coordinate 1,934 downwards.
GTGTCTTAGCTAAAGTATGTTGTAACGTTTGGTCAGCTAGTTCACTTTGATTGATAGCTTCTTTAGTACCGTCAGCGTAAGTGATATAGGCAATATTACCGTCATCATCAGGAGTTAAAGTTACGTGATTGGGAATTTTGATTTTAGCCACAATATCTTCCCAGTTGACGTTACCTTGAAGATAATTCAATTGATAGTTAAGAGCTAATTCATCACCATTAGCAACAGTTTTGTCAGTGGAATCAGCATTGATAGTCTTATTCAAAGTGGTATCGGTAATTGAAGCATCAGCATCAGCGTAAAGTAAGTCTGGAATGGAATCAAGAGCTACTAATTTACTAGCGACTGAATCCGATGGCCCATTGGCAGCAGTGAATCCCCAGCGGACTTTGTCATCAGTTGAATTTAACTTAGTCGTATCGACTTTGATAGTATCAGTAGCAGGTTTGTAATCGCCTTTAGTTGCTGTGTTGTCAGAGTAATCCAAATTTTTATCGTTAAAATAATAAGTCAATGTCGCGTCGTTACTACCTTCAGCAGCAGGTGTCCACTTGATGGTTACGTGATGCCAATAAATAGGATTATTTTGTTCATCGTAAGCATCAATTAAGTAATTAGCTTGAGGACTGATATGAACTAATCCAAAACCTGTTTTAAAAGGTAGAAAATTGCTGTAACTGGAAATATCGCCTGATTGATAACTGTCAGCTAGTCCAGGATAAGTTAAAGCGATGTGACCGTAAGTACCACCGGAACCATAGCGGGCAGTATCTGGGAAGCCAAGAGCTGTTAAATTGGAAGTTGAATTACCAAATTGAGTATCAAAACCATTAAGGGAATAATAACTTAAAATTGAAGGAAAACTTACACCGTTATTATTAAGCGGTTTATTACTGGAATTATAGAAATTATTTTTATCAGTATCAAATTCCAAGGCGACACTATTTTGAATGGCAGTATTTTTGATATAACTTTGATCGGCGTCGGTACCAGCAATAAGGTTTACTCTAGAAGCATCATAACCATAGACACCGATACCTTCTAGTCCAGCACCTAAAGCAGCAATCCCATCAGAATCATTTTGGAGAACAAAGGTGATTCCTTCGCTATTAACATCAGAAGATCCATCACCACTACCAAAATAAAGCCAAGCGGAGATAGTCTGTTCTTTGTTGATGTCAAAACTTTTATCGCTTGACCACATTGAACCATAAGTGTTTTTTCCACTTGCTAAGGCGATAACATTTCCGTTAGTGGAATTATTACCTGAATGGTCCACGATTTGTGCGGAGTTGGTATCGTAAATATCCTTTGAATCGTAGGTATTAGGTTTGGCGTTGGACATGTAATTACTGATGCCAATACCATTGGGAGCATTGTTTAAAACGGCTAAATCAGTATCATCAGTTAAAGCAGCCTTGATATTTGTAGCTGGCAAGCTAATGAAAATAGCCACAATGATAATTAAACCTTTGAAAATTTGCTTTAATTTCATAATAAAAACTCCTCCCTCAAGTATTTTGTTTTATAAGTTGTATTATATCGGGTTATATATCAAAATATTTTCAAAAAATATATACATTTTTATCGGTATTTGGTAATTAGGAATTATTTTTAATAAATCAAAGAATTATTGAGTTGTAAATTGATAATTTCATATTTTCAGAAATAAAAAATCAATCATGATAATCCAATGCGAATGACTAAAAGTTGTATCATAAAGGTAAATACGTTTGGAGGAAGAACTTATGAAATTCACGAAAATTGATTTAGATACTTGGACTCGTAAAGAAGTCTTCAATCATTTTATTGAACAAAAAACTACTTATAGTATGACCAGTAATCTTTCTATCACGAAAGCAGTTAAATTTGCTAAAGATAATAATTGGCGAATTTTATAATCAAGTTAGCCACCTTAAGAAAAAATAAATAAA
>NZ_AZDO01000020.1 GCF_001435505.1 Companilactobacillus futsaii JCM 17355 | reverse complement strand
GTTCAAAAATTAAAGTTTAATCATTGGTCATTTGAAATAATAGCTCACATTTTATCCATATCTACTAAGACTCTTTACAATTGGCTTAACAGTGGCTCATTAGATTTGTCCTACAATGATTTACCAGATAAGGGAATTCGGCGTAAAAGACAAAAAGAAACTCGTGGAAAGTATTCGAATGGTCGCTCCATTGAAGAAAGACCATCAGAAGTTGATAGCCGTAAGACCTTCGGTCATTACGAGGCTGATACAATCTTATCCGGTAAGACAAAGGGACAAGCTATAGCCACAGTTTCTGAAAGATTCAGTCGTATGACAATTGTAAGGAG
>NZ_AZDO01000116.1 GCF_001435505.1 Companilactobacillus futsaii JCM 17355 | reverse complement strand
TGATTTTGTTATTGGTTGCAACTGGCTCCCATGAAATCTTGAATCAATAGCTATAGGTTAGGGGTACTTATAAAAAAATAAATCAAAATAGCCCCCAATATCTAAATTATAGATATTGGGGGCTATTCTTTCAATGTTTTTGAGGGGTTATTTGATAATTATAGACCATATATATATATTCATAGCCCCTTTCTGTTTGGTGTTAAAGTATTAGTCATCGATGTCATGCACTATCTTGTTTAGCTCCGTTTTGATGGAACTGGGGATATTTTCTAAATTGAAATGATTATATATTTCTTTATCCTTAAGCATCCTTTTTTGTGCCTTATTTAATTTACACTCATTGTTACCCACTACCCATTCATCCTTTGTACGTATAAAGGGGTTTTGCGCACTTTCCTTTAACGCGTTTTGAACATCTTCATAAGGTAAATAAAATTCAATTGTAGATTTATTTAATTGGATGGTTTTTAAATTATTATTTTCGTCTGCCTTTTCTTTGTTATAATCGCGCGTTTTATAATCAAGTTAGCCAAATACTTTTAGCTAATTGATAAAATAAAAAACACCAAGACAAATCTCTGTTATCATTGATGTTCCTACACAAACAATGAAAGAGGTTATTGTCTTGATGCAAGAACAGAATACCACAGTCAGAAAAAAGGTCAGCACCTAACTTCGTTTGAACGAGGCAGAATTGCTACGCTGCTTCCGCCGGTTAAGTTAAGTCCATAAAATATGAATATTAATGAAAATACTGATTTAATAGGATTTATCGTGTGGCT
>NZ_AZDO01000115.1 GCF_001435505.1 Companilactobacillus futsaii JCM 17355 | reverse complement strand
ATTTCAGTACTGAGCATCCACAAAGCTGCCACTACCGACTAGATAACGTCATTTATGGTTTATTTCAAATAATTCAGAGTCAAAAATAGCATCAATTCAGATATAGTCGTTTGCATTAACTATTTATCTGAATTGATGCTTATTTGTTTGATTCTATAAAAATAGAAAATTCCATCTAGTCCGGAATAGCAAAGCAAATTGGCTCAAATGTGAAATTTCTCTTGGCAATT
>NZ_AZDO01000114.1 GCF_001435505.1 Companilactobacillus futsaii JCM 17355 | reverse complement strand
GAAAATACTGATTTAATAGGATTTATCGTGTGGCTAATTTGTTCTTGCAATTTGGGGATTTTATTTTTTAATAGATTATCAATTCAGGCGAGTATAATTATGAATTTGTAGATGAAATTCAGTATGATTCAAAAAATGAATAAGTGAAAATGAAACTCTGACGAATCCTTTAAGCTGTTAGAAATAAGAATTACAATTAGAGAAAGTTAAATATTTACAAATAAATTGTTGAGTATTACATTTAACCTACTTTGATTAAGAGACAATAAGTGTTCTCTTTACAAGTAAACTGTTAAACGTTTAGCAGGGTAATTAAATAAATTTTATTCTAATTGTCATCAAGCTCATGACGTACTCAAAACTCTGAGATATTCAAGAAATAGTTATCATTAGTAGGATAATGAAATCGGCTTGATTATGATAATTATATTAATTTTTTATGTAATCAGTGTGGATGCACTGATGCTCACACTATTATGATAAGAATCATATGTATAAAGGTATATTTAGACTCTTAAATTGGATCAATAGGTGGTACTGTGTCTTATGACCTTATAACGTTTTGGAGTGAAATTATTTTGGATAAATGGGGAGTTAGATATGAAAATTAAAGCTTCTAAAATGGATGTAATATGGAGTTATGTAGGAACAATATTCTCATTATCTAGTGGTTTTATATTGCTTCCGTTTATTTTAATATTTTTAAATAATGATCAAGTTGGAATGTGGTATATATTTCTTGCTATTAATGGGTTGGTGAATTTGTTTGACTTTGGTTTTAATTCGACTTTTGCTCGAAATATTGCTTATGCTTGGAGTGGTGCGACTGAAGTTTCAAAAATGGGTGCTAAGTTTTCTCATAGTAGTAAAGTCAACTATAGATTGTTAAAAGTACTTATTACAACGTCGAAGACTTTATATGGATTTATTTCGCTTATAGCTTTTTTATTTGTTTCAACAATAGGAACCTTGTATATGTTACATATTTCAAAAGATTTGGTAGGATATGATCATATAGTTGCATGGACTATATTTTGTATCTCCTTATTTTTAAATTTATATATGGGCTATTTTGCAGCTCTTTTACGTGGTGTGGGTGCTATTTCAATTATTAATCGTGCTACAATTTTTTCTAAGTTAAGTCAATTATTAATTTCTATTATTCTATTAGCACTTAATTTTAATCTAGTTGCATTATCTATAGGCTTTTTGACTAATGGTTTAGTATTGCGTTATCTATGCCGATATGGTTTTTATAATTACAAAAAAATGAATGAGCATTTGGCGGCTATACAAGAACCTGTGACTAAAAGCGATATAAAAAAATCAATACGCATTGTATCTTATAATGCTTTTAGAGATGGTTTAGTTGCATTATCTAACTATTTAACAACACAAGCTAGTTCAATTATTGCTTCATTATTTTTTACGCTAGCACAAACTGGTGTGTACTCAATCTCTTTACAGTTTGCTAATGCAGTTTCAAATATTTCTGCATCTATGATATTTGCGTACCATCCAACGCTACAATCTGCTTATGTTAATAAGGATTCTGATACTGAGAGAAACGTTATTTCAAAGGGATTATCAGTTCTGTATGCATTATCTTTGATAGGTACAATTGCAGTAATAGTAGTTGCTTTTCCTGTTCTTCATATTATTAAACCGGACAAAGTGTTTAGTACACCCATTTTTATTGGGTTATCAATTTATACATTTTTGTGGCAGCAGCAATCTTGTAGCGCAGCGTATATATCAAATACTAATAGAGTTCCTTATATGCCAGCTTTTGTTGTCTCTAGTATTTGTGGGGTACTGTTAACCTTAATTATTACAAAATTTATGAATATAGGGATTTGGAGTTTAATTATTGGTCCATTAATTGTCCAAGGGTTATACAATAATTGGAAATGGACTCATGTTGTAATGCAGCGTTTAAATACAACGTTATTGGTGACGCTAAAAAATGGTTATCATTACTGGATCAAGACTCTAATTGGTAAATTAAAAACTAATAGTTAAACTGGCCTTCTAAAATAGATAGTGGTAAATCAATTTCTTTATCATCTGCTTTACTTAGTGTAGGAGCCACTCACTGATGATGAACTTCGAATAAGTATTTTTCTATGAAGTTCATACAATCAGTAGCTTGGCCAGAATTTTCATTATGGAAATTCTGGATTATGACTTGCTTGAGAGATAACATCATTATGAATAATAGTTTATATACTTGAATCAATTCTTTTTAAGTTGTTTTTGGGTATATGCCAATGACATCAGAAATTGGAAAGGTACTAAAACTAATATTAGTTTTAGTACCTTTGATAGTGTTAAATTAAGGAGAGAGCAATGAAAGAAGTAACGGTTTTTTCTTATGGGGATTCCAATTCATTAAAAACATGGTCAAACGTTCCTTATTTTTTTACTACAACATTAGAACATCAGGGATTAAAAGTTAATCGAGTTAATGTAGAACCAAAAAGGTTTATCAGGGGAATATGGAATCATATTATTATTAGATTCATTCGGTTATTCTACCCTGATAGTACTTATTTGTTAGAACGGACTCCAATTTTTAGATGGTATGCACATATAAAAATGAAACGTGCAGTTCGTAAATTTAAACAGACTGATTTATTTATTTCAATTAGCTTTAGTTTTCATACGAAAAAATATACTGATAAACCTACTATAATGTTCTGTGATTGGACATATGATTATTATTTTGAATACTTTAAAAAAAGAAATCCAGATAAGCTTGAATTACAAGAAATACGTAATCAACATAGATTGCAAGACAATGTTGATGCCATGTTTGTACTTTTTCCGGATGCTTGTAATTATGCTAAATTGCATAGTTCAAACCCGAATATTTTTTATCTCGGTAATGTCATTAATTCAAAGCCACTTACTATTGATGACCAGTATATAGATAAAAAATTTAATTCCAATCAAATATTATTTATCGGTGTAAAAAAGTATTTGCCTGGTTTACAGAAATTAGTTCAAGCGTTTATTAAATTAAGAACACTTCAACCTGAATTTAGTTTAAATGTTGTTGGGATAACGAAAAGTCAGTTTATTAGGTATGCCGGTAGAGTGGACTTAACAAACATTAATTTCTTAGGATATCTTGATAAAACGGATATTAATCAAAATAAGAAATATTATCAATTAGTTTCTCAAGCAAAAATATTTGTCAATACAACACCAAATTGGAGCTCCTTCTCAGCAACACTTGATGTTATGTATCACTATACGCCAATCATAGTATCGAAATATCGTAGTTTTGTGGAAACATTTGGAGAAGATTTAAATTTCGGTAGTTATTGCTCAAATACCACGGACGAAATATTCAATCATATTAATGAAATAATTTCTCTTGACTATAATACCTATAAAGATCTATGTCAGTATTCAAATCAAAGCGTACAACCCTTTACTTGGGAAAGTTATATCAATAAATTATTGAGAACAACAAAAAATATTGTTCCCGAGTTAGAAGAATAAAATAGTATAGTTGTTAGAGCAGATAGTCATAATCTAAAGGAGGAACATTCAAATGAAAGGTATCATTCTTGCCGGCGGATCGGGAACTAGATTGTATCCAATAACTAAGGCAACTAGTAAACAATTAATACCAATTTATGACAAACCAATGATTTATTATCCACTGTCAACTCTTATGCTAGCTGGGGTACGAGATATTTTGATAATATCTACACCAGAGTTTTTACCACAGTTTAAAGAACTGTTTGGTGATGGTCATACTATCGGATTGAACTTGGAATACAAAGTTCAGAAAGAACCAAGAGGATTGGCTGATGCATTTATAATCGGTGCAGATTTTATTGGTGATGATTCAGTATGCTTGATTCTTGGAGATAACATCTTCTATGGAGCCGGCTTGTCTGAAACTTTGCACCATGCAAGTTCAAAGAAATCAGGAGCAACAGTATTTGGTTATCATGTAAATGATCCAGAACGTTTTGGTGTCGTTGATTTTGATGAGAACATGCATGCTAAGTCAATCGTTGAAAAACCAAAAAATCCAGCAAGTAACTATGCTGTAACTGGTTTATATTTCTACGATAATCAAGTAGTTGATATTGCTAAGAATATTGAACCTTCACCTCGTGGAGAGTTGGAAATTACCGATATCAATAAAGCCTATTTAGACAAAAATCAATTGGATGTTGAGTTAATGGGCCGAGGTTTTGCCTGGTTGGATACAGGTACACATGATTCACTTCAAGAAGCAAGCAGTTTTATTGCAACTGTTCAAAAGAGACAGAATCTTAAGGTTGCATGTCTAGAGGAAATTGCTTATCGAATGAATTATATTGATAAAGAACAAGTTATTAAGTTAGCTCAACCATTGAAGAAAAATGATTATGGGCAATACTTATTAAGATTAGTGGGAGAAAAATAATGGGAAAATTAAAAGTAACAACAACAAAATTACAAGATGTAAAAATTATTGAACCGGCCGTTTTTGGAGATAGTCGTGGTTTCTTTACTGAAACTTATTCAGACCGTGACTTCAAGGAAGCCGGTATTAATTTTGACTTCATTCAAGATAATCAATCATTATCTAGTGAAGCAGGGGTTTTACGTGGATTACATTTCCAACGTGGAAAAGCTGCTCAAACTAAGTTAATTCGTGTTGTTACAGGTGCTGTTCTTGACTTGATTGTTGATGTACGTAAAGGCTCACCCACATACAAACAATGGGAAGGTTACATTATTTCTGCAAGTAACCATCGTCAATTACTAGTGCCAAAGGGTTTTGCCCATGGATTTGTCACATTAACAAATGACGTTAACTTCTTATATAAATGTGATAACTATTATAATGCTGAAGCAGATGGTGGTTTTTCATTTAAGACTCCAGAATTAGGTATTCAATGGCCAATTGATTTTGATCAAGCAATTACTTCTGAAAAGGATGCTAATCAACCTACCTTTACAGAGTTTGAAAAAAATAATCCATTCGTATATGGTGAAATTTAATACAGGAGATAACCAATGAAAAATATTATTGTCACAGGTGGAGCTGGATTTATCGGTTCTAATTTTGTTCATTATGTCGTAAAGAACCACCCAGAAGTACATATCACAGTATTAGACAAATTAACTTATGCTGGTAATCGTGCTAATTTAGCCGGATTACCTAAGGATAGAGTTGAATTAGTTGTTGGTGATATTAAGGATGCTCCTTTAGTTGATAAATTAGTAAGTAAAGCAGATGCAGTTGTTCACTATGCTGCAGAAAGTCACAATGATAATTCATTGATTGATCCTTCTCCTTTTATTCAGACTAACATTGTTGGTACTTACACATTGCTTGAAGCGTGTCGTAAATATAATGTTCGTTTCCATCATATTTCAACTGATGAAGTCTATGGGGATCTTCCTTTGAGAGATAAAGATGGAAATGGTGATAAATTTACCCCTGAATCACGTTACAATCCAAGCAGTCCTTATTCATCATCTAAGGCTAGTTCTGATTTACTAGTTCGTGCATGGGTTCGTTCCTTTGGGTTACAAGCAACAATCTCTAATTGTTCTAATAATTATGGACCTTATCAACACATTGAAAAATTTATACCTAGACAAATCACTAATATTTTAAGCGGTATTCGTCCAAAACTTTATGGTTCTGGTAAGAATGTACGTGATTGGATTCATACTAATGATCATTCACGAGCAGTTTGGACTATTCTTACAAAAGGTAAGATTGGTGAAACTTACTTAATCGGTGCTAATGGTGAGAAGAATAATAAAGAAGTTCTTGAATTAATTCTTGAATTGATGGGTAAACCATCTGATGATTACGAATTGGTTAAAGATCGTCCGGGACATGATATGCGTTATGCTATTGATTCAACTAAATTACGTGAAGAATTAGGTTGGAAACCAGAATATACTGATTTTAGAACTGGGCTACAACATACAATTGATTGGTATACAGAACATGAGGACTGGTGGAAAGCTGAAAAAGCTGAAGTCGAAGCTAAGTATGCTAAAAATGGTCAATAGGATTTAAATTAAAGGGGAAAAAGCACAATGAGAATATTAATAACAGGTGCTCAAGGTCAACTAGGAACTGAACTTTGTCACTTACTTGATGAAAAGAATATTGAATATGTAGGCACAGGTTCAAGTGACTTAGATATTACTGACAATAAAGCAGTTGCTGATTACTTTAATGAATATAAGCCTGAACTTGTTTATCATTGTGCCGCTTTTACAGCCGTTGATGCAGCCGAAGAAGAACCTGGTAAAACTGCTAATCAAAAGGTAAACGTTGATGGTACTAAAAATATTGCTGAAGCTTCTGAAAAAATTGGAGCAACAATGGTTTATATAAGTACTGATTATGTGTTTGATGGAAAAAATGAAGATATGTATACGGAAGACTCCATTCCAAATCCTCAAAACGAATATGGACGTGCCAAATTAGCTGGAGAAAAAGCAGTATCCGAGATAATGAGTAAGTATTATATTATTCGTACTTCATGGGTGTTTGGCGAATACGGGAAGAACTTTGTTTACACAATGCTTCGTTTGGCTGAGACACATGATCACCTAACTGTAGTAAATGATCAAATGGGGCGTCCAACTTGGACAAGAACACTAGCTGAGTTTATGAATTACGTTGTTGAAAATAATGTTCCTTACGGTTTATATCAATTGTCTAATGAAGGTTCATGTACTTGGTATGAGTTTGCCAAAGAAATACTTAAAGATAAGAATATTAAAATTGATCCTGTAACATCAGATGAATACCCTCAAAAGGCTTATCGTCCAAGACATTCTGTTATGGACTTAGCTAAGGTTGAAAATACAGGTTTTGAGGTAATTAATTGGCAGGAAGCCTTGTCTAGTTTTCTAAATAATGTAAATTAGAACATATTGGGGGAATTTGTATTATGCATAATAATAAGAAAAAGAAAAAGCATACATTAAGAATTGTGTTTTTGGCATTTGTATTGTTGTTAGTTTTAGGTGGAGCAGCATATGGTATGACACGCTATCGTAGTGTAAAGAATTCAGTTAATAGTTCTTTTAAACCATCAGGTGTTACAAAAGAACGTGATGTAGGTAGTGCTTTGAAAAATAAAAAACCAGTATCTATTCTTTTGATGGGAACTGATACCGGTGCATTGGGTCGTGATTATAAAGGCCGTACGGATAGTATGATGGTGATTACATTAAATCCAAGTAAAAATAAAACAACGGTAACAAGTATTCCGCGTGATACGGCTGTTAATATTCCAGGCTATAAGTCAGTTTCACCGGCTAAAATTAATGCAGCATATTCTTACGGTCAAACTAAGACGGCAATTAAAACCGTTCAAAAGCTTTTGAATATTCCAATTGATTTTTACGCACTTATTAATATGGGTGGTATGGAAAAAGTTATTAATCAAGCTGGTGGTGTTGATGTGACGCCAACTTTGAGTTTTAAATATGAAGGTTTTACTTTTACAAAGGGTGAAAAAGTTCATATGAATGGTAAGAGGGCTTTAGCGTATTCACGTATGCGTTATGATGATCCACAAGGTGATTATGGTCGTCAAACTCGCCAACGAGCCGTGCTTACAGCTTTAGTACACAAGAGCAGTTCAGTATCTACGTTATTAAACCAAAGCTTTATTAACTCATTATCTGATCAAACACAAACCGATTTGACATTCGATGAATTAACTGCCCTTGCTAAGGATTATAATTCAGTTAGAAAACATACTTCAGAGACTCATTTGCAAGGTAATGGAGAAGAAGTTGCAAAACAAAGTATGGAAGTTATGAAGGAATCCGAATTACAACGAGTTACAAACTTTATTCGTGAGAATTTAGATTTGCCACATGCTAAGACAGGTAATATTCAGTTTAAGCCTTCTACACAAAGTTCAACAACAACTAAGTCGGTTCAAGATATCAATAATATTGGTTTACAACGTTCAACCACGGGAACATCCAATAAGAATAGTACTGGAACAAACAGTGGTTCTGGTATAAGCAATAGTGGATATTCTAACTCAGGTTATTAATTAAATATCAAGAGCGGTATAAAAATGTAGGAAAATGACGGTTAAAATGGTCCTTTGTCAAATAGTATTGATGAATAGTTTTTGTATGGAAGGCAACCTCATGTAGGTTGTCTTTTTTTTATGCACAAATGAGTCTTATTCTCTTGAGAAAATGGTCAAGATTTCTAAATCCATAACTGATACGTTTGAGTTTTTTTGGGTAGAACATCTAAAGGTATGGATGGTGTCTTTTTGATGTTCTAAAATAGTTTTATTAATAAATGGTTGTTGAAAGATTCTATCCAGCTTTTTGGACGTGATGAGGACGGTTATGGTAACTACGATTATCAATTAACGAGTTATGATTCAAATGGAAAACCTCATCCAGCCAAATTTACTGGTACGACAAGCTTAAATATTGGCGAATTATTTGAGAAAAGAAGAGATTTTTTATTATAAGTTGCGCAACAAATTGATTAATGACTTCATGGCGTGATATAATTGCATTTGCAAAGAGTGAGTAACTTATAGATACACCAAAACCCCCAACGAGTGGAAGTCGTTGAGGTTTTTTTAGTGGGCTAAATTGCCTTTTCCTTTTACTTGCGGTGTTTCCGTTTTAGCCAATCGGTAAACCAAGCGGTTACTAAGCCGACTACAAGTGGGGCAAAAAGTGAGTTAAACAAATAGATACACCCCCAATCCGTTGCAGGATTGTAAGGCAACTTTCTTATTTTATCATAGCCAACTCAAAAAAAATCCAGTTTTTATATTATAAGAGAAGAAGTAAGTGAACTTCAAAATAAGAAACAGAGAGAATCTTTTATGATAGAAATCTTTATTATATCGATTTTACTGTTTTACATAATTCACCAAGTAGAAGAGTTTACATCTTCGATTTTCATAGTAGAGATTATAAAGAATATAGTTCAACTCTTGCCCTTAATTATATTTTTATAACTTTATAAAGTTATAAAGGCTCTATCCTTCTCATAAATAAAATAGAAGTATGACTCAACAACTTAATATCTGATAACTTGACAGTATTTAACCAAAAAGCCAACAGGTCCTCATTATCCGGCTTATCTTGAATAGATTCGTAGTGATTATAATATTCTTCAGCAAAATAATTTTGGAAAGATCTAAATATGTAGGCCGATCTATTCTCCGGTCTGGCCTTTTTACTTTTTAGCGTCTCCATGACAATTATCTTTATTTCGTTAACTATTGTCGTTTATATAAACTCGTTTTTCTTAAAAGTTGTGGTCAAAACAGGGTCGTCTAATCCACACCCTTGACCAGTTTAAACATTGATTTCTTTGTGTTTAAAAAAGGAAATTTTCTAATCTTCCCTTTTCGACCTTTTTATTTTATCTTGCATTAAGTAATCATCAGTTTTCAGATTTATGTCATCCTCCTACAAAGTGTTAAATGTTATATGCTAAATATATTTAACACTTTGTAGGAGACAATTAACAAACGAGACTTGTCTGATTCTCAATAGAGCCGTACATTTTTAATAAGTCAAAGCATTCTTGGAAGAAGTTTTTAAACGATGTAAACATAACTTTATCCATTGATTCTTGATCATGATACTTTTTACCAACATACAAAATAATTCTAGAAACTTCACGATTGATTCGGTCTTTAATAAATTCATTAGTTTCAAACATTGTTGCCGGTCTTGCTAGAGGTTCCTTACGATAATTCAGATCTCGATAAACTTTCTTCTTAGCGTTCATAATCAATTTAGCATAGTTAGTCAGTTTTTTAGCACTTCCGTAAGAAAGACTAACCAAAGTGTCTATTAGGTTTTGAGGCATTCCATATGATAAAAGGGTGCTTTCTTCGGCAGCTATTTCGACATTGTCGATATTTTCGTTAATTTTAGAATTATTAGTATTATTAGAACGTAATTTCAAGTGATTGAAGTTCAAGTAATTAAGTAGACTATTTGTCTTGTTCGAAGAAGACTTTTTGTCCGTAGGTGTTGTATCAGCGCTTTCTACTTGTTGAGGAGCATCTGTTGCAACGTCTTTTTTGGAATGACCTAAGAACTTTTCTTTAACAGCATCAGGCAAAGATGGAAATAATTTGTAAGTTCCGTTAAAGCATTTCTTTCTGAAGATTAATCCTGCTTCAACTAGTTTGTCCATGATTCTTGAGATAGTTTTAGTTGATTGATTGATCAACTCTGCCAAATCGGAATAAGTGTATACAACGTAGTATCGATTTTCTTTACGATCGAAGAAGTCTTCTCCATTTTGGACACTTAAGCCAAGTCGATTATAAATAGCTGAGAAAACTTGAGTTGGATTTCCATTAAGAGATTTGTCTCCTAAATCAATCAATGCAATGTATCCCTTCGGTTCAACAAAATCTTGTTTAGCCCTCTTCATCGCTTCTTGTAGTGTTTTATCGTTAGACATATTATTGTCATCCTTCCATGTTTTTTCATAGAAAGAAAAAAGACTGATGAGCAAATATCCCCACCAGTCTTTTAACGATTAAATAATTGATTTATCTCTGCCTACAATCTATAATAAGAATTAAAGCAGAGCGTTAAAAGTAGTGAGTATGTTTGGGATACTCATTGCCGAATCCTTAATCGCTGGTAACAATTAAGGATTCAACGCTTTTTTCTTTTATATATAGAGTCGTACTTTTAAAAAGTGCGACTCTTTTTTTCTGTCTTAAATATATATCCTGTGAAGCATAAAATCAACAAAAAACTTGATATATCAACAACTCATACATTTAACATATAACATTTCACATTTAACATTATATATATAACATAATGTTAAATGTTATGTGTGAAATGTATTTAACATTATGTAAAAGGATTAACAGAGAGAATCTTTGATACGATAGCTTTCTTGAAAAATATTGATATAAAAATATCGGTAGTTTATCCTAGAACAAAGTGTTAAATGTTATATGTTAAATACATTTAACACTACTTATACATTGAACCATAAGTATTATTAACACTTATGCAGAGGTGTGCTAATATTGAAGTATAAAATTATTGGGGGAGCTTTTATGACTGCGAAAGTATTATCTTTTTTGAACTTTAAGGGTGGCGTTGGAAAAACAAGTACTACAGCTTTAACAAGTTATAACCTGGCCAAATTAGGTTATAAGGTTTTGGCAATTGATTTTGATCCTCAGGCTAACTTAACATCTTTATTTTTAAAGACTAAAAGTATCAAAACAAATGATGAAATCATTACAATTGAAACTTCACTTATGACAGCTGTGAATGATGATCTTGACTTGAAGGATATTGCAATTTCAATCGATGAGAATTTATCATTGATTCCTAACGCAGTGGACTTCAGTATGTATAACCGATACTTGGATAAGAATATTAAAACTGAGCAGGATAAAGTAGATTTCTTTAAAAATAAGATTGAATCTTTGAAGAAAGATTATGACTTTATTTTTATTGATGTTCCGCCAACAATTTCGTTGCCAAATGACACTGCATTTAATGCTTGTGATCAGATCATCGTCGTTTTACAAACACAAGAAAGATCATTGTCAGGTGCAGAAGTGTTAATTGATTATCTACAAAAAACATTGATTGATGATTTTAATTCTGATGTTGATGTCATGGGTATCTTACCTGTTTTGTCAAAACGTAATGCGGCAGTTGATGAAGAAATTTTAAATTCAGCCGAATCTGAATTTGGTAAAGATAATATTTTCCAGCATAAAATTATGATCATGGAAAGAATCAAACGTATGGATATGACCGGTATTACCGATAATAAAAAAGACGTTTGGGACAAAAAGGTACATGCAGCATTTACGGGTGTGGCTAAAGAAATAATCGAAAGGTTAGGTGAATAGTCATGGGGATGCTGAAACACGATGACAAAAAAATTTCAAAACCAAAGAAATCTACGCTTGAGCGTGGCACCAAGGTTGTCGTTGAGAACCAAGTAAAGAGAAAAGATGTCGTTGACATGCCAGACTCTGGTGTTACTTTCCCAGTAAATGTTCGAGTGGATAATCATATTAGAAACAAAATATCGGCTCTGTTGAACCTGGGTATGGCGAAATCTCAAAAAGAATTAGTCAAACAGTTGGTTGAGAATGAAATAGACAGATTGCCGGAAAGTGATAAGAGTAGATTTGATAGGATGTTTGAAATTTTGGAAGAAAAAGATAATATGAAGAACTAAATGTTAATAACATTATATATTTAACATTTAACACTTTGTTGAAGGACAACTTAAACCTTCAACATATAAAAAAAGACGTTACTCAGTAACGTCTTTGGAATGGCCCCTTTAGTGACTGTACGATAAATAGAGTTGATGGCAAAATGCCTATCAACTCTATTTATCGTACAGCCGATTTTGTGTTCTTAAAGTCGTATTATGTAGAAGAACAAGGTATTTGTTAAGTATTACCTTTATCTTTATATGTTAGGAGGAAAGTGTGTTATGCAAGTAATCAGTTTTATGGCTATCAAAGGTGGCGTTGGTAAAACCACAATGGCATTTCAGTTCGCCAAATTTTTACAAACACAAGATCAAAAAGTTTTGATGATCGATTTGGACGCACAGAAGAGTTTGACGGGCACTTTTGAAAATGAACATTTTAATTTCAGTGGAAAGCCCACCATTGCAGATGTCCTAGAAAAACCAAGCTCCGGGTTAATTGAGACACAAGTTCAGGATAATATCGCGATAATTCCATCAACTAGCAACCTGGAAGAAGTAGCAGATCGTTTAGCCTCAAAACCAAATAGAGAATTGCTATTATTTATGTGGTTTGTTAAAAATGTGCAAGAACTGAATCAAACATATGACTACATAATTATTGACTTGCCACCAGTTTGGAACCTGTTAAGCAAAAATGGTGTAGCTGTAGCCGATAAAATCATTTCTCCATATGGAACCAAGTCGATTTGGGTATGAAAGTCATACAAAAGTATTGCAGAGTGTGGGAACTTTACAAGATGAAGTTGTTGATCCAGTTAGTGGTAAATCATATATTACTGCCAACGTATTCTTTTTAGGCAATCGAATCAAACACAATACTAATTCTTCTCACGAATTTTTATCAGCACTCAAACATATAAATGTCATTGGGGTTATCCCAGAAAAGGAATTAGTTAACGCTAGTATGCTTGCAAAGGATGGCATACTAGAATATGCAACCCAGAATGACAAGTTGCATGAACAAGAGCCATTTCTCAAACTATTAAGTGACGTGTTTTCAGAAATCCAAAAACAGGGGAATGATTAACTTATGGCAAACAAATTTGAAAAGTTTTCAAGTACCAACAACGATTACCAAGTGGCTAGAGACATTCAGCAAAAAGATGCACTTAACGAAAAATTGAATTGGGAACGAAAAGTAAAGACAAGCTTCTCAATTCAACAAAAGAATATTGATCGTTTAGATGAAATGGTTAATCAGTTGAACGCAAAATCAAGATCAACCTTATTAGATACCATAATAGAAAATGCTTATAGAGACTTTCAAGAATAATTGAGTGGGGAAAATGATGAAATCACAAATAGTTGATAGCAATAATTGATACGAAGACCTTGTATCTGATCAACGGACCGATGGGGGCTGGTAAAGTATACAAGACAGAATAAAGTTGCCGGTAGGTAAGCACTATGCTAGACTATGACTAATTTAACAACCGAATAAAGAGATCAAGCTAAACATAAAAATCCCCGATTCACGAGGAATCAGGGATTTTGAGTTTAGCAAGTAGCTATAAGGCAGCTACTTAGATTCAGTCGACTTTGACTTGCCGGAAAAAATCGACTGAACATTGTTCTTAATTTATAGATTAATTATACCGCAAACCAGTCCGTAAGGACAAGTGTAATTAACCTACAAATTAAATCCAATGGACTAAGTAGCTAACCGAAGCTATTGAAGTGCAATAAAAAAGTTAGACATTTTTATAAGTTTTAAGAAATCATGGATTG
>NZ_AZDO01000019.1 GCF_001435505.1 Companilactobacillus futsaii JCM 17355 | reverse complement strand
ATAATTTTAATTTCATTGAAATGTCAACTTGACAAGGCAGAGTGCATTCCAGCCAATCACAGGGCTTTTGCGGACGACGGCATACTTAGTCATACATTCAAGTATTTTTCCTTGCCTTAAACCTTACTTGAGGGTATATCATTTCCAAGTAAACAACATATTTATATAAATAATAAGCGTTTAATGAAGAAGTTTAATAATTCATGTTGTAAAATATAATTACATGATGCTTTCAAAGGAGTTTAAAAATGGTTACAGAAAAATCAGCAATTTTTATTATTTTTGGGGGATCTGGTGACTTAGCTCATCGTAAGCTGTATCCTTCTTTGTTCCGTTTGTATAAATCGGGATTTTTAAAAGACCACTTCGCCGTTATCGGTACTGCCCGTCGTCCTTGGAGTGATGACTATTTCCGTGAAACTGTTATCACTTCTTTGAAGGACTACTTTGATGATAGTGAAAGTGTAATGAAAGAATTTGCACAACATTTCTTCTATCAATCACACGACGTCAATGATTCAGAACATTACATTGCTCTAAAGAATTTGGCTGCTAAACTCGATGATCAATTTTCTGCTGGCCACAACCGCGTTTACTATATGGCAATTGCTCCAAGATTCTTTGGAACTGTTGCTGAACACATCAATTCAGAAGGCTTGAAGACTGACGGTTACAACCGCTTGGTTATTGAAAAGCCATTTGGTCGTGATTTAGATTCAGCTTGCGAATTAAATGGTAATATTTCTAAAGCTTTCCCAGAAGATGATATTTATCGTATCGACCACTATTTAGGCAAGAAGATGGTTCAAGAGATTCCAGATATTCGAGCTCACAATCCAAAATTTGAAAAGGCTTTGAACAATAAATACGTTTCAAATATTCAAGTAACTTTGGCTGAAAAAATTGGTGTTGAAGATCGTGGTGGATACTATGAAACAGCTGGAGTTCTTCGTGATATGGTTCAAAATCACATTATGCAAATTATCGGTGCCACAGCTATGGACGAACCAGCGGCTACTGATGCTAAGGTTATTCACAAACACAAATGTGACTTGTTCGCTTCTTTGAAAGAAATAACTCCAGAACAAGTTGACCAAGACTTTGTTCGTGGACAATATGATACTGACAAGCTCGGTGAAGAAAATGCTTATCGTCAAGAGGACAAAGTAGCAGAGGATTCTAACATTGAAACTTTCACTGCTGGTAAAATTGAATTTTCTTCAGATCGTTGGAGTAGCGTACCATTTTACGTACGTTCCGGTAAGAGAATGCCAGACAAGACTTCTAGAGTTGATATCGTCTTCAATGAAAAAGTCGCTGAACTTGGAATTAAGCCAAATACAGTCGTAACACTCTTGATTGAAGAAAAAGATGGTCACAATGTTTTGATCAACGGAATTGACTACAAAGAATCAGCTCAAGATTTCATCAAGTTTCCTGAAGAAAAAGATTTCGACAATGCTCGTGAAGCTTATGAGAGTTTGATTATTGATATTCTTTCTGGAGACCGTGTTCACTTTACTCTTTGGGATGAATTAAGAAGTACTTGGAAGTATATTGATACGATTGAAGAACGTTGGGCTAGTCAAACACCAGAATTTCCAAATTACGTTAGTGGCACAATGGGACCAGATTCTGCAGAAATGTTACTTGAACGTGATGGTAATTCTTGGGTTTGGGATGATTAGAGGTAAGACCTATCTTTTTAAAGATACCCATTAAAATTGAAGAAAACAGAAAAGTCATCCATGTTGATATGGATGCTTTTTTCGCTTCTGTAGAAGAAAGAGAACATCCCGAATACAAAAAGAAGTGTTTGATTGTAGCTCAAGATCCACGAAAACACCATCATCACGGAGTAGTAACTACGGCTAATTACAATGCCAGAAAATATGGAGCTCATTCAGCCATGCCAGCCCAACAAGCGGTTGATTTGATTCCTAAAGAAAAACTAGTTATCACGCCACCAAATTTTGAACTATATCGTAGTGTTTCCAATCAAATTCATGATATTTTTGCGGACGTGACTGACAATTATCAATCAGTTGCTTTGGATGAAGCTTACTTAGATGTCACTAAAAACAAGCTCAATGAAACTAACACGATTAAGATTGCTAATTATATTCAACAACGAATCGTCAAAGAAACTAATTTAACTTGTTCCGTCGGGATTTCTTACAACAAGTTTTTAGCTAAGATGGCTTCAGATTACCGCAAACCCTTTGGACGAACGATAATTCTTGGTAAATATGCCAAAGAATTCCTCAAGCCGATTCCAATCGAAAAATTTAACGGCATCGGTAAAGCTATGCAAGAAAAACTTCACGAGATGGATATTTATACTGGTGAAGATTTACAAAATCTCGACCAAGATACTTTCTTACAAAAATTTGGCAAGATGGGCTACGTAATGTATAAACGTGTCCACGGAATCGATGATTCTCCAGTTGAAGGACATCGAATGCGCAAGTCTATTGGTCGAGAGCGGACTTACAATCGTAATTTAGTAACGGAAGAACAAATTTATCAAGAATTAGACTTCTTAGCCGAAATGGTCAGTCAAGATTTAAAAAAGAAACGTCAACATGGCAAGACGGTTGTCTTAAAAATACGTAATTCTGACTTTGAAACAATCACCAAGCGCATGAGTTTTCAAGATTATGTCCAAACAAAATCAGAAATTTATCGTGTTGCTAAAGATATTTATGATAAATTAAAGGTAACTGATCAAAAGATTCGACTCGTAGGGATTACAGTCACCAATCTTGACCCATTGTCTTATGAGGAAGTTTCTTTGAATTTGTCTTATGAGGAGGACAAGTATGAATAGCTTTGCGCAGATAATTGCAACAATCAAAAAATATGATAGAATTATCATTCTACGTCATCAAAATCCTGATCCTGATGCATTGGGATCTCAAGCTGGTTTAGCCACAGCCATTCGCCAAGCATTTCCAGAAAAAAATGTTTTAATTGGTGGTAACAACACTGAAGGTTTGAAGTGGCTCTCAACGGTTCAAGAAGTAACTGATGAAGACTACAAGGGAGCTTTGGTAATCGTTACTGATACTGCCAATCGACCAAGAATTGACGATCAACGTTTTGATGATGGAGCTTACTTGATCAAAATCGACCACCATCCTAATGACGATGCTTATGGTGATCAACTTTTTGTTAATACTGATGCTAGTTCTAGTTCAGAAATCATCGCTGATTTGATCGACAGCAGTTCTGAATTAACTTTGACTAAAGAAGTCGCTTATTACTTATACGCTGGAATTGTCGGCGATACAGGAAGATTCTTGTATCCAGCGACAACGGAACATACAATGCGTGTCGGCGGTAGATTTATTGCTTTGGGTGTTGATACAGCAGCTATTAACAATAAGATGAACGAGATCACATTGAAACAAGCTAAACTTCAAGGTGTCTTATTCGATATTTTACAAATCGATTCTACCGGTGCAGCCTATGCTGTGATTGACCTTGAAATGATGAAAAAACTTGGTATCAATCAAGAGCAAGCTAATTCGGTCGTTTCCACACCAGGTCGTTTGAAGGAAGTTTGTTCATGGATGGAAGCTGTTCAAAAAGATGACGGAACTTTCAGAATGCACTTGCGTTCTCAAGGACCAGTCATTAATGAATTAGCCAAAAATCACAATGGTGGCGGACACCCACTTGCAAGTGGAGCAACTGCCAAAGATTATGATGAAGTAAAACAAATGTTTGAAGAACTAAAAGACTTAGTAGCTAAATATAACCAGAAGGGTGAATAGATGACTAAATTTTCACAATACAACTTTAATGATGCTATCAATAAATCATTAAAAGAGATACATTTTGAAGAACCAACTCCAGTTCAAGAAGCAGTAATTTCATTGATCAACAAGAAGAAGGATATTATCGTTCAATCAGAAACAGGTTCTGGTAAAACGCATGCTTTCTTATTACCATCAATGAATGCTTTGACTAGTGATCAGGAGGTTCAACTTTTAATTGCGACACCTAGTCGTGAGTTGGCTTACCAAATTTATGAAGATACACAAGCAATTTTGAAAAACTATCCTGAAGAATACAATGCCTTTATCTTCGTCGGAGGAGCTGACAGAGATCGTCAAAGAAGAAAACTAGAAGCTCACCAACCACAAATTGCAATTGGAACTCCCGGAAGACTTTGGGACCTTATCAGTGACAATACTTTGCATGTCGAAAATGTTCAAAGATACGTCATTGATGAAGCTGATATGACTCTAGATATGGGATTCTTGGACGTTGTCGATAAGATTACTGACAAATTGCCAGAAGACCGTGAAATGATGGTCTTTTCAGCTACGATTCCACAAAAATTAGAACCATTCTTGAAGAAGTACATGCATGGACCTCAAAGAGTTGAGATCAAGAACAACAGTATTATTCCTAAGAACGTTGACAACTGGTTGATGTTTTCACACGGCCGTGACAAAAAAGAAATTATTTATCAATTAATGACAATTGGTGAACCTTACTTAGTGTTGGTATTTGCTAATACTAAAAAGACTGTTGATGAAATTTATCAATATCTTCGTGGCAAAGGTCTAAAAGTTGCTCGTATTCATGGTGGCTTAACACCTAGAGAACGTAAGCGTACGATGAAGCAAGTTGAAAACATGGAATATCAATTCGTAATTGCAACTGACTTAGCTGCTCGTGGAATTGATATTAACGGAGTTTCCCACGTTATCAACGCTGAAATTCCTGACGACTTGGACTTCTTCGTTCACCGTGTTGGTAGAACTGGCCGTAACAAGATGTCAGGAACTGCTATTACTTTGTACGATCCCGGCGAGGAAAACAAAATTGATGCGATCGAACACATGGGGATTACTTTTGAACCTAAAGATATTAAAAATGGTGAAATCGTTGAAGCAGTTGAACGTGACCGTCGTTTCACACGTAAAGCTAATCAAGAAAAGCTTGATACTAAATTAGTTGGTTACGTTAAGAAACAAAAGACTAAGAAAAAACCTGGTTATAAGAAGAAAATCAAGCAGGCAATCAATGAAGAACATCGTCAACAAAGAAAGATTAAGATTAGACAAGAACGTAGAAAACAAAGAGATGCAAGACGTAAAGGCTAGATTAATAGTTAGCTCAGATATAATTATTGACAATTTTTAAGTTGATGGTTAATATTTTCCTTGGATATATCTTATGTTGAATACTTCAAAGAGAAGGCTAGTTGGTGAGAAAGCCTAAATATTGAATATAAAGATGCTGCCAATTTAAATTGTAAATAATAAGTGTTGAGAGGCTAACGAAAATCGTTGCAAACAAGGTGGTACCGCGCAGTGGCGTCCTTGGAATGCAGCGATTTTTCGTTTTTTTGGGGAGATAAAATGAAGAACTTATCAAGTGCTGAAATAAGAAAAATGTTTTTAGACTTTTTCCAGTCAAAAGGTCACATGATTGAACCTAGTGCATCACTAGTTCCACACGATGATCCAACTTTGTTGTGGATCAACTCCGGTGTTGCTACTTTGAAGAAATATTTTGATGGTACAGTTGTGCCAAAGAATCCACGTATCACTAATGCTCAAAAATGTATCAGAACTAACGATATTGAAAATGTTGGTAAAACAGCTCGTCACCAAACATTCTTTGAAATGCTAGGTAACTTTTCAGTTGGTGATTACTTCAAAAAAGAAGTTATTCCTTGGGCTTTTGAATTCTTAACAAGTCCTGATTGGATCGGTATGGATGTCAACAAGATGTACGTGACAACTTATCCAAAGGATACTGAAACTCAAAAACTTTGGGCTGAAGTAGGAATTCCTCAAGATCACATATTAAAAGCTGAAGACAATTTCTGGGATATCGGTGAAGGTCCTTGTGGTCCCGATTCAGAGATCTTCTACGACCGTGGTCAATCATTCAACAATCTGGCTGAAGATGATCCAGAAAACTATCCTGGTGGCGAAAATGAACGCTATCTAGAAGTTTGGAACATCGTGTTCTCAGAATTGAATCACTTGCCAAATGGTCAATACGTTGAACAACCACATAAAAACATTGATACGGGGATGGGACTAGAACGTCTAGTTTCCATCATTCAAGGTACTAAGACTAACTTTGAAACTGACTTGTTCATGCCTTTGATCGAAGACGTTGGTAAAATCAGTGGTAAAAAGTATGGCGAAGATGCTGAAAATGACATTTCATTCAAGATTATCGCTGACCACGCTAGAACTGTTTCATTTGCTATTGGTGATGGAGCTTTGCCTTCAAATGAAGGTCGTGGATACGTTATTAGACGTTTGATCAGACGTGCTGTTTTGAATGGTAAGAAGCTTGGCATTAACGGACCATTCTTATACAGATTGACACCAATTGTTGGTAAAATCATGGAAAGTTACTATCCAGAAGTTAGCCAACAACAAGAGTTTATTTCTAAGACGATTCAACAAGAAGAAAAACGCTTTTCAGAAACACTTGATGCTGGTCTTGCTTTACTTAACGGTGTTATTGCTGATCTTCGTAAAGAGAATAAAACAGTTATCGACGGAGCTAATGCTTTCAAACTTTATGATACTTACGGTTTCCCAATGGAATTAACTCGTGAATATGCTAATGACGAAGGTTTGTCAGTTGATGAAGCTGGTTTCAAGGAAAATATGGAAGCTCAAAAGCAACGTGCTCGTGAAGCTCGTGGAAACTTGCAATCAATGGGTATGCAAGATGAAACTTTGATGGAAATCAAGACGCCTAGTGAATTCGTTGGTTATGATCACAATGAAACACAAAGCACTTTGAAGAACATCATTGTTAGTGATAAAGAAGTGAAATCTGCTACTGAAGGTCAAGCTCAACTAGTCTTTGATACAACTCCTTTCTATGCTGAAATGGGTGGACAAGTTGCCGATGCTGGTAATATCTATGATCTTAAAGGTAATCAAGTTGCTGAAGTAATTGATGTTCAACACGCACCAAATGGTCAAAATATTCACTTGGTAAATATCATGTCAGAAATTGACGTTGATACGAAATATCAATTGAAGATCGATACGGACTTCCGTGAAAAAGTTCGTCACAATCACACAGCTACTCACTTGTTGGATCAAGCTTTGCGTGACGTTGTTAGTTCAAGAACTCATCAAGCTGGATCCTTAGTTGAACCAGACTACTTACGTTTTGACTTCAACAGCAACGCTGCTTTAACATCAGAACAAATTTCAGAACTTGAAAAAATTGTTAATGAAAAGATTTGGGCAGCTATTCCAGTTAAGACAGAAGTTTTGCCTATTGAAGAAGCTAAGAAGAAAAAAGGTGCTATTGCCTTATTTAGTGAAAAATATGGTGACACAGTTCGAGTAGTTGAAATTGATGACTATTCAACAGAATTCTGTGGTGGTACACATGCTCGTAATACTTCAGAATTAGGTTTGTTCAAGATCACTTCTGAATCCGCTATTGGTTCAGGGACAAGAAGAATCGAAGCCGTAACTGGTGAAGAAGCTTTTGAATACTTGAATGAGCAACTACAAACATTGCAAGAGACAGCTAAGAATATGAAAGTTAACCAATTGAAGGATGTTCCTAGTCGAGCAACTCAAATGGCTGACGAAATCAAAGCTCTTAAACGCGATAACCAAAACTTAAAGACACAACTTACAAATCAAAAATCCGCTGAAGTCTTTGACAACGTGGAAGAAATCAATGGCTACAAAGTCATTTCAAATATTGTTCCTGCCGACATGTCAGCTCTTAGACAATTAGCTGATAAGTGGAAGAATGATAACAGTTCCGATATCTTAGTACTTGGTGCTAGTGGAGATAACAAGGCTAGTTTAGTTGTAGCTGTTAACAAAGCTGCTCAAGACAAAGGTGTCAAAGCTGGAGATTTAATTAAGAAAATATCTAAAGAAATTCAAGGTGGCGGCGGTGGTCGTCCAGATATGGCGCAAGCTGGTGGAAAGAATCCGGCTGGTTTAACAAATGCGTTACAATTAGCTAAAGATATTATTAAATCTTTATAAAGTGGGCTATAATTGAAATGAAGCTTTTCGGTCACTTAAATTTTAGTTAGATGGAGGTTTGCCATGAGTTCACTTGATAAAACTATGAGTTTCGATTTTAATGAAAACAAGGGCAAAGATGTCAAAGAAACACTGCAAAGTGTTTACCAATCACTAGAAGAAAAAGGATATAACCCAATTAACCAAATCGTTGGATACTTACTTTCTGGTGATCCAGCTTATATTCCAAGACATAACGATGCTCGTAATTTGATTTTGAAGCATGAAAGAGACGAGATAATTGAAGAATTAGTCAAAAGTTATCTCAATCAAGGTAGATAAATGAGATTATTAGGTTTAGATGTTGGTTCGAGAACTGTCGGGGTTGCTTGCAGCGATTTATTAGGATGGACTGCTCAAGGGGTAGAGATCATCCGAATCAATGAAGATAAAGAGGAATTTGGCTTAGATCGACTAGGCGAAATCATCAAAGAAAAGCAACCCACAGGAATTGTATTAGGCTTGCCCAAAAACATGAATAATACTGAGGGACCTAGAGTGGAAAAATCTCGCGAGTATGGCAAGATGGTCGAAGAAAGATTTCATTTGCCAATTGATTTCATCGATGAGCGTCTAACAACTGTTCAAGCTGAGAGAATGTTGATTGATGAGGCTGATGTGTCTCGTAAAAAACGAAAGAAAGTTATCGATAAAATTGCCGCTGAGATGATTTTACAAAATTATCTTGATGCTAAAGGTAAACTAACACGAAATTAAGGTGATAAACATGAGTGAAAAACAACCACCAAAAGATTTAGATGAAGTTATTTTAAGTGATGACCAAGGTAATGAAGAAGTTTATAAAATTCTTTTTACTTTTGAATCAGACGACTATGGTAAGTCATATGTATTCCTATATCCTAAGGCTAGTGAAGATGATGAAGAGATCGAAATCCAAGCATTTTCATTTACACCTGACGAAAATGGAGACGTCGATGCTGGAGATTTAGATCCAATCGAAGATCCACAAGAATGGGATATGGTTCAAGAAGTTTTGAACACCTTCACAAGTGACGAAGATCAATAAAGCAAAACACTTAACGATTGGCATTTGCCAATCGTTTGATTGTATCTAGTCCTATGATTTATAAATTCGCTATTGAGCATGATTGAAGTAAGGGGAAATAATGCTGAGTCTGTTACTTATTTTACTTTTGATATATGGTTTTTATATTGGCGCTCGCCGAGGACTTGCCATGGAGGCATTTTATGCGGTCGGATATGTACTGTTCTTTGCTTTGGCATTGGTGACTTTTAAGACACTAGGGCCTAAGTTTGAAATGTTAGTACCATATCCTTCGGCTAATTTAGGCAGTGAGTTTGCCTTTTTCTCAATAAAAGTTGGTATGGAATTGGATAATGCATTTTACCGCGCTTTTGCTTTTATTTTTGTATGTTTCATTGGTTGGATCATCGTTAGATTTGCTGGACTTTATTTTAAGCGTTTGACATATTTTCCAATGTACAATGACATCAATATTTTAAGTGGAGGAATCATCGCTTTTGTCGTTACTTACGTGGCCATTTTCATGGTCTTGTTAATGATGGCAATGGTACCGGTGAGCGGTATTCAACATGCTTTGCAACATTCATTTATAGCTTCGACAATGATTAAGAGTACGCCGGTTTTGACGAATCTACTTAGTCATTTGTGGATTGGAGCTATCTAAACTTTAAGACTGAGACGTTTGTTTCAGTCTTATTTTGTAATAGGAGAGATGTATGAATAATAAAGCTTTGAAAGTATTGGAATTTGACAAAATCAAAGCTGAGATTGCCAAATATCTAATCACGACACGTGGGAAAACTCTCTTAAAGAAATTAATGCCAATGTCAGTTGAATCGATCGTTCAAAGATTGATCGATCAGACTAAAGATGGTGCTGATATTATTCGGATTAAGGGTGAGATCCCAGTTAGAAAATTGGCTGATTTACACGATCAAGCCAATCGTCTGAAAAAAGACGGTAATTTAAATGGAACTGAACTGGCTCAAATTGGCCAAGTTTTACAAAATACTAGTGAACTAAAAGAATTCTTTGAAGGCTTAAAAGATGAACAACTCGATTTGCGTCAATTGTATGATTTGAATGACAATTTGATCGACGATCCAGAATTAACTAAACGACTAGCACGTTCACTTGATGATACAGGTCGAGTCTTGGATACTGCCTCAGAAGATTTGAAATATATTCGTAATCAAATTACACGACTAAATGATCAGATCCGTCACACGATGGAACAATATACTCGTGGTAAAAATACTAAATATTTGACTGAAAATTTAGTAACTTTACGTGATGATCGTTTTGTTATTCCTGTAAAGACTGAGTACAAGACTAAATTCGGTGGGGTCGTTCATGACCAAAGTGCCAGTGGTCAGACACTTTATGTTGAACCACAAGCTGTTGTGGGGATGAATAACCAGCTTCATGAAGCACAAGTTTCTGAAAAGGCTGAAGAAATTAGAATTTTAAATAAATTATCTGATTTAGTCCGTCCTCAAATTGATGAAATTTTAGAAAATAATGAAGTTTTGGCTCAATTCGACTTGATCAATGCTAAAGCTAAGTATGCTAAAGAAATTAAAGCGACTGAGCCAATTATTTCTAAGGACCATATAGTTGACCTACGCAATGCAAAACACCCTCTAATCGACCCAGATAGAGTTGTAGCTAATGATATTAAGATGGGTGAAGGTTATAAGACGATGTTGATCACTGGTCCTAATACTGGTGGTAAAACTATTACGATGAAAACTTTAGGTTTGATTCAATTGATGGCACAAGCTGGATTGTTTATTCCTGCTCGTGAAGAAAGTGAAATTGCTGTCTTCGATGAAGTTTTTGTTGATATTGGTGATGAACAATCAATTGAACAAAACTTGAGTACTTTCTCATCACACATGGATAACATCATCAATATTATTCGCAAAGTGTCAAAACATAGTTTGGTCTTGATCGATGAATTAGGTGCCGGAACTGATCCTCAAGAAGGGGCTGCAATTGCGATTGCCATTCTTGAGAAATTAGCTCAATCGCACTGCTTTATCATGGCAACGACTCACTATCCAGAATTGAAGATTTTTGCGTATAATACTCCAGAAACTATCAATGCCAGCATGGAATTTGATGAGAAATCATTGAAACCAACTTATCGTCTGTTGATTGGAATTCCGGGTGCAAGTAATGCCTTTAGTATTGCCGCTCGTTTAGGGATGGACAAGAGCGTTGTTGATCGTGGACAAGCATTGATGGACGGTGAAAGTCAAGACCTTAACAATATGATTGCTGATCTGGAGAACCGTCGTAAAGAATTTGAGCAAAAAAATGATCAATTAAAGATTCAATTAGCTAAGAACAAAGATGTCCAAAAGGATTACGAAAAGAAAAGCGATGCTTTAGACAAGTCGAAGAATTCGGAGATTCAAGCTGCTAAAGTCAGAGCTAATCAAATCGTTTCTAAGGCTCGCAAAGAATCGGACAAAATCATTGCTAAATTGCACAAACTAGAGCAAGATGGTGTAGCTGTTAAGGAAGACCAAATCATTGCTGCTAAGACTGGTTTGAAGAATTTGCATCAAGATGAAGCCGTTAAGAAAAATCGAGTATTGCGTCGTAACAAGCGTCGTCAACAATTAAAGGTCGGCGATACTGTTAAGTCATTGCAATATGATCAAATTGGTACAATCGTTCGTAAGAACAAAAATAATGAGTTTGAAGTCCAACTCGGTATTTTGAAGATGAAATTTGGTGCTGATGAATTAGAAAAAGTTCAAAATCAAGAACCAGAACCAGAGAAGAAACCAACGATGGTCAAAAGAACTAAGAGTTCAGGATTGTCTAGTAAGTTAGATCTTCGTGGTAAACGCTATGAAGAAGCAATGACAGAACTTGATCAATATATTGATTCAGCACTTTTGGCTGGATATAACCAAGTTACGATCGTCCACGGTTTTGGAACTGGTGTGATTAGAAAAGGGGTTACTAAGTACTTGCAACGCAATCCACGTGTGAAGTCATTTGGATATGCTCCAGCAAGTTCTGGAGGTTCCGGGGCAACAATTGTTGACCTTTAAGCAAATCTTTTTTTAAAATAAATAAGTAATGATAGTATTGAATTTATTGAAGGAGTGAATAAAATGGTTGATGAAGTAACAGATAAGGAATTTGAAGAAGAAACAAAAGATGGCGTCGTCTTAGTAGATTTTTGGGCAACATGGTGTGGTCCATGTCGTATGCAATCACCTGTTGTTGAAGAATTGTCAGAAAATGACGATTCAGTTAAGTTTTTAAAGATGGATGTTGATGCTAACCCTGATACACCTAAGAAGTTTGGAATCATGGCTATTCCAACATTGCTAATTAAGAAGGATGGCAAGGTTGTAGAAACTCTAACTGGCTTCCACAACAAAGCTCAACTTTCAAAGATTTTAGATGGATATTCAGACTAATAATTAAAAAACTCCACGATTATAGATTACATAATCGTGGAGTTTTTTTGCATAAAATAGCATTTAAATAGCTTTGTGACTGTCATTTTGATCATTTTTTGGTGTATACTTTAGTTTCGATCAATTTGTATTTTAATTGAAACGCTTTTGGCTTTACTGTTTACAGTATATGTTCCCAAACAATAAGCTGCAATTGTTTTTTCTACAGTTTCAGCAATTATCCCTGTTTCCAGTGAAAATTCTGGATCATCGTTATTAGTATCAAAACGTTGAACGACTTCTGGACCAGTTAAATTATAAGTATAGCTCTTTGGAGTTTGTTTAGAAATTTCTAACTTACCAAAGCCAGCTTTTTGGAATAGTTCTGGTAAACTATCCATATCGAGAATTAATTGTCGACTGAGATTTTTACCTGCCCAGTATAGTAGTTCAACAGTATCTTTATCAAGAAGGTCGGGAAGAATAAAATCACGAAGGACTGAAACAGCAAAGTAATTTTCTGTTAAAGTATCTTCATTTTTTTGTGGAGCTTCTGTTGATGTTGATTCATTAATATCTTTAGATTTTGCAGACATTGCTTATAACTCCTTTTTCTGACAATTCATTATATCATTAGAATAATTGCTTTTTAAGTTATTGTAAAAGATAGCACATAATTATTTTTATAGGTACAAATAATTCTTAAGTGAGGTAAATATTATGAGTGATCAAAGACCAATTGGAGTATTAGATTCAGGCCTAGGTGGTTTAACTGTCGTCCAAGAAGTAATCCGTCAATTGCCGAATGAAAGTATCATTTTTATTGGTGACGAGGCTAGAATGCCTTATGGAGTGAAGACTCATGAACAAATCATATCTTATACTCGAGAAATGGTACAGTATTTAATTAGTCAAAATGTCAAAATGATTATTTATGGTTGTAATACTGCTACAGCTCAAGCCTTGAATGCCATGGAAAAAGAATTTACGATTCCCATGATTGGCGTGATCAAACCAGGTGCTAAAGCGGCCACCAATGTTACTCAAACTAATCATATTGGAATTATTGGTACGCAATCAACGATTAATTCAAAGAGTTACAATGAAACTATCAAGAATCTTGATCCCAGTGCCGACGTTTTAGGCATTGCCGCTCAAAAATTTGTCAGTATCGTCGAATCGGATTCAGCTGATACTAAACAAGCCAAAGAAAATATTGAAACGACTTTAAAACCTTTTAAAAACAATGATTATGATACATTGGTCTTGGGATGTACACATTTTCCAATGTTAAAGAAACAAATCAATGATTATTTGCCAGATACTAAATTAGTCGATCCTGCGTTGAAGACTGTTGAAGTGGCTAAAAAGTATTTAGTAGACAATGATCTTTTAACTGATAACAAAACACGAGTTTTGCAATTGCACGCGACAGCTAATATTGAAGAATTTTCAAAACTCGCTAAGCGTTGGCTAAATGTGAAAATCGATGAGATTAATTTAGTAGATTTGGAAGATGCAGCCGCAATTGGAGGAAAAAATGAAAGAAATAATTATCGCCACTAAAAATCCTGGTAAAGCTCGTGAATTCAAACGTGTTTTTAATGACCAAGAATTTACTTTGAAAACTTTATTAGATTTCCCAGATTTTCCAGAAATTAGAGAGACTGGAACTACTTTTGAAGAGAATGCTACTATTAAGGCTCATGCTGTTATGGAACGCTTTAGTTTGCCGGTAATTGCTGATGATTCCGGATTGGAAGTTAAAGCTCTCTATGGCCAACCAGGCGTCTATTCGGCTCGTTACGCAGGAGACCACAATGATGCGGCTAACAATGCCAAATTATTGAGTGAATTGGGTGGCGTTCCAAAGGAAAAAAGAAATGCGCGTTTTGTTTCAACATTAGTTTTTGCTAATCCTAAAAATGAAAATGATTTAGTCGTTGAAGGTGAAGTAAAAGGTATCATTGCCCAATTTCCACAAGGAGACGATGGTTTTGGTTATGATCCATTGTTTTATTTACCAGAATTAGGAAAGACTATGGCTGAATTGTCGATTGACGAAAAGAATCAAATCAGTCATCGAGGCAATGCGATTAAAAAGCTCGAAAAACAGTGGCAAGATTGGATTAATTGGTAATTAATTGCCCATAAATTGTTATAATGCTAATATGAAAGTGCTATTAAAACATAGGAGGGTAATATTATGACTGGTGGACAAATTGCAGGATTAATTGCAGCCGTTGCTTTTGTAGTATTGGTTGTATACTTAGCCAGAACTTTAGTTCAAACGGCTAAATTGCTTCAAGAATTACAAGAAACGATGAAGGAAACAACTAAGATGGTTGAAGTCCTTTCAAAGAATACTGAACAAATCATGGATCAAAGTACAAAATTAGTTGATAAGACTAATACTTTGTTAGAAGATGTTAATCATAAATCAGACAAGTTGAATCCTTTGTTCGATACCGTTGAAAACATCGGTAAAAAGACTGCTAAGGCTACTGAAGAAAAGCCAAACAGTGGTTTCAATTTCCAAAATTTAATGACAATCGGTAATTTAGCAACCGTTGCAAAAACAGCTGCCAAGATTTGGCCAAGAAAGAAGAATAAATAATTATGAAAAATAATCACTTTTTACTAGGCCTAGCCTTGGGTTGTGCATCAGGATATGCTGCTTCTAAGTATTTAACTAGCGAGTCAGGCCAAAAATTACTAGAAAATATCAATACAATTCGCAGCGACTTCAATAATGGGGGCGTTGGTCTAAATAATAATGATTTAGTTGATCATTTTAATGAGAAGACGGATGCATTGAAGGATCATATGGCTTCTACCGTTGATAAGATCAAAGAGGACGAAGATACTTCTGATATTGTTTTTGATGAAGATGATTTAAATAACGAAAAGTAATTTCGAGTATTAATTAAAAGTTCCGTCCTCCATAGCAAAGCAAATTTGGCTGGAACAATGTGGGCACGACTTGGAGCCTTTGCTAAGACCAAAACCGGGCAAAGTCTTCAAGCTCGACCTTATTCTAAGCAATAAATTGCTAAGAATAATTTCACATTTGAGCCAATTTGCTTTGCTATTCCGGACTAGATAGTGGTTCTAATTTTAATATAAAAAGGTAAATAGCATCTATTCAGATTTCTGGTCTAAGAATATCTGAATAGATGCTATTTTGATGTACTGGAGCGAATAAAATAATGACATAAAAAAGACATTATTAGAATCTAGTAATACGATTCCCATAATGTCTTATATATTTACGAATTATTTGATATATTTCAATTCTTTACTTGTATGTGTGAATGGTTCGAAACCATCTTCAGTGATGTAAACACAATCTTCAATTCTAACACCAGCCACATTTGGTATGTAGATTCCGGGTTCAATTGAGAAGCACATACCTGGTTTTAGAACCATGTCGTTTCCTTCCATGATTGAAGGGAATTCGTGTTCTGAAGTTCCCATACCATGGCCTAGTCTGTGGATGAAGTATTCACCATAACCAGCCTTGGTAATGATGTCACGGGCAACCTTATCTAATTCAGCAGCTGTAATACCAGGCTTAGCAGCGTCCATGGCAGCGTATTGAGCTTCTAGGTCTACTTTATAGATGTCGAGTGATTTTGCGTCAGGTTGGCCGAAAGCCACGGTTCTAGAAGCATCACTGATATAACCGTTGTGAACTGTACCAAGATCAAACAAAATCAATTCGTCTTTTTTAACAGGGTTCTTTTCAGGACCACCGTGTGGATTAGCAGCATTAGCACCAGCTTGAACGATAGTGTCAAAACTCATGTGCATAACGCCTTTTTTCATCATTGCATATTCGATTTCAGCAACGATTTCTTGTTCAGTACGTCCTTCTTTGATGGCGTTAAAAGCTACTGTAAAAGCGTAATCAGCTTCGGCACCGGCAGCTTTTAGTTCTTCAATTTCTTCAGGTGTTTTGATTAATTTGGCATTTTCCATATAACGAGATAGGTTAACGGGGAAAGTTGCATCTGGGAATTGATTAGTTAGAGCTTCGAGTTTTTGAACTGACATGTCATCTTTTTCGATGGCCCATTTAACAGGATTGCCGGCAACATCTTTAATATGACTAGCCATTAAAGCAAATGGATCTTCGTGGTCGAGATATCCGAAAACATCCTTGTCCCAACCAACTTCTTTAACAGCTTCGACTTCAAGTTGAGGTGCAAAAACAAAGGGGGCTTTGTCAGGGAAAACTAATAGTGCAAGAATTCGCTCTACCGGATCACTGTAAAAACCGGTAAAATAGTGAATGTCGTTTGGATTTGAGACATAAGCTGCATCAAGTCCATTTTGTGCTAAGTATTCTTGTAGTGCTAATAATTGTTTCTTCATGAAAATGCTCCTTTACGACAATATTTATAAATAGTATATCATTCAAGGGCAAATCTATTCAGTAGTAGTGTATTAATCTTTTTCAAAAGAGTTTATCAATACATGCTCATATTCAGTGAAAATGGTTTTCTTTTTGAAAAAATATGAAAACATGCAACAATAATGTAGAAACCGCTTGCAAAATGTAAACTTTTTTGATAGATTAGAGATAATTAATGAAAATATTGTTTGAGAGAGTGAATATTAATGGAGAAAAAAGTAGTAACAATCTATGACGTAGCCGAGGCTGCCAACGTTTCAATGGCAACAATTTCACGTGTAGTGAACGGAAACGCCAATGTAAAAGAAGAAACTAGAAAGCGTGTTTTGGAAGTAATCGATCGTTTGAATTATCGTCCAAATGCGGTAGCCCGTGGTCTTGCAAGTAAGAAGAGTACAACAATTGGAGTAATTTTGCCAGATATTACTAATTTGTATTTTGCATCTTTGGCAAAGGGTATCGATGATGTTGCTTCAATGTACAAGTACAATATCATTTTAACTAGTTTACAAGAATCTGTTGGTGATGAAGAACAAATCCTGAATAATTTGTTATCAAAACAAGTTGACGGACTTATTTACATGGGCAAACAATTGTCTAAGAAACTAAAGCGTATCCTTGCAAATTCAAAGACACCAATCGTTTTGGCTGGTTCAGTCGATAAGAATAATGAAAGTGCCAGTGTAAATATTGATTTCACTGATGCTGTAGCTAGTGTCGTTGGTCAATTAACACAAAATGGTCACAAGAAGATTGCCTTTGTGGGTGGCAGTCTTGAAAATCCTATTGACGGTAAATATAGACTAGACGGTTATAAGAAGGCCTTGAAGAAAGCACATCTTAATTTCTCATCTAATTTAGTTTTTGAAGCAGAATATTCAGTAAGAGCTGGAGAAGCAATTTGGGATGCTGTTCACAGTAGTGGTGCCACAGCAGCGTATGTAACAGATGATTTGCTAGCTTCAGGTATTTTGAACTCAGCTGTCAAGGCCGGCGTTAAGATTCCTGATGATTTTGAATTGATTACAAGTAATGACACGATTCTTTGTGAAGTTACACGTCCCAAGATGAGTTCAATCGAAGAACCATTGTACGATATCGGTGCGGTTGCTATGCGTCTATTGACTAAGATGATGAACCAAGAACAAATCGATGACAACACTATCAAGTTGCCATACAGCATTGTAAAACGTGGTTCAACAAAATAAATCATAATTAAAATAAAAACTTGTATTGTCCAAAAAATTAGGCAATACAAGTTTTTTTATTTCTCATTAATTTTTCGTTGTTTATGTAAATCCCAGATGATAACCACGATGTAACCAAAAGCCACTAAGGATAGACCACCAGTAACAACGGAACTTAATGTGTAAGGTAAATTAATAAATCCACCTAGAATTGAATAGAGGGTATTTAACAAGACGATGGAAGCCAAAGTCATCGACTTATCCCAAATTTTAACGTTATGTTTAATTTTATAAATAATCACTGCCAAGATGAAAATAACCAAAATTGCAGCAACAATGTATAAAGTATTTTGTAAAAAGCTTGGACTAAAATACATAAATTTCTCCTTAATAAAAGTAACGTTTTTATTCTATCACAGTTTGTTAATTGTAAAAAAATAACTCTAGCAATCAAATGATCGCTAGAGTTATGAGATTAATTTTCTGTAGCAGTGGTACCAGTTTCAGCGTTGCCGGTGCCAGTGTCACCAGTTGTACCGGCGGATTCCTGACTGGAACTACCACCAGTTTCTAATTCAGTATTGGAATTCGAACTAGAATTTGAATTTGAACTTGAACCACCGGAGCTAGAACCGGAACCAGATGATGATCCAGTACCTGTTTCGGTTGAACCGTTTGAAGTGGTTGAATTAGTAGTACTTGATCTAGTTGTAGAAGATCCTGTTGTTACTTCAGAAGAACCACTATTATTAGTGCTATTGCTGAAGCCTGAAGTTCTACCACTACCATTTTCACTAGCTAATTCGCTGGATGATTTGGTGCTTTCACCTAACTGTTTAACGACCGAATAACTGTTGCTACGTCCAAAGTAGTGATCCCAGAATAATTTATAATTCTTAGATTTACCACCGATGGCAAAATTATTATAAGACATAGCTTCAGGACGTCCCTTGTAGTAAAGCGAATTAGTCGTATGTTGATTTACTTTCGTAGTTATACCATTGTATTCGATTGAACCAGTACGAGTACCGGTTTCTTTATCTACTTTGTAAGATTTAACTCCACTAGGTTTTTTGAATGACTTATTAACATTAAAGACTGATTTATTTTCGTCATATAAAGCATTCGCCATTTTTGCCCAGAGTTCTTGGTTTATATCAGTCGAGTTACTAGCAAGGTTGTAATTATCATGATAGAAATTATCGTATCCGATCCATGATGCTAACGTCATGCCATCAGTACTTCCAATGAACCAGTTATCACGGTAATCGTTTGATGTACCAGTCTTACCAAAGAGGTTCTTAGTATTGAAGTTAGCCTCATAAGAAAGAGCAGAAGCGGTACCTTTAGTAACGACGCCGTGCAACATGTTTTTAATAATGTAAGAAGTTTGTTTAGAGAAGACACGGGTCTTTGAACCTTTATGCTTGTAAACTGTCTTACCAGTTGGATCGGTAACTTTTTTGACGACATAAGGATCAACGTGGACACCTTTGTTTGCAAAAGTAGAGAAAGCACTAGCTTGTTGGAGTACAGTGACACCATTTTCAGTACCACCTAGAGTAATACCTAGTTGATTATATTCCTTATTGCTCAAGTTTATTCCCATTTTCGACATATATTTCTTGGAACTGACACCTTGTTGTTTCAAATAATTATACAAATTGACAGAAGGAATGTTGTACGATTCTTCCAAAGTTTCTCTAGCTGATACGAAACGATTTTGAATAGTTTGACCGTAATCAGTTGGAGCATACTTACCAAAACTGGTCTTGAAGTCAGCCAGCATAGTTTGCGAACCGATAAGTCCATTTTCAATTGCAGGTCCAAAAGTGATCAAAGGCTTAATAGATGAACCAGGGGATCTTTGCGTATTAAAGGCGTGATTCAATTGTGATTTCTTGAAATTGACTCCACCGACGAAGGAAAGCACTTGACCAGTTTTGTTATCTAATAAGACGGAACCATTTTGAACCGGTTCGGAAACTTTAATAGTCTGACCAGTATTAGCATCAGTTCCGGAACCAGTATGTGTAGTTCCTAAATTGCCTTTAAACTGTTGAGCCTGTTCATTCATAGCATCATACAATTTCTTGTCGATCGTACTGTAGATCTTGTAGTTCTTGTTGTGCAATTCAGTATTTGCTTGTGTGTAATATCTTTCGTAAAGGTTTTTATCCTTTTTGACATCACTGTATTTGACGCCATCGCTTTTAGCCAAACGTTTCATTAAAATAGTTCTGGTTTGTTCAGTTAAAAGATTATAAATATAACCATATTTGATTTCTTTAGAACTAGCTTTAGCTGGTTTTAAGAAGTCTTTTTTCAAATTAAATTTTTTGGCACGATTGTATTGAGCTTCAGTAATTTGATTGTCACGATACATTCGATAAAGAACGATATCTTTACGTTTCATACCAAGGCTCATGTCATCTTTGAAACCACCACGTTGTTTAGTACCATTTGTTCCTGAGACGACACGATTATAAGGTGTGTAGACGGAAGGACTTTGAGGCAAACCGGCGATAAAAGCCGATTCAGCAATATTTAAGTCGCTTGCATTTTTACCAAAGAGACCTTTAGCAGCAGCTTGAACACCTTGAATATTTTGTCCCTTGTTATTAGCACCGAAAGTTGCAGCGTTTAAATAATCTTCTAGAATTTCATCTTTAGAGAAGTATTTATCAACACGCATGGCTAAGAAAATTTCGACCGCTTTACGTTTCCAAGTAGTTTCAGATGATAGCATCTGCATTTTAACTGTTTGTTGGGTCAAAGTGGAACCACCAGTTTGAGCACCGATTCCAGTAATGTCAGAAATAATGGCTCTAAAAATTGACTTAGGAACGACACCTTTATGACGATAAAAATCACTATCTTCAGTAGCTACGATAGCTTTTTTCAAATAAGGCGACATTTCAGATAATGAAATTTTCTTACCTTGAAGGTCTTTTTGTAAATTATCGACCTTCGAACCATCACTAAAGTACAGTGTGGCAGAATTATTCACATCTTGAAGTTCTGATTTCATTTCTTGTTTAGTAGGTACTTCGACTTGACTCGTCAAAGCAGATACGTAACCTGTACCAAGACCGATAGCTAAGCTCAAAAGAATCAAAATTCCGGCAATGGAATAAAGAATAATTCGGCGAATAACTTCAATCGTTAGATTAGCTTTCTTAGCAAAGTCAGACCAGCTTTTAATACTTTTGAAGCTGTTGACAATGCTATTCCATAAATTTTTCACTTTAAAATAAGCTCCCTTAAAAAGTTACATACCGTAATTATATAATAAATTTGATTTAGAAGTGTAAAAACAAAAAAAGTTCTGTCGAAATTATGTCCAACAGAACTTCTTTTATTTACTTAATTAGGCGGTAAATAGCGTCTGCATAGATAGCAGTCGACTTCAATAATTTATCAATATTAATATATTCATTAGGTTGATGCATAACATTTTCATCGCCAGGGAACATTGCACCATAGGCGATTCCGTGTTTCAGGATACGGCCGTAAGTTCCACCACCAACAGTAAATGGTTCTGTGTCGTCATCAGTGTGATCACGATAAGCACCAACTAAGGCTTGTACTAAAGGATCATCAGCAGCTACGAAATGTGGCAGTTGGTTGTGTCCTTCAATAACAGCTGTGACGTTTTCTGGTAAGTGATTGTTGATCTTTTCA
The DNA here is from genome assembly GCF_001435505.1 of Companilactobacillus futsaii JCM 17355. Classification (GTDB taxonomy): domain Bacteria; phylum Bacillota; class Bacilli; order Lactobacillales; family Lactobacillaceae; genus Companilactobacillus; species Companilactobacillus futsaii. Next base: position 9,342 of record NZ_AZDO01000019.1, on the reverse strand, counting down.
GTCAAAGTTTCGCCAGTGTCACCTTTTGGATAACGAATATTCAACAAGATGTTAGCTTTGTTTTCATCGTATTCATAAATATTAGGTGAAAGTGTCAAATCACCCATAACAGCATCAGTATTATTGATACCGAGATGTTTACCAGCAAAATCCAAATGCAAGTCATTAGCAATGAATGAGAAGTAGAGCTTTTCACTGTCATTTAAGTCTAATGTTACTAAAAATGATGCTAAGTAAGTTGCGGCGTTGATGCCATTGAATGGTTCCATAGCATGCGCACCTTTACCAATGATTCTAATTTCAGCGATATCGTCGTTTACTTCTAAACTACCTTTGATTTCTTTATTGGCAACAAGAAAGTCGTTAAATTTAGCTTTCAAATCGTCAGCACTGATAACCTTAAGATCGATTTGGCAGTCAGCATTTTGTGGGACCATGTTAGGTCTAATACCGGCTTTAAACTTCTTAACTAAGCCAATTGTTGGTGTAGGGAAGTTAACTCTAAATGATACGATTCCTTTTTCCCCATTGATAGCAGGAAATTCAGCATCAGGTGAGAAACCAGTTTCTGGCATTTTTTCTTTTTCCATGTAGTGATTGATGCCGACCCATTCACTCTCTTCATCAGTTCCAAGAATCAACTGTACGCTCTTAGTTGTAGGCAAATTCAATTCCTTGATGATTTTCATAGCATAATAAGCAGCAAGTCCAGGACCTTTATCGTCACTGGCACCACGAGCATAAAAGTTACCGTCTTTAATTACGGGTTCAAAAGGATTAGTCTCCCAACCTGGTCCTTTTGGAACGACGTCTACGTGTGACAAAATAGCAATGGCATCGTCACTGTCGCCTAATTCAATTCTTCCAGCCAAGTTATCAACATTTTTAGTTTTGAAACCATCACGATCTGCAAAATGTAAAAATGTTTGAAGAGCTTTCGCTGGTCCAGGACCTAGTGGGAAATCGCTAGTCTTGTGTTCTGTATCTCTAGAACTATCAATACTTACTAATTCAGAAAGATCGTTGATCAATTCATCTGAACGATGTGCAACCTCTTTCTCCCAATCTATCGACATATTTTCTATGACCTCCACATGAAGTTTTTTTCATTTTACCAAAGGTTGAGCTTAAAGGCTAATCGACCTATATTTCATTTATGGAATCGCTGTCAAAATTTTCCGAGAAATTAATAAATGAATTATTAAAATCTCTGATTAAATCAGTATTTTGGAGCGATTGGTCAGTCGTTGGTAAAGCAAAAGAAATATTTTCCAATAAATCAATATTTTTAAGTCGTTGACCTTTAGGTAAGTTCTCGTAGCTTTCTTTTGAATTGTTGCCTAGGTAGTTATTAGGATTCAATTGAATCAAAACATTTTTAGCATTGATCCAGCCGTCTTTTAGTTTCAACCACGTTTGTGAACCAACTTTTTGAATTGTCAAAATGCGTTGCGGCTTGTTGGCTTCTAGACGATTGCTAATGACATTAGTATTTGGTTCTTGATAGAGTAAATTATTTGGCTGTTGATAACGATACACAGCTTTAGCACCGAAGTATTGTCGCAAGTCGCTGAGTGAGTATTCAGAGTTAAAGCCAGTTGCATTAGCAAATTGGTTTTCACCAACCTGAACGTATTTTTCGCCATTTATTTTGACGATATTAGTAATGTGGTATCCATCAAGTGGATTAACACGTTTTTTAGTTTTGATCAAACGGTAGGGATTTTCGTAAATAGGTTCTGATTTAGTTGACATGTAATAGACATTTTGATTTAGTGCCTCTGATTTAGAACTATCTTTTAGTTCACGATACTCGTTACCAGTTCCAGGGTAGTTAGTAACTACACCGTCGATTGGCATATTGATCAAAGTATTCCATTTTTGTGGGCTTTCATTCATTTCATCCCAAGCATAAATCGTTTTACCCATAAAATGCATCGTATTGATAATCTCTGGTGTAATAATACTTGATGAAAGGTTAACGCCATTGACATAACTAAGTACATCGAAATTAACTCGCTTAATAGTTCCGGCAATGAAAATCCTAGGGATGTTAGGCATCAATTCAGCTTCATTTTGCAAACTTTTGGTGGAAAAAGAATGGAACATTACTCGGTCTTGCATGCTGTATTGATCGATGACTTGTTTTAGTAATTCTTCCATATTTTGTGGATTACCCTTTTTAGTCTTCTTGGTTTCGATCAAGAATTTAGCTTTGGGATTATTCTTGTAGTGTTCAAAAATTTGATTCAGACTATGAATTGGTTCACCATTTTTTTGAGTCAACTGAGCTAATTCGGAAAAATTGTGTTGAGAAACGATGGCTGAAGTACCGGTGACTCTTTCTAGATCACGATCGTGGGAAATAACTAAGACATTATCCTTTGAGACGTGGATATCTAATTCGACATAATCAGCACCTTCATCAAAGGCTTTGTCGATACTTTCAAAAGTTTCTTCTGGGGCGTTGATAGGGTCGCCACGATGGCCAATAACGGTGAAACCACTGGCAAAGAAGAAAATTAACAAAGCTAGTGATACTTTAAAAATTTGGAAACTTTTTGAAATCATAATTAACTCCCTAACTTTTTAGATATTATATACTAGAGTAAGTAGTGAAATGTGAGGTATTTATTAATGAATAATGAAAAACAAACATTAGATATGATTGAGCAAATAACTCGTAATGACGGAACTAAGTATTATGAGCTTGCCAATATCGTAATGAACGGTCGAGCTGAAAAAGCTGCTGAATTAGGATTGATCAAGGAAGTTAGAATTCTAAAACTTAATATCCCACATTCTTCAGCCGTTAGCGTTTACGAAGATTACGTTAATCAAAATTATACAGTTCCACCAATGGAATTAACAGAATGGGTTGAGTATAAAAAACCAAAGGGTAAAGTATTGGATGCCTTTAATGAAATCTTGAAGGCTAATCACATCACCACAGAGGATAGTGCTGAGTAATGAATTATTTTATAGCAGATACGCATTTTTATCATTATCAATTGTTGCAACCAAATAACTTTGCACCACGTCATTTTGGTAACGTTGATGAAATGAATCAAGCCATGATCGATGCTTGGAATAGTCGCGTAGATGAAAACGATCGAGTTTATCACCTAGGTGACATTTCTATGCGTCCTCAAAATACACCAACCGATGAAGAAACTTATGATATGTTACGTCAATTGAATGGACATATGACTTTGATCAAGGGTAACCATGATTATCGTTCCTTATTCAAATTTCTAGATAAGCATAATGAAATTCTGTCCGACGGCAAAAAACGCTTTGAATTTGAAGATGTTGGTGCCTTATTGAAGTTTGACCATCATCAATTTTATTGTACTCATTATCCTTTGTTATTAGGTAAGGTTGAAAAAATCATCAATCTTCATGGTCACATTCATCATTATGCAGTGCCGATTGCTGAAAATATCAATGTCGGAGTCGATGCTCCAGAACGTGACTATTTGTCAGAGGATTTGCCATGGGGTTCACCTTTACGTGGTGAAGAGGTTTTGGAAATGTATGATAAGAAGAAAAAGGACTTAGCTAGATTACAAAGAAAGTAGGATATTATGGAGAAAATTCAAATAGTTCATACGAATGATTTACATTCACACTTTGAGAACTTTCCAAGAATCAAACGTTTCATTGAACAATCTAGAAAAGATAGTACTGCCGATGAGTTTTATTTATTTGATATTGGGGATGCCATGGATCGGGCTCATCCTTTGTCAGAGGCAACTAATGGTCAAAAAAACATCGAATGGATGAACCAGTTACATTATGATGCTGTGACGATTGGTAATAACGAAGGGTTGGGCAACAGTCATGAACATTTAGAGCATCTATACGATCGTGCTAATTTTCCCGTTATCTTGAACAATGTTTTTGAAAAAAATCCATCACGTTTGGCAGATTTTGCCCAAGCTAGTAAAATTATTGAAACCAAAAAAGGTACGAAGATTGGCGTTATCGGATTAACGGCACCTTATATCTTGACTTATCCTTTATTAGATTGGGACATTCGTCTGGTTCAAGAAATGTTGCCTAAATCTTTAGAACTAGTAAAAGACTGCGACATCATAATTTTACTATCACATTTAGGTGTTTCCATGGATAGATTAATTGCTAGCAAACGTCCAGAGATTGATGTTATCATTGGTGCTCATACGCATCATTTGTTCCCTAAAGGCGAGATGGATAACGGTGTTTTGTTAGCTGCGGCTGGAAAGTACGGTCAAAATATCGGTACTATTAATTTAGAGCTAGATGATAAGAAAAAGGTTATTGATAAGTCAGCTTTTACCACTAAAACTGATACTTTGCCAACGCTTTCAGAAGACAAAACTTGGATCAAGAGTCAATTTGATCTGGGTGAAAAATTGCTTGATCAGAAGAAGATTGCTAATTTGCCTGAATCTTTGAGTGCTGATTATCAAGCTCCTAATTCAATCATAAATGAAGCTTTGTCTGCAGTTCAAGAATTCGCTGACACTGATGTTGCAGTTTTAAGTTCAGGACTATTTTTGAGTGATTTGCCAAAGGGAATCGTTACTCAAAAAAATCTTCATGACATTTTACCACACGCAATTCATGTTATGAAAACTACTATGACAGGCGATAATGTCTGGCGTTTAGTTATGGAAATGGAAAAGAATCGTCTATATCTTCGTAACCATGTTCAAAAAGGGATGGGATTTCGTGGTAAGATATTTGGCGAACTAGTTTATCGAGGAATAACGATTGACAATAAACGTAATGTTTATATCAACGGTCAAGAATTAGAAAAGAATAAAGAGTATACTTTGGCATTATTGGATCATTATTTATTTGTCCCTTATTTTCCATCAATTGAGATTGCAGGGAATAATGAAATCTTGTATCCTAAATTTTTGCGGAGCGTATTCGGAGATTATTTAAGAAAGAAATATCCGATTTGAGGTGATTATTTGCAGGACGTTGAGGAAAAAAATGTTCCAAAAGTAGCTGACGTAATTAAGTTGGCTGATGATTTAGTTGCTATTAATAAAACGCAATATAAAATAGTTGAAAACCACGATAGTGGTTTTAATGAAGAAAGAATCGAAGAACGTTACAACAACGTTTTAGATAAATATGATTATATTGTTGGTGATTGGGGATACGATCAATTGCGTTTTAAAGGTTTTTACGAAGACCAACGCAAAGAGAGTACACTAGATAATCGTATTTCACATTTAGAAGACTACCTATTAGAGTATTGTAATTTTGGTTGTGCTTATTTTGTTTTGGAAAAGGTCAAGAAGGCACCACTTAAAAACAACAATCATCGTCGAACTAACCATCGTTTCAAGACGAGAACTAATAAGTTTGTCAAAAATAACAGTAAAAATAGGCCCCACAACAATCAACACAGAAGAAAGCCAACTAGACACAAGAAGACAACTGTCAGTGCCAAGAAGACTTTTAAAATTAGAAAAATAGGTGAAAAGAATAAATGAAGTATCAAACATATTTAATTGATTTAGATGGAACAATGTATCGTGGAAAGGAAAAGATTCCTGAAGCTCGTGTTTTCATCGATAATTTGAACCAAGCTGGTGCTGATTATTATTTCTTAACGAATAATACGACTAAAACTCCACAACAAGTGGCCAATAATTTGGTCAACAACCATCAAATCACAGCTACACCAGAACAAGTTGTTACACCATCACTTGCTACGGCAGCATATATTCAAAATATGTTTGATGATGATATTACGAATCACAGCGCTTACGTCATCGGTGAGTATGGACTAAAGAGTGCTGTATTTAATACTGGAATTAAGCTAAATGAAGACAATCCTGACGTTGTAATTGTTGGATTAGATTACGATGTTACATATCATAAGTTTGAAGTGGCTACTTTGGCCATTAAAAAGGGTGCTTTCTTTATCGGTACTAATGCCGATACTAATTTACCTAATGAAAGAGGACTAGTGCCTGGTGCTGGTTCAGTTATTTCACTAGTTGAAACTGCCACCCAACAAAGAGCTCATTATATTGGTAAACCAGAACCAGATATGATTTTCTTTGCTGCTAAAGAAAAGGACTTTGATCCTAAGACTTCAGTAATGGTAGGCGATAACTACAATACTGATATCAAAGCGGGAATCAGTGCAAAGGTTGATACTTTGTGGGTCAATACTGGCGTCAGTACACATGCCGATATCGACAAAGAGAAGATTAAGCCAACTCACCAAATAGAAAGTCTGGATCAGTGGGATGTCTAATGCCCAAAAAGACTTGTTTTATACAATTGCACTAGCGTTCTTTATTTTGACAGCAGCTATTACGATTACTATTTTTGCTAGTTATTTGTTGTTTGCCTTTGACATTAAACATTATTATTTAGAACAAGCAGTTAGCATGAAGTATTCTACGATTATGAAAAACTATGCCCAAATGATGAATTATTTGATCAATCCTTTTAATTGGCAGTTTCAATTGAGTGATTTTACGTCATCTGCTTCCGGACGGTTGCATTTTGAAGATTGTAAGAAATTATTCTTATTGAATTTTGGCGTGTTTATTGGAACTGGTTTGATCGTAGCGAAATTTAGAAAAGTTCGTGCTCGTTTTAATAAGATGTTTTTATGGATTGGTATCGTTGGTATCGTTATAGCAATATTAATGTTGTTGAATTTTGATGAGTTCTTTGTGATTTTTCATGAAGTTTTATTCAGAAATAGTGATTGGTTATTTGATCCTAATAGGGATCCGGTTATCAATATTTTGCCAGAAGAATTTTTCACGCAATGTTTCATTTTGTTCTTTATCTTATTTGAAGGACTGAATTTTTGGAAAGCCAATAAAAAAACGTTTAGGAATTAATCCTGAACGCTTTTTTTTCGTCTATTTTTAAGAGCGGTAATTAAAACGGGAATAAGTGATACTAAGACGATTCCGATAATAATCAATGAAAAATGTTCCTGAACTGCAGGGATGTTACCGAATAGATGTCCTGCAAGGGAACAAATGGTTACCCATAAGAAAGCACCGATGAAATTGAACTTCAAGAATGTACCGTAATGCATGGTTCCACTACCGGCAACAAAGGGGACAAAAGTTCTGATCAAAGGAATGAAACGACCGATAGCAATAGTCTTACCACCGTGTTTCTCAAAGAAGATGTGAGCATCGTGTAAATGCTCCTTATTGATTAACTTACTGAGGTATTTATTCCTCGTTGCATATTCTCCAAAGTGTTCACCAATTTCATAGTTCATCGAATCTCCCAAAACGGCGGCTGCTAAGAATAGTAGGAACAACACCCATGAAATTAATTCATATTTAGGATTAGCGGCTAACGCCATAGCTGCAAAAATCAAGGAATCACCAGGTAGGAATGGTAAGATGACCACACCAGTTTCAATAAAGATGATTACAAACAAAATTAAATATGTCCAAAGACCGAAATTATTTACGATATTAACTAAATGACTATCAATATGTAGAATGAAATCAATCAGACTAGTCACGTAACTCAACAAATCAACTCCAAAAATTCAAATTAAACTACATTATAACAGCTTAACTTAAAATAAATTTAAATACAGGCTAAATTAAAGATTATTTTTCAAAAATAGAAGTACTGTGTTCAAAGTAGTCTTTATCAGGATAGAGGTTTCTTAAAGCTTTAGTGATTGCAATAGGTCCTTCAGCAAAAGCAGTGGCAATTAATTGCAATTTACCCGGGTAGGTAACAACATCTCCTATAGCAAATACATTGGGTAAGTTAGTTTCCATTTCTTGAGAGACTTTGATGAAAGGACCAGTGAGTTCCAAATTCCAATCGCGTAAAATTTTTGAGTCAGATACGAAACCGTAATTGACTAATAGTTTATCAGCGGTAACCGTCTTTAATTCGTCAGATTTGATCATCTTTAAAGTGACATCGATTTTGGAGCTGTCAGTCTTATTAAAGTCAACGTTTTTGATGATGTAAGGATTTAATTGTTCAACCGATGATTGATTTAGTTTATTGACACTAGATTCCATAGCTCGATATTTATTTCTTCTATGGATAAGGGATGTATGATGAGTGACCTTATTTAAGTCAATTGACCAGTCTACGGCTGAATCACCACCACCGGCTACTAAAACATCTTTGCCTTTAAAATCCTCTATACTATTAACAAAATAGTCGAGATTGTTTTGTTCCAGTGCTTTGTCGTAATCAAAGGTTAATTTTCTAGGCTTAAAAGCACCGTTACCAATAGCAATGATAATTGCCTTACTATAGATAGTTTCTTTATTAGTAGTTAGTTCCCAAATGTCATCCTTTCTATTAATAGAGGAAACAGAAGTTTCTAGGTATTGATCACAGTTGAGAATTTGCAATTGATCAAGCAATTGTTTAGTTAAGTCATTGCCAGATATTTTGGGAAGAGCTGCAATATCATAGATGTGCTTTTGAGAGTAAAGAGTTTCTGGCTGTCCTCCTAATTTAGGTAAACTTTCTATTAAAGCAACATCGAGATTTCTTAACCGTCCAAAGTAAGCTGCAAACATACCAGCGGGGCCACCGCCGATAATAGAAATATCATAAATTTTCTTATTCATATCATAGTCACCATTTTCTGTTATATAATCTATAGATATATTGTCACACATTTATATTAGAAAAAAGGAGGAAATTAAGTGAGAATAGGAGATAAAATTACAGGAACCATTTCAGGTATTCAATCATATGGGGTTTTCGTTAAGATTGACGATGAGCATCAAGGATTGATACACATATCGGAATTAAAGCATGGTTTTGTGTCAGATTTGAATAATCAATACAAAGTGGGTGACAAAGTCGATGTTATTGTAATGGGTATTGATGAATATAATCAAAAGATAAGTTTATCGATGCGAGCTTTACATCCACAAAAAATAGGACGACCAATATTACATAAACACTTTTGGACTAATTACCGTGATCATATAGGCTATAAGACGATTGCGACCCACAAAAAAGCTTGGATTGACAGTGCAAAGAAGCTAATTTCAGAAAAAAAGCAAAAAAATTCAACTTTTTTGTAAAAAGGGGTTGCGCACCTTTATTCTAATTGGTAATATATATCTTGTTGTTGCGACAGAGCAACGGTGTCAACGGATTCAAGCTTTACGGCTTATCCAAGACGTCAAAAATTATTTTAAAAAAGTGCTTGACTTGCTCTTACATCTTCGATAAGATAATTAAGTTGTCTGTTAGACATCACCTAACATTTCATCATTTGCTTGATGATTTGTTAGAAAAATTGTTTTAAAAAGTTCTTGACATTAACTTGTCAGCTTGATAAAATAATTAAGTCGCTGA
>NZ_AZDO01000113.1 GCF_001435505.1 Companilactobacillus futsaii JCM 17355 | reverse complement strand
CTTCAAGCTCGGCCTTATTCTAAGCAACAAGTTGCTAAGAATAATTTCACTACTGATCCAATTTTCTTTGCTATTCCGGACTAGATAGCGGTTCTATTTTTTAATCACTGGAATAACAAATAAGAGGCGTTATCTAGTCGATAGTGATAGCTTTGTGGATACTCAGTACGTTCCAGCGTCCACAAGCTTCACTTATAACGGAATTTTAACCAAAATTCAAACAAAACCACAAATTCAATGGTTACGCTTTTATTATAACTGTTCCTTAAGTCTGTTTTGATTAGAAAAAAAGCCACTTTCTTAGAAGAAAATGGCTTTTTAGAAATTATTTTTTATTATCGTAATACTTCATTTTGCTCTTAATGATTCTTTCACAAAGATCAGCGTATGAAATGCCGGCTGCCTCTGCTTCTCTTGGCATCAATGACAATGGTGTCATACCTGGCAAAGTGTTAGCTTCCATGACGTACAATTGTCCATCACGCAATAAGAAATCGACACGACCGTAGTTGCTCATCCCTAGAGCTTCAAAAGTCTTCTTAGTCAAAGCTTGCATCTTAGTGTGTGTTTCATCATCCAAGTTATTTGGTGGTGTGATGAAATGTGTCACATTGTTTTCTTGGAACTTATGTTGGAAATCATACCAACCTGTATCAACGGTAATTTCAACAGCTGGTAGAACTAAACCATCAACGATGGCAACTGAGAATTCGCGACCCTTGATATATTCTTCAATCAAAACTTCAGTATCGAATCTCAAAGCATCAGCAACTGATTCTCTTAATTCAGTCGCATTTTTAACGATATGTGTACCAACACTTGAACCACCATTTGAAGGTTTAACAACCATCGGATAGTTGAATGGAATATCTTCTGACAAGATCTTAGCTGTCTTAGTAGTTACATACTTGGCTGTAGGGATGTTGTCTTGAACAAAAATTTCTTTAGAATATTTCTTATCCATTGCTAGACCAGAAGCTAAAGTACCACTTCCTGTATATCTAATATCAAAGACATCGAAAACAGCTTGCATCTTACCATTTTCACCATCTTCACCGTGAAGTCCCATGTAGACAATATCGGCGTGTTGACAAATCTTCAAAACGTTTCTACCTAATAGACCGCGAGTTCCATCGGTACGAAGTGCATTGATCTTTTTATCAGTTAAGACTTCGTCATCAATGATCAATTTGCTTTCACTTTCTGGTTCAGTTGTGAAAAGATCATCGATTTTATCTTCTTCGATATCCTTACCTAAAAATGAATCAACGTATGCGACCTCATAACCCTTGCCACGTAGTGCGTTGGTGATTTTAACTCCGGAAGATAAAGAAACATTTCTTTCTGTACTTCTTCCGCCTGAAAGAACGACAATTTTCATTGTGTTTCACCTAATCCTTATATATATTTATTTAAGCGTATTCCTAGAAACTACAGAATAGCACAAAAAATTAAAAAAAACTATTTTAAACTTGTGACTTTTAAAAAAATTAGTCATCTTCTCGAATTTTTCACATATATCTGGTTTAATTGGGATTAAGGAGGACTTTTACTGTGAAAAAGTTAAATATTATTTTATTGAGTTTAGTATCTGTAATTATTTTGGGAATCTTCACTGCTCAAAGTGTTAAGGCTGATAGTTTGAGTGATCAACCAGTAATGACTTTGGGGACTTCTTTAACGGATGACCAACGTCAAGGTACTATCAACGCTTTATCTTCACAGATCAGCGACAGTAATTATAAGACGATCACTGTCAATGGCGATACTTTAGTTAAATACTTAAATCCTAGTGGGAGTACTTTTACTAGTAGTTCAGGAGTTTGGTCTTCGGCCTTGATCCAAAAGACTTCATCTGGTTCTGGTATCAACGTCAAAATTGTCGACTATAGTGGTAAGAACAATATTACTACTATTACTGCTGACCAATATCGTAATGCCGCAGTTACTGCTGGTATCAGTGATGCTAATATCTACGTAACTTCAGCTACTCCAATCGATGGTTCTGGTGCTCTAGCCGGTATTTACGCCGCTTATGCCAATAGTGGTGATAACTTAAATCAAAACCAAGTTAATGCTGCTCAAAAAGAAATGAACGTTTTAAGTGGTATTACTGATGCTAATAAAGGAACCAACGGATATTCCGATAAGCAATTGAACAATGCCGTGGCTGGAATCAAGTCCGATATGGCTCAAAAAGGCGACAACATCACGGTCAACCAAATTACTACAATCGTAAATAACAACTTGCAAAAGAATAACCTTCAAAACATCATTAATGACAATCAAAAACAACAAATCATCAACTTGATGGTTCAAATTAGAAATTCTGGTGCTTTGAAAAATTCAAACTTTAAAGAGCAAGCTTCTAAATTAAGTAGCGATATCATGAGCAAAGCCAAAAATATTTTCAACAACCTTAATACTGAAGAAAACCGTAATTTCCTACAAAGAATCTGGGATAGCATCGTTTCCTTCTTCAGTGGTTTGTTCAATTAAACTAAAAACAATGCAACACTTTCACAATAATTAGTGAAAGTGTTGTTTTTTTGAACCTTTACCATTTATAATCAAGTTAATATCATCTTATTAAATTGAGAGATAGATCAATATCTAAATAACTAGGAGGAATGACTACATGAAAGACGAAACTGTCTTTGATTCTACTTCATCCGAAAATTCCGATTCGGATCATGTCCCGATAAAAAACTCAACAAAAGCTTGGCAATTAACCAGTGAACAACTGGCTTCAAAATACCAAACAGATTTGGAAAAAGGGTTAACCAGTGCCGAAGTCAAGCGGCGCCTAGATCGTGATGGTAAAAACGAACTAGAGACCAAGAAAACTTCCAAATTTATTCAATTCATTAAGCAGTTCAATAACAGTATCATTTATATTTTAGCTGCTGCTGCTATTATGACTTTCTTAATGCAAAGATATTCCGATTCAATCGTTATTGGCCTAGTAATTATCGCTAATGCCATCATTGGATATATTCAAGAACGACAAGCTGGTAATGCTCTAGAAAAAATCCGTGAATTACTAGTCTCCAAGAACTTTATCTTCCGTGATGACGAAAAACTAGAAATCGATGCCCGTGACTTAGTTGTTGGTGACTTGGTCAATCTAGAAGCTGGGGATGCTGTCCCTGCCGATATGCGTTTGATTTCCGCTGATAACTTAAGTGTTCAAGAGTCTGTTTTGACTGGTGAAACTAATCCAGTTGAAAAAATCGAAGAAGCCATCCCTGATGACAAACTTCCTTTGGCCGAAAGAAAGAATATGGTTTACGCTTCAACTGCTGTTACCAAAGGTTCAGGTCTTGGAATCGTTGTCGCCACGGCTGATGATACTGAAATCGGTCAAATCCAAGACTCTGTGGAAAATGTTAAGGAAAAGCCAACCCCATTGATGCAAAACTTGAACTCACTAGGTTTTGGCTTATCTGTCGCTATCGTAATTGCGGCGGTAGTACTATTCATTATCGGCTACTTTATCGATACTTATACTCTGCCTACCTTGTTAATTGCTGTAATTACCATGGTCGTAGGTTCGATGCCCGAAGGATTACCCGCTAGTACCTCAGTTGTTTTGGCTATGGGTACTCGTAAAATGACTAAGCGTAACGTTATTGTCAAATCCTTACCTGCTGTTGAAACTTTGGGTGCTGTTGACATCGTTAATACCGATAAAACCGGTACTTTAACTAAAAACGAAATGACTGTTCAAAAAGTCGTCACTCCAAATCACGTCTTCGATGTTACTGGTGTCGGTTACGATGCTGACGGTGGTGTTGATTTCGAAGGCGATTTGGAATTAGACGACAAAAAATACGATTGGCAAAAAGATGAACACATGAGAAAACTAGTTCACATTGCTGGTCAAACAACCGATGCTCAATTGCATTTTGAAAATAATCGCTGGGAATTAAACGGTGAACCAACTGATGGTGCCTTAACGACGCTTTATCGTAAGATGACTGGTGAAGATCCTGAAGTTGACGAAATCGATTCGCTACCATTTGACTCGGCCTTTAGATTCTCTGCTCGTTTGGCAGACTTTGAAGGAAATAGAGTTTTGATGGTTAAGGGTTCTCCTTCTACTATCATGAACCTTTCTAAATCAGAGACTGATAAAGACTATTGGAACGATCAAATGAAGAATTTAGCTTCTGACGGTTTGCGAGTGGTCGCTTTAGCTTATCAAGTCGTTGATGACAACTTAGAAGAAATCGACAAGGATAAGATCAAAGACTTAAATCTAGTTGGTTTAGTTGGTATCATCGATCCACCTCGTGAGGAAGCTCGAAAATCAATTCATGAGTTACGCATGGCTGGTATCAAAGTCAAAATGATTACTGGTGACCATCCTGATACAGCGATGGCAATTGCTAACAAATTAGACTTGGATTCAGTCGTCCGGGCTATCACAGGTCCTGAAATCGATGCTATGTCTGATGATGAATTGACTGCTAAAATCGACAATTACAATGTTTTTGCTAGAACTACACCAGCTAACAAGTTAAGAATCGTTCGAGCTCAACAAGCTAATGACCACGTTGTTTCAATGACTGGTGATGGTGTCAACGACGCGCCTGCCTTGAAACAAGCTGACATCGGTGTGGCTATGGGTATCAAAGGTACCGAAGTTGCCAAAGAATCCGCTAATATGGTTCTAGCCGATGATGACTTTGCCGATATCGTAATGGCTGTTCGTGAAGGTAGACACGTCTTCGATAACATTCGTAAGACGATTCGTTTCCTATTACCTACTAGTTTTGCTGAAGGTTTGATTGTGGTAATCAGTATCTTGCTTGGTCAAGACTTGCCACTTTATCCTGCTCAATTGCTTTGGATCAACATGGTTTCTGCCTTGACGATCCAATTCGCCTTTATTTTCGAACCACCAGAATCTGGAATCATGGCTCGTGGTCCTAGAAATGTTAAAGCCGGTCTGCTGACGAAATTAGATACCTTCGAAATCGTCTACGTTTCAGCGTTAATCTCTGGACTAGGAATTTGGGCCTTTGATATGTTGACTCGCCAAGGATTGCCAGAAGTTGTTGGTAGTACGATGGCTCTTAACATCATTATCTTCGGTAAAATTTTCTATCTCTTTAATCTTAGAAATAATTATCCAGTTATTTCAAAATACTTCTTCCAAAACAAGATGGCCTTTTACATCATTGGAATCTTGATCTTGTTACAAATGGGAATCATTTATCTACCATTCATGCAAGATATCTTCCACACAACTAATATCAACTTCTGGTATGGTTGGGGAATTCCAATTATCGCCGGATTTATTGTTCTGATTGTGACTGAAATCGGTAAGTTTATCCGTGTACGTGTTTTGAGAAAAGCTTAGTTAACCAATATAAAGTAAAATACCCCATAATTGTTAGACGACAAATCTAATAATTATGGGGTATTCTTTTTGATTCTTTCTTGATTAGTGGCAACATTCCGTCCTCCATAGCAAAGAAAATTTGGCTGAAACGATGTGGACACGACTTGGAGCCTTTGCTAAGCCCAAAACCGGGCAAAGTCTTCAAGCTCGGTCTTTCACTAGGCAATAAATTGTCAAGAGAAATTTCACATCTGAGTCAATTTTCTTTACTATTCCGGACTAGATAGTAGCTTTATTTTTAATATTAACAAACAAAGGTATCCAGTTTTCATCGAAAAATTAAAGAAACAAGAAACAAAAAAAGTCGGATACTAGCAATATCCGACTTTAAATAACTTAGATTTACTTTTGGACGAGGACATTTTTTGCTCTCGTTTCACTTATAATAGCATGTCCAATATCAAAATTGTTTTTCTACATTTTATCCATAGTTTCATTCAGCAACTCATCGACCCGATTATTTCCAACATTAGTCGCATGTCCTTTAGTCCACTCAAAAGTTTTTTTCGGAACAGTTGGCAATAATCTATCTAATTGCTTCCACAATTCAACATTTGCTAAAGCACTGCCATTAGCCTTTTTGAAGCCTCTTCTCTTCCAACCATTTAACCAATTTTTAGTAATAGCATTTAGTACATATTGAGAATCTAAGACAAATATCGCATTTTGTTGGTTGATTTTCAGGTCATTTAATCGAATAATACTCTGAATTAGGGCCATTATCTCCATGCGGTTATTAGTTGCACCTAACTCACCTGCAGTCCCTTCATATGTTTGACCGTTATTACTGATATGATAAGCCCAAGCAGCTTTGTCATCAGTTCTAACATGGCCACCTTTAACATTACCGTGATTTCTAGATCCACCATCGGTGTAAACCACAACGTCAAAATCATTAATATTTGATGCTTTGGTCACTTTTTTAGGAGAACTCTTCTTATTATTGTAGGAATCTGTTCCTGTTAAAAATTTTTCTGCTTCTGCTCGATTCGTAAAGCTTTTATATCTGGCATTGGCAAATCCATCGACTTGTTTCTTGCATTCAGGCCATGTTAAATAGATGCCTGGCTTTTTTCCTTTTCTTACTGCATAATATTTTTGCAATTGTCATACCTCATTTGGTTAAAATTTCTCAATAATAATTATATAATAATATCTTGTTGGGGTGAATTTATGAAAAAGGGACAATGGCCGATACTCTACATTCACGGATTTCGTGGTGGAGACTATACGACACAAAAAATGATTGAATCAGCTTTGAAATGTAACGGTAAAAAATCAGACCAGTTTCTCAAAGCTATTATTAACTGGCGCGGCAAAGTTACATATGAGGGAACTTGGACTGACGATGAACATCCAATCGTGCAAGTTGTTTTCCAAAACAAGTGGGTTGGCAGTAACCAAATGGAATATTGGTTAGTGAAACTCTTATTTGATTTACGTTTAAAACACGAATTTACTACATATGACGCAATCGGACACTCTCTAGGAGCAGTCGCCTTAGTTTTAGTCAATCTAAGGGAAAAGATGCGTCCTTATATGCCACGACTTAAAAAATTAGTACTCATTGCAGGACCCTTTAACGGAATTCTTGGACTCGGTGATCTTCCCAACGTCAATCGAGTTCGTCCTAATGGTCGCCCTGCCTTCATGAGTCCTACATATTTTAGAATATTTATGAATAAAAACAACATTTCAGATGACTTACGAGTTTTAAATATTTTTGGAAACGTTGGTGACCACTCGAATAGTGATAAATACATCTCGGTCACTTCAGCCAAATCCATCTCATATATTCTTGAACCTCGAGTAAAGGAATATAACGAATATTTAATTAAAGGTACTAATGCAGAACATTCAATGCTTCACGATGATTCTGAAATTTTAAATACGGTCAACGGTTTCATTTACTACAATCCGTTGCCATAACGTTATATAATTACGTTGCGCCGTTTAGTTTTTAGAGAGATTTGGAGGGGATTTCTATCAAAGCTTGGGAGCTATTCAGACTAGATATAAAGAGGACTTTACACTCAAAACCCGCCACTTTACTAATGTTGGCTATGATTATTTTGCCGTGTTTGTATTGTTGGTTTAACGTTTGGGCGTTATGGGACCCATATTCAAACACCAGTGGCCTAAAAGTTGCTGTTTATTCCGATGATCAAGCCGTCAAAGTTGAGGGACAAAAGATTGAAATCGGTGATCAGTTAATCGACAACTTGAAGAAAAACAATAAATTGGGCTGGACTTTCGTTGATTCTAAGAAAGAACTCGACCAAGGTGTTAAAGATGGTTCTTATTACGCCGGTATTTATGTGCCTAAAAAGTTCTCAAGTGACATCATCAGTTTCTTATCAGGACACATTAAAAAGCCAACTTTGGTCTTCTCAGTCAACCAGAAAATCAATGCGATTGCCCCGAAATTGACAGAAACCGGGGCGACGACTTTACAAACGACTATTTCCAGTGAATTCATGGGAACTATTAGCAAAACTATTACGAAAGTTCTGAATAAGTCTGGGGTCGATATTCAGCATAATTTACCAATGATGCGGCGCCTTTCTTCCTTATTAGTCACAACTGACGATAATTTGCCTGAATTACAAAACATCATGGATAAAGTACAATACGCCAATACCATGGTGCCAAATTTAAATAATAAATTACAACAAGTCAACGACATGTACGGTTATTTGCCACTACTCAATCAGGATGCGCAAAAACTAACTAATATCAATAACATTTTGCCATTAGCTGATGCTGGTGGTACGGCTGCTAAAGACTTGCAAACTAAAATCCCTGAAATTCAAAGTGCCGGTTCGCAGATCAATGAGATTGATAGTGACTTTGGCCAAATTTCTAAATTAATGGATACTAGTATCACTCAAGTCGAAAATGGTATTCAAGTTGTTAACAAAGTTCAAAACGTCATCCCTGATATTCAACAACTCGGAGAAGATGCTCAAAACGCTACTAACAAAGTCAACAATGAGTTGATTCCAAAGATTCAAAAGGCGTTACCTGTTATCAAATCAACTGTCGATACTGGTTTATCCATGGTTTACAACATTGCTAAACAAATCAGCAATTCCTTGGAAAACGCCAATACCTTAATTGACAAAATAAAAAACGATCCAACTAACGAACAATTAAAAGAACAACTCAAGACCGTCCTAGAAAATGTTGCTAGCGATGCAACGCAATTAGCTCAAGTCAGTCGTCAAATAGCTTCATCATTGAGTGATTTACAAGACTTGTTCAACCGTTTAGCTCAAGACTTAGGCCACGATCAAATTACTATTTTTGACAAACCTATCAAACATCTAAACGACTTAGCTGCTTTTAACGAAACTCTAGCTGACAAAGCTAACGATATCGTCAACAACTATCAAGATCTCGATACAACTCAACTACAAAACAAGCTTTCTGAATTACAATCACAATCCGACAAGATTGCTAGTGGCGTTGCTGAAATCAAAGATCTCAATATTACCGATAGTGTTTCTGATACCATTACCAATATCAGTACTTTCTTAAAGGATGCCGGTTCGACGCTTAGCAATGTCAACAACAATATCATCCCCGCTATCCCTGGACTTTTGAACAATACTCAAGGCGTTTTGAAAACAGCTTTGGCTTATCTTCAAAAGTACCAAAAACAATTGCCAGCTGTTGGTAATGAAATTCATGATGCCAACCAATTGTTAAACGGTAACATGGGAAATATTGTAACAGGTATTAATCTAGCTAATGATTTTTATAATAATGACTATCCAACTTTGAAGAAGAAACTTGCTACAGCCACCTTCTTCGTGCAATATCAATTGCCACAGATTGAGAACGAATTAACAACTACTTTAAATCTGGTCAATTCAAAAACACCAGAGTTGGAAAAAGCCTTATCAACTGCCAATGACTTTGCTCAAAACGATTGGCCACAGTTGAAAAAAGACGTTCACCATTCAGCTACCTTACTCAAGAAAGGTGAAAAAGACGTCGATTTAGGTGCCATTATCAAGTTGATGAAGTCCGATGCTGAAAAGGAATCTGATTTCTTCGCTAACCCAGTTAAGTTGAAACAAGACAACCTTTATGATGTACCTAACTATGGTTCTGCCAGTGCACCATTCTACCTAGCTTTGTGTATTTGGGTCGGTGCCTTGTTGCTATCCAGTGTCTTCACGGTTCACTTCAAGTTAAATGACCGTCAAAAATACCGTTATAGCTTCAAGCAAAGATTCAATGGTCGTTACTTGACCTTTGGATTCCTAAATCAATTACAAGCTGTCGCAGCTGCTCTAGGTAACATCTTCATCTTGCATGCTTACACGAAACAAAAGATTTGGTTAATTGTATTCTGTATGCTGGTAAGTTTCGTCTTCATTTCAATTCTTTACTCGCTAGTCCAAATGTTTGGGACGGTTGGTAAGGGATTAGGGATTATCATTTTGGTATTATCAATTTCTGGTGCCGGTGGTAACTTCCCTGTCGTTCTTTCCGATGGATTCTTCAGAGTTATCAATCCATACTTGCCATTTACCTATGCGGTCAATTTGATTCGTGAAGCCGTCGGTGGAATTTATTGGCCTAACGCCACAAAAGATATTATTATATTGTTGGCATTCGGAATTGGTTTTTACTTGTTAGGTCTTCTAACGACCGAAAAATTGAAGCCATTCATGCACAAACTACACAAGAGTGCCAAGAAGAGTATGATTATTGAATAATTTGGATTAGAGGGAAATAAATGTCAGATATAAAAATGAAATCCTATCGACCTTTCATTACGAAAAGTTTCTTCTGGGATTTCCCAACACATTTCAATCTTAAAGAAGTCAGCCAATTTCTTGGTTTAGAAATCGATCCAACGACTAAGTATATTTCAGATAGTGCCAAAACTATCATGCGTAACGACGGGATTTATTGGTTATTACAAAGAAAGCATACTGAAAAAATCAGTGCTTTGATTTCTCTAAGCGACTTAGATCTGGACGATAAAAAAGCTGCCTTGATGGTTACTTTTAAAGATGTCACCGATGCTGAAAAACAAGAAATTGCTCAAAGACTGTTGGTATTTTTGAAAGACCAAATTTCTCTTCAAACTATTGAAATCAATCAATTAGATCGTATTGTTCAAGAAAACTTCACAAATAATGGATATAATGTAATAAATAATACATTAAAGAGGAGTTAACTTATATGTACGGATATGGTTACGGTTTTGGTCCCAGCTATTTATTGATAATTATTGGTTTAGTTATCAGTTTGTGGGCATCATGGTACGTCAATCATAATTTCAAAAAATATGATCAATTCACCAGTCATCACGGAATCAGTGGTGCTGATGCTGCAAGGTTCATTTTGGACAATGCTGGGTTACAAAATATTCAAATCAACAAAGTCAGTGGTAATTTGACAGATAATTACAATCCTGGCAATAAAACTTTAAATCTTTCTGAATCAACTTATGATTCTACTTCGGTTGCGGCAATTGGGGTTGCTGCTCACGAATGCGGACATGCGATTCAAGATCAAACTAGTTACGTGCCTATGCGTGTGAGAGCTGCCTTAGTTCCCGCTGTTAATCTTGGTTCTAACGCTTCAATTCCTTTGATAATCGTCGGTGCCTTGCTAGGTATGAATCATACTTTGATCACGATCGGTATTTGGTTATTCGCCTTAGTTGTTTTATTCCAAGTAGTTACCTTGCCAGTTGAATTCAATGCTTCTGGTCGTGCTATTAAAATTTTGAGCTCAGGTGAAATGCTCGACAGTGATGAAGTTCCCATGGTTAAACAAGTACTTTTCTCAGCCGCTTTAACTTATGTCGCCGCTGCAATTTCAACTGCTCTACAACTACTACGTTTAATTATTATCTTCGGTGATAACCGCAATTAAAAAAAGCCTATTATTGGGCTTTTTTATTTTGTTTTAAAACTCTAAAAATTAGATTTTATGAGCATTTTGAAGTAAACTTTCTATTAAGAATAATAGAGGGGAATTTATTTTATGATTGATATTTGGATCATTTGGCTAATTCTCATTATCTTACTAGTCAATACAATTTCAGCACTGATCACTGTCTTCCACAGGCCTCGTAATATCGTTACTACTTGGGCTTGGATTTTAGTTCTCGTGTTATTACCAATTGTCGGATTCCTTATATATGCTTTCTTGGGTCGTGGGATTGCTCAAGAAAAAATCTTCAATATTAGCCGACAAGAACATTACAGTTTAAGCCAACTAAAGAAAATGGCCATAGCTGCTCAAAAGCGTCCTCAAAACGCCTCTCGTTACGATGAGACACGTTATGCCGACCATATAATAAGATTCTTCAATGAGACCGAAGAAGCGCCACTAACGCGTCACAATGAGATTGAGCTATTCTTCGATGGACAAGAAAAGTTCAAGAATATGTTTGAAGATATCAAAAAAGCCAAAGAAACTGTTCACGTGGAATACTACGCTTTTATCAAGAGTAATATTGGTGACCAGTTCTTAGACTTATTGACCCAAAAAGCTAAAGAAGGCTTAGAAGTCAGAATCCTCTATGATCCATGGGGTTCTGGTGGAACTAAACCAAAATATTTCAAGAAATTTCAAGCTGCTGGTGGTGAAGTCTTACCTTTTATCACCTCTAAAAACGTGATTGCTAAAACTCGTTTGAACTATCACTTGCACCGAAAAATTGTTGTTGTCGACGGAACTATTGGTTGGATCGGTGGATTCAACGTCGGCGACCAATACGTCAATACGACTGAAAAATTCGGTTACTGGCGTGACACCCACTCAAGAATCTTTGGTGCCGCTACGTTGTTGTTACAAGAGCGTTTCTTCCGTGACTGGAATGCTTCTCTAGACCGCAGTGCTGAACCATTGGAATTCTTAGAAAAGTACTTCCCATCTGACAAATTCAACACCGATGCTAACTTGCCTATCCAAATTATTTCTGACGGACCAGATAACCGTGAAGAAATACTAAAAGATGGTTTCATTGATATGATTATCAGTGCCAAGAAGAGTGTCTGGATTCAATCGCCTTACTTAGTACCTGACGATGCTATGTTCACTGCCCTAACGATTGCGGCAAGGTCTGGGGTCGACGTCAGGATCATGATTCCATGTATGCCTGATCACCCATTTATCTATCGTGCAACTCAATATTATGCTAATTTACTAACGACTTACGGAATCAAAATTTATAGTTATCAAAAAGGCTTTTTACATGCCAAAACATCCGTCTTTGATGATAAAATATGTTCTGTAGGTTCAATGAATCACGACTTCAGAAGTTACTCATTGAACTTCGAAGCTAACGCCTTTATTTACGACGCCAAAGTCGCACACCAAATTACTCGTTCCATCAAAAAAGATATGGATGACTCAATTCTTTTGACGCCAGAAATTATCAAGGAACAAGGTATGTGGCTTCACTTTAAACAAAGATTTTCACGACTCTTATCACCAATTCTGTAGAGAATATCACAAAAGAGGACCAAGTCTAACTTGGCCCTCTTATTTTTGAGAAAGGATAAATTTAATGACTTACTTTATCGTAGTTTTAATCGCCTTATTTGGAGCTTTGATGCGGACTGTTTTTGGATTCGGTGAAGCTTTAGTTACCATGCCGTTACTAGCTTTGATAGCCTTTGACTTACAAACTTCAACTGCTTTGATTGGAGCCTTAGGTTTAATCGTAGCAGTTCCGGTAGCTTTGAAATATCGCCAACACATCGATTTAGCAACTCTCAAACGACTAGTTATCGGTTCAATTTTGGGGATTCCTGTTGGGATTTTGATTATCAAGCTCGGTTCTCCACAAATCATCATGAAAGTATTAGGGAGTTTTATCGTAATTTACGGTGTATACAATCTCTATGCCTTAAAGCGTCAAAAGACTTCTAATTTAAAAATTGGCGATAAATGCGATTATCTAGCTGGAATCGTTTCGGGAATTTTGGGTGCATCATTTAACAGCCATGGCGTCCCCATCGTCGTCTACGGTACAGCCAAAAAATGGGACGCTGACAAATTACGGGGCATCTTACAAGGTCATTTCGTCTGCGTCGGTAGTTTAGTCGTCTTGAGCCAATTAGCTTCTGGTATGTGGAATATTGAAGTTATCAAGTTACTTGCAATGATCATCCCTTTATTGCTAATCGTGATACCACTAGGGAATTGGATCAATTCCAAAATCGACAGCCAACATTTTACTAAATACGTTTATATGGTGTTAATTATCTTTGGATTAATTTTATTGCTAAAACGTTGATTTTTTGTAGTTAGAAATTTCCCTTTACGTTATACTTACTGCACAATTTATTATTAAAGGGGAAAAATTATGAATGAAACCGGAAGAACTGTACCTAATGAGATCAAAGGTTGGAACTGGGGAGCCTTCATGTTTAATTTCATCTGGGGGATCGGTAATAAGACCTACTTACCACCACTCTGCTTGATTCCAATTTTTAATATTTTTTGGATATTCGTTGTGGGATTCAAAGGCAACACTTGGGCTTGGCAAAAAGGTAACTACAAAGATGTGGAAACTTTTAAAGCGGTTCAAGCAACTTGGAACCGTGCTGGAATATTCCAATTCGCTTTTGTCGTATTAGTAATTCTGCTCTACTTCTTCATCTTTGCAGCAATGATTGGTTCGCTCTTATCTGATTATTAACAAAAAGGACTTCGCCAGAATGTATCTCACACTCTAGTGAAGTCCTTTTTTGATAGCATAAAGCTTATTCATATATACGATTAACAACTCTTTGGTGATATAAATCGTTTCCTTGTCCCCAAAAAATAAAGCTCAGTGAAACGTATACGACCGCTAAGATGACGTTTAAAACATCAAATTTCATATAATCAGTCAACATTAAACTAATTATGAAAATAATTGAAATTACTGGTTCGATAGCTCCCAACCAAACGTGTGAATTATTTGCTAAAACGTATTTCTCAAGGATTAGAGACGTAATAGAACCTATAACAAAAATAATACCCATAATAATTACACCCCCATAATTAATCAGCGTATATTATCGTATCACAATTATTTTTCTGAAATAATCGCAAAAGCTCATGAAAACGTATCCAAGTAAAAATACAACCTTTTTATATCGATATATTAGATAATTAACGCTTGGGGGAAATAACTTTGTACACACAAATTGATATTTACGAACTACTAAATTTATTGAACAAAAAACTCGGACCACAAAACTGGTGGCCAGCTGAAAAAACTGAAGAAATGCTTTCGGGAATGATTCTGATCCAAAATACTAACTCAAAAAACGTTGCTAAATCATTAGATAATCTCAAAAAAGCAACCGACTTTGAAGCCGATAAAATTTTGCAATTATCCGCCGCTGACTTAGAACAACTGATCCAACCTAGTGGCTTTTTCCACAACAAAGCTATCTATTTACGTTCACTCTTAACTGCTTACGTGAATGATTTCGATGAATGGGAAAAGTTGCCGACTAAACTTCTTCGCAAAAAATTACTAGCTCTCAAAGGCATTGGCAACGAAACAGCTGACGTGTTACTGCTCTACTACTTCCATCGTCCCGTCTTTGTGGCTGACAACTATGCCATGAAACTCTTCACTCAACTGCATACTTTTACAAAGCGGCCCACTTATATGCAACTTAAAAATGCCGTTCAAAAAGATTTTAAAATGGATTCCAGAAAAGCCGAAGAATTACATGCTTTGATTGACGAATTCGGTAAACTCAAAAGTGATTATTTTCGCGATTACCAACTATTATTACCGGGTTTAACGACCTATAATTCCATAAAAAAATAAGTGGATGATTTCCTTCTCGTGATTTTTTAAAGCTACAAGATCATTTTCACTAGCATTCATTGAGTAATTAATAAATAAATCCAAGAAAATCATTGCGCCTTCATTAGTTACCTCATCACTCAAAATTCCTTCTTGGCGTCCTTGGTCCAACAATTTAAACCAGAAATTGCGTTTATATTGGTTATAAGCTTTTACAACACTGTTATCACCATTTTGGTTACTGAATTCTCTTTGTAAAAATATCGCAAAATCATCATTGATGTCACCGGCCAAACTCGAGCCACTATTCATCATCGTTTTCATTTTTTCGACAAATGACAGTGAACCATCATCCAACAATTTGTCATATTCTGAATAACCGTCAATAATTAATTTAATAATCACTGCTCGTCCCAAAGCTACTTTACTAGGAAAATACTTATACAAAGTCACTTGAGAAGACTGCGCCTCTTTAGCAATGTTTGCTATGGAGGTTTTTTTATAGCCTTTTTCCAAAAACACTCTAGTTGCCGCTTCTAAAATTGTCTGCTTTTTATCTTTTTTACGTTTTAAATTATTAGTCATAATAAATTCCTCGAAAAATTTTTTATTAAATATTTCAGTTTTTAGCTTAATCTATCAATCTTTCTAAAATCGACTCACAAAATAGTTCAAAATCCTATTATTTCGCGATTGACAAGCATAATACCCAGCTTTAATATACTCGGTAAATAGTGAACTATTCAAGAATTATATTTCATTTTTAGAGGTAAATTATTATGTTTATTCAAGCAAATCCAACTTTACACATCGATCATCTTCAAAAGAGATTCGGTAAATTCCAAGCTTTAAAAAATATCACTTTTGATATTTATCCCGGGGAAGTCTTTGGATTTATTGGGCCTAACGGTGCTGGGAAATCAACTACGATTCGAACTCTTCTCGGAATTTTAAGGGCATCTGGAGGTAAAGCAACAATTTTTGGGCGTGATGTTTTTAAGGATGCCGTTAAAATTCATCAACATCTAGCCTACGTACCCGGTGATGTTTATTTGTGGCCTAATCTGACCGGTGGTGAAATCATCGACTTGTTTTTAAAGCTCAGTCACAATCGCCACACTCAAAAAACTGACGAATTAATTAAAAAATTCCAACTCGACCCTACTAAGAAGGCTCGTACTTATTCCAAGGGTAATCGTCAAAAAGTTGCTTTGATTGCAGCCTTATCAACAGAAGCTCAGTTGTATATTTTCGACGAACCCACTTCTGGATTAGATCCTTTGAATGAAGAGGTTTTCCAACAAGAAGTGCTCAAGCTCAAGCAAGCTGGCAAAGCAGTTTTATTGTCGAGTCATATCTTATCAGAAGTCGAAAAAATGTGTGATCGAATCGGCATTATCCGTAACGGTGAAATCGTCGAGACTGGTACTTTGGAACAAATGAGACATCTGACTAGAACTGTCATCAAAGTTCAGACTGCCGAACCTACTCCTGAATTGCCAACCTTGATTGGTGTTCATAACGTCGTTATAGAAGACAATGGCAGTCAAACTCTAGCTGTCGATTCAGAACATTTGGACGCCGTGATGGATTACTTATCTAAGAAACAAATCCTCTCTATCCAAGCTACGCCACCAACACTAGAAGATTTATTCCTTCGTTATTATGATTCCAACGAGGTAGATCAACATGCAAACTAAAAGATTTCAGAAAACTATTTTCTTAACCAAATTTAATTTCAAACGCGACTGGTTCAAATTATCACTTTGGGCTTTAGTCTTGATTGCTTTGTTCGTTGGCGTTGCCGGCAAATTCACTAGTCTTTACGGTTCTAAAGCCGGTATTGATCAAATCGTTAAAACTCTCAAAACTCCAGCAATGGTTTCACTCTTTGGGAAAATGCCTCAAGGTCCTTATACTAGCGCTGACGTCTTTGCGGCAGAAATGACAGTTTTCATGGCCATCGTTGCCGTGATTATGAATTACTACTTTGTGATTAGAAATACACGTGGTGAAGAAGAATCAGGCGTTTTAGAATTGATTCAAGCCCATGCTGTCGGTCGAATGTCGCATTTGGCAGCTGTTTTGATTGAAAGTTTCGTTTTAAATTTTGGCATTGGCTTAATTTACGCTATCGGCTTACAATTTGCTGGCCTATCTGGAACTGACACTAACGGTAATTTCTTATTGGGCATCGGCTTAGGGGCGGTCGGATTTATGTTTGCTACTGTGGCCGCTGTAATAGCCCAATTAAGTGACAACTCACGTTCCGCAACGATACTCGCTTATTTAATTTTTGCTGCAATGTATATTGCTAGAATGATCACCGACGTTTCGCATCCCAAATACACTTGGTTCGTTCCTTTAGGTTGGGTCGAAAAATTTTCAACTTATCAAAACAATAACTGGCTTCCAGTCGTTTTCATGCTTTTGGTTTCAATGATCTTGATACTCCTAGCCTTCTATCTCAACGGACATCGTGACATCGGTTCTGGTTTGATTGCTACTAGACCGGGACGTAAAAACGCCAGCATCTTCTTACGTGGACCAATTTCCTTGTTGTGGCGTCTTAATCGAATCAGCATCGTAGTTTGGTTCTTTGGAATCATGATTTTAGGCATGACTTATGGTTCAATTTTTAACACTATCGGGGATATTCTCAAAACCAATCCGATGTTTAGTCAATTATTAGATACCAAAGCCATCAATACTGCAAATTTGTTACTAATCAAACAATTTATTGGTGTATTGATTATCGTCTTTGCCGTTTTAGCTTTGATTCCTGGAATCTCTCTGATCAACTACTTAAAAACCGGCGAAAACAAGGGGTACTTAGAAATCATTCACTCAAAACCTACTAGCCGTCTCAGACTATTTTCTTCCATAACCCTAGTATCACTAATTACTAGCATTGCAGTCTTATTCGCTGGTATTTTAGGATTATACCTTGGTGGTAACGCCGTTATGGATCAACCTTTGAAGTTTGATCTCTTCTGGAATTGTTTTATCGGCTACTTGCCACCAACCCTAATTATGCTTGGTATTTCAACTTGTCTACTAGGTTGGATGCCCAAATTTGTCAGTTTAAATTATGGCTATTTAATCGTTGGATTCTTTGTAAAATACTTCGGCAAACTCTTGAAATTACCCGATTGGACTGAAAAAATCACACCTTTTGGCTTTATCGATAAGGTTCCCGTTCACAATTTCGATGTGACAACTTTTTGGTGGCAGCTACTCATTGCCGTCATCTTAATCATTGTCGGTTATCTTGGTTATCGAAGACGTGACCTAATTACTGGCTAGTTAATTGCGTAACCGTTTGCAGTGATTTATCATTTAAGTAACTTTAGTAGTTGAAAGGATGATTAGATGTATACAGCTTCAGATAATCGTTATCAAGGACCAGTGCGTCATGCTGGAAACTCTGGTTTAGTTTTACCACCAATTTCTCTAGGATTGTGGCGCCATTACGGCAGTGCTGATCCACTAGCTGACCGCAAGAAAGTTTTACTACACGCTTTTGACCGTGGCGTTTTCCACTTTGATGTGGCTAACCACTATGGTGACGGTGACTTCGGTAGTTCAGAAAGATTACTCGGACAAGTTTTAAACACTGACCTAAAACCATATCGTGACGAATTAGTTATTTCTACTAAAATCGGCTATGAAATCCACGATGGTCCATTTGGCACCGGCACTTCTAGAAAAGCCCTCCTTCAAGGGATCGACTCTTCTCTAGAACGTCTCAATTTGGATTACGTCGATGTACTTTACGCTCACCGTTATGACGACCAAACACCAATCTACGAAACTGTTCGTGCTCTTGATGATATCGTCAAATCAGGTAAAGCCTTGTACGTTGGCGTTTCAAATTTTGAAGTTCCCCAAATGAAAGAAGCACTCAAACTATTCAAAGAACTCGGCACACCAGTTGTCTTGAACCAAATGAGCATGAATCTGTTGAATGACCACGTTGATGCCAGTGGTTTAAGAGATGTTCTAAAAGATGGTGGCGTTGGTGCAATTGCCTACGGACCACTATGTGAAGGACTATTATCCGACCGCTACTTAAACGGTTTGACTGATGATTTCAAGATTCATCCAACTAATAAAGTACTATTAGCCAAGGGTAAAGATGCCTTAGTTGCTAAACTAAATGAATTAAACGACATCGCTCAAAACCGTAATCAAACCTTGAGTCAAATGTCACTAGCCTGGCTTCTAGGAGATCCTGTCGTATCGAGTGTAATTATCGGAACTACTAGTGTAAAACACTTAGACGACAATTTAGATACCATCAACAAGCTAGATTTCACTAATGACGAAGTTAAAGCTATCGAAAAAATCATTAAGAAATAACAAAACCCCGATGGAACTCAATTACTGAATTCTATCGGGGCTTTATTTTATCTATTTATAAAATGTTTCTCTAACTGCTTGTGTAATTGCGATTTGAACGTGTGCATATGACAAACCACCTTGAATATATAGTGAATATGGTGGTCTGATTGGACCATCAGATGATAACTCGATAGTTGAACCTTCAACGAAACTACCTGAAGCCATAACGACATCATCCTCGTAGCCATCTTGGTGACTAGGAATTGGATCAACGAAAGAGTTCATTGGTGAGTAGTGTTGAATGGCAGCACAGAACTTAACCATTGGATCTGGATCACCGAAGGAAACTGTTTGAACGATATCAGTTCTTGGAGCATCCCACTTAGGTGAAACGTTCATACCCATTTCTTCGCACAAAGCTGAAGTGAAGATCATACCTTTCAAAGCTTCACCAGTCGTATGAGCGGCCATGAAGAATCCTTGATAGAAGTCACGCAAATAACCCCAAGTAGCCCCTTCACCTTTACCAGCGCCAGGAACTGTCAAACGTGAACCGGCACCGTCAACCAAGTCTTCACGACCAACGATGTATGCACCACTCTTAACCAAACCAGCCCCGGCATTCTTGTAAAGTGAACCAGCCATGATATCAGCACCGTAAAAAGTTGGTTCTTCTTTTTCTGAAAATTCACCATAACAATTATCGATGAAGACATTGACGTCAGGACGAATTGATTTAACGAATTTGATCATCTTAGCGATTTTTTCAACTGTAAAACTATCTCGAACAGCGTAACCACGAGAACGTTGGATGGCAACCACTTTGATAGATTCATCTTGTAAGTCTTTTTTGGCTTGGTCATAGTCAACTGAACCATCATCTAGCAATTCAGTAGCTTTGAAATCAATCCCGTATTCCTTCATATTACCGCGCTTGTTTCCAGCTAAACCGATAACTTCTTGAATCGTATCGTAAGGAGTTCCTGTTAAATAATAAAGCGTATTGCCAGGACGCAACATACTAAATAGAGCTGTTGAAATAGCATGTGTTCCTGAAGCAAATTGAGGACGAACTAAGGCATCGTCGACTTTGAAATAGTCAGCGTAAATTGCTTCGATTTTGTCACGGCCGATATCATCGTAGCCATACCCAGTTGATGGCACTAAATCTTCTTCCCCAACACGATGCTTTCTAAATAGGTTCAAAACTCGTTGTTGATTGTACAAAACTTGTTGGTCAATCTCTTCTAGACGTGGTTGAATCAACTTTTCTACTTTAGCAACTTTGTTCTTTAAATCTTCTGGTAAATCATCTGTCCATGATAATGACATAATAAACTCCCTCAATAATTATTTTTTAAAACCTCCGCTTGCACAGAAATTTTTCCGTCCGCATTCTTATTCCAATATACACCTTGAATTTCTGGCACAAAACCAGGAAAACGTTCGATAGCTCCAACGAGATCTTCAAAATACTTCAAATCGACATCTTGCCACTTCTCACCCGGTGCCACAATGAAGACCCCAGGAGGATATGGCAATGCCCCTTCAGCCGCAATTCGACCTTTGATATCCTGCAAATCAACTAACTCACTTTGATTCTTCATGAACAATCTATCTGCTTGAGCCGGCGTCATTTCGTAATCTTGCATGTCCTTTTTGGCAAACAATTCTTTTTGAAGAGTAAAAGTCTTGTTTTGACGATAGTAGTCATGCATCTCTTGGCACAACTGCTTCAAAGTATAACCTTGATAACGTTTTGAATATTGTTTTGCTAATTTTGGCAAAACTTTTGTTAATGGAGCGTCGGCCAAATACAAACGTTCAAATTCCAAAAAGGCCTCTAATAGTATATCTAATTCTTCCTTTGAATCGCCAGGAGTTAGTAGGAATAATAATGAATTTAAATCATCTTTGGCACGGATAATTCGTTTCTCCATCAAAAATTCCGCTACTACTGGACCAGGAATCCCTGAATCTTGATATTGAGCATTTTTGATGTCGATACCTGGCGTTATAACGGTAATCTTCAGTGGGTCGATCATTGCTTGTCCGTCAGCGATTTCTTTGAAACCATGCCAATTGTCACTACTCTTCAAATTCCAGTACTCACTGTGAGTAGCTAAATCATCGGTGCTGATTTTCAAAAAGTTATCAGGGACAAAAGGTTTGAACAATTTAGACTTTTGTAACAATTGCTTGCGCCATTCTATCCCCAAACGTAAAGTTTCATCCCACCAATTTTTATTACCTTGGCCAG
Source organism: Companilactobacillus futsaii JCM 17355 (assembly GCF_001435505.1). Lineage (GTDB taxonomy): Bacteria > Bacillota > Bacilli > Lactobacillales > Lactobacillaceae > Companilactobacillus > Companilactobacillus futsaii. The sequence goes on along the minus strand of NZ_AZDO01000113.1, from coordinate 3,900 downwards.
CTGTTAAATAGGCATTGACTGTCAAAGAAGCGTAGATTGGATAGGAATAACTAGAAGTAACGAATTTCAAATAAGCGTTGTTGAAATGTTTATGGTCGACATAACGAGCTTGACCTTTTAGATGAGCATCCTTTTTCAAAATCTGTGAAGTTTGTGCAAGTCCTGCCTGTTGTTTGTGTAACGATTGAGTTACTAAGATTCCTGGATCATCTGGTCCATATTCCAATGACAATGGTGAAAGGTGTTTCATGATAGGCACGAATTGTTCAAAGCCACCCCACGCACAGTCGAATAAAATATAGTCGCAGAGATGGCCGATTTTATCAATGATCCATTGTGCATCGTAGAAAACACCATCGTAAGTTTCTAATTGCAAGATTGCTAATCTAAAAGGACGGTTGGCTTGAGCTCTTTTAGGATCAACTTTACTGATTTCTTTACGTAATTTATCTTCGTCTAAGGCATCAGGATTCATTTCTCCAATCAAGCCCAAAGGATTACGATCAGTTGGCACGTAAACTGGTTTGGCCCCACTCATCACCAAAGCACTGTTGTAAAGCGATTTGTGATTGTTGCGGTCAAATAAAACTAAATCATCTTCAGATAACAAAGCGCTGGCACAAATCGAATTAGAACTGGTTGTCCCATTGGTACAAAAATAAACTTTGTCAGCGTTATACGTTTGAGCAGCTTTTTGTTCAGCTGTCAGTGGCGTTCCTTCGTGAGTCATCGTATCGCCTAATTCAGCGACAGTATCGGATGTATCGGCAAACATTAAATTCTTACCGAAGAAACGGTTGAAGACTACACCAGCTGGATGTTTTTCATAGTATTGACCATTATGGTGTCCCGGAGTTGTAAAACTGATTGGTTTGTCTTTTGCAAAGTTGATCAAGTCACTCAAAAATCCCGGTACCATCTTAGTCTGATAGTCATTTGCTAGTTGAAGTGCCTTAGATGTAACGTCAGTCTTTCCATCAGTTGCAATAATAGGAATGCCTAGACCTGATGTTTCTTGTAGATTTTTAGCGATTGATAAATTCTTTTGATCGTGTTCATTCAAGACGATTGCTGCCAATTCTGAAGCACTGTCGTTTTCTGTAAATGGAACTATCTCAAAATCTGTCGAATCGCTGATTATCACATCATTTCCGATGGCAATTTTCAGAAATTTCATAATTTCCTCCTATTATTTTAATATTTTTTCAAAAAAAGTATTGCAAATGATATATAAATACTTATAATTTTCTGGGTATGTTTTTTTCATTTTGCAATATATACGGCATTGATTATATCTACACATTGGGGTTTTTAACAAGTGAAATTCAACAGTTCTTTACTTACATTAAAGCCCCCAAATCGTTTACGTCTACTAACACAAGACTTTTACACGAATTCGGGGGAAAATAAAATTGGAATCTTTAGAACCAAATAAAAAGCATTATTTAAGTTGGCCGGTCATTGCCTTGATCGACTTCGTTACTATCATCAGTTTTGAAAATATTTTTTATCCATTTCAAAACCAAGGACTATCTGTGGTCATCTCATGGATTTTCCTACTCTTCGCCTACGTTATTCCTTACGCTTTGATTTCTAGTCAAATGAGTTTAACGTTCGACAATCAAGCCGGAGGCTTAGCTTCATGGGTTCGTCATTCCAGTAATGACACTCTAGGTTATTGGACTTCTTGGATGTATTGGGTTCAAAGTGTGCCCTACATCGTCGATGTTTCTAACTCGGTTATCGTTTCATTCAGTTGGATGTTCTTAGGTAACAATACTTTAGATAAAAGAATGTCAACTTTCTGGTTTGGAATCCTAACTTTTGCTATCATTTTGATCTTTATCTTATTAGAAAATGTCATCAAAAACTCACTAGAAATTCTTTCACTAATTGGTGGAGGTGCCATGTTCATCATGTCAGCTTTGTTCGTTCTATTAGCTGGCTATGCTGTTTTACACGGTCACCATATCGCTACACAACCTTTCAACTGGGGAGCTTTCAAACCTAACTTTAGTCTGAAATACTTCTCGACAACCGGATTACTGATTTTTGCCATGTCTGGGGCTGAACTCGCTGCACCATACGTCGTTCAAATGCGTGATCCTAAACACGAATTTCCCAAAGCTATGTGGCTACTTGCTATCATGACTGGATTCTTAACAATCTTTGGTACTTTAGCCTTGGCAATGTTCTTCAACGCCAACCATATTCCACATGATTTCAAGATGAACGGTCCTTACTACGCCTTCCACTTATTAGGTAATAGTTTGGGTGTCGGTAAATTATTGATGTATATCTTTGCGGTCGTTCAAGCAATCTTTATGATGGCTCAATTAGCTGTCTTGCTTGATGCCTCCAGTCGTGTCTTTGCCGGTGATGTTGCTGACAAGTTCATGCCTAAGTGGTTGACTAAGAAAAACAAGAATGGTCGTCCTGTTCACAGTTACACGATGACAACTGGTTTGAGTTTATTCCTATTATTGCTAACAGGTACTTTGCCAAACATCAATACGATTTATAATTGGTTGTTAAATATCAACGGAATTATTTCACCATATAAGACTTGTTGGGTCTTCTTCGCCTTCGTTGCTATGAGAATGCACCAAGACAAGTTCCATTCAGATTATACTTTCATCAAAAATAAAACTGGCGCTTTGATCGTCGGTGGTTGGTGTCTAGCCTTTACCTTCATCTGTGCTACTTTAGGATTCATCCCTCAAGAAGCTAAGTTCGGTACTGGTGCTTTCAATCATCAACTTCTACTAAACTTCATTACTGTTATCGTCTTATTCGGACTAGGCTTTGTTATGCCATGGTTACGAAAACGCGAGCAACGTCGTGAAGGTATGGAATTAAGTTAATATTCCGGACTAGATCCTACGTTCTTTCTTTACTTGGATACAAAACAATTGAGATATTATTGTCCATGTGTACAATGTATTAATAGAGAGGTTCACTTATGACTGATAAAAATGGCATGACTAGTTCGGATAAAGAACTTTTAAAAATTGTTAATGAACTAATCAAAGAAAACAAAAATGTTTTAAAAAGATTGGAACAATTATAATACCTAGTTCGATTACCAGGTATTCATTATAGACAGAATCAAAAGGGCAGAACTGCTAACAATTGTGTTAGTGGCTCTGCCCTTTTGATTTACCTATGGAATAGATTCAAAAGCGTATAAGCTAAAGAATTATCAGATGGTCCCTTTTTCATATTAACAATTGTGGACCAAGCTTTTCTCGTTTCTGTATTAAAAGAAACATTTCCATTAGCAATCTTTAAACTAATCTGTTGGACTAAATCATGAACCAAGTTATCAAACGCTAAGCCCTGACATTTTTCCTTCGATAATTTGAGTATCCCATTGTTTAATAATTCTACTATTTGTTGGTTTGTTTCGTTGTTACTGTTTAGTAAAAGATTTTGCTGAAACTCAATCAATAGTTTTAACATTTTTTGTTGCTGATTATACTTCATCCCTCACACCCCAATTACCTTTCCTAACCAGATTTTATTGACACCACTAAAAATCAAAAAGCAGGACTGCTAACAAATTATGTTAGTGGTTCTGCTTTTTGCACTAAGAAATAATTGAAATGTTATCACGTCTTCCATATCCTAAGTACATTCTGGATAATTCAGTAAAAAACGGTACAACATCAGGTGATAGCTGCTTTTTTAATGACAATAGCGACAATTGTGTTTTAAGCTTTCCAGCCACAGCTTCACTATCTTGACCTTTAGCAATCTTTTGTTTAGCTTCTACAAATATCTTTCTTTCCGAATCCGATACGTTATCGGACATGATCAATTCGTCCATTCTTGACCAAATTAATTCCGCAAATTGCAAGAACAAGTTAGCCACTTTGGAAAAATAAAGAAAAGTTAAGA
>NZ_AZDO01000112.1 GCF_001435505.1 Companilactobacillus futsaii JCM 17355 | reverse complement strand
TACCCAAAGTAATCACTCCCTATATTGGTTGGAATTAGCTACTACCATTGTAAGTGGTTGCTTTGGGCTTTTTAATTTCTGTTCGGATTAATTATAGAATTTGCCGTAATAAAAGTTATAGGAGAAAAAATATTGAGAGTATTATTCGTAGCACATGAGGATGATGTTTTGGGTGCCACCAAGGCTTTGTCTGAAATTATGATGGGATTAAAAGAAGATTATGGAATTGAACCTTTTTTAATAACCCCCCAAAAAAACAAACTTACAGAGTATTGTAAACAAAATAATATTCCAAATTATTCAGTTAAATATTTTCAATGGGGACATCTTAAAACAGAGAGTATACTAAAAACTATTTTAAAATATTTACGTATGAGAATTTTTAATGGAATTGCAATAATTAAACTTATTAAGTATTGTAAATTAAACAAGATTGACCTTATACATACAAATGTTAGTGTAATAGATATAGGATTTGAAGTAGCAAAAAGAATTGGTGTACCACATGTATGGCATTTAAGAGAGTCCGGAATTGAGACTCAATGGGTTAATTATTCAGGAAATTTCTATAAGAAATTTAATGATGATAATAATCACAATATTGTAATTTCAAATTTTGTTCAAAAATTATGGGAAAATCGTGGAGTGGATAAGAAAAAACTCAGTGTTATATATGATGGAGTAAGCGATACGGGGTTTTCATATGAATTACCAAGTATTAGTTCTGTTAAAGCAGTACTTGTCGGATCTTTGCTGCCACATAAGGGGCAATTAGATGCAATAAATGCAATATCTAATTTAATTAATCAGGGTGTAGTAGCGAGTTTAGATATAATTGGTTCTGGATTCCCAGAATATACCCAAAAATTAAAGAATCGAGTTTCTGAACTTAAATTAAATAATGATATTCATTTTATTGCTTATAATAATAATATTCCTAAATTACTCCATAACTATAATGTTGGAATAGTTGCTTCAAAAGCAGAGGCTTTTGGTAGAGTAACTATTGAATATATGTTAAGTGGGTTACCTGTGGTTGCAAGTAATACTGGAGCAAATTCGGAACTCTTAGATGTTGACAATAATGGCTTACTTTATGAGTATGGAAATTCACAATCATTATCTTTAGCTATAACAAATTTACTAAATAATAAGATTGATTATATTGGTTATAGTAAAAGAGGATATAAAGTTGCCAGGAGTTACTTTTCAATAAAAAAGAATGTTAATAAAATATATGATTTATACATCAAATTAATTGATAATAAGGGCTAGTGTTATGAAACAAATTTTAAAAAATATTTTTTTTGAAAGAAAATTAGAATTCTTAATTAGAGGCTACTTTTATAAAATATCTAAAGTTACTTGTCGAGGTAGGCTTCAAGTTGGTAGAAAAGTAAGAATAAGGGCTAGATTAATAGATTCAAATGGACATTTAAGAATTGGAAGCTATACAAAAATACAAGGTTATATTAACAGCATAAAATTGGGAGAATATATTACGTTTGGCGAGTATAACACTATATTGACTGATTTTTCTCATGATAGTTTTTTGAAAATTGGTGATAGATTTTCGTGTGGTGACTATGTTCTTTTTGGTTCTGCTGGAGGTATTACTATTGGAAATGATGTGATCTTTGGACAGAATATTAGATTACATGCCCAGAATCATAATTTTATGGATACCTCTAAGTTGATTCGAGAACAAGGAACAACAGAAAAGGGTATTTCAATTGGAAATAATTGTTGGGTAGGTTCTGGAACTGTTTTTTTAGATGGTGTTACTGTAGGTAGTGGCTGTGTTATTGGTGCTAACTCGGTGGTTACTAAGTCAATACCAAATAATTCTGTTGTAGCTGGCAGTCCAGCTAAAATTATAAAGAAAAGAGACTAAAATTACCCGTTGTGCTAGTTAATTAGCTGCCAGGTATCTACGAATAAAAGTTGTTCTAATCGACCTTTGAAACTCGTCGGTGTCGCTGATTTTATCGACTATTTTACGACTCATTTGCGTCAAGATGGTTGGTCGCCTGATGCAGCAGTAGGACGGGCCAAACTTGAAGGCTTATATCAACCTGAGGAGATGGTCTCGACCAAGACGCTATACCACTATATTGATGCCCAGTTACTTGAAGTCCGCAATCTTGATCTATTCGAAAAAACGCGCCACCGTGCCAAACATCATCACTCGATCAAGCACAAGCGTCTGGCCGGACGGAGTATTGATGAACGGCCTAAAAGTATCGACCAGCGCCAAGAGTTCGGCCATTTCGAATTGGACACCGTGGTGGGCAAGCGCAACGGTCAAGAGAGTGTGATCTTAACGCTGATCGAACGTCAATCCCGCTGCCAAATTCTACGTTTGATCGATGGTCGTGATGCCGATTCAGTCAACTATGAGCTGGCCAAGATCTGTCAAGAATACGGATCAATCATGAAGTCAGTTACTGCCGATAATGGCGCTGAGTTCTCGGAAGTTGGCGCTGTACTTACCGGTGTCGCTGACCTTTATTATGCCCATCCATATCGTTCCTCTGAGCGTGGGACTAACGAAGCGCATAATCGAATGATCCGCCGCAATGTACCCAAGGGTCTATCCATGGATATTTTGGGTCCTCATGATATCCAAGCAGTTGAGTCAAAGCTAAACAATTTACCGCGCCGGCAAACTGGCCATCAAACACCCAAAGAGCTTTTCTCCGCTGCTTCCGCCGGTTAAGTTAAACCCATAAAATATGAATATTAATGAAAATACTGATTTAATAGGATTTATCGTGTGGCT
>NZ_AZDO01000111.1 GCF_001435505.1 Companilactobacillus futsaii JCM 17355 | reverse complement strand
GAAAGCCAAAGTTTCTATAAAACTTTGCTTTCCTGCCTAACGGCGAGTGAAAAAGCGGTCAAGCTGGCTCAGCTTGGACGGGGTTCGGGGCGTCAGCGCCCGAATTAATGTGGCTTGCCACACCTTTTAGGCAACGAGCAGAGTGAGGCGCAAGGAGCATAGCGACTGAAGTTTAATGTGAGCATGGTTTTCGGCTCACTCCTTTGTATTTTTTGCTTCTAGGTTTTGATCTCGTACAGTGGTGCCTCTTATATACCTCTTTTATAAACCTCTTT
>NZ_AZDO01000018.1 GCF_001435505.1 Companilactobacillus futsaii JCM 17355 | reverse complement strand
AGTTTATGATTACTAAGAAGATTTTTGGTTTTCAAATCTTCAATAACAATCAAATCGTTATCTTCAACTAATTCACGAGTTATCTTGTGGAGATAGTCTTTTCTTTGATTGGCAATCTTCTCACTATATTTAGCTACCATGAGTTTAGCTTTCATATAATTTGAGTATTGTTCTAAAGGTTTTGGATCAATCAATCCGAATTTCTTTTTATATTGAATATCCTTCAAGGCCTGTGTTCGTCTTCTAGCTAATCGTTTTTCCCAATAATGTTTCTTTTTAGCTAATTTCTTATCAAAACGGATAGTCTTATACTTACTTTCGTTTGAACAGATAACTAGGTCACAAACACCCATATCAAGACCGACAGACGTGTTAGTCTTTGGTAATTGAGTAATATCTTCATCAACCGTAAGAATGGCGTAATATTTATTAGTTGATGATTTACGAATAGTCAC
>NZ_AZDO01000110.1 GCF_001435505.1 Companilactobacillus futsaii JCM 17355 | reverse complement strand
CACCGCCTTATTTAAAATGGTAAATCGTCATCTGAAATATCTATTGGTTTGCTGTTGTTATAAAATGGATCACCGCTCTTTGAATTTGCTACATCACTTTTTGTGTTTACTGCATCGTTTCTACTTTTTTTCGGCGGTTGATGGCTGTAGTCGTTGGTATTACTGGAATTTTGCTGCTGATTTTCTGCATCTTTTCTACTTTCCAAAAGTGAGAAGTTCTCAACAACTACTTCAGTGACATATACACGCTGTCCTTGCTGATTCTCGTAGTTACGTGTTTGAATTCGTCCATCAAGTCCTACAAGTGAACCTTTGTGAGTGAAATTAGAAAAATTCTCAGCAGCTTTTCGCCAAATGACACAATTGATAAAATCGGTCTCACGTGCACCTTGAGAATTAGTGAATTGCCTGTTTACTGCTAGTGTGAAGCTTGCTACTGCTGCACCATTAGTTGTATATCTCAACTCTGGATCACGTGTTAGGCGTCCTACTAGGACTGTTCGATTAATCATTATTTACCTCCAATAGTCACGGTAGTGACATCTAGCTTCTCAATCATAGGAACAATATCGTGGGCTTTTAATAGGTTGTATAGTCCTACACGACCTTTTTGTGTCCATTTGGTTAAGGTACGTGGCTTGCCATCAATCATTCGTGTTGATGAGCTAACCCAACCGTTATCTTGATATTCAGAATATAAATACCAGATGCCACCCAATTTGTATTGAATCTTAAGCTTTTTAAGTAGGTCGTTAAATGCTTTGGCACTCATTCCATAATCCTTTGCGATTGTCGTAGTAATCATTAATGATTTGCTAGCCATGATTTGATCAAAATAATTAACTTTGGGTTTCATAGCTTCAATTTGTTCTTGCTGATCCGCAGCTAGACGTAAAGCTTCTGCCATTGTTGATGGAACTTTGAAACCACCATTCTTAACTTCATTTTCCATCTGGTTGAAGGCTTCAATATATTTGAGTTTGAATGTATCTGCTTTAGAGCCTGTGAATCCCATAGCGATGAAAGTAAAACCATCTCTGTTCATGTAGTACATTTTTTGATTTCTTCCACGAGTATCTTGATAAGTTCCTTCGCAAAACATCTTTTTGTAATCGGCCGAATTTTCGGCTGATTGAATTTTGTTATCAATTGCTTCTAAAACATGCTTGTGACTCTTTTCGAAATTCTCTGCAACTTGTAAGCTGCTAGTCACTGCTTGCCGATCTTTCATAATTACTAAATCGTTCATTTTATCCACTCCTCAATCAAAATTTCAGTACGTGGGTGCTCGTCATAATTCTTTTCAGTATCGTGTTTCCAAATTTGCCCGTCATCAAACCAAGCCTTTTCTAATCCATCAAATACAGCCTTTTCGTAATTGTCCAAGTCAGGCTTAACAGTGGGTTTAACTTCGTGTGAAGCACGCCTCTTATGCTCTGCTTTGGATAATCCTTTTTGAATCCTTCTGTAAAATCGTATGTGGGCAACAAGAGGAGCACCCTTTTTAAAAAGTTGCTTGTTATGGTACTTGTCCCAGTACAATACTTTGATTCCATTTTTGTAAATCCGATATTTTTTGTCTGTATATCCCCACTTTTTTCCACCTTGCGAACTAAATCGAGGACGTGAGGCGGGTACTGGATCACCGTCGATTATTAGTTTCAATTGATTATTCACTTGCTAATCCTCTCTTGTGCTACTATTCATTTCTTCTAAAAAAGCCAGAAATGACAACGTATAGTATTACTAATATAATAATTAATTTCATGATAATTACCTTTTGCTCTCATATCCGAATAATTCATTCGGCGTGATATCTAAAGCCCTACAGATTTTCTCAACATCAGTGATTTTTATCGACTTGTACGTTCTCTGTGACATGTGAGTTATGGTCCAATAATTGATTCCTGACATTTCAGATAAATCTCTTAGTGTTAAATTTCTTGGTATTAATAAACCTCTCAAATCAAATCTAATCACTTTCAGCCACCAACTTTCTAAGCTCAGCATCATAGCACTTACGTAGGCTGTAAGCATTAAGAAGTAAACCCTCAAGCTTCAGCATGAGAAATGGACTTGAAAATAAATCAGAATCATTCTTTCTCAAATAATCCATATGCTCAAATTGATGTTGTAAATTGTCAATTACTCTTTCCAGATACACGCTTTCTCTGGATATTTCGTCTATAACTGTCTGTCTATCATCTGAAATAGGTGTCTGTGAACGCCTATATGACGCCCTTTCTTGGTTAATTTGCAACATTCTTTCTACCTCTCATTTTTGCCAATCTGTTTTGTAATTCTTGTGAGTTTTCTGAAGTTTCTTCGGCTTTAACTTCATCCCAATTAGTAGCCTGCTCAGTTGGTTTGTGCTTAAAATTCTTGTAATTGCTTTTAGACTTGTGTGAGTTTTGATAAGCCTTGATCTTCTCCAAATCAAATAAACTATGGTTGAGCCAATCTTCAAGGATCGTATTGACGTAGTTCCAATATCTTTTGTTATAGCTAACGGCGATACTGATAGCATGTTGAATAATCTCAGATGCTTGCTTGTCAGTAGAACCACCTTTCTTAAAATCGTCAACGACATCAAATACTTGCTGCTTTGCAGTTGGTGACATTATTCCCAATTCACTTTGGTACATGTTGATCATTGAGATAAACGGATTGTCATCATGATTATTATTAGAGTTATTAGTTAGGTTATAAGTACTAGTACTAGTAAGTACTTTGGAGCTACCAGTTGAGCTACTAGTAGGGTTACTAGTTGAGCTACTGTTTGGGGTACCAGTTGAGCTACTTTTACTGTTTGTAGTGTCCCAACTGGTACTGTAAAGCTTGATTATTTGGTATTTCGGTTTTTGTTGGTTTCTCTTACCAGGGACGTATTTGATTAATCCAAGTTGAACTAATTCATTCCTAGCCTTCTTCATTCCGGCTTCGGATAATCCAGTAAGATCAAGCAACGCAGAATTCTTTAAGATAAATAGCGTATCCAGCTGGTACTCATCGTTCGCGTAGTCCAATAACTCGCGATACAGATTATTTTGACCAGTTGAGATGTCTATTTGGTCCCGTTTCAGCTTTCTGTAAGCTCGTCTTTGCTTGAAGTAATCCAAATTTGCACCCCCTATTCTATTAAGTCATCCATGCTGACAATCTTTCCTAGTTTTGCGGTTGACTTACAATAATCACATTTACCACATCTTACTGGCTCAGCACGTCCAGCTTTAACATCTTCAATATGGTTCTGGAACTTATCAATCTGCATTGCCGCCTCTTCTAATCGATAATCAGGAATTGAAATAACCATTTTATC
>NZ_AZDO01000109.1 GCF_001435505.1 Companilactobacillus futsaii JCM 17355 | reverse complement strand
TATGAAAAGCATCCTCTCGCAGGATGCTTTTTCTTATGCACAAATGAGTCTTATTCTCTTAAGAAAATGTTCAAGACTTTTAAAACCATAACTGATATGTTTGAGCTTTTTTATCTTTCCGATAGTCCCTTCAAGGGGACCATTGGAGTAAGACATCGTACAACTATTTCTCACGTAATTTAAATTCTTCCGTAACGTTGAAATAGATGTATCCATAGCGGTGTTGTTCTTTTTATACCCGTAAATAGTTTCTTCGAGTAGTGCTATGTCATGTTCATGTATTGCCTTCTGAATACCTTGATAAACATCATAGGTATT
>NZ_AZDO01000108.1:18739-94447 GCF_001435505.1 Companilactobacillus futsaii JCM 17355 | reverse complement strand
AAGACCTTTATGGGTTTTTGTGTCCACTAGTGTTCGGTTATATTTTACAATCTGCCGATTAAAAAAAGCAAGACAAATTGTCCTGCTCCAAATTAATTATTAAAGAATTGTGATATGACTAAGAAAACTATCCCACCTACAATTACCCCGATACCAATAATTAAGTAGTTCCACAATCCTAATACCCCTAAAAGAATCAAGATAATCCCAATTATTGGATGATGAAGTAAGGCAATTCCAGTTTTGATAAACAACCAAATAATAACTAAGATTGCCACTCCAATAGCAATTAATAAAGGTGCCGAGCTACTTGAGCTGGCCGCCATTAATGTGAGCATTTTAAGCCTCCTTTTTAGTAAAACTGATTATATCATGTAATCATAATTTGGGGAAATTATTTCAAATTTTATAACAAAAAACTTTTATTATAATGAAAAACATATTACAATCAAGATTCAAAGAAAAAGGAGCGCTCATTTTGATATTCACAAAAAATCCTTCACGAAAATGGTTTGCTCTCGGTTATATCATTGCATTTTTCCTATTGGAGTTAATGATTATATTCAACAATTCATTTACCATTAGTTTCGATTCTTCAATTCAAAACTTATTAGTTAATATCACAAACGCCAATAACAACAAAATCTTTGAATTGATAACTTTTTTGGGTAAACCTATTATGGATGTATTTTACCTAATAGCTATTATGATTTTCTTATGGATCATCAAGCGTAAGAAAAGTGCTTTGTGGCTTGGATTCGTCCTAATATCTGGCAACATTATTTCATTTCTAGTCAAAATCACCGTTAAACGAAACCGTCCTACCGGAAAAATCATCCCTGCTACTGGCTATAGTTTTCCCAGTGGTCATGTTTTTGGCACTAGTCTAGTAGTCATGGCAATATTTTTATTTATTCTACCGCATTTAAAAAATCAAACTTTTAATTGGATCTATAAAACTATTTTGATTGTTTGGCTAATTCTAGTTGCTATTTCAAGAGTCTATCTTCACGGACATTTTCCTACCGATGTGATTGGTAGCATTCTTCTTTCGGCTGCTTGGTGGGAATGTAACAAAATGCTATATCTAAGATATTCTGAAAATATTTTTAAAGTAAACACTTCAATCGAATAAAAAAAGGCTTGGCTTTCGCCAAGTCCTTTTTTATTCAGTGATTTCTTTAATTGCTAGAAGTAATTTTGTAATATCCTCATCATAAACTTCACCGATGTTACCAATTCTAAATGTAGGAACTTGTGATATTTTACCTGGATAAATCACAAATCCGTCTGATTTTAATTGTTGATAGAATTCATGAAAATCAAAATCTTCAGTTGGATAAATGAAAGACGTAATGATTGGTGATTGGAATTTTTCATCGATCAAAACTTTAAATCCAAGTTCTTCCATTCCTTTAGCAAGATGCTTTTGATTATTTTCATAACGTTGATGACGAGCTTGTACGCCACCTTCTTCTTTTAGTTCTTTAAGAGCTTCATAGAAAGCATGAACAACATGAGTCGGTGAAGTAAATCTCCATTTACCGTTGTTACGTTCCATTTCGATATATTGCCCATAAAGGTCCAAAGATAAAGTTCTTGCCATTCCTTTAGCTTTTTCCAAAGCTTCTTTTCTGGCAATCACGAATGAAAATCCTGGGACGCCTTGAATACATTTATTGGAACTACTAATTAAATAATCAATCTTATTAGCTTTAACATCAATTGGAATACCACCAAAACTACTCATGGCGTCTACAATCGTTGTAATGCCTCTACCACTAACATAAGGAATAATATCTTCAATTGGATTCAAAATTCCTGTTGTAGTTTCACAGTGGATCATTGCAAAATGTGTCACATCAGGGTTAGCATCCAAACATTTTGTAACTGCTTCTAAAGTTATTGGCTGTCTTTCATCAACAACTAAATCGACATGATTAATACCATATATATCGGCCATTTCCCCAATACGTTTTCCATAGGCACCATTCATAGCAATTAGCAAAGTATCATCATCTGAGATCGTAGAACCAATCACTGATTCAACACCGTAGGTTCCACTACCTTGAATAGGAACCGCTGTATAATCCTTATCATTTACTTGAGCAACTTCTAAAAGCGAATGGCGAAATGATTGAGTGATTTTCTTATAATCATCGTCCCAAGTACAGTAATCAAAATCCATTGCTTGCTTTACTTCTTCGCTTGTTGTTAAAGGTCCTGGAGTTAAGAGTAAATATTTTTTTTCTACCATTTTTTATCCATCGATTCATTTAAATATTCCACAATTTGGACTAAATCCAAAATGCTATCAATTACAAAATCAGCATTCACTGATTCAAATTTGCGTTTAACTTCGTTACGTTTAGCAATTTGTTCTTCGTTATTCAATTCATCAAATTCAATCTGTGTTAATCCCATCAAACTGCTTCCTTCAACTATCCCAACTGTTTTGACACCAGCATTTTGACCTTCTTTAATATCTACCAAAGTATCCCCGACCTTGATAATTTTTTTAGGATCACTGATATTAAATTTTTGCATGATAAATTGAATCATTGCTGGAGATGGTCTGCCAGCTCCGTCAACATTCTCTGAAGTCACTACTAATTCAGGAGTATAGCCACTATCAGCAGCTTTTTCTTGAACTATTTTCATCATCTCGGCAGTATATCCTGTTGTTGTAGCAACTTTGATACCATATTCTTTCAAATAATTGAAAGTTTTCAAAACACCTTCTTTTAGTTCCGTGTCTTCTCTCAAATAACGTAATAATGATTGTTGAAAATCTTTGTAAATTTTCTTACGATCATTATCCGTTGGTAATTTAGAATATGTTTTTTCCCATTGTTGTTTGACATCTTCTAGTTCCAATATCTTTCCGATATGGTCCCATTTAGCCATCCCCATATCACGACGAATTTCATCATCGGTTAATGAAATCCCTGCATTTTTAAAGGCTTTTTTAAAGGCAATAACAGGTGCCAAACTACCATAGTCAACGGTTGTTCCCGCCCAATCAAATATAACTGCTTCAATCATAAAATTTTCTCCCTAATTAACGGTTCAAATACATTTGACGAATTTTAACCGCTATAAACTCAAGTACAAACGTTACAAAAATAACTAGATAAACGATCAATCCTGTTTCATGGAAGTCAAAACTCATCCCACTAGCGACAAACAGCTGATAACCAATTCCACCAGCACCAGCAGCGGCACCAACAGCAATCGCATTAGCAAAATTGATTTCTAGACGAATGAACGTCCATGAAACGAATGAGGCAATAATTGTAGGCCAGATTGCTTGGAAGACAACGACCCAAAATTTTGCTCCGGTTACTTTTAATGATTCAATTGTCGATTTGTCAATTCCCTCGATACTCTCTGAGTACGCCTTAGTTAAATAAGCCACACTGTGAAAACTCAGGCCCAAGACTGCAGCTGTAGTACCCAATCCACAAATAATAGAAAAGATCAAAGCCCAGATAATAGTTGGAATTGCTCGCACAACCGCCATAACTACTCGTATCCCAGCTCCTAAGTATGCGTTAGTTAAATTCTTAGATGCCAAAACTGCAAAGAAGAATCCAAAAACAGCACCAATAATCGTTGTTAAAATCGAAAGTAAAACACTACCAGCCAAAGCTTGCAGTAGAGGCATAAAGCCATCAGTTCCAGCACTAGGCTGTAAAAACATTTGTTGAAGATTTGTAGCTAATTCTTTAAAGGCAGTGTTCAATTGAATGCCCGCTGCATCTAAATGCATCAATGTATAGCCAGTAATGACTACTAAACTAGCAAAAACAACCACAATCATTGTTCTTGATAAACTATTCTCGTGCAACTTGATCTCAGGAGATTTCGGTGGATTAGGTTGTTGAATAATTTGTTCGTCTGCATTAATCATAAAATCACCCTCCTAATTTGGTTGGAAATAGTTTCTAAAGCAATAACAACAATAATAATTGCCAAAACTGTCATTCCTGCAGCATCGTAGCGGAAACTCTTAAAGTAAACATCAAAGATAAAACCAATTCCTGTACCCGTCAAAATACCAACTAAAGTCGCATCACGAACATTGTTTTCAATCGTGTAAAGAATCCAACTTAAAATACTTGGTAAAATTTGTGGCAAAACTGCTTGAAAGATAACTTGAAAGTAGCTTGCACCAGTAGCTTTTAAAGCCAACATTGTTTCACTAGCCTCGTCTTCAATAATTTCCATGAAGGCACGGATCAAATAACCGATTGATAACAATAACAATGCTAGAAAACCAGTAAAATCACTTTGTTTAAATGAAAACAAAAGAATCATCGACCAAGCTACTAATGGAATATTTCTAAAGAAAGAAGCAATCCCTCTCACAATTGTCTGAACCGTTCCATTAATTCCTGTAACTTTGGAACCCAATAAAGCTATGAAGATAGAAATAGCAGATGCTACTACGGTTGATGAAATAGCTAATAAAACAGTTTGGATTAATTTTTGCCAAATCTTAGGTAAAAATTCCATTGAACTAGACGTTGGTTTGAAGTTAACTCCCAACCAAGCAAAAGCTCTAGGAATTGCTGTAAAACCGGCTAAATTATCAAAGCTTAAAATCCAACTAGCGAATACATAAATACCGCCAATAATTGCGATAATCGCTGTTTGATGCCATCCTTTGTGTTTTAAAAAATTTGTAGGAGATTGCATTATTCAAGCTCCTTTGTAATATCTTGATCATAAAGAGTCCTCAAAATATCTTCTGATAATAAATCAGCATCTTCATCAAAGACTAGATGTCCTTTTCTAATGCCAATAATTTGATCAGCATATTTTTTTGCCATATTTATCTGGTGCAAATTGGCTATACAAATTAAGTTGTACTCATCAGTCAATCTCTTAAGTAATTCCATGACATTTTGTGCAGAGGCCGGATCCAGAGAAGCAATCGGTTCATCACAGAGAATAACCTTTGGATGTTGAATCAATGATCTGGCAATCCCAACACGTTGTTTTTGACCACCACTCAATTCGGAACATCTCTTTAAAGCAAAATTCTCTAAACCAACTTTCTTTAGTAGAGACATTGCTTCTTCTTTTTCCTCTTGAGTATATTTACCAAAAACACCCGCCAAAGTTGACTTATAACCTAAACGACCATGTAAAACATTTTCAATAACAGTTAATCTTTCAACCAAATTGTAATTTTGGAAAACCATTCCAATTTGACGACGAAATTTTCGCAACTGTTCTTTATTTGCAGTACGAATATCTTTGCCATCTAATATGATTTGTCCATCATCATCTTTGATCAATTGATTTAAGCTTCTTAAAATTGTAGTTTTACCAGCACCAGATGGGCCAATAATTGCAACAAAAGTCCCTGGTTTGATATTAAAGGAAATATCTGTCAAAGCTGGCTTGTCTTTCTCGTAACTCTTTTGTAAATTCTTAACCTCTAACATAAAATCCCTCTCTTATTTACCAACTAGTTCATGTGTAGGTTTGTACCAGTCATCATCAACTTTTAGAAGAACTTGTTTATCACTCTTCTTTTGCCAGATTGTTGGTGTATTACTCTTTCCATCAGAGAATAGTGCTTTATTATTTAAGAATTCTTTTGATGTAAAGCATTTTGTAATTGCATCAATATCTTTCTTGCTCAATGCGCCTGAATTAACTACGAAAGGCCCATTTTGAACTGGTAGAACTGATAAATTAACTAATTGCTTACCCTTGAATTCAGCAAATGGAGCCTTGGCATCGTCACGAACTGTAAATGTTGAACCAACCTTATCATAACTACCATCTGTAACCTTCAAAAATGGTAATAAATCACCATCATCAAATGCAGCGACGTCAGCGTCACCCTTTAATAAGTTGATAGCTGAACCTGGATGAGTTGTTCCATATAATACTTTACTGAAGAACTTGCCACCTTCTGATAATTCATCTTTGTTCTTTAATTTGAAATGCTTAGCAATTTCGTCTGTTGGTACGGCAAAGCCTGATGTTGAACTAGCTGAAACAAATGAAATCTTCTTGCCTTTGATATTATCAATACTATATTTGCCATCTTTCTTATATTGATCAGCTTTTTCCTTTGGTACCATTAAATATGAACGATAACTTGCACTCTTCTTTGTACCGTCTGTACCTGATTGAACTAGGAAAGGAACAACTTTTTTGTTTTGAGCATGAGCTTGAATATACCCATCAGCACCCATGAAACCAAATTGTGCTTTCCCTGAAGCAATCGCTGAAATTGCTACGTTGTAATCAGTTGTTGTCTGTAAGTTTATCTTCTTACCCGTAGCTTTATGCAATTCATCTTGCAAAGCCTTACGTGATGCAGTAAAGTTCTTTGCTGATTCATTTGGATAGAACACAACCGTAATTTCCTTACTATCCTTACTACCAGTTTTTTGTGATGCTGAGCTGTTAGATGAACATCCGGCTAATACCCCTGTGAGTAATAAAAACACCCCTAAAATAGCGGTTAATAATCGCCCTTTTTTCATAGATAAATCCCAACTTTCTGTTTGTTTTTTTCGAGCAACATAAGAGTAACAAACGAATGTAAAATAAAAATATATTTTCTGTAAAATAATCAAATATAACATTTACATTCTTTATACATTTTTTATACAAATAAATGGGCTATAATTAAATTGAAAAAAATAGGAGGTAAATTTATGGCAACAAATATTCCTTATATTGAATTAAGCAATGGTGTAATGATTCCCCAAGTGGGTTTAGGTGTGTTTAGAATGTCAGACGCTGAAGTTTTAAATAGCGTCAAATGGGCTATTGAAAGTGGCTACCGTCACATCGATACCGCTAGTTTTTATGATAATGAAGCAGCTGTAGGCCAAGCTATCAAGGATAGTGATATCGACAGAAAATATTTATTCATTACTACTAAAATCTGGAATGATGTCAGAGGATACGATGCAACAATTGCTCAATTCAACAGTTCTTTACAAAAATTGGGCTTAGATTATCTAGATCTTTATTTGATTCATTGGCCAGCTGAAGGTTTTGAAGAAAATTGGCGTGCAATGGAAGATCTTTACAAACAAGGTAAAGTTAGAGCCATCGGAGTTTCCAACTTCAAAGCTCATCACATCGAACAATTAATGGAAAAAGCTACAATTGCTCCTATGGTTGACCAAATTGAAACGCATCCTTATTTTCAAGAAACTGATCTTCACGAATATTTACAAGAAAAACATATTGCCCATGAATCATGGAGTCCATTAGGTGGCGGCTTAAACAAGGTCATTGATAACCCAGTAATTAAAAAGATTGCTGAAAATCATCACAAGACACCCGCACAAGTAGTCTTACGCTGGCACATCCAACGTGGTGAAATAATTATTCCTAAGTCAACTCATGAAAATCGCATCAAAGAAAATATCGATCTTTTCGATTATCATTTTGATTTAACACCCGAAGAAATGGAACAAATCAAAAAATTAGATAGTGACAAACGAGTTGGAGCAGATCCTGACGATAAAGAATTTCTAGCTAATTCAATCACTTATTCAACTCAAAATCATTAAAAAAAGCTCTTAAGGCCAATCAGACCTTAAGAGCTTTTTCTATGCGGAAATTTTTTGAGCAATGGAATTAATTGATTCATGATAAATTTTTTCAATTGTTTTCTCGTAATCTTCATTGTTAACACCAAAAACTACTTTAATATCGCTGCCATCTTGAAAGACAAATTTCACTTTAATTAAACTTTCATCTAAATAATTAAGAATCCTTCCCGCAATAGCCGGACGACTACTTAACTTCAATGATACGGCTGCTACTAAAGCAATATTTTCACGCACGTTAACAGTATCAACACCACAATCAGATTTCAGTTCTTGAATAATCAATTTTAATTTATTACCGATATCACCACGTTGACACAAAAAGCTGAAACCATCATTTCCTGAAGGAGTTGAATCAATTGAAATATGTTGTCGTTGAAAAACAGCTAATACTTTTTGTAATACTTCTAGGTGTTTGCTCAAACGATATTTTTTTATAGTAATAACTATATAATCTTTTTTTCCGGCAATCCCTGTCACGATATTATTATTCAAATGCTTTTCTTTTGCGACGACTAAAGTTCCACCTGCACTAGGACAATTAGTATTGAGAATCTCTGTCGGAATATTTTTTTGACGTACTGGACGCACAGCTTCTTCTTGAAAAACACCGACACCCATGTATGACAACTCTTGTAATTCTTCATAAGTTAAAACGTCGATTTTCTTTGAATGATCAACGATTCGAGGATCTGCCATCAAAATTCCTGACACATCAGTCCAGTTTTCATACAATTGAGCATCGACTAAATTAGCCAAAATAGCCCCAGTAATATCACTGCCACCCCTAGGCATTAGATGAATCGAACCATCTTCATTGCTGCCATAAAACCCAGGAACTAAAATATTTTGATGTTTTTGTAAAATTGTTAATAGTTTTTTACGAGATAGTTCGTAATCTAAATTATCACCATCAAAAATCAAAATATCTTTAGCATCGACGAAATAATAACCTAAGAATTCAGCCATCATCTTACCTGTCAAAAATTCGCCACGAGAAATCAAATAATCATGTGAACAACCATTTAAATGCTTAGCAATCTCACTTAAATCTGCTTCAATATCAAGTTTTAGACCCAAGTCATCTCTAATTTTTAAAATACGCGAACTAATCTTTAAGAATAATTTTGAAAAATCAGTACCATCTTTAATAGCTTGTTCCATTTCTATTAAAAGATCAGTAACTTTAATTTTTTCACTAGCACTTTTACCTGCGGCACTGACGACAACTATTTGTCTATCAGAATCTGACTCAATAATTTGTTTAACTTTTTTGAACTGATTAGCATCAGCAACTGAACTTCCACCAAATTTTGCAACTTTCATTAGGCAACCTCCTGATCTGGAAGGCTGACCATAAAGGCTCTCTTATCTTTTTGCAAAATCAATTTCATTAATTTGTGCATCATTCCAACGGGGATCTGATGAACAGCCAGATATGAACTTTCTTTTGAAACTTGATAGTCTTTAAATAAATCACTGACATCAACTTTTGTACGCAAGAGATAATCACCTTTAGTTAAATCGGGACAATATTCCATTCTTTTATCAAAATCGCGTTTCAAATGACTTTTTCTTTCTTTAACATCCAAAATATCTTGCACGATTGCATTAGCAGTTGGCAACATTCCAGCTCCTTGGCCGAAAAAGTCGAGCTTACCAATTGTCTCCCCATTTAAAGAAATCAAATTGTAATTATCAGGAGTATTAGCTTCTAGTGTTTGATCCAAAAAGAGTGCTGGCTCAACCACATAATCGAATTTGTTATCTTTTTGATGTGAACGGCCAATCAATTTAACCGCTAAACCACGTTTTTGGAAATACTTCACATCTTCGCAAGTAATATTTCTAATTCCAAAAATAGGTAGTTTTTGATGATTTTTAATATCAATATCGTAGGCGATATCGGCACTGATACACAATTTGTTGGCAATATCGTAACCATCAATATCAGCACTTGGATCAGCCTCAGCATAGCCTAATTTTTGAGCTTCTTTAAGTACTTCAATAAATGATTGGCCTTTTTTACTCATCTGATCAAGAATAAAGTTGCTTGTACCATTGAAGATACCAGAAATTGAATTAACATTGTCGATTCGTAAAGCCTTCTCCAATCCTTGAATCCAAGGAATACCACCACCAACGGAAGCTTCAAAGTAAAATTTCACATGATTTCTTTCGGCTGCTTCGGTAAATTCTTTCAAATAAATAGCTACGACGGCTTTATTGGCTGTAATTACGTTCTTTCCATGATTCAAGGCCGCTAAAATGTATTCATGAGCGGGCTCGATTCCTCCCATTACTTCGACAACAACATCAACGTCCTTATCATTTAATATGTCAGACATTTCATCTGTCATTTCTGACATTGTCTTATTTTTGTTTTTCCTAATCAAAATGTGACTTACAGAGAGGTTTTGGGTTTGCATATTGGCCTTCTTAACTATTTCATATACGCCTTTTCCTACTGTACCAAATCCTAAGATTGCAATTTTCATAGGTTTAACCTCCTGTTTTCTTTTATTTGTGTCTATAAGTAATAAACACTTGTTTTTAATTTATGAACAGTCTACTATATAGATAATCGAAAAGCAAGGAGTTATGATTATGAATAAAAATTATACAAGTACACGAGACAATCAGGTGCAACTACCTGCCAAAGCAGCAATTAGAAAGGGATTCTCTGATGATGGTGGGCTCTTCGTCTATCCAGAACTATCCAAATTAAAAGTAGAATTAAGTCAATTGGTACATAAAAATTATCAAGAAATCGCCAAAAATATTTTGATGAAATTATTACCTGACTTTTCAGAAATACAAATTGAAGAATGCATTAAGAATACCTATAATCATAGCTTTGACACCTCCCTTATAACTCCTATTAAACAAGTCGATGATTTTAATGTTTTGGAACTATTTCACGGGCCAACGAGTGCTTTCAAGGATATTGGTCTACAAATGTTGCCACAATTAATGAAGCAAGTTTTAACACCAGAACAAAGAGTCATGATTTTAACGGCTACAAGTGGCGATACTGGTAAGGCCGCCCTTGAAGGTTTTAAAAACCTCGAAAAAATGGGTATCACAGTCTTCTATCCATATGACGGCGTCAGCAAGATTCAACAATTACAAATGCAAACTACTAATGGCAATAACACAGAAATCACAGCTATTAAAGGAAATTTCGACGATGCTCAAAGTAATGTCAAAAAAATTTTTAATGACCAAGCTTTCAAACAGAAATTAGGCAAGAACATCAGTCTCTCAAGTGCCAATTCTATCAATATTGGTCGTCTGATCCCGCAAGTCGTTTATTATTTTGCTTCATATATACAACTAATAAAAAAAGGTCAAATCAAATTAGGAGATCAAGTTAATTTCACTGTTCCAACTGGTAACTTCGGTGACGTCTTAGCTGGCTATTACGCTAAACAAATGGGACTCCCCGTCAAAAAATTTATCGTTGCTAGCAATGAAAATAATGTCTTAACAAAATTTTTCCAAACTGGTATTTATGACCGCAATCGTCCGTTCCTAAAGACTTTTGCTCCAAGTATGGATATTCAAATTTCTAGTAATTTTGAAAGACTGCTTTATTACAAGAGTGGTGAAGATACACAATACATTAAACAATTAATGGAACAATTGGAAAATTCTGGTAAATATCAAGTTAAACCTGAAGTTTTGGCTGAAATTCAAAAAGACTTTTACTGTGGATATAGCACTGATGAAGAAATCAAACAATCTATCAAACAAGTTTATGAACAAGACAACTATTTAATGGATCCCCACACTGCAGTCGGTTACAAGGTCATGCGTGATTATCAAGAAAACGACTCCAAAACACCAATGATCCTGCTTAGCACTGCTAGTCCTTATAAGTTCACCCACGTAGTTGCGGAAGCCATTCTCGAACGAAAAATTGACGATGACTTCGATGCTATGCAAGCTATTAACGAAAAGACCAATTTACCAATACCTAAGAATCTTGCTGAAGTTTGGAATTTACCAGTATTGCATGATGATGTGATCGATAAAGACAAAATGGAAGATTACATCCAACAGAAAGTCGAGGCTAATTTTTATGATAAGAATTAAAGTCCCCGCTACAAGTGCCAATCTAGGTGTCGGCTTCGATTGCATGGGTTTGGCAGTTTCACTCTATTCGACGATTGATTTTGAACAAAGCTCCCAAAAATTGATCATAAATGGTTGCGATGAACAATTTCAAAATGAACAAAATTTGACTTATCAAGCTTTCGTTCGCGGTTGCCATTTTCTCAATCAACCAGTCCCCAACGTAAAAATCACTATCGACAATCACGTTCCTGTTTCTCGTGGATTGGGCAGTTCAGCTGTTTGCATCGTTGGTGGCTTGATGGGGGCCAACTTATGGTTTGACTCTCCACTGAACAAAAAAGAAATCTTAACTTTGGCAACTGAAATGGAAGGTCATCCCGACAATGTTGCTCCCGCTATCTTAGGAAATCTAAATGTTTCCTTTACTGACAGCCTAGAAAATATCCAAAATGTAGCTTTTAAAGTTTCCTCAGATTTATTCTTTGTAGCTTTAGTTCCCGATTACCAACTTAGTACCAAAAAAGCTCGCCAAGTTCTTCCCAAATCGATGGACTATCAAACAGTCAGTTACCAAGTTGGACATGCCGTAGCCCTCTCTAAAGCTTTAGAAACTGGCGATTTACAACTGATTCGTCAAGCGATTATCGATAAGATGCACGAACCCTTCCGTAGCAAATTGATTCCCGACTATTCAGCTGTTAAGTCCATCTGTGAAAAGGATGGTGGCGTTCTTTACATCAGTGGTAGTGGTTCGACCTTAATGGCAATTGCTTCTAACCTCAACGATGCTCAAAAAATTATCGACGAAACAAAAAAGAGTTTCCCAAATTGGAAAACTCATTTATTATCTGTTGATACTAAAGGTGCCAGTGGCGTTTTAATTTAGGTGATACTTTGCAATTTCTTACGGTACTCCAAAGGAGTTTGGTGATACCTAGCCTTGAAAGCAGCATAAAAGCTCTTTTCATCCGGAAAACCAGTTTGTAAAGCTACCTCGCCCAACTTATCATCACTAGTTTCAATCATTTCTGCCGCTTTTTGAACTCGCAATAAGGTCAAATATTTTTTAGGTGAGATACCTAAATAACGTTTAAATAATTTTGAAAAATAAGCATAACTATAATTATAATTTTTAGCCATATCTGACAATTGAATTTCGTTTTGATATTGTTGGTGAAAGTCTTCAATCACTTGAGCAATTATTGGTGGTATTTGATGTTGCAGCTTTTGATCGACGGTAAAATTTTTTACTAATATACTGATCAGTTCTACCGACATTGACAATTGATGCAAATGATTATCCTCACTAATATCAAGACATTGATAATCCTTAATATTATTTATTAAACCTACTAACTCCCTGAAGGCAGCCATTTGGCTGTCTTTTTTTGGTTGCTTAATTAAATCAAAGCTCTTGTTGCGAACCGTCTTAGGCAAACAATGACGTAGCCAATCATAATTGATCAGCAAAGTAATTATTTTTTGATTTTTAGTAATCTGAGTGTCGAATCCATGAATCAAACGAGAATTAATAACATAGACATCCCCTTGTTCCAGTTGATACGTCTGATCCTCAATGAACATAGTTCCTGGATTTCCTTTAACAACATAGGTGATTTCGATTGCCTCATGCCAATGTGGGACGACGTATTTTTTTCCAATTGGCCGATGATAAATACATTTAACGGGATTCACATAATCAAATTCCAGTATCTCCATTGGTGTAGCCATATTTTTCACTCCTAGACAAAAAATGGTAGTTATTTAAACAAATATAAACTGATTAGTTAAATTGTAAGCGTATACAATAAGTCTTGTCAATGAGATTCATTTAAATAGCAAAAAAGCAAAGGAGCAAAAAATGGCACATTTAAAAATCAATTATTTTTCCAATGCCCTACTCAAAGATTGCCAAATGGATGTCTTATTACCCCAAACGACCAACGACACTACTTGGGACAAAAATCTTTTAAATGATTTACCTGTAATTTATTTACTCCATGGTATGAGTGACGACAACACTTCTTGGTTACGTAAAACTCGTCTCGAACGACTGCTAAAAAATACCGCCGTTGCTGTCGTTATGCCCAACGCCGATTTAAGTTGGTATGCCAATACTAATTACGGCTTGGACTACTACACTGACATTGCTGAAGAATTGCCGAAAGTTATACATGAATTTTTCCCACAAATCTCCAGCAAACGAGAAAAAAATTTCATTATGGGAGCTTCAATGGGTGGATATGGAGCCTACAAAATAGCCCTTTCCACTAACCAATTCAGTTATGCTGCTGCTTTATCTGGAGCCTTTTATCCCAGCGGTCACAATGAGATCCTAGAGAGTTTTCGTCCTCAAAATTATTGGAACGGCGTTTTCAATCAAGATGATTTCGATGGTTCTCAAGATGATTTGATCCATTTAGCCAAACAAAAACTTGCTTGTACTGAAGAGGTTCCTAAATTATTTGATTGGTGTGGAAAACAAGATTTTCTTTATCATGATAATCAAAAATTCATTGACGAGTTGTCACAAATTGGCATTCAAGTTGATGCTAACTTCACTAATGGTAAACACGACTGGTATTATTGGGACAAATTTTTAGAAGATATTTTAAGTTGGTTGCCAATCGATTATTTGCCCGAAGAAAGACTATGTTAAAGGAGAAAAATTATGGACTATACAGCTGATGCAAAACAAATTATCAAACATGTCGGCGGCGATGAAAATATCAACACTTTAATTCACTGCATGACTAGACTTCGCTTCACTTTAAAAGATGAGTCAAAAGCTGATACTAAAGCCTTAGAAGATATGGATGTCACTATTAAAGTTATGAAAGCTCAAGGCCAGTATCAAGTTGTTATTGGTAACAAAGTAACTGATGTTTTTAACGCCATTTTAGACGTATTACCAAGGCTCAATACTGAAGATTCAACTCCTGAAAAAACTGTTGTAGAAAACGTTGAAGAACCAGGATTTGGCGCCAAATTAAAACATGGTTATGACGAATTTATTGGTGTCTTAACTGCTTCAATGATGCCAATTATCGGTGTTTTAGCTGGTTCTGGTATCACCAAAGGTATCTTAGCCGGTTTAGTCAGTGCTGGAGTTTTAAGTGACAAAGCCGGAATCTACTTATTGATCAATACAATGGCCGATACGATTTTTTACTTCTTGCCGGTTATCTTAGGTTTTACCGCTGCCAAAAAACTCGGTTCTGACCCTATCGCTATGGCTGTTATCGGTGCCTTTCTAATTCACCCCAACATTATTGGTATTGCTAGTAATAAAATTCCTGAAATTGGATTATTCGGTGACTTCGCTGTTAAAATCATGAATTATTCTGGATCCGTCTTCCCTATTATCGTAGCAGCTTGGTTAGGTAAATATGTTGAAAAATACCTTAAAAAAGTTATTCCTGAGATGATTCAAGGTATCTTCGTTCCTATTATTGAAATTATTATTCTATCTTTTGTTTTACTATTAGCAGTTGCCCCAATCATTACTGTTTTGAGTAAAGGTCTAGCTGATGGTATTTCAGGATTGTTAGCTTTCAACGGTATTATCGGTGGAGCAATTTACGGAGCATTCTATCCAATTCTGGTCGTCTTTGGACTACATTGGCCATTGATTCCTATCGTTATTAATGACTTAGCTGTCAACGGGCAAAGTGTTATCTGTGCTCTGACTTCAATCACTGCTATGGGGATCGCTGGTGCTGTCTTTGCCGTAGCTATCAAGACTAAGAAAAAGAAATTTGAAGCTCTCGGATATTCAGCGGGTGTTTCTGCTCTTTGTGGAATCTCTGAACCATCGCTTTATGGAATCCTTCTAAAATACAAAAAAGTCTTCTACATGACAATGATCGGCAACGCCATCGGTGGTGCTGTGGCCGGTGGAATGAACTTAGTAATTTATGGATTTACTGGAAGTTTGATTGGTTTCCCTTCATTCATCAATCCTAAAGGTGGAATTGATTCTAACTTCACTGCCTACATCGTCTCTCATTTGATTGCTTTTGGTGCAGCATTTATTCTCACTTACCTCTTTGGTTACAACGACAAAATGCAATCAAGTGATCAAGAAGCTTAGCATTGTATTTTAAGTTAAGATAAGTTACTATAAGTTATACACTTATAGTAACTTATTTTTTTAGGGTGGTAAACATATGCAAAAAGAACGATTAGAACTAATTATGCAAACTCTGCAAGAAAAACACTCCCTGTCTCTCAAAGAAATCATCGATTTAACCAATACATCTAGGGACACTGCTCGTCGTGATATCGTCAAATTAACTGATAATGATTTAGTTGAACGAAGTTATGGCGGTATTAGTTTACCCAACACTTTTAAAAAACTCGATAACTACTTAAAACGGAATGATCAACACGTTACTGACAAACAAAAATTAGCTAAAAAAGCCGCTGTCTTTGCCAATCAAGCTAATCAAATTTATTTAGATGTTTCTACAACAGTTAGTTTTTTGTCGAGATATATTACTAAAAAAGATTTATTTTCCGTAACTAATTCCTTGGATATTGCTGATCAATTAATTCGCTTTGCTCCCTGCAAATCACGAATCTTAGGCGGCAATTTAGACCCCGAAAAGCGTTGCATTATCGGAACTAAACCTTGTCTTGATATGGAAAATTATTTATTCGACTATGCTTTTCTCAGCTGTGTCGGAATCGACGAACAAGGGGTTTATTATGCCTATGAAGACGATCTTGATTATAAGGCGAAAATTCGTAAACGATCAAAAAAAGTCGTTCTTTTGCTGGATCATAGCAAAGTGAATGTTCAACACAATTTCAAAGCTCTCAAACTAAACCAAATTGATTATATTATTACGAATGGTGAATTGCCCCAAAAGCTTGAGAACAAACTAATTAAATCTAAAACACAGATGATTTACATTTAGGAGGATTCTATTATGAAAAGTACAATTCTATTCGATGTTGACGGAACTTTGATTGATACTGAAAAAACGATTATCAAATCTTTTCAAAAGACGCTATCTGACACTTATGGCATTACGCCTACAGCTGAAGAACTCTTCTATGTCTTGGGAATACCTGGTACTAAAGCGGTCGAAAAATACGTGCATTCAGAAACCGAGAGCCAGAAGTTATTAGCCGACTGGAATGAAAATGACCATGCTATGTTCCACTATGCCACAGTTTTTGACAGTATCGAACAAGCCTTAGAACAATTACGTCAACGAAACATCAAACTTGGCATCGTTACTTCAAGAACTGATGCTGAAATGCAAGTCGTTAAAGATAATTTTGATATTGATAAATACTTCGACATCTTCATTACCGCTTCCAAGACTAAATTACACAAGCCAAATCCCGATCCTATCTTAAAAGCTATGGAAATCTTAAACTTATCACCTCAAGAGACTATGTATGTTGGTGATTCAATTTATGACTTCCAATGTACCAAAAATGCTGGCATCGAATTTGGTCTAGCTAGTTGGGGTACTGAAGAGAATCCTGAATTTGCAAAAGTTGATTATCACCTAGAAACACCACTTGATCTTACTAAATTAGTCTAAAAAAGCCGACCGTTTTTGGTCAGCTTTTTTTAGTGGAGATATTTATAAACTTGTTGTCCAGCTTGTCTACCAAAGACCACTGTTTCAGCGATTGAATTACCACCGATTCGATTATTACCATGCAAACCACCAGCAATTTCGCCAGCCGCATACAAGCCATTAATAACTTTATTATCCGTATCCAATACTTGAGTTTTATCATTGATCTTCAAGCCGCCCATCGTATAGTGAACGGCAGGCGCAATATGGATTGCAAAGAATGGTCCGTCTGAAATATCACGTTCCATACCTGTACTGCGATTAAATTCTGTGTCTTGTTGATTTTTTACTGCTTGATTCCATTTAGATACAGTTTCTTCCAATTTATTCGCACCCACTTTGATTTCAGCGGCTAAATCGGCCAAAGTTTGACCAGTCTTTACTAAACCAACATGATCATAAAATTCAATAGCTTTGACTCGCTTACGAATATCAGTATCAAAAATCAAGTAGGCTCCTGTTCCACCCAAATCATCGATAGCTTGGGTGACATTTTTTCTAGTGTCCAATTCATTGACGAAACGAGTTCCATTATCATTAACTAAAATGGCCCCTTCACCACGAACAGCTTCACCAATCAAATATGCATGAGGAGTATCTTGTTGAACAGTTGGATGAACTTGAACTTGTTCCATATCAACTAATTGAGCACCCAATTTTTGAGCTAGTTTGATTCCATCTCCAGTAGCTCCCGGTTGATTAGTCGTTCTAAGGTTAAGCAAGTCAGAACGATACTGTGCTAAGAGGTCTTTGCCAGCTCCAAAACCACCTGTTGCCAAGATTACCGCTGAAGTCTTAATTTCAATTTCACGGTCTGATTCAGCTTTGATTCCAGTGATTTGACCATTTTCAGATAAGATATCAGTCACTTTAACATTATCAAACAGAGGAATTTGATATTTTTCAACATATTTCAACAATTCAGTAACTAAATAGCCACCAATTGGCATTAAACTACTGGGGCGATGAGTTCTCATCGTTTTCATTCCACCAGTGATCGTCAAATCATCTAATTTGAGTCCGTGTTGATCCAACCAGTCAATTGCTAGAGCTCCATGTTCTGTGAAGAATTTCAAAAGTTCAGGGTTATTTTGTTTACCACCACCGATAAAAGTTTCGTCATAAAATTCTTGAAAGCTATCAACGATATGGTGGTTCAATTGGACAAAAGTCTCGGCAGCATTCATCCCCGAAGAAGCCCGATTAGTATTGCCACCAATTTTGTCCATTTTTTCTAAAATCACTGGTGAAAGTCCTAATTCATAAGCTTGGATAGCACTCGTCAAACCAGCTCCACCAGAACCGACGATTATGACATCATAACTATCTTTTAATTCCTCAATCTTATTTGGTTTAAAAACAAACTTATTCGCCATCTTTTTTCTCCTCAATATTTGTCATATCAATTGGCACGACCCATTGATCAAATTGTTCGGCTGTAACTAATTTAGACTTAATAGCAGCCTCTCGTAAAGTCGTTCCTTCTCTTTGAGCTAGTTGAGCAATTTCAGCACTGTGATGATAGCCAATATGTGGCGATAGAGCGGTAACTGTCATCAATGATTGGTCGACTAATTCTTCCATGCGAGTTTCATTGACTGTCAGACCAGCAATCATTTTATCTGCAAAACCGGTCATCGTTCCAGTCAACAATTCAGCAGATTCTAAAAAAGTACTGATTAGAACTGGCTTGTAAACGTTCATTTCAAAGTTACCTTGACTGGCAGCCAAATCGATTGTGACATCATTACCCATAACTCTAATCGCTGCCATTGTGATAGCCTCAGCCTGAGTAGGATTAACTTTACCTGGCATGATTGAAGAACCAGGTTCATTGGCGGGAATATTTAATTCACCATAACCAGAACGTGGACCGCTGGCTAGGAATCTAACATCGTTAGCAATCTTCAATAAATCACTAGCCAAAGTTTTGATTGCTCCATGGACGACGTTTAACCCAGAATGTGCTGCTAAACCAAAGAATTTGTTCGTATCAGCGGTAAATTTAAAATTATAAACGCTACTCATTTCTTCAGCAATTTTTTCAGCAAATCCAGGGGCAGCATTCAAACCAGTTCCCACGGCCGTTCCACCGATTGCCAATTCACCGAGAGTTTTCTTGAGTGTTTGCAAATAATCTAAATCATGTTGCAGCATTGAAACCCAACCACTGACTTCTTGTCCAAAAGTTAACGGTGTTGCATCTTGCAAATGAGTCCGGCCAATCTTGACTACACGCCAATATTTAGCTTGCTTAGTTTGCAGTTCTTCTATCAAATGTTTTAGAGATTTTATTAATTTTTCTACTGCCATAGCTGCAGTAATATTCATTGCTGTAGGAAAAATATCATTGGAACTTTGTCCGTGGTTAACATCATCGTTTGGCAAAATTTCTAATTGAGGATTGATGTTTTGAGCAACATGACTAACGACTTCATTCACATTCATATTCGTTTGCGTACCAGAACCCGTTTGATAAACCACCAATGGGAAATCCTTACGTAAACTAATATCATCAAGTTTTAACAATTGATCAATCGATTCTACTATCAAATCTGCTTTACTAGCATCGATTGCTCTAACTTCTTTATTAGCAATTGCGGCGGCTCTTTTGATTTGTAACAAAGCCTTGATAATTTCTAAAGGCATCTTATTTCCTGTGGAAAAGTTATTGCGACTACGCTGTGTTTGTGCTCCCCAAAGTGCATCCTTGGGAATTTTGACAGCTCCTAAAGTATCTTCTTCAATTCGATAATCTGACATATTTTTCCTCCAAGCAAAATTGTTACTCTAATTATAACGAAAAGTCTTCTTTAATAAAGAGATGCAGTAAAAAAGTCGTTGATGATAAATTCACCAACGACTTTTTTTATAGTAAAACACCTACACTTAAGAATACTAAAATCAAAACAACTATCATAATCAGCAATTTCGTAACGAATTTAATCCACTTATCGAAACCAACTTTAACCATTGATAACGATACTAAAATTAATCCCGTTGGTGCAATCAAACCAATCAATCCTTGTCCCCAGTTATAGGCATTGATGATCAAAGCACGATCGATTCCCACAACATCGGCTAAAGGAGCCATGATTGGCATAGAAAGTACCGCCAAACCTGAAGATGATTGAATGAAGAATCCTAAAACGATGTAAACGAAGAACAGAACGCAGATGAATAACACGCTGTTCATACCACTGATTTTGTTGCTGAAGTAATTCATGATCGTATCGCTGACATAACTATTTTCCATAACGATACCAACTGATCTAGCTAAACCAACTGTCAAGGCAACTCCCAATAAGTCTCCAGCTCCAGAAACGAAACTATCGACAAACTTGGACTCTTTGAGACCAGCCGTAAAAATCAACAAGTAAGTTACAGCTAGGAAAACAACCGCAATTTCGGTGAAGTACCAACCTAATTGTTGAACACCATAAATCATTACGACGAAGCCTAAGGCAAAGATAATCAATGATAATTTTTGACGAGTTGTGAAGTCACTCTTTTCGGATAAATCCAAATCACCTAAGAAACGGTCTTTATCTTCTTGAGCTTGATCAGCAACTAATGATTTCGATGGATCTTTTCTAACCTTTTCAGCATATCTAATCGTATAAATAATTGAAATTCCAATGGCACAGACCCACATCAAAGCTCTCATTGGCAGACCATCGGTAAAATTGATTCCGGCAGCATTAGAAGCAATAACAGTTGAGAACGGATTGATTGTCGAACTCATTGAACCGATTGCTGTACCTAAGTAAACTGCCGCTACTGCCGTTAATGTATCGTACCCAGCCAGTAGGAAAATTGGAATCAGAATTGGATAGAAAGCAATTGTTTCTTCAGCCATACCAAAAGTCGTACCACCTAGACCAATCAGCGAAGTAACAATTACGATCAACCACTTTTGTTTTCCCTTTAATTTCTCGGAAAGTCGCATCATCCCTGAATCCATCGCTCCAGTGGCATTGACGACTCCGATAACTCCACCAAGAATCAAAACGAAGACGATGATATCAACACTATCAACGATACCTTGAACTTGTGAGGTTAAAAATTGATTGATAGTTCCAAAGACACCACGTTTAGGCTTTTTGATTTGGTGGTAAGTATTTGGAATTGCCGCAGGACGATAGATTGTACCATCCTTAAACTTGGAAACATTGATTTTAATCTTATAATTATCCAATGTTTTCTGTGTTGCTGGCTTCTTGATTGTCTTTCCTGAAGCCTCAGTAATAACAAACTTGTCCAAACCTGAATTGTATTCCAAGGTACTGTACTTTCCCGAAGGAATAAAGAACGTCAAAGCTTGAACCAAAATTAGAACAATAACGATAACAGTATACGCAGACGGAAAACTATGTTTTTTCTTCTTCGTACCAGCCATGATATGTCCCCTCTTTCCCCATATTATTAATTACACACAAGTTAATTATATCAGAGAAAGAAAACGTTTTCATTTAGACTGTTAATTATTTCACAGATTTCCTTTTACTATCTTTGATAGCTCGTAAAGCTCTTTTCTTAGTCTTTAAATTAGGACTTTTTAAATTACGATAAGCCGTTGCTACATTCATCTTTTCCATAATAACTCCTTACCAACTAGCCTTCTTTACACCAGGAATTTGACCGGCGTGAGCAAGCTTTCTAAAGTTCAAACGGGACATTCCAAACTTACGCATATATGCGTGTGGACGACCGTCAATTGCATCACGATTCTTCAGACGCACTGGACTGGAATTACGAGGTAATTTCGATAAACCAATGTAATCACCTTTTGCTTTTAATTCTTGTCGTACTGCTGCATATCTTTGGATAAGTTCTTGTTGTTTTTGATTTTTAATGATTTTTGATTTTTTAGCCATTTATTTCTCCCTAAATAGTAATTTTTACTAATAAGATGATACTCTTTTATTCTTTAGAGTCAATAATTTAATTTTTAAAAGAAAAATGTTGACATTTAGTTCGGTACCGAATTATACTGATTCATGTAATCAAGTTCGGTACCGAACTAAATAAAAATGAAACGAGGAATTTAATTATGAGTAAATTAACAGATGATTTAATGAAACAATTACGCTTTATCAGTGAGGCCGCTAACTTCTATATGAGCCAAAAGAAACAAAAGCTTACAGGACAACAAAGAGTTCTAGCAGTTTTAAAATTAGGAGATGGTTTAACTCAAAACTACTTACGCGAAATCTTAGATCTAAGTCCTAGTTCAATCGCCGAATTGATGAAAAAGATGGAAAACAACGGCGATATCATTCGTAAAGAAGATGAACATGACAAACGCAGTAAATTGATTTATTTAACAGATGTAGGGCGCCAAAAGGCTGAAGACAATGCTTCACTCAAGAACGAAACCTACAGTGAAGCTTTTCTAGCCGGTTTAAACGATGAAGAAAAGGTTAATTTCAGTGATTATCTCAAGAAAATTTCTGAGGGCTGGGACGATGATTTCAAACAAAATTCAGAAAAGTTTGTCGATCCAACTGACCGTTACCAAGCCATGCTTAATATGCGTGAACAAATGATGGACATGCGTGACAAGATGACTCCAGAAGATATGGAACATATGCGCCATGAGATGCGTGAACATATGCGTCACCACTCACCTTTCAACCAATGTATGCCACAAGGTCACCACGGACACCATGGTCGTCGTCCAGATTTTCGTCAAGATTTCTGGAACGGTTTTAGATATTAAAGAGAAATAAAATATTTGTACTTTAAATCAATTACCCATATTACTTTATTTATCACACATCATCATTGATACAAATCAAGTTTAATAGTTCTAAATAAAAATCCAATCGATTTTTTATTTAGAAAATATAAGCATTTATATGGAATTATTAACATGTTTATACTAATATGAGTGTGAAAATCTGTTTAATCAGATTAACACAATTGTGATTATATCCTTTTTGGGGGGATTATTATCAAAAAATTAGTTTATTTACTCTCATTAATAATTCTTAGTTTTGGGACTTTTTTGGCGTTTAATTTAAATGATGTACGAGCAATTTCTCAATATTCAGGACTATCGCAAAATGCTTCCCTATACCAGCTTTTAAGTGATGATGATCACGTTCCTAATGGATTATCAGATGTCAGTCAATGGTTTGATATTGCTAATTTAAACAACGGCACTAATAATGCTAAATTGTTAGCGCCAAATTCAGGTAGCAATTTCACTAGTCGTAATGTTATTGAAATCACCGAAGCAGGTAGAACAAGTAGCTTCGGGGCTGTCTGGTCTAACCTCAATGCTTCTGATAAAGCCAATCAAAATTATATCGATATCAACAAAAAACAAACCATGTCCATGTGGTTACTTTTTGGTGGTGGTCGTAGCAATGGTAGTTATGGTGACGGAATGGCCTTTGTTTTACAAGGACAAGGAGCTGATGCCTTCAATCATCAATTAATTACCAATACTCCTGTCGGTGGTGAAACAATGGGTGTTTGGGGTGTGCCTCTTAGAACGACGGTTGCAGAATTAGCTAGTTCAGCTATCCAAAAGAGTTGGGCTCTTGAATTCGATACTAAGTTTAATGGCGACAATAGCATCGACAGTTACTACGATGTACCCTTAAACGCATTTCCTGACCCAACTGAAATTAATCACATTGCTTATAGTTACCCCGGCGATTCAAGCTCATATACCTTTGATTCGCAAAATGATTATCCTGAATTGATTCACTATGATCCTACTTTTAAAATCAATGGACAAAGAAACATTTTAACTGATCAACAATGGCATCATCTAACCATCACTTGGACACCGGAATCAATGACTGATACTGGTAAACCCATGATTACTTACAAATTCAATGATGAAACTCTAGATGGTGCTCCCAAAGAAGCCGACATTGAAAAAAACGTCAATATTGATTTATCTAAGATGCATTTAAACGGATTGACCAAATTGTATTGGGGATTCACAGGTTCAACTGGCACAGATACTGAAACTAATTTGGTAGTCTTCGAATCAGTCCCATCAATCGTTGAGGCTGACACTACTTGCAAATTGTTTGATATCACTCACGCTGACGGTAGTGGCAATCCTCGTGAAGTTGGCGATTCTGGTAAAGTCAACAATGGCGATAAATTATCGCTTGAATACGATCTAAAATACCTCAGTGGTTCACAAGATTGGAAATCAGTCGCTGCGGACATTGATTTACCTACCAATATTACTTACAACAGCGGTCAAATCACTTATACTGACGGTACGACTCAAAATCTTTCGGTCAGCGGAAATTCAACCAATGTGAAAGCAACCTTGAGTAAAGATATTTCTTCTACTAATAAGTTGGCTAAAATCACCTTTACTGGAACTGCTAAAGCTGACGACAATACTGTTTCAACTCCAGTAGCTAGTCAACATGCTAGTTTTATTGGAACTAACTTGCAGAAAAACGTTATGTCACCAGCATTTACTATCGTTCAACCAAAAACATTAACTTTGACAGCTAACAGCGAAGACAATCAAAAAATTCAAATTTCCGGCCAAACTAACTTAGGTGGTATTGTAGCTTACAAGCCAACTGACACGCTTGATGATTCCAAGATTACTATTCATCGAATCATCAATGGCTCTGAAACACCGGATTCAAGCGATGCACCACTTTTAGGAACTTTGAATTCTGATAGTTCAGCCGACACTTTCAGTTACAATATTTTGGCAAAAGACTTAACTGAAGGTAAAAATACCGTTTCCTTCTACGCCGAAGATGAGAACTTTAACAAGTCAAACATTATTAGTTATACAGTTAATGTTGTCGGTGATTTGATCGTCAACGCTGCTCAAACGAGTCACTTTCAAACTGTTCAAGAATATCCAACTAATCGTGTAATTCATCGTAGTAAGGACTGGTCTTTGACAGTTAATGATCAACGTGCCAAAAATTCTACTTGGACTTTGCAAGCTCAAGCAACATCCCTTTCTAACGGTTCACAAACTTGGGACAATGGTGGAATAATCTTTGTCGATAAAGATGGCAATATCTACCCAATCACCAACAAAGTCGCTAACATTGCCAACGGCACCAAATCTCAAGATGCGGAGCAACAATTCGACATCGATGATAGTTGGGGTCACGATAACGGAATCCTATTACAACAAAGTGGCATCGAGCCCACTGGAACATATACTTCTACCATTACTTGGACTGCCGTTGATGGCATTAAAAATATTGGCTAGACTTTCATTATTTTGCTAACAAATAGTGAAAGTCTTTTTTTGTATAATAGTATTAATTACTTACTCGGAGGTTCCTCTTGTTGCCCTTAAATAAAAATAGTATTTTATCTCATTTAAACTCTCCTGTTTCGATTCAGGTCTTCGATAAAATTGATTCGACTAATACTTTTTTGAAACAAAATTTTACAGATTTTTCGTCTGAGTCCCCTTCTCTAGTAGTAGCTAATTCCCAGTCTGCTGGTTACGGAAAATTTAAAAGAACCTTTTTTTCTCCTAATTCTGGAGTTTACTTCAGTATTCTTTTGCCACATCGATTAGTTAAAAATCCTAATTTACTAACTCTGGCAGCTGGAGTGGCTGTTTGTTCTGTTTTGAAAAAAATAATTTCTAGTGGAAACTTTTCTCTAAAATGGGTCAATGATATTTTGATAGACGGACTCAAATGTGGAGGTATTTTGGCAGAAAACATTTCCGATGATAAGGGCAATTCAGCTTTTATTATCGGTATTGGAGTAAATATCAACGTTAAACAATTCCCAGATGAATTAATCGGAATCGCCAGCAACATCTCACAATCTGAAAAATTTAACCGTAATTTCTTCATAGCTGAGGTAATTAATTTATTTTTAGAACTTTTATCAGGAAATCAACAGATCATTCCCCAATTTCGTTTACTCTGTTCTACTTTCGGACATCGTGTTGAAGTTGTTAATGGTAAACAAATAGTTGTTGGTCAAGCAGTTGACGTCGATGATTCAGGAGCTTTGATCGTCATTGATGACAAAAAAAATCACCACCTATTCAATAGTGGTGAAGTTTCTAAGATTAGTATTTGATTTTACAAAAGATTAAGAACTGCTTTGACACTAGCGTATAGCATGAAGACTACTACGAACCAGCCAGTAATCGTCAAGAACCAAGAATGGTGATATTTGCCAATGATGTCTTTTTTCTTAGCAGCAATCAATAAGATAGCTAGAGAAATTGGCAGGATGAAACCATTGATAGCTCCTACTACAACTAGAATCTTAGCTGGTTCACCGATAAAGTAAAAGACTACAGTTGAAAAAATAATGAAGCCCATCACTAAGAGACGATTGTAGCGAGCCATTTTTGCTTCCGACTTTTCTTTTCTAGCATAATTTAAAAAGGAAATTGAAGTAAAAGTTGAGCCTAAAGTAGATGTCATTCCGGCCGCAAATAGTAAGAGTCCGAAAAATTTATAACCGAAGTTTCCAGCGGCGTATTTAAAAATTGAAGCAGCAGGATTACTTGGATCCAGTTTATAACCGACACTAACGACTGCTAATCCGGCTAAGAATAAGAGCACTCGAATCAAGGAAGCAACACCGATACCAGTGATGGCACCTTCGTTAACGTATTTCAATTCCTTTTCACCCTTCATTCCGCCTTCAATCAAACGATGACCTCCGGAGAAAGAGATATATCCACCAACAGTCCCACCAATAATAGTTACGATTGAATAAAAGTTGATATTAGTTGGCATAAACGTGTGTGTCACGGCTTGTTGATAAGGAACAGCCATAACGCAGATGATATAAATCAAAATACCGATTTTTACGACTGCCAACAATTGAACTGTTCGATCAACGACTGTCATGGCATTCTTAGCAACGAAGATAGCAATCGCAATACAGGCAGCAATTACCGCGCCGTTTTCAGGAGAGATTCCAAACAAAACATTTAATCCTAAACCAGCCCCACCGATATTACCGATGTTGAACAGAAGTCCCCCAATGGCAACTAAAAATGACAAGACATAACCTAATCCTGGTAAGACTTCGTTAGCAATAACTTGAGCTCTTTTGCCACTGACGACGATGATGCGCCAAACATTCATTTGAACGATGAAGTCTACAATGATACAAAGTAAAATTGCAAAACCAAAGTTTGCTCCCATTTCGCCTGTAAAAGTCGCTGTTTGAGTTAAAAATCCTGGCCCCACAGCTGCCATCGCCATCAAGAACGCTGCACCCATAGCTATACTTCGTGGAGAACGAGTTGGAGTCATCTTTGGATCCACAAATTCTTTTTCTTTCTTATCCATAATTCTCTTTACCTTTTTCTATAGTTTAGAAGGGAACAATTTCAATCCCAGCATCAATTAATGTGGCTCTCAATTCAGAAACAATATTTAAAGCCTGCTGGTTATCGCCATGGACACAGATTGAATCTGGTTTTAGAGGTATTTTCGTTCCATCAACAGCAATTATTTCTTCATTCTCAATCATGGTCTTGACTCTCTTAGCCACTTCTTGAGGGTCCTTGATGACTGCATTTGGCAATGAGCGACTGACCAAAGTTCCATCATCATTGTAATTGCGGTCGCCAAAAGCTTCTTGAGCATAGGGAATGTCCATTTCTTGAGCAGCTTTGATCAACTCAGAATTAGCTAAACCATAAATCGGCAAATCAGGATCAACTTGTTTGATTCCTTCACAGATGGCAACTGCCAAATCATGATCCGTGGCAGCCATGTTGTAAAGAGCCCCGTGCGGTTTCACATGCTGCAATTTCTTGTTAGATGTGAAGGCCATCAAAGCACCAACTTGATAAGTAATCATATTCTTCACTTCTGATGGTTTCATTGCCATTTTTCGACGACCAAACCCTTGTAGATCAGGAAATCCGGGATGAGCACCGACACCAATGCCAGCTTCTTCTGCTAAAGCGACGGTTTTTGCCATTACGTCTGGATCTCCAGCGTGAAAACCACAGGCAATATTAACTGAACTAACTAACGGGATAATTTCAGAATCTCTTCCTAAACTGTATCTACCAAAGCTTTCTCCTAAATCACTATTCAAATCAATTTTTGTCATGATGTCCCCCTATTTTTAAATTGCTTAATTGGCTAAATTATCCAACCAACTAATATCAGTATGGTTAATTTTATAATCAGGCTCTTCAATCACTTGCATCAAAAAGTCTAGATTAGTCTGAACTCCATCAATAACTGTCTCTTCTAGAGCTTCTGACATTTGACGAATCGCCGTTTCACGGTCAGAAGCAAAACTGATGATTTTGGCAATCATCGAATCGTAATATGATGGTACTTTATAGCCTTGATACAAAGCACTGTCTGTTCTAATTCCGTGACCAGCTGGCAAATGCAGTGCTTCAATCTTACCGGCAGTTTTGGCATTGATCCGGCATTCCAAGGCGAAGTTGTGTTCATGAATTTCTGCAAAAGGAATCGGTTCTCCTTGGGCAATTTTGATCTGTAAGTCAATCAAGTCAACATCACTAGTCAATTCCGTGATTGGATGTTCAACTTGAACTCGAGTATTCATTTCCATAAAGTAAAATTCTTCAGGACCATTGACCAAAAATTCTATTGTCCCCAATCCTTCAAAATCAATATCTTGAGTTGCTTTCACTGACACGTCATACATTTGTTGACGTGTTTTTTCGTCTAATGTACTAGCAGGTGCTTCTTCGATAACTTTTTGATGGCGTTGCTGCAAACTACAATCTCTTTCTCCAATAGCAATTGCGTTACCAAATTGATCAGCCGCAACTTGGACTTCAATGTGACGTGGATGGGCCAAGAATTTTTCAAGGTACATGTGCGAATCTCCAAAAGACACTTTGGCTTCAGCTTGAGCTAAATCAAATTCTCTTTCTAAATCCTTTACATCTCCAACAACACGCATCCCTTTGCCACCACCACCGGCACTAGCTTTGAGCATGACTGGATAACCAATTTTTTCAGCGGCAATTTTGGCATCGTTAAGGTCTAAAAAATCACTCTTCGAACCAGTAATAACAGGAACACCAGCTTGAATCATCGTCTCACGAGCTGTTGATTTCTCACCCATCATCGCAATAACTTCTGAACTTGGACCAATAAACTTAATACCTTGTTCTTCACATAATTTGGCAAAATCAGCATTCTCTGACAAGAAGCCATATCCAGGATGAATCGCATCAGCTTGGGTGATTTCAGCTGCAGCAATGATACTATTTTGATTCAAGTAACTATCTTCTGGATTTGGTCCCCCGATACAAACTGCTTCATCAGCCATGGCAACGTGCATCGCATCTTTATCGGCCGTCGAATAAACTGCCACGCTGAGAATATCCAAAACCTTACAGGCGCGAATAATTCTTACGGCAATTTCTCCGCGATTGGCAATCAATATTTTTTTCATTCAAACAACCTCATTTCAACATGAACAGTGGTTGGTCATATTCAACTGGATCACCGTTTGACACAAGAATTTTATCAACGACACCATCTCGATCAGCTTTTACTTCGTTCATCATTTTCATAGCTTCAATAATCGCAATCGATTGACCTTTTGTTACTTTGTCACCTGGTTTTACTAAAGGGGCTTTATCAGGCTGTTCGGATGAATAAAAGGTTCCCACGAATGGTGCTGTGATGGTTTTTTCCTCTGATGTTAGTTCAGGACTTATTGTCTGTCGTGGAGCAACATTTTCAGAGCTAGTAATATTTCGTTCTAAAACGATATGACCTTCTTTGTCATCAATTTCTAAATGACTCAAACCTGCTTTATTCATCAATTCAATCATTTTTTGAACTTTATCTAATTCCATTTCATTCATCCTCCTTATTTGTTAGCTCGAATCAAACGACTAATTTTGATAGCATTTCGTCTAATTGGTCCAATCGGTTCAATGTAGCGTCCGGCATACCATTTTTCAAAAGTATCGTTAATAACTTTTTGCTGCTGAACCAATTTTTCAACTGCCGTATCTATATCAGTCAACACAAATTTGAATTGCTGGCCTTGTTTCATTTGGACAAATCTATTCAAATCGGCACGAATAATTGTTCCAATCACCGGATAGCCACCAGTCGTCTGACGGTCAGCTAATAGAGCAATTGGACTACCATCACGAGTGATCTGAATATTGCCCAAGACCGTTCCCTCTGACAACAAACTCTTTTTAGGAACTTCTAATTTGGGACCGTTGAGGCGATAACCCATTCGATCCATCTGTTCTGATATTTGATAGATTTCACTTTGAAATTGTTCTTGAGTTTTTTTTGAAAACATCTCCCAATGCGGTCCTTTGACGAAATGAATTTCCGTAACTTTTTCTGATTTAATAACGATTTTTCGAGAACTTAAGCTAGGCATCACTACACTATCTCGAATTGGTATCGTATCGCCGGTTTCTAAAGCTCGTCCATCGAGTCCACCCATTTTTGTTCGTAAAGTTGTTGAGCGACTGTCCAAAACCGGTTGAGTAATAACACCGCCGTTTGAAAAAGCTAAGTAACCGTAATTGCCTTCAATCACCGGACCTATTTTTAAAATAGAACCTTCAGCTACTTCCACTACTTCATTTTGCAATATCGGTTGATCGTTCAAAGTAGCATTGACTTTGCCACCAGTTAAAGCAATAAAGGAATCGCAAGCAAATCGTAAAGTCGGACCAGTTGAGACAAACTCCAAAGAAGCTGAATTACGATGATTATTGACTAACAAATTAGCTAATTTATAACTAAACCTGTCCATCGCACCAGATTCAGGAAAACCTTCAATTTGATGATTAGGACGTCCCAAATCCTGAACAGTAGTCGATAATCCCGGTTGAATAACACGAACAAAATTAGCCATTATCAATGTCTCCTTCCTTGATAACCTTTAACGAATACTTATCGGCAGCATCCAACTGCTGGATTCTTCGATATTCTTCTGCATCGATGGGAACGAAACGAATATAATCACCAGAACGATATTTCAACTGTGGTCGGGCTGGATCATATAACTTAACTGGGGTCCGCCCTAAGATACGCCATCCGCCAGGAGATTCGACTGGATACATTCCCGTCTGAGCTCCAGCAATACCGACGCTCCCAGGGGCAATACTTTTACGAGGAACCTCAAGTCTTGGCATAGCGATTTTTTCAGGAACTGAACCCATATATGCGAAGCCTGGCAAAAAGCCCATCATATAAATAAAATAATCCGTCCCAGAATGCAATTTGATCAATTCTTCAACACTGATAGAAGCAAATTTAGCCACATCTTCTAAGTCAGGACCATATTTTGGACTATAAAAAACAGGCAGTTCAATAATTGACCTGCCCGTTTTTGTTAGTTCATTTGAATTTACAATGATTTCATCAATTTGATTAACTAATTCTTTAAAAGAAGTTAAGTCAAAATCAAAATTGACGGTTAACGTATGATATGCAGGTATGACACCCGTAACCCCAACCGCCTTTTGTTCGATTAGTTCACGAGCTATATTTTGGATTAGTTTATTTTCTTCAACGTTGATCTGTTCGGGAAACTCGACTTCCAAAGACTGCTCGTTTACTTGAAAATAACTGTAATCCATCATAAATACCCTCCATAAATTAAAAATAAATTAATTTAATTGTAATATTGTTTCTTAAATGAATCAATAAGTATTTTTTTCTTTTTATTCAAATAAGTTTTCTCTGATTGATTGTGAGTACTGTGCTAGCTGGTTTTGCACATCAGTTCCTCCTTCAGAAATAATTTTGACTACGGCACTGCCAATAATGATTCCATCAGCAATTTCGGATAGTTTGCGTGCTTGTTCCGGTGAGTGGATTCCAAAACCAATTGCGGCTGGCAAATCGGTTACTTGGCGAATCCTTTCAATGGTCTCTGACAAGTTTTGAATAGCAATTTCATCCCTAATTCCAGTCACACCAAGAGATGACACTACATAAATAAAACCAGTAGCATTTTGCGCTATCTTCTCTATTCTGTCAGCAGACGTTGGCGCAATCAAAGGGATCAAGGCAATATCATATTCATCAGCATAAGGTTTGATTTCAGCTTGTTCTTCTAAAGGTAAGTCGGGAATAACTAAACCAGAAATATCTAGCTCTTGGCATCTTCGACAAAATTTGTCATAATCATACTT
Organism: Companilactobacillus futsaii JCM 17355; assembly: GCF_001435505.1. Classification (GTDB taxonomy): domain Bacteria; phylum Bacillota; class Bacilli; order Lactobacillales; family Lactobacillaceae; genus Companilactobacillus; species Companilactobacillus futsaii. The sequence continues at coordinate 62,048 of NZ_AZDO01000108.1, read as the reverse complement.
AAAAGGAATATTCGCATAAGTTAGAAAAACTAGTGGAATCGAACTAGATTCCCTAACTTTTTCAACAATTTCAAAAATCGTCTCTGTATTAACACCGGCGCTAAAGGCTCTTAAGTCTGCTGCTTGGATCACTGGTCCGTCAGCCACTGGGTCGGAAAAAGGAATACCTAATTCCACAATATCAGCACCATTTTTGGATAACGTTAGAATACTTTCAACGGTTGTATCAAAATCCGGATCATCGGCTACAACAAATGGAATAAACGCTTTATTATTTTGAAACACTTCTGTCAAATTAGTCATCGATATCTACCCCTCTATACTTAGCAATTGATGAAACATCTTTATCTCCACGGCCAGAAACTGTGCAAACAATGATTTGATCTTTAGACATTTTTGGTGCAATTTTTTGAACGTATGCTAGAGCGTGGCAACTTTCAATCGCTGCGATGATACCTTCGGTTTTAGCAATGTATTCAAAAGCATTGACTGCCTCATCATCTGTAATCCCAACATATTGAGCACGTTTTAATTCCGCTAAACGAGCATGTTCTGGTCCAACTCCTGGATAATCAAGTCCCGCTGAAATGGAATAGACTTTATCAATTTGACCATCGTCATTTTGTAAGAAGAGTGACTTCATCCCGTGAAAAATCCCAACTGATCCACGTTCAATCGTTGCGGCAGTCTGGTCAGTATCGACACCTTTTCCAGCCGCTTCACAACCAATTAGTTGTACACCTTCATCATCAATGTAATCGGCAAAACTTCCAATGGCATTACTACCACCGCCGACACAGGCAACGACCATATCTGGTAATTTACCTTCGGCTTCCAGAATTTGTTGCTTCGATTCTTTACTGATGACACTTTGAAAATCGTGCACCATTTCAGGGAACGGATAAGGTCCAACGGCTGATCCTAAAATATAAAAAGTATCATCGACTCGACTAGCCCACTCTTGCATTGTGGCATTGACAGCATCCTTTAAGACCATTGAACCATTAGTAACAGCATGGACTTTGGCGCCGAGCAATTGCATTCGATAAACATTCAATTTTTGTCTTTCGGTATCTTTTTTACCCATGAAAATCTCACATTCCATCCCAAACAATGCTGCAATCGTAGCCGTGGCAACACCGTGTTGACCGGCTCCTGTTTCGGCAATCAAACGAGTTTTGCCCATTCTCTTTGCAATTAAAGCTTGGCCGATAACGTTATTGATCTTGTGAGCTCCGGTATGATTCAGGTCTTCACGTTTCAAGTAAATTTTGGCTCCACCAAGATCTTTGCTCATTTTTTCTGCGTAATATAGTAATGATGGTCGGTTGGCGTAGTTGTTTAGCAAATCATGAAACTCTGCCAAAAATTCTGGATCATTTTTGTAACGATCATAAGCTTTAGAAACTGCATTGATCTCATTGACTAAAGTTTCAGGAATGTACTGACCTCCAAATTGACCATATTTTCTAATATCAGTTGTATCTTTTTGCATTTCTTTCATAGGAAAATCCTCCGATTATAATTGATGTACTAATTTGACTATCTCATTGATTTTTTGAGGATCTTTTTGATTGTCAGTTTCAACACCTCTCGATAAATCAACGAATTGTGGTTTTATTGCTTTAACCGCGCTTGTTATATTTTTAAAATTTAAGTTTCCAGCAATGATTAGAGGTTGGGAAAAATCATTTTGATAATCTTGCCATTGAACTCTTTTTCCATCCCCTTTACCGCTATCAAGCATGACGTAATCGGCTTGGGTTTTTCGTATTTGATCAGGTTTGAAAACTTTGATTACAGGAATATTTTGTTGTTGAAGTTTTTCTATGACTGTTTCACTTTCTGATCCGTGCAGTTGAATCATCGAGACAGCTTTGCTTTTTATAACCTTGTGCATCTCTTCTAATGGTGCATCTACGAAAACTCCAACACTGGGAATTTCTTTATTCAGTTTTTTTCTCAAGACCATGGCCTGTGATAAATTAATTTGATGCCGACCGGGAGCAAAAATAAATCCAGCTAGATCTGGTTTTGCGATATTTATGGCCTCAATATCTTTTGGTGTCATCAGTCCACATATTTTAATTTTTGTCATAATTTACACACTTTTGAAATCATTGATAATTTCGGCTTTATTATTAGCTTTCATAAATGTTTCACCAATCAAAACTCCATTGATACCTGCGTTTTTTAAAAGTTTAATATCGGCTTTTGTCTTGATTCCACTTTCAGCAATCACGGGAATACCGGCTGGAACTAATTGTTTTAATTTAAGGCTATTATTGAAATTGACTGAAAAATCTTTTAAGTTGCGATTGTTGATGCCAATAATTTCACTTTTAGCTCGTAAAGCCCGTTTTAATTCAGTTTCGTCATGTACTTCCACGATGGCTGCTAGACCTAATTCTTTGGCTAATTTTAAATAGTCCCTCAGCTGTTCATCTGACAAAATTGCTACTATCAATAAAATCAAACTGGCTTGAGCAATTTTTGCTTGATAAATCATATAAGGATCAATCGTAAAATCCTTGCGTAAAACCGGTAAGTTAACTTCTTGTGTAATTTGTTGTAAATATTTTAAATTACCTTGAAAATAATCAGGTTCAGTCAAAACAGAAATCATATCAATCTTGTCGGCTTGATATTCTTGAGCTATTTTCAAATATGGAAAATCTTGAACAATTACACCCTTTGACGGAGAAGCCTTTTTGATTTCGGCAATAAAGGTCAATCCTGGTTCTAACAACTTATCAACAATCAGCTGTGGATTCTTTGTTGGAATTTTTTGGCTTTGTTGTTTGAGGTTGTTCAAACTATGAATTCTTTTTTCAGCAACTATTCTCTTTTGGGTTGCCGCTACTAAGTCGTCTAATATCAAGCTGCAACACCCGCTTCAGTTAATTTGATAAATTGATTTAGTTTCGCTAATGCCTGTCCACTGTCGATAGTTTGTCTAGCAATTGCAATAGCTTGTTGAATCGAAAGTTCCGGTCTAGCTGTATGAATGGCTAAGGCTGAATTTAATAAAATGATGTCTCGTTTGGCACCACTTTGACCGTTCAAAATTTCTAAAGTGATTTGGGCATTTTCTTGTGGTGTGCCACCGATAATTTGATTTTTAGTTGCCCGATTTAAGCCAAATTGTTCCGGAGTTATTTCGTATTTTTTGAATTTGTCACCATGTACTTCCATCACTGTAGTTGGTGCAGAAATGGAAGCTTCATCGAATCCATCTTGACCATGAATTACTAAGGCATTTTCTACACCCAACTGATGTAAGACCTCTGCCATCGGTTCTACTAGACTTTCATCATAAACACCTAATACTTGGCTATTAGCGTGAGCTGGATTTGCCAGTGGACCTAAGATATTAAATAAAGTTCTGATTCCTAATTCTTTTCTGATTGGGGCGACAAATTTCATTGCTTTGTGATATTCCTGAGCAAATAAGAAACAAATGCCGATTTGATTGAGAATGGCTTCACTTTGTTTAGGATCAACTTGAATCTTGACACCAAGAGATTCTAAAACATCAGCGGCACCACTCTTTGAACTAGCAGCTCGATTGCCATGTTTAGCAACTGGAATTCCACTGGCCGCAACGACTAAAGCTGAAGTAGTAGAGATATTAAATGAATTTGAATGATCCCCACCAGTACCAACGATTTCTAACACTGGTTCATCAGCGTGAAAGTCCAAAGCTCGGTTTCTCATAGCATTGGCAGCTCCGGCAATTTCTTCTACAGTTTCTTTTTTCACACTCAAAGCGGTTAAGAAACTAGCAATTTGAACGGGACTAGTTTTACCCGTCATTATTTCATCAATCACTTGGTTAGTTTCTTCAAAAGTTAAATCTGTACCTGCAGTAATTTTTTTAATAGCATTTTCAATCATTTTTTCTTCCTCCAAATTAATAGTTTGTTAATTAATTTGAAGTTTGCCATCGTCTATCATTTTTCATAAGAAAGCCTCCTTGAGAATAAAAAAAATCCGTCCATAAACAATTAAGTTTAAGGACGGATTACCCGCGGTGCCACCTTATTTTAATGGAGAAAAATAGAGTATACCAAAAATATACTCAAATTCTTCATCCATTACTCTTAGCGAAGGACCAACATCCTCCCGACAACTTACGTATGCCAGACGTCTTCCCGTACTATAATTTCGGGGAAACCCTCGATGGTCCATTTAATTATCTGCGTTCGACTGCCATTCTCAGCACCGGCAATTCTCTGGGCGTGCACAATAATCTTGATCTCCATCTCATCGGTTTATGGACGAATTAATTTGTTGTTATGAGATTAAATCTTAATTTTATTTTTGTCAACAGTTAAATTGGAATTTCTTTAATTTTATTAAAAATCACAAACGTTTTTTAGCAATTTTTTCTGTAGATTCATCAAAAGCTACAAAATAAATTCGTGCATCCAAATTAAATTTCTTCACGTTTTCCATAGCAATATTAATAGCTTCTTCTAGTGGATAACCATAAACACCAGTGCTTAAGAACGGAATGGCTAAAGAATTTACTTCTAATTTTTGAGCCAGCTTCATAATTGATTGGTAGGCAGTTGCTAGTAATTCAGCTTCGCCATGTTCACCATCTTGATATCTAGGTCCAACCGCATGAATGACATAATCAGCGTTCAAATCAAATGCTGGCGTATAAACAACTGTCCCTGTTGGCGTACCACCAAATTTCAACATAGCTCGACCAAGATCTGGACCTGCTTTTTTATTAATAGCTCCATCAACGCCACCACCCGGCACTAAAGCTGAATTGGCCGCGTTGACAATGGCATCCACATGAAATGGTAAATAAGCAATATCACCTTTAATAACTGAAATTTTTTCCATCATACTAACCCCCTAGAGAGCGTATTTTTCAATTGCTTTGGAGACTCCGTTTTGGTTATTAGTCTCTGTTACCACATTAGCACATTTTTGAACTTCAACTGGAGCATTTTGCATTGCAACACCTAACCCAGCAATTTTTAACATCGAAACGTCATTGAAATTATCGCCTAAAGTCATCGTGTTTGCCAAATCCAATTGATAAGTTTTAGCCAATTCACGTAAAGCTTTTTCTTTAGAAACATTGCTGTTAGTGATTTCTAAATAATTGGGTTTTGATAAGTAAAACGAACTATTTGAAAAATCTGACCGCTTGAAGTAATTTATAGCTTTTTGAATTTGTTCAGTTTCGCCAATCAACAACAATTTGTGAATTGGTACAGTATGTTCTGCAATTAGTTTTGGCAAGCTCTTAACGATTGGATTCATCTTAGTAATATCAGCTTCAATTTGAATCCACTTGTCTAAATCACTGACATACCAGTCAGAACCCGAATATAAATTGACAGAGATCTCTGAGAATTTATATTCAAGAATCGTAAGCATCTCTTCTACTTCAGGTACATTCAATTCATGGCTTAAAATAGTGGTATAGTTCTTATTCTGCAAATCTTTAACGACTAGAGCACCGTTGTAGCAAGCAATTGGATTATCTAGAACATCCAAATCTGAAGCAATTTGTTTCATCCCTTCAGGAGATCTAGCCGAAGCCAAAACAAATGGGACATCTCTTTGATGTAATTTCTTAATAGCAGTTTTTAAGCCTGTATCGATCACATTTTTGTCATTTAAAATCGTTCCGTCAATATCGCTTAAAATCAGTTTAATTTCACTCATCTAAAACCCTCCTCTATTTCCATTATGACATGAACAACTTGGCGTTGCTAATAACGTTTCAGAAATTATCCTATATGCTAAAATTAGAATGATTATAGGAGGGGCGGATTATGAATGGACTCGTTTCATACATGAATGAACTCCAGAGGATATCAGCTTATTGGGGAATCATTACGTTAATTCTTTTTGGTATCTTCTTGGGACTATGGCTTTATGAACCACGCCGATTAATAAATGGAATTACTTTTACGATTTTTTTTATTAGTTTTTTAGCCGAACTAGCAGTTTTGATTTTTAGTACTGCCAATTTGATTTTTATCACCACAATGGGAATACTTTTCTTAGTTATCGTGGGTATCATCGTAATTACTTTAGCTATGATGTGGCTACTTCTCTTGTGGAATGCCTTTATCGTTTGGAAAAGGGAAAGTCACACCTTATCCAATATGTTGACACTATTATTAGCGATATTTTTAATCATCTTATGGTTCGCCAATTTGTTCATGGCTGGACATTCAAGATTCTTACCTGATTGGTTCAACACTTTGATAGCCGGACTCCCGGTCATTGGTACTTACTTAGTAATTTGCTCGTACAATTTCTTAGTAAATGTTCTACTATATCAATTCCTACCCAGACGATACAAAGCCAATTACTTAATCGTTCTAGGCGCTGGTTTGATCAATGGTGACCAAGTTTCGACCCTACTAGGCAATCGTATCAAAGCTGCTATCAAATTTGCACAAAAGCAAGTTAAAAAAGGTCGTCCTGCACCCAAAATCGTCTTTTCCGGCGGACAAGGACCCGATGAGAAATTATCTGAAGCTCAAGCAATGGCTGAATTTGCGATTACTCAAGGTTGGGACAAAAATTTAGTCCTTTTAGAAGATAAATCACGCAATACTTTGCAAAATATGCAGTATTCTAAAGCATTGATTCAAAAGGACTTTGGCAGTGACAAAGCTTACATCAAATTCTTCAGCAACAATTATCACATCTTTCGGGCTGGAATTTATGCTAAAATGGCACACTTGGCCGCAAATGGTATCGGTGCACCAACTCGTTTTTACTTTTTGCCCAATGCTTTAATTCGAGAATTTGCCGCTATTTTCTTGATGAACAAGAAACGTCATTTCATTATTATTAGTGGGATTGCACTCATCACTTTACTAATGGTTCTTATCACTATTTACACCGGTTTTGCCGTCAAATAAAAAAAGAAGCTGTCAGAATTTATGCATTATTACTCTGATAGCTTCTTTTTTAATAATTACGTTGCAAAATAAAATAGGCACTTCTAATTTTATCTGCTGCTTGTGATCTTTGGTGGACAAATTTAAATTTCTTATTCAATTCAGCTGGTACGTCAATTCCATGTGCTAATTTAAAACTGACTGAATGACGACCATTTTTATTCAAACTATAAATAACGCTAACTTCTAGCCCATTATCGTAATAAACTTGTGACCAGCGAACATTGTTGGCAGCAAAGTCACTGACTTCTAGAGCTTTGTAAGGCAAATTTAAATCTCGTTCCTTCAAAATTACTTCAATTCGATTCAAAATCTCGGGTACTTCATCAGCTGGCATAGTAACTAATTCATGTTGGTATTTATTCCAAAAAAATCTAGCCTCATTAGCACGTAATTTAGCTAAATTTTTGGCAACTGGGGAATCCTCCAGACCCGTTGTTTCTATATTTTCAAAATTTACTTTATATGACATTTTAGACCTCTTAAATCCTTTGTATACATAATGACACTTAATATTATAACTTCAACTACTACTTGATGTTTGGATTTTATGCTTTCTTAATATTAAGTCTTGTTTACAAAGATTTTAAAAATCTATAACTTTTTTTCCACAACCACTACCGTATAACCGGGTACATTGAGTTCCTGTCCCGTCTTTTGATAACCATTCTTCAAAAGAAATTTCTCGCTCTTGGCATTTCCTTTAGCAAAGGCTAATTCTACTTTCGACAAACCTTGCTTCGTTAATTCCTTTTCAATTCCGACAAATATCTTGGACCCTATTCCCTTACCTTGAAAGGCAGCATCGACCATAAAGAAACCGATCCAAGCAGTTTTTTCATCAGGATAACCGCTAATCAAATCTAAAACTGCCACTAATTTATCGTGATCATAAAAACCAACATAGTACTTATCATCCATCGTCTTATTGGCAGGAACAACTTTAATATCTTCCAAAATAGTATGGCGATTAGGACGTGGTGGACAGAAATTATAATAACTGTCATTACTCAAAACTAACCTCAAAACGTGATCAGCATCTTGAGGTTTGAGTCTTCTCACTTGATAACTTGTGGATAATTTTGTCAAATCAATCATTTTTTCTCCTCTTTTATCCTCTTTAAGACTAAAATGGCTTCCTTAGTGTTCAAGAAGTACTTATCGCGTATCAATTTTAACACTAATTTTGAATCGTTGTGATTACGGACTATCTCCTTAATTTCACTAACAATCTCTGGAGTATCAAGAATTGATTGAATCTTTTGTTTACTACGTTTGCTGTAATGAAAATACAAATATAAATTGACGATAATAATCAGTGCTAGTAATAGCCAGAACATCGATATCCTCCAATTTTTTCCTTAATTATAACAAAAAAACATCCCTCGCATTGAGAGATGTTTTTGAACCAAAACTGGAAATAATAAATATTAACGTTTTGAGAATTGTGAAGCCTTACGGGCTTTCTTAAGACCTGGTTTCTTACGTTCCTTCATACGAGGGTCACGTGTTAAGAAGCCTGCTGACTTAAGTGATGGTCTGAAATCAGGATCAACATCAAGTAGGGCTCTTGCGATACCATGTCTAATTGCTCCAGCTTGTCCTGAGAAGCCTCCACCGTTAACGTTAGCAATAACGTCATAGCTGTCTGCTGTTTCAGTGACATCTAGAGGTTGTTTCATATCAGCAATCAAATTGTCAAAAGGAATGTAATCTTTGACATCACGTTTGTTGATAGTAATCTTTCCGTTTCCGGGTACTAGGCGTACACGAGCAACTGAGTCCTTGCGACGACCTGTTCCGGCGTATGATACTTGTGCCAAATTCTTTTCCTCCTTAAATTAGTTTGTTGATATCCAACATTTCTGGATTTTGTGCTTGGTGGTTGTGTTCTGAACCTGCATAAACATGCAACTTCTTGATTTCTTGACGACCAAGAGTGTTCTTAGGTAACATACCGCGAATTGAGTCTTCAACAAAGAGTTCTGGCTTTGTATCTCTCTTTTCACCGGCACTAATACTCTTCAACCCACCTGGGTGATCTGAGTGAGAATAATAAATCTTATTCTTAGCTTTCTTACCTGTTAATCTAACTTTATCTGCATTGATGACAATAACATTATCACCTGTATCAACGTTAGGTGTGTAAGTTGGTTTGTTCTTACCTCTAAGAATAGAAGCAACAACAGATGAAAGTCTACCTAAGACAACATCTTCACCGTCGATTACATACCATTTACGTTCAACTTCACTTGCTTTTGCTAATGGTGTTGTACGCACTTTAATTTCCTCCAGTTTCTACGTCTGTTTGACAACTCAATAAGTTTCCGGGGCTTATCGTGGGGCAAACAATACCAGTTACAATAATACTGTGATTTTCATTGTAAGTCAATAATTATCCACAGATTAATCATAAAAAACTTCTTTTAAATATAGCCCACTAGCAGGTGCTGTTCCTCGTGCTTCTTGACGGTCTTTCACTTCAAACAACCTCAAGAAATCGTGTACATCTCTGCGCCCATTACCAATCTCTAACAGAGTAGCAACCAAGATTCTAACCATATTATATAGGAAGCCATTGCCTGTAAATTCGAAAACTAATTCGTCATTCTTCCCATTATACACGCATGTCGCCAAATAGATAGTCCTAACTTTATTTTCAATCACACCACCCGAAGCGGCGAAACTCGTAAAGTCATGCTCACCTTCCAAATCTTTGAGTGCCGTTTGAATTTTATCCACAGATACTTTATATGGATAATGGCCTGTGTAAAACCGCTTGAAAGGATCAGTATAATATCCACAGTCAACTCGATATTGATAAGTTTTTTTCTTAACTCCGAAACGCGCATGAAAATTCTCATCGACTATTTCTGAATCTTTCACTAAAACGTCCAGTGGCATCAAAGAATTAATCGCTCTTAACATATTTTCTGCTGGAATTTGCCCTGGATAGTCAAAATGGATCACTTGACCAAAAGCGTGGACTCCAGCATCAGTTCTGCCAGAACCCACGACATTAACGTGCTGTCCTTTGGTCATTTTAGTCAGAGCTCTTTCCAAAACTCCTTGAACTGTTCGTAAATCATTTTGTCGTTGAAAGCCATGAAACTTAGTTCCATCATAAGCTATCGTCAATTTATATCTCGTCATAAATTAATAACTCCGTAAAAATAATAAAATAACTGTCAAACCTAGCATGAATAAAATTGTCAAAGTATCACGTTTTTCCCATTTCAAAACTCGATACTTGCTCCGACCTTCTCCATCCTTATAACCACGAGATTCCATAGCGATTGCTAAATCATAAGCAATTGAAAAACTGCTAACAAATAAAGGAATCAAAATAGGTACGAATGACTTGATCCGCTTGATCAAACCACCTTCCCCAAAATCAACTCCACGAGCACGCTGAGCATCCATGATTTTAGTTGTCTCATCAACTAATAACGGCACGAATCTTAATGCAATCGACAACATTAAAGCTACTTGGGTCACTGGAAAATTAACTTTTTTCAATGGCTTGAGAATGCTCTCGATTGAATCGGAAATTTCTATCGGGGTAGTCGTTAATGTTAATAAAGTCGAAATGAAAATAATCAATACAAACCGCATAAAAATATAGCCTGCAATCACTAACCCATCTTTGGAGAAAGTAAATATTCCCCAATGCCAAATAGGATTATTACTAGGCGTGAATAGCAATTGCAACGCGACTGTAAACAAAATCAACCAAAAAACTGGTCTTAAACCTTTAATAAAGAAGCCAAAATTGATTTTTGACAAGTAGACAGCAAAGATAACGAATGCTAATAAGAAAGCATAAGATGCACCGTTATTAGCTAAAAAAACTATCCCCACAAAATAAAACGTTAATAAAAATTTACCTCGAGGATCTAGGTGATACAATAATGAATCCCCAGGTAAATACCTTCCCAAAATTATCTTATCCATTTAATCACCTAACTGTTGTTTAATTTCTTTTCCTAAGGCTGTAATCGTAATAGGCAACTTATCGAAGTGAAAACCTTGGCTGCTAAGTTCCCTAGCAAATTCAGCACTCTTAGGCAATGACAACAGATCCTCTTTTAGTAAATCTTGTTGATTAAAAACATCTTTTGGCAAACCAGTCGCAACGAGTTTTCCACTGTGGATAACTGCCATCTCATCAGCAAAATTAGCCACATCATCCATATTGTGCGTGATCAAGATAATTGTCTTACCTTTCAGTTGTAAATTCTTGAATAAATTCATGATTTCAAAACGCCCAACTGGATCCAAACCAGCAGTCGGTTCATCTAGAATAATAGTCTCCGGATCACTTGCTAATACGCCAGCAATCGCCACACGACGCATCTGACCACCAGATAAATCGAATGGCGACTTTTCCAAATAAGACTCGTCTAAACCAACTAATTTTATCATTTTTTTGGCTGCTGCTTTAGCTTCTCGTGCACTAGCTCCAAAATTCATTGGACCAAACATAATGTCTTTTTGAACTGTATCTTCAAACAACTGACTCTCAGGAAATTGAAAAACCATACCAATATTTTTACGCAATGATTTAAGATTCTTATTGTTAGTTTCAGAAGTGATTTTGCGGTCACCGACTAAAATTGTTCCTGAAGTTGGCTTTAACAAAGCATTGATATGACGAACTAAAGTCGACTTACCACTACCAGTTTGCCCAACGATAGCCGTAAATTTTTTATCTTTGATCGTCATTGAAACATCATCTAAACCAAGACTCGCTGTTGGACTATTTACATTATAAGAATGTGTTACATGCTCGAATGTAATTTCCATAATTGTTCCTTCAACTCCTCTTCATTTAAATACCCTTCAGGCAACTTTACACTATTCCTTAGTGTTTGGACTAATTGACTAGAAAATGGTTCCTCAAGTCCAAATTTAGTCAAATGAGGCCCAATATCATAAATAGACGATGGTGTTCCTGCTTGTACAATTTTTCCGTCATTAATAACGACAATTCGTTGTGATAATTCCGTCTCTTCAATATCGTGCGTAATAGAAATAATCGTTAAATCTTGCTCCTGACGTAATTTTTGAACTAAATCTAAAACTTTCTTTCTACCATCAGGATCCAACATGCTAGTAGATTCATCCATAATAACGATTTGCGGTTTAGTGGCCAAAACTCCGGCAATAGCGACACGTTGTTTTTGTCCACCGGACAATGATTGAGGATCGCGTGTTTTGAAATCTGACATCTTCACTAAATCTAATGCTCGATCAATCTCTTTAACCATCTGTTCTCGGGGCATACCTTGGTTCTCAAGTCCAAAGGCCACATCATCTTCTACGGTTGCTCCAACAAATTGATGATCTGGATTTTGAAAAATAATACCAATTTTAGTTCTGGCGTCCCAAATGTTTTCTTCGTTAATGACTTCCCCATCAATAACAATCGTTCCAGAATCTGCTTCAATCAAGCCATCAATTAATTTAGTCAAGGTAGACTTGCCACTCCCGTTTTTCCCCACAATTGAGAGCCATTCATTCTTATAAATATCTAATGACAAATCATTGATAGCTGGTGTTTTTGAATCGGGATAAGTATACGTTAAATTTTTTATTGATATGATTTTTTCCACAGCGTTATCTCCCTAAGCGTGTGACATACATTTATAATACCAAAATTTGAGTAAAAAAAAATCATTCGACAAATTAGTGTCCCCTTTTAAAGAGATCTCAGAGATAGACTTAGCCTAAAGGCCATCATCTTAACACTCACTAATTCATCAGAATGACTGATTTTTTAAATATTAATAAACAATTATTATTAAACTAATTCAATAACAACCATTGGTGCAGCATCTCCACGGCGTGGAGTTGTCTTCAAGATACGTGTGTATCCACCATTACGTTCTTTGTAACGAGGTGCAATATCACTGAAAAGTTTTTGAAGAGCTGATTGTACAATAACTGCATCATCATCTTCTGTAATGTTAGCAACTTCGTTTCTAACATAAGCAGCAGCTTGACGACGAGCGTGCAAATCACCGCGTTTACCTAAGGTTATCATTTTTTCTGTTGTACGACTAATTTCTTTAGCACGTGTTTCAGTAGTAACAATGTGTTCATTAATGATTAAATCAGTAGTTAAATCGCGTAACATAGCTTTTCTTTGTGAACTGTTACGTCCTAATTTACGGTAGCCCATGTCTATACCTCCTGTTTGAATTTGATAGTATTAGTCTTCTTGCTTCAATGACAATCCAAGATCAGCAAGCTTTTCTTTAACCTCAACAAGTGACTTGCGTCCAAGATTACGGACACGCATCATATCTGCTTCGGATTTTTCAGTAAGCTCTTGCACAGTATTAATACCGGCACGCTTCAAACAATTATATGAACGAACTGACAAGTCAAGTTCTTCAATAGTCATTTCAAGCTTCTTCTCTTTTTGAGTTTCCTCTTTTTCAATCATCATGTCAGCACTCTTAGCTTCTTCAGTAAGGTTTACAAAACTGTTTAGATGTTCTGTAAGAATCTTAGCTGACAAACTAATAGCTTCGCGTGGTCCAATTGAACCATTTGTCCAGATATCGATTGTTAATTTGTCGAAGTCGTTTCTCTTACCCACACGAGTGTTTTCAACTTGATAGTTAACTTTTTCTACAGGTGTAAAAATAGAGTCAACTGGAAGAACACCAATAGGTGTTTCGTCCGTCTTATTTTGTTCTGCAGGAGTATATCCACGACCATTTTTAATTGTCATTTGCATGTGGAAATGTCCACCCTCAGCAACAGTACAAATAAATTGTTCTGGATCGAGGATTTCTAGGTCATCATCAGCTTTGATATCTTTAGCCGTAACAGTAGCTGGGCCAACAATGTCAACTTCAGCTTTTAAGCTGTCTTCAGCATAAGACTTAAGCTTTAATTTCTTCACGTTAAGCACAATTTGCGTAACGTCTTCAATTACGCCATCAATAGCTGAGAATTCATGCAATACACCATCTATTTGAATATCAGATACCGCTGTACCAGGAAGTGATGCTAACAATACTCTACGTAATGAATTACCTAAAGTTGTACCATAACCTCTTTCAAGCGGTTCAATAATATATTTACCATAACTACTGCTTTCTTCAACAGAAGTAATAGCTGGCTTTTCAAATTCGATCATTCGGTTAGTTCCCCTTTCAAAACGAAATGTGTGTAGCGTAGTTCATATGGGTATACAACCATTCTATACACGACGACGCTTTGGAGGACGAGAACCATTGTGAGGAACTGGTGTAACATCACGAATAGCAGTAATTTCCAAACCAGTAGCTTGTAGTGAACGGATTGCAGCTTCACGACCAGAGCCTGGTCCCTTAACAGCTACTTCGACTGTTTTCATACCATGTTCCATTGATTCTTTAGCAGCAGCTTCTCCAGCCATTTGTGCAGCAAATGGTGTTGACTTACGACTACCCTTGAATCCTAATGCACCAGCTGATGACCATGAAACGGCATTACCGTTAACATCAGTGATCATAACAAGTGTGTTATTGAATGTTGAGTGGATATGTGCCACGCCAGATTCAATATGCTTTTTAGTACGGCGTTTACGACCTTTATTTTGTGCCATGATTAACCTCCTATCTTATTATTACTTCTTCTTACCTGCAATGGCAGTCTTCTTGCCCTTACGAGTTCTTGCGTTATTCTTTGTGTTTTGTCCTCTTACTGGCAAACCACGACGATGTCTCATACCACGATATGAGCCAATTTCTTGTAGTCTCTTGATATTCATGCTTACTTCACGACGTAAGTCACCTTCAACACGTACCTTATCAACTTCTGCACGAATCTTATCTTCTTGATCAGGAGTTAAGTCTCTTGTACGGATGTCTTCTGATACACCGGCATTTTCAAGCACTTTTTGAGCTGTTGTATTACCGATACCAAAAATGTATGTTAGGGCAATAACGATTCTCTTATCACGAGGTAAATCTACACCTGCTATACGAGCCATTAATCAATGCACCTCCTATTAAATTATCCTTGTCTTTGTTTGTGCTTTGGATCTGCTGAGCAAATTACCATGACGCGACCGCGTCTTTTAATTACCTTACAGTGTTCGCACATAGGTTTAACGGATGGTCTTACTTTCATATTGAGGAACCTCCATTCCATTAAAAAACTTATTATCTATATCTATATGTAATTCTTCCCTTGGTTAAATCATAAGGGGATAATTCCACGGTAACCTTGTCACCGGGTAAAATTCTGATATAGTGCATACGGATTTTACCTGACACATGGGCTAGAACTGTAGCTCCATTTTCAAGCTTTACCTTAAACATCGCATTAGGCAATGTTTCTGAAATTGTACCTTCTACTTCAATGACATCTTCTTTTGCCAAAGATATTAACCTCCATACGGGATGAAATTATTCTGCATATACTGGCGAATTATACAATAATTTTCCGTACATGTAAACATTCAAAGCAAAAAGTCTTACAAGTTTTGTAAAACTTTTTTAACTTCGTTATAAACTTCATCTATTTCTTGTTCACCATTGATCTTGTACAACAAGTTTAGCTTGTCATAAAAATCAATTAATGGTGTATTCATTTCAATATTAACTTTTAATCTATTCTTAACTGTTTCTGGTTTGTCATCCTCACGTTGATAGAAGTCATGTCCGCCACAAACGTCACATGTTCCTTCAACCTTAGTAGGATTGTATACTTTATGATAAGTTGCCCCACAATTAGAACAAATATATCTTCCAGATAAGCGATCAACTAATGTTTCAGGCTTTACATCAATATAGATGACAGCATCTATTGGTTTGTTTACATTCTTTGCAATTGTCTGTAAAGCGTTAGCCTGTTCAAGAGTTCTCGGAAATCCATCTAACATATATCCGTCTTTTTGAACATCTTCTTCAGATAAACGTTCTTGAACGATACCTTCGGTAACATCATCTGGAACAAGTTCACCTTTGTCGATGAATCCTTTAGCCTTTAGACCAATTTCTGTCTTATTAGCCATGGCTGCTCTAAACATGTCACCAGTTGAAATATGAACAACTTTAAAATCTTCAACAATCTTTTCAGCTTGAGTACCTTTACCAGCACCAGGTAATCCCATCAATACAATATTCATTGTCACATCTCCAATTATCTAATAAATCCAACGTATTCACGCTTCATCAAAAGACCACGTAATTGACGATCCATTTCCAAAGCAACACCAACGATAATCAATAAACTAGTACCACCTAATCCGATGGATTGAGGTAAATTGAATAAGTTAGCAGCTAGTAATGGAAGTAATGAAACCAAACCTAGGAACGCAGCTCCGACAGTTGATAGTCTCATTAATACACCTGACATGAATTTAATTGTTTCATTACCAGGCCAAACACCAGGGATATAAGCCCCTTGTTTTTGTAGGTTTTCTGCAAGCTTCTCAGGATTTACTTGAACAAATGCATAGAAGAATGTAAATAATACAATCAACAATGTATAAATTATCGAACCTGTTGTAGTCTGCATACTGAATATTTCTGTTAATACTTGATACCATTGATCTTCACTATGATTTGCTTGGAACGCCATCAAAATAGTTTGTGGTGTAACAATAAATGAACTAGCGAAGATAACAGGAATAACACCAGCAACGTTAACCTTCAATGGTAGAAAACTTTCACTACCACTACCTGCAGCACGTCTTGTGTATTGAATTGGAATTCTTCTATTTGCTTGTTGTACATAAGTAACGAACTGTACAACGATCAAGATGATGATCACAAGACCAACCAAGAATCCAATATTTTTAGCAAGATCAGCTGAGCTAGAATTAGTAATATAATCACGGTAAATTTGTTGGAGCCCATTAGGGAATCTAGCAATAATACCAGCGAAGATAATTACTGAAACTCCATTACCTAAACCTTTATCAGTAATCTGCTCACCAATCCAAGTAAGAAGCATTGTACCACCAGTTAAGATGATTCCAATTGTAATGAAAGCTTTCATGTTAGGTGATTTAACTAACCCTAACCCACTTAATTGGTTAAAACCGGCAGTAATACCGATTGACTGAACAAAACCTAAAACAATCGTCAAATATCTCGTTACTTGATTTAACTTTCTACGACCTACCTCACCTTGTTTGCTCCACTCAACAAACTTTGGAATAATATCCATTTGCAAAAGTTGAACAACGATTTGGGCCGTAATGAATGGTGAAACACCCATTGAGAAAATAGAGTAGTTTGAAAGACCACCACCGGTTACAGTATCCAATAGTGGAACTAACCCTGTAGAACCAACTTTATCCATTGCCGCGGCATTAACGCCAGGCACTGTGATTTGTGATCCCAAACGATATATAACAAGTAACATCAAGGTAAAGAAAATCTTTTTACGGATTTCTTTGACCTTTAGAGCATCTCTGATAGTTCTAAGCATTAGATCACCTCTACAGTGCCACCAGCGGCTTCGATTGCTTTAGTAGCTGCGGCTGAACTCTTAGCAACTTTAACAGTTAACTTAGCACTAACCTCACCGTTAGCAAGCAACTTAACACCATTATATTGTTTTTTAATGATTCCGGCTGCCTTCAATGTTTCAGCATTTACTTCAGCACCATCATTAAACTTACTTAAATCACTTAGGTTAACAATAGCATATTCCTTACGGTTGATGTTATTGAATCCACGTTTTGGCATACGACGGAAGTATGGCATTTGTCCACCTTCAAAACCTACACGTGTCTTACCACCTGATCTAGCTAATTGACCTTTTTGACCACGACCAGCAGTTTTACCTGTACCACTTGAAGTACCACGACCTAGACGCTTTCTAGCATGTCTTGAGCCTGCACTTGGCTTAAGTTCGTTTAGTTCCATTATTGCACCTCCTAATCTTTTGTAAATTTATTAATCTTTAACTTCTTCAACGCTTACTAAATGAGCGATTTTTCGTACAGCACCACGAATTGCAGGATCATCCGGCTTAACAACAGAACTTGAAACTCTTGCGAGTCCTAGTTCTTTAACAATTGTACGTTGAGCAGGAAGGCGGTGAGCTGCACTTCTAATTAGAGTAATTTTAAGTTTAGCCATCATTACGCACCTTTCTTCTAGTTAAGCAATTCTTGGGCTGAGATACCGCGCATTTCAGATACGCTTTCGGCAGTCTTAAGTTGTTTTAGTCCATCGATTGTTGCACGAATTACGTTAATAGGTGTATTTCTACCTAGTGACTTACTTGTAACATCACCAACACCTGATAATTCGATAACGGCACGAACAGCACCACCAGCAGCAATACCAGAACCTTCTTCAGCAGGCTTCAACAAGATTCTACCAGCACCGAAAGTACCGATAACTTCATGAGGAATAGTTGAGCCAACCATAGGAACACTGATTAGGTTCTTCTTAGCATCTTCAACAGCTTTACGAATAGCTTCTGGAACTTCTTGAGCTTTACCAGTACCGAAACCTACGTGACCATTCTTGTCACCAACGATTACGATAGCAGCAAAACGTAGACGGCGTCCACCTTTAACAACCTTAGTAACACGGTTGATTGAGACAACGCGATCTTCTAATTCTAATTGAGATGGATCGATATATGTCATAAATTTGGTTTCCTCCTTCTAGAATTTTAGCCCATTTTCACGAGCTGCTTCAGCAAGACTTTGTACACGACCATGGTATAGGTAACCGCCACGATCAAATACTACGTCGCTGATCTTTGCTTCTTGTGCTCTTTGTGCAATTAATGCACCAACAGCTTGAGCTTGTTCAACTTTTGAACCGTCTTTAACTTCTTTATCAAGAGTTGAGGCACTTGCTAGCGTTACACCCTTTACGTCATCAATTAATTGAGCGTAAATGTTTTTATTCGAACGGAATACGTTTAAGCGTGGGCGCTCAGCAGTACCAGAGATTTTGGCACGGATGCGTCTTTGACGTCTTTGACGTGCTTTGTTTTTGTCTGGTTTTGTTATCACAATTTTCACCTCATGGATTTATTTACTATTTACCAGTTTTACCTTCTTTACGACGTACATATTCGCCAACATAACGAATACCTTTACCTTTATAAGGTTCTGGAGAACGTACATCGCGGATTTCAGCAGCAAATTGACCAACTTTTTGCTTACTAATACCTGAAACGTTAACTTCTGTGTTTGAAGGTGATTCTACTTTGATACCTTCTGGTGTGTCCATAACAACTGGATGTGAATAACCAACTGTAAGTGTCAATTGATTACCTTTAACTTGTGCACGGTAACCAACACCTCTTAGTTCAAGCTTCTTTTCATAACCTTCTGTAACACCAATAATCATGTTGTTTAAGTTAGCACGCATTGTTCCGTGAAGTGCTTTATCATTTTCGCTTTCACGTGAGAACTTAGCTTCCTTATCATCAAGAGTTAACTTGATTTTTGGATCAAAATGTCTTGTTAATTCACCCTTAGGGCCTTTAACAGTAATGTTTTCATCTTTTTGAGTAATTGTAACACCTGCAGGGATTTCAATTACTTTTAAACCGATACGACTCAAATCAGTGCACCTCCTTACTTTTTAAGTATATTACCAAATATAAGCGATTACTTCTCCACCAACGTGTTGAGCGCGAGCTTCTTTGTCAGTAATAACACCTTTTGAAGTTGAAAGAATAGCGATACCTAATCCGTTAAGAACCTTTGGCACGTTATCTGAATCAACATAACTACGTAGACCTGGTCTTGAGATACGTTTCAAGCCTGAGATAACGCGTTGTTGATCTTTACCATATTTCAAGAAAATGCGAAGTACGTTTTGTTTGTTGTCTTCAACTACTTCGTAATCCTTGATAAATCCTTCATTCTTAAGAATCTCTGTCATACTCTTCTTGATGTTTGAAGCAGGAATTTCTAGAGATTCATGTTTAACCATGTTTGCATTACGAATACGTGTTAAGTAATCTGCAATAGGATCTGTCATGACCATTTGATTTGCCTCCTTTTTAAATTAAAAATTTTACCAGCTAGCTTTTTTCATACCAGGGATTTGACCTTCATGAGCCAATTGACGAAGGCAAAGTCGGCAAAGCTTGAATTTACGATATACAGAATGTGGACGTCCACAGCGTTCGCAACGTGTATAAGCTTGTGATGAGAACTTTGCGGGTCTATGATTACGTACGATTTGTGATTTCTTAGCCAATGAATTTACCTCCTATTTATTTTGTGAATGGCATACCGATTTGTGTTAATAGTTCACGTGATTCTTCATCTGTATTTGCTGTTGTAACAATAACGATGTCCAATCCACGGATCTTGTTAACCTTATCGTAGTCAATTTCTGGGAAAACCAATTGTTCTTTGATACCTAGTGTATAGTTACCACGACCATCGAATGAACGTGTTGATACACCACGGAAGTCACGAACACGTGGTAAAGCAATATTGATTAATTTGTCAAGGAAGTCATACATGCGGTCACCACGTAGAGTAACTTTAGCACCGATTGACATACCTTCACGAAGTCTGAAACCAGCGATTGATTTCTTAGCTTTTGTGATCAAAGGCTTTTGACCAGCAATCAAGCTTAGTTCTTCAACAGCTTCGTCAAGATTCTTTGAGTTAGCAATAGCATCACCAACACCCATGTTCAAAACAATCTTTTCAATCTTAGGTGTTTCCATAACTGATGAATAGTTGAACTTCTTCATCATTGATGGTGTGATTTCACTAACATATTGTTCTTTTAATGCGTTAGCCATTTAGTTTTCTCCTTTCTTATTTATCTTCTTTATCAGTTGTCTTATTTACAACTTTAACGTTAGTTGCGCTAATAGGTCTTTCAACGTCAACAATTCCACCTTGTGGTTGTGCGTTAGTTGGCTTAGAGTGTTTCTTTACAACGTTTACGCCTTCGACGATAACTTTGTTTACAGCAGGCATAGCTTTTTTAACTACTCCTGTTTTACCCTTAGCGTCACCAGCAATAACTTTGACATTGTCTCCAGTTTTTACAAACACTATTCAGCACCTCCTGAATTTAATTGTTCTTTTTATAGCACTTCTGGTGCTAGAGATACGATCTTCATAAAATCGTTATCACGTAGTTCACGAGCAACTGGTCCAAAGATACGAGTTCCTCTAGGTGTTTTATCAGCATTAATAATAACTGCAGCATTTTCGTCAAATCTGATATAAGAACCATCAGCACGGTGAGCACCTGAAACAGTTCTTACGATAACTGCCTTAACTACATCACCCTTTTTAACAACGCCACCTGGTGTTGCTTGTTTGACTGTAGCAACGATAACATCACCGATGTTAGCAATCTTACGGTTTGAACCACCAAGTACTTTAATAGTTAGAATTTCACGAGCTCCAGAATTATCTGCAACTTTTAGACGACTTTCTTGTTGAATCACGTTTTGGCCCTCCTCTCATCCGTTATAGTCTAGATCTTAACTGCTTTTTCAACGATGTCTAATAAACGGAAGCGCTTTGTCTTCGACAAAGGTCGAGTTTCCATGATACGTACAATATCGTTAACTTTAGCTTCGTTGTTATCGTCTTGAACGTAGTATTTCTTAGAATATCTTACACGCTTACCATAAACTGGATGTTGTTTTCTTGTTTCAACAACAACGACGATTGTCTTATCCATTTTATCTGAAACGACACGTCCTTGATATACTTTACGATGGTTACGAGTTTGTGTTTCGCTCAACTTGATATCCCCTTCCTGTTTATTATTTTTCGTTATTCTTTTCGTTTTGAGCTGTTCTTAATCTTGCAATGTTCTTTCTTACAGCTTTTAGACGAGCTGTGTTTTCCAATTGACCTGTGGCTTGTTGGAAACGCAAGTTGAATAGTTCTTCTTTATATTCTTTAACTTTGTCTTGCAATTGAGCAGCAGTTAGCTCTTTGATTTCACTAGCCTTCATCAGCGCCACCTACTTCCTCACGTTTTACAAACTTAGTTCTAACGGGTAGTTTGTGTGATGCAAGTCTTAAAGCTTCACGAGCAACTTCTTCAGAAACGCCACCGATTTCAAACAAAATCTTTTCGCGTTTAACTGGAGCTACCCATCCAGCTGGAGCACCTTTACCATTACCCATACGAACACCTACACCCTTAGCAGTGTATGATTTATGAGGGAAGATTTTAATCCAAACCTTACCACCACGCTTCATGTAACGAGTCATAGCAACACGGGCTGCTTCAATTTGTCTATTTGAGATCCAGTTTGAGTCAAGTGACTTCAAACCATATTCACCAAATGTAACAGTTTTTCCGCCTTTGGCTTCTCCGCGCATCTTACCACGGAATTCACGACGGTGTTTTACACGTTTTGGTACTAGCATAGATTATTCTCCTTTCCCTTCAGTTTTTTGATCGTTATGTTGTGGCTTTGCAGGAAGAATTTCACCACGATAAATCCAAGTCTTAACACCTAGATTACCGTATTGAGTCGTTGCTTCAACCCAAGCATAATCGATATCTGCACGCAATGTGTGCAAAGGAACTGTTCCTTCTGTATGCCATTCACGACGAGCCATATCAGCACCGTTTAAACGACCAGAAATTTGTACCTTGATACCTTTAGCACCGGCACGTCTTGAACGTTGAACTGCTTGACGTTGTGCACGTCTGAAAGCAATACGAGCTTCAAGTTGACGAGCGATACTTTCACCAACTAATTTTGCATCTAAATCAGGTTTCTTGATTTCGATGATGTTGATGTGAATACTTCTCTTAGTTAAATTGTTTAGTTCATTACGTAATTTTTCAACTTCTGAACCACCCTTACCGATAACCATACCTGGTTTAGCAGTATGAATTGAAACTGTAACGTTCTTAGCAGTACGTTCGATTTCTATTCTTGATACGGAAGCATTTGAAAGTTTGTCTTCAATATACTTACGAATTCTAAGGTCTTCATGTAAAAATGTTGAAAAGTCTTTATTGTTTGCATACCATTTGGCATCCCAGTCACGGATAACACCGACACGGAATCCGACTGGATTAATCTTTTGACCCACTCAAGTTACCTCCAATACTATTCTTTTTCACTTACTACAACTGTAATGTGACTTGTTCTCTTGTTAATTGGTGATGCTGAACCCTTAGCTCTAGGACGGAAACGTTTTAGAGTTGGTCCTTCGTCTACGAATGCTTCGCTAACGAATAGGTTTTGTGCATCTAAATCAAAGTTATGTTCTGCGTTTGCAATTGCTGACTTAAGAGCTTTAGCAATAATTGGAGAGCCTGCTCTAGGTGTGAATTGCAAAATTGCAAGTGCCTCAGCAGCATTCTTGCCTCTGATTAGATCAATAACAAGGCGAGCCTTACGGGGTGCAATACGCACGTTAGTAACTCTAGCTGTTGCAGATGTAATTTCTTGTTCTGCCATCATTTAAGTCTCCCTTCTTATTTCTTAACTGTCTTCTTGTCATCAGTTGCATGACCATGGAAAGTACGTGTAGGTACGAATTCACCTAATTTGTGACCAACCATATCTTCTTGGATATAAACTGGAACGTGCTTACGACCATCATGAACTGCGATTGTGTATCCTACGAAACTAGGAAAAATTGTTGAACGTCTTGACCATGTTTTGATAACTGATTTCTTATCAGAGTCTTGTTGAGCATCGATCTTCTTTAGAAGGTGTGCGTCAGCAAATGGTCCCTTTTTTAAACTACGACTCATCTTATGTCCTCCTTATATTATTCTAATGAATAGTTTACTTACCTTTTCTATGACGAACGATAAGCTTTTCAGATTTGGCATGTGATGAACGAGTCTTCTTACCCAAGGTCTTCTTACCCCATGGTGACAATGGTGATGGATGACCGATAGGAGCTTTACCTTCACCACCACCGTGTGGGTGATCGTTAGGGTTCATAACTGAACCACGAACTGTAGGTCTCATACCTAACCAACGCTTACGTCCAGCTTTACCAATCTTAATAAGTTCATGTTGTTCATTACCAATAGCACCAACAGTTGCGCGGCAAGTTGAAAGGATCAAACGAACTTCACCAGAAGGCATACGTAAGATTGAATACTTACCATCTCTACCTAACAATTGGATTGAAGCACCAGCTGAACGGCCTAGTTGACCACCCTTACCAGGTTTCAATTCAACGTTGTGAAGTGTTGTACCAACAGGAATATCAGCAAGTGCTAATGCGTTACCTGGTTTGATATCTGCATCTTTACCAGATTCAATAACTTGTCCTACTTCTAGACCCTTTGGAGCCAAGATGTATGATTTAACACCATCTGAATAATGAATAAGTGCAATATTAGCTGTACGGTTAGGATCGTATTCGATAGCCTTAACTGTAGCTTTAACACCGTCTTTGTTACGTTTGAAATCAATAACACGGTATTTTTGTTTGTGTCCACCACCACGGTGACGTACTGTAATATGACCGTATGAGTTACGACCAGCTGTATGGCTTTGTGATTCTAGAAGTGTCTTTTCAGGAGTTGTCTTTGTGATCTCAGAAAAGTCAGAACCATTCATATTACGACGACCGTTTGTGGTTGGTTTATACTTGATAATCGCCATTATTTGACCTCCTTATTTATTCTTCGTCAAAAATCTTAATTTCATCTGAATCTGCTGTAAGAGTAACGATAGCCTTACGACGTTTTGCAGTAAAACCTTCGTAACGACCTTGGCGCTTCTTCTTACCAGAAACATTCATGATATTTACTTGCTTAACCTTAACACCGAAAATTTCTTCAACGGCTTGTCTAACAAGAACTTTGTTAGCATCTAGAGCAACAGCGAAAGTATATTTCTTGTCGTTCATAGCATCCATTGAGCTTTCAGTAATAATAGGGCGAATAATTACGTCTCTAGCGTTCATTATCCAAGCACCTCCTCAATTTTAGAAAGTGCTGCTTTTGTAACAACTAACTTGTTTGCGTTAATAACGTCAAGAACGTTAACACCTTCTGGTGCAACAACCTTAACTTTATCAATGTTTCTTGCTGATAAAGCAACATTGTCGTTACCATCTTCAACAACTACAAGAGCCTTGTTATCAACACCTACTGTATTTAGTAATTGTGCAAAAGCTTTTGTACTTGGCTTGTCGTATGAAATTGAGTCAATAACGATTAAGTTACTGTCAGCAGCCTTTTGTGAAAGTACAGACTTCAATGCCAAACGGCTAACCTTCTTAGGAAGGTGATAGGCATATGATCTTGGTGTTGGGCCGAATACGACACCACCACCTACCCATTGAGGTGATCTAATTGAACCTTGACGAGCACGTCCTGTACCCTTTTGACGCCATGGCTTTCTTCCACCACCACGTACTTCGGAACGGTTCTTAACATCATGAGTACCTTGTCTCATTGATGCACGTTGCATGATTACTGCATCTGTAACAACACTATCGTTTGGTTCGATACCAAAGATTGCATCTTGTACTTCAACAGCACCGTTCTCAGCACCGTTATCTTTGTAAGCTGTGATTTTTGTCATAACTCATTTCCTCCTTCCTATTTTTGATTAGCTTTAATAGCTGTTTGGATTTTAACTAATGATTTGTTTGCACCGGGAACATTACCCTTAATCATGATTGCGTTACGTTCTGCATCAACTTTGATGATTTCAAGGTTTTGTGTAGTAACACGGTTATTACCCATAACACCTGGAAGCATCTTTCCTTTGAATACACGGTTAATGATGGCACCCATTGAACCAGCAACACGGTGATATCTAGAACCGTGAGTTTCTGGACCACGAGCTTGACCAAAACGCTTAATGTTACCTTGCATTCCGTGTCCCTTTGTTGTACCTGTAACGTCGACAATATCACCTGAATTAAATGTATCAACTGTTACGTTGCCACCTAATTCATAATCTCCCATTTCAACATCGCGGAATTCGCGAATGTAGTGTTTAGGAGTTGTGTTTGCCTTTTCTGCATGACCTTTGGCTGGTTTGTTTGATAGGACTTCACGTCTATCTTCAAAACCTAGTTGAACGGCTTCATAACCATCATTTTCAACTGTCTTAAGTTGCATAACAACGTTTGGTGTTGCTTCAACAACTGTTACGGGAACAAGTTCTCCGTTGTCAGTGAAAATTTGAGTCATTCCGACTTTTTTACCAAGAATACCTTTTCTGGCCATGTTTGCACCTCCAATAATTTATTTTTGATTAATTAATTGATTATAATTTGATTTCAATGTCAACACCAGATGGTAGATCCAACTTCATTAGTGAATCAACCGTCTTCTTTGTTGGGTTAACAACGTCGATAAGTCTTTTATGTGTACGCATTTCGAATTGTTCTCTAGAATCCTTGTGCTTGTGTGGTGATGCTAGCACTGTATATAGTGAACGTTCTGTAGGCAATGGAATTGGGCCTGAAATTTGTGCACCAGTTCTTTTTGCTGTTTCCACAATTTTGTCAGCTGATTGATCTAGAATACGATGTTCATAAGCCTTCAAACGAATGCGAATTTTTTGACTTGCCATGGGGTTACCTCCTTTTTGTCTCTTTCAAGATGACCGGCTCCGTGAAAATATCCGCCAGCCCTGCCGTGGCAAAGCGGCCGGGTGTGTCGCAACCTCTCACTTCTAAGCCGTCGATATTATTTCAATATCACTTTAGTACATACTTCTATGTGAAATAAGCACTCTTATAATATTACACGATGAACTCCACATTTTCAAGATTAAATCAAGTATTTTTTCAAATGAAAGACGCTTTCTAAAAAAATGTTTTTCAACTATACTCTAAAGATGTAGTGGAGGTGTAAATTGAATAATAATCTCGAATTTAGTTATAATAACAGGTTTTCACGAAATAATAAAGACAAAAGTTATTTTATTTTGTTCAAAGCTCAAGTTATCCTTAATGCACTAATCTTTTTCTGGTACAGTGCTGTAACCAAAAATCTCTTTTTATTTATCCCTATCTTTTTGAATCTCTTAGCCTTGTACCTAAAACCAAGTCCTGAAAAAATAATTGATCGGATAAATTATATTTTCCAACTATTCTTTCAGTCTGTTACGATTGCAGAATCATATCATTATTTGATCAGCGTCTCCATGCGACTATACAATTGGAACTTACCTTCCTCAATTGCATTACTACTCATTACTATGCTCGTAATTTACATTCCTTACATCAGAGTTTTCTTTGGTGCAATTCATAGTAAAACGTTACAGCTACTAATTAGTATCTTTTGTTTTGCAATCTTAGCAATGAATAATTTGAACCTGATTACTTATGGAACGATTTTGTACTTTAATCCTTTTCTATCATTAGTTATTAATTCTAGTTTTCTCGGAGGCATTACTTTTATGATCCTAATTCTAGTTTTAATGACACGCTGGGGGTACGGTCTTCCAAAAATGCGTTTATCAAAAAACGTCAATTGGGGTGTTCTCAGTTTAGTTTTAATTTTTAGCCTTTGGTTTGTACTCTGGAATGCATTTGGCAGTGGTAATGTTATTACTTCATTCTTCCACTTTAATTTTTCTGGTATTAATTTAAAACCACAATACATTTTAAGTGGTCTCGAAGCCGGCATTGCCGAGGAGTTACTTTTCCGTTATGCATTTTTAACTATTCTGTTAGTTGCCTTTAAAAACAGTCCGTTTCATATATTTTGGGCATCTATCATTAGTAGTTTATGTTTTGGCCTACTACATTTGGGAAACATATCTGCAGGACAAAATTTAGCTAGTACAATTGAACAAGTTATCTTTGCTTTTGGAATGGGACTATTGATGTGTGGTATTTATCTATACACTGATTTATTTTATTTGCCAGTTATCATCCACTTTTTATTGGATACGTTAGTTTTCAGTGTTTCTGGAGAATTAATGTCTGGTAAGGTCACAACAGCCGACAATATCTTGACCATCATTGAAACTTTAGTCTTCATCATAATTGCATTGTTATTACTAAAATCTGTTTATAATAGAAGAAATAGATCATTTAATGGATACTTCTCTTAATTGAGAAGTATTTTTTTGCATAAAAAAAAACGTAACGACGATTGTCATTACGTTTTTTAATTTACTAAATTAGTAATTATTCTTCAGGGTTTCCACCATTTTTCTTAATGATTTCAGCTTGAATTGACTTAGGAACCTTTTCGTAGTGATCCATTGTCATTGTAAATGTACCACGACCTTGTGTTGCTGAACGAAGTGTTGTAGCGTAACCAAACATTTCTGCAAGTGGAACGAAAGCATTGATAAGTTGTGCATTACCACGTGCTTCCATACCTTCAACACGTCCACGACGAGCAGTAACTTGTCCCATAACATCACCCAAGTAATCTTCTGGTGTAACAATTTCAACCTTCATAATAGGTTCAAGAATTACAGCGCCAGCTGACTTAGCAGCGTTACGTAGAGCCATTGAAGCAGCAATCTTGAAGGCAGCTTCAGATGAATCGACTTCGTGATATGAACCATCATACAACTTAGCCTTAACATCGATCAATGGATATCCGGCAAGAACACCATTTTCCATTGATTCTTTCAATCCTTGTTCTACTGAAGGGATGTATTCACGAGGAACAACACCACCGACGATAGCATCTTCGAATTCAAAGCCTTTACCTTCTTCGTTAGGTGTAAATTCAACCCAAACATCACCATATTGACCTTTACCACCAGATTGACGAACGAACTTACCTTGAGCACTTGTTTGTTGTGTAAATGTTTCACGGTAAGCAACTTGAGGTTCACCAACCTTACATGCAACGTTAAATTCACGTTTCATACGATCAACCATGATATCCAAGTGCAATTCACCCATTCCGGCGATCAATGTTTCACCAGTTTCAGGATTTGTTTCAGCTTGGAAAGTTGGATCTTCTTCAGATAGTTTTTGGATAGCAACATCCATCTTATCTCTATCTTCCTTTGAGTTAGGTTCGATAGAAACTTGGATAACTGGATCTGGAATATCCAATGATTCAAGGATCAATGGGTGATCAGTATCTGTTAGAGAATCACCTGTTGTAGTGTTCTTCAAACCGATAACAGCAGCGATATCACCAGAGAATACTTCAGGGATTTCCTTACGGTGGTTAGAGTGCATTTGTAGCAAACGACCAACACGTTCACGCTTGTTCTTAGTTGAGTTAAGAACGTATGAACCTGATTCTAGTGAACCTCTATATACACGAATGTATGTTAGACGTCCAACGAATGGGTCAGTAGCAATCTTAAATGCTAAACCAGCAAATGGCTTTGAATCGTCAGCCATAAGTTCAACTTCTGAGTCATCCTTAGGATCTGTAGCCTTATAAGGACGTACATCAAGTGGTGATGGTAAGTAGTCAACAACGGCATCCATCAACATTTGAACACCCTTATTCTTGAAGGCAGAACCTGCAAGAACTGGGAAGAACTTCAAGTTAATTGTTGCTTTACGAATAGCAGCACGGATCTCATCGTTACTGATTTCTTCACCTTCAAGGTACTTGTCCATGATATCATCATCAACATCAGCAACAGCTTCGATCAATTCAGAACGTTTCTTTTCAGCTTCAGCACGATATTCTTCAGGAACATCAACTGTATCCCATTTTGTACCTAATTCATCTTCGTCGTATAGATCGGCTTTCATTTCAAGCAAGTCGATAACACCTTCGAATTTGTCTTCGGCACCAATAGGCATTTGAATAGCATGTGCGTTAGCATCTAGTCTTTCATGCAATGTTTCTACAGAGTAGTCAAAGTTAGCACCGATTTTATCCATCTTGTTAACAAAGACGATTCTTGGAACACCGTATGTTGAAGCTTGACGCCAAACATTTTCTGTTTGTGGTTCAACACCTGATTGAGCATCAAGAACTGTAATAGCACCATCTAGAACACGGAGTGAACGTTCAACTTCGATTGTGAAGTCAACGTGTCCTGGAGTATCAATGATATTGATACGGTTGTTCTTCCATTCAGCAGTTGTAGCAGCTGATGTGATAGTAATACCACGTTCTTGTTCTTGAGCCATCCAGTCCATTTGTGAAGCACCATCATGTGTTTCACCAATTTTATGGATTTTACCAGTATAGTACAAGATACGTTCTGTAGTTGTAGTTTTACCGGCATCGATGTGGGCCATGATACCAATATTACGGGTATCTTCTAGTGGAAATTCACGTTTATTAGCCATGAAAAATTGTTTCTCCTCTCAAATTAACTAGTTTTAAAACTAGATCCTACCAGCGATAGTGAGCGAATGCACGGTTAGCATCGGCCATCTTGTGTGTATCTTCACGTTTCTTAACAGCAGCACCAGTATTGTTAGCTGCATCCATAATTTCGTTAGCTAGACGTTCGTCCATTGTGTGTTCACCACGTAGACGAGCATAACTTGTAATCCAACGAAGTCCAAGAGTTGTACGACGATCTGGACGAACTTCGATAGGAATTTGATAGTTAGAACCACCGATACGGCGAGCCTTAACTTCAAGAACAGGCATAACATTGTTCATTGCTTCTTCAAACACGTCCAATGGTTCGTTACCTGTTTTATCCTTAATAATATCGAATGCACGATATAAAATTGTTGAAGCAGTACCTCTTTTACCATCATACATCAAATGGTTGATCAAACGAGTTACTAGCTTTGAGTTGTACATTGGGTCTGGCAAAACATCACGTTTTGGAGCTCTACCTTTACGCATATTAAATTCCTCCGTTATTACATTATTTCTTTATAATAATTAATTGTTATTTCTTAGGCTTCTTAGCACCATATTTTGAACGACTTTGCATACGTCCATCAACACCGGCAGTATCTAAGGCACCACGAACAACGTGATAACGAACACCAGGTAGATCCTTTACACGTCCACCACGTACTAAAACAACACTGTGCTCTTGTAGGTTGTGGCCAATTCCTGGGATATATGCTGTTACTTCAATAAGGTTTGATAATCTAACACGGGCATACTTACGTAGGGCAGAGTTAGGTTTCTTAGGTGTCATTGTTCCGACACGAGTTGCAACACCACGTTTTTGTGGGGCTGGGTTCTTTGTGGCAACTTTCTTCATACTATTGTAGCCGTAGTTCAATGCAGGTGCATCAGACTTTGAAGTTTGTGACTTACGGCCTTTGCGAACTAATTGATTAATTGTAGGCATTCAAAGTTCCTCCTAATTATTTAAGTACACACATCCAGGTGGTTCATATTTGAGTAAAATAATAAACCACGTTAGTGGCGTACGTTATGAGCTTTATATTTAATAAACAAACTAATATTGCTGCCAATAAAAGCACGTCTATTAGAATACCATCTTAAAAATGCCATGTCAATGCAACCTTTCTAAAAAGTTATCCACATTTCAACGTAATCTTTAATGAGGTGGTTAAATTGATATACTTTTTATACTTATTATTTTTCATACTAGGAGCTTGCATTATCTCCTTTCTAAAAGTCATTGCACATGATTACCCACAGATCAGTCTTTCTCGGCGTTCTCATTGTGACTACTGCAGTAGGATTCTACGATGGTTCGAAATTATACCTATAATAGGTTATTTCATAATTCATGGTAAATGCAATTCTTGCAAAAATCAACTTAATTTTAGTAATCCGCTTCTTGAATTCATAGGTGGTTTGATGTCATGTTTTTTATTATATATTGATGACTTCTCTTACTTGCCCCTTTTTCTAATGTTAATTGTTTTAGGATTTAGTGACTTCTTCTTTGGCTACATTTATCCTATTTTTTATTTACTAGCTCTTCCAAGCTTTTTTCTACGTTTTAATCATTTACATTGGCTGGCTGCAATAGCCATCTATTTAAGTTTGATTTTATTACAAAAAATATATTCTCTAGGATTAGGAGACATTGAAGTCTTAACTATCATTGGATTGCTTTTCGATTTAAATTCATTTTTATGCATATTATTATTAGCTTGTTGTTTTTGTCTGATTCAATATTTCGGGTACAAAAAAAGAGCTTTTAGATTCATCCCTTATTTGACTTGGTCAACAGGAATAATCTATCCGCTCTCTTATTTAATGTTTAGGTAAAATCTTTTGTAATTTAAGCCAGTTAACACAAAGCTCCCACCATTTAGCATCATAATCATTGAGGTTTTTCTCCACCCCAGGATTTTGAGTAACATAAGTTGCTAACGACAATCCATGGTTACCAGATCCAAATAAATGCATTTCATATGGAATCTTTAAGATATCCATCTTTTGAGCATAAATGATTGAATTCATCACTGGCACTACTTCATCTGTAACAGTTTGCCAAATGAATGTTGGTTTTCCATTCTTAGTCAAATGCTCTTGAGCTTGCCAATAATAAATATCTGGAGAAATCTTCATAGCCCAACTATCATCTTTAGGCCAACCTAGTGTCATATCAACGACTGGATACCCCATAACGTTAACGGCTGGTTCAACTTGCAATTCATCAGTAAAAATCTTCTCACGTTGTTCTGGATCCAACATGATGGAGTTAAAGTCAGCCACAATTTGGCTCCCAGCTGAAAAGCCTATTAAAATAACTTTCTTTAAATCAATATGATGTTCACCTTGAGTTTTCAACCAATTCAAAGTCGTTGCCATTTCTTGTAATGACAATGGATAAACACTGTGATCATCATCGACTAATTGATAACGTAGCACTATGGCGTGAACACCGATTGAATTAAACTTCAAAGCGATTGGTTGTGCTTCACGATCAGAATGAAATTTAAAACCACCACCAGGACAGATGATAACTACCGGACGATCAACTTGTTCTTCATAATCTACTAATGGATCAATCCAATAAGTATCAACTGTAAATTTGGTGTCTTTATATGATAATTCTTGTTTTTGCAAAATATTAACCCCCAAATTATTTTCAGTAATTTATACCTACTATTATAGTGGATAATACTGAAATAAATACAAGTCATTTGTCCAACATTTTACAAAAAAAGCCGATAGAAATTAATCTATCGACTTTTTTTATTTATTAATGCTTTTCTTCTTTAGCAGCATCTTCAGCTTTCATTTGAGCTTCGATATCAGAAATTGTGTAAGCACCATTTAATGAATTGTCTGCCATAGGGCCGACTTTCTTAGGTTCCATATGGTTGTACTTAGCCATACCAGTACCAGCAGGGATAAGCTTACCAATAATAACATTTTCCTTAAGACCAAGAAGTGGATCATTTTTACCTCTAATTGAAGCATCTGTAAGAACTCTTGTTGTTTCTTGGAAGGAAGCAGCTGACAAGAAACTGTTAGTTTCAAGAGATGCTTTCGTAATACCAAGAAGAACAGGACGTCCAGTAGCAGGAACACCACCATTGAACAATGTCTCACGGTTATGGTCAGTAAATTGAGAAATATCCATCAATTGACCAGGCAATACATCTGTGTCACCAGGATCAAGAATACGGATCTTTCTAAGCATTTGTCTAACCATGACCTCAAAGTGCTTATCAGAGATATCAACACCTTGCATACGGTAAACTTTTTGAATTTCAGCAAGCAAATAGTTTTCTGTATGTAGGACGTTTGTAACTTTGATCAATTCCTTAGGATCGATTGAACCTTGTGTCAACTTACCACCACGTTTAACGTGATCACCTTCGGCAACCGCAACACTTGATGTGTAAGGTACACTGTAAGATCTCTTATCGATATCACCTTCAACAGTGATTTCCTTAGTATGTTCAGCTGGGTTTTCATCGATTGCAGTAACAGTACCATCAACTTCAGAAATAACAGCAAGACCTTTAGGATTTCTAGCTTCAACAATTTCTTGAACACGAGGAAGTCCTTGGGTAATATCATCGCCACCAGCAACACCACCGGTATGGAAGTTTCTCATAGTCAATTGTGTACCAGGTTCACCGATTGATTGGGCGGCAACAGTACCAACAGCTTCACCAATTTCAACTTCTTCACCAGTAGCAAGGTTTCTACCGTAACATTTCTTACATACACCATGCTTTGTATCACATGTGAATGCAGAACGGATTGTAACGTGTGTAACACCTGCGTCAACAACCTTTTGAGCAATATCTTCATCCATCAAGACACCACGAGGAACAATGACGTCACCAGTCTTAGGATCCTTGACAGTCTTTTGAGTATAACGACCAACTAGTCTGTCATACAATGGTTCGATCATATCAGTACCTTCAGTGATTGCACTTACGACAAGACCACGATCAGTACCACAATCTTCTTCACGAACAATAACATCTTGAGCAACATCAACTAGACGGCGTGTTAAGTAACCTGAGTTGGCTGTCTTCAAGGCTGTATCAGTCATACCTTTACGAGCACCGTGGGTTGACATGAACATTTCCATAACTGTTAGTCCTTCACGGAAGTTAGAAATAACAGGGATTTCCATCATACCACCGTTAGGAGCAGCCATAAGTCCACGCATACCAGCTAGCTGAGTAAAGTTTGAAATGTTACCACGGGCACCAGAGTCAGACATCATTGAGATAGGGTTTGTAGGATCAAATGAGTCAATCAACAATTGTTGAATTTCATCCTTTGTATCGTTCCAAACACTGATAACACGGTCGTGACGTTCTGAGTCAGTGATAAGACCACGACGGAATTGCTTAGAAATTGAAGCAACTTGTTTGTGGGCTTTTTCAATGATTTCAGGTTTTTGAGTTAAGTTAGGAACATCAGTAACACCAACTGTCAAACCAGAAAGTGTACAGATTGTGTAACCTAATTCCTTCATATCATCAAGTAGTGATGAAGTTCTTTGAACACGGTAAATCTTGAAGACTTGAGCGATGATATCTGATAGATAACCACTCTTCAATGGGTCTACTAGATCCATTTCGTCAAGACGTTGATGAATATCTTCACCATTACCAAGGAAGTATTTATCAGGAACACCATGCATCAAGTTGTCATCAGTTGGTTCATTCAAGTATGGGAAATCTTCAGGAAGAATTTCGTTAAAGATTACTTTACCAACTGAAGTAATCATAACTTTATCTCTTTGTTCATCCTTGAATGGCTTATTAGGCATTGAATCTACAGCGATACCAATTCTTGTGTGGTAGTGAACATCACCATTTAGAAGTGCTGTTTGTACTTCGTTAGCATCCTTGAAGATCTTACCTTCACCAGTCATATGTCTTGTTTCGATTGTTAGATAGTAGTTACCTAAAACAACATCCTGTGAAGGAGTAACGATAGGCTTACCATCTTTAGGAGCAAGAATATGGTGAGCAGCTAGCATCAACATACGAGCTTCAGCTTGAGCTTCGTCTGATAGAGGAACGTGGATAGCCATCTGATCCCCATCGAAATCAGCATTGTAAGCTTCACAAGCTAATGGGTGCAAACGCATTGATTTACCATCAACCAATACAGGTTCAAAGGCTTGAATACCAAGTCTGTGAAGTGTAGGGGCACGGTTAAGAAGTACTGGACGTTCCTTGATAACATCTTCTAGTACATCCCAGATATCATCATCTTGTCTGTCGATCTTTCTTCTAGCATTTTTAACGTTAGAAGCAATTTCTCTTTTTACAAGTTCATGCATAACGAATGGTTTGAACAATTCCAAAGCCATTTCGCGTGGAAGTCCACATTGATAGAACTTAAGTGTAGGACCAACATCGATAACTGAACGTCCTGAGTAGTCAACACGTTTACCAAGTAAGTTTTGACGGAAACGTCCTTGCTTACCTTTAAGCATGTGTGAAAGTGACTTCAATGGACGGTTACCAGGACCTGTAACAGGACGGCCACGACGACCATTATCGATCAAAGCATCGACAGCTTCTTGCAACATTCTCTTTTCATTTTGAACAATGATACTTGGAGCGTGCAAGTCTAACAATCTCTTCAAACGATTGTTACGGTTAATAACACGACGGTACAAATCGTTCAAATCAGAAGTGGCAAAACGGCCACCTTCAAGTTGAACCATTGGACGTAAATCAGGTGGGATAACGGGAATTGCTTCCATTATCATCCATTCAGGTTTGTTACCTGATTTTTGGAAAGCACTTAAGATATCCAAACGTCTGATAGCACGTGTACGTTTTTGTCCTTGAGCGGACTTCAATGTTTCACGTAGTTCTTTAACTTCAGCATCCATATCAACTTGGCTAAGTAAATCACGGACACCTTCAGCACCCATCTTAGCAACAAACTTGTCACCAAATTCTTCACGTTTCTTACGATATTCTGTTTCAGTTAATAGTTGTTTCTTTTCTAGATCTGTTTCACCTGGGTCGATAACTACATATGATGCAAAGTAGATTACTTCTTCCAAGTTTCTTGGACTCATGTCCAAAACAAGTCCCATACGTGATGGGATACCCTTGAAGTACCAGATGTGTGATACTGGGGCTGCTAGTTCGATATGAGCCATACGTTCACGACGAACCTTTGAACGAGTAACTTCAACACCACAGCGGTCACAAACAATACCCTTATAACGGATACGCTTGTACTTACCACAGGCACATTCCCAGTCTTTAGTTGGTCCGAAAATTCTTTCATCGAATAGACCATCTTTTTCTGGTTTCAAAGTACGGTAGTTGATAGTTTCTGGCTTTTTAACTTCCCCATAAGACCAACTACGAATCTTATCCGGAGATGCTAAACCAATTTGCATACTTTCGAATTTATTAACGTCTATCAAAAGGTAACCTCCCTAAAGTTTTAACTAGTTTTCTGATTTTGTACTAGTTGAGTCAGCTGAATCTTTAGATGCTTCGACTTTCTTAGCTTCTTCTTCAGCACGTTTTTGTTCTTGTTGTTTAGCAAACTTAGATAGAGCGTCAATGCTTACTGTATCTTCATCTTCGTCCATATCTCTAAGTTCAATTTCTTTCTTATGTGAGTCTAGAACTTTCATATCTAGTCCTAAGGCTTGTAGTTCTTTGACAAGAACACGGAATGATTCAGGAACACCAGGTTTTGGAATACTTTCACCCTTAACGATAGCTTCATAAGTCTTAACACGTCCAACGATATCATCAGACTTGTATGTCAAGATTTCTTGCAATGTATAAGCGGCACCATAAGCTTCAAGGGCCCAAACTTCCATTTCACCAAATCTCTGTCCACCAAATTGTGCTTTACCACCAAGTGGTTGTTGAGTAACTAGTGAGTATGGTCCGATTGAACGAGCATGAAGTTTATCATCAACCATGTGAGCTAGTTTCAAGTAATACATGACACCAACAGCAACACGGTTCTTAAATGGTTCACCAGTACGTCCATCATAAAGGATTGACTTACCATCTGAATCCATATCAGCTTCTT
This sequence comes from Companilactobacillus futsaii JCM 17355, assembly GCF_001435505.1. Taxonomy (GTDB): domain Bacteria; phylum Bacillota; class Bacilli; order Lactobacillales; family Lactobacillaceae; genus Companilactobacillus; species Companilactobacillus futsaii. The sequence goes on along the minus strand of NZ_AZDO01000108.1, from coordinate 24,838 downwards.
TAACAATGTCCCAAAGTTCATCGTTAGTTACACCATCGAAAACAGGTGTTGTAACGTGGATACCAAGTTTTCTAGCGGCCATACCTAAGTGAAGGTCTAGAACTTGTCCGATATTCATACGTGATGGAACACCCATTGGGTTCAATAGGATATCTACTGGAGTACCATCTGGCATGTATGGCATATCTTCTTCAGGAACAACGATTGAAACAGTACCCTTGTTACCGTGACGTCCAGCCATCTTGTCACCAACTTGAATCTTACGCTTTTGAGCAATGTAAACACGAACTAACATGTTAACACCAGGATCAAGTTCGTCTCCGGCTTCACGAGTAAAGACTTTAACGTCTTGAATAATTCCGCCACCACCATGTGGTACACGAAGTGAAGTATCACGAACTTCACGAGCCTTTTCACCAAAGATAGCGTGCAATAGTCTTTCTTCGGCTGATAATTCTGTAACACCCTTAGGTGTAACTTTACCAACTAAGATATCACCATCACGAACTTCAGCACCGATACGAATAATTCCGAATTCGTCAAGATCCTTCAATGAATCTTCACCAACATTAGGAATTTCACGTGTGATTTCTTCAGGTCCAAGTTTAGTATCACGTGCTTCTGACTCATACTCTTCGATATGGATTGAAGTATATGCATCTTCACGAACTAATTTTTCTGAAAGAACGATTGCATCTTCATAGTTATACATATTCCATGTCATGAAGGCGATAAGTGGGTTTTGACCAAGGGCTAATTCACCGTTTTCCATAGCAGGCCCATCAGCAATAATTTCACCCTTCTTAACTTCTTCACCCTTATGAACAATAGGTCTTTGGTTATATGACTTACCGTTATTTGAACGACGGAACTTAGTGATCTTGTAATCATCAGTTGTACCGTCTTCGTCACGTTTGATAGTAACTTTCTTAGCATCAACGTATTCAACAACACCACTGTAGTCAGCAAGCAAAGCAGCACCAGAATCATGAGCAGCAATGTATTCCATACCAGTACCAACTAATGGTGCATGTGGATTGATCAAAGGAACAGCTTGACGTTGCATGTTAGCACCCATCAAGGCACGGTTTGAGTCATCGTTTTCCAAGAAAGGAATACATGCAGTAGCAACAGAAACTACTTGCTTAGGAGAAACGTCCATGTAATCGACTTTTTCTGGAGTAGTTTCGATGTTGTCATCCTTATGACGAGCCAAAATTGTATTATCAACAAATGAACCATCGTCATTCAATGGTGTATTGGCTTGGGCAACAACATAGTTATCTTCTTCATCAGCAGTCAAGTAATCGATCTTGTCAGTTACTTTGTGAGTATCCCATGAAACACGACGATATGGTGTTTCAATGAAACCATATTTGTTGATGATAGCGTATGAAGCCAAATTATTAATAAGTCCAATATTAGGTCCTTCAGGTGTTTCAATAGGACACATACGACCATAGTGAGTATAGTGAACGTCACGAACTTCATATCCGGCACGGTCACGAGTCAAACCACCAGGTCCAAGGGCTGAAAGACGACGCTTGTGTTCTAGTTCTCCAAGTGGGTTTGTTTGATCCATGAATTGTGACAATTGTGATGAACCAAAGAATTCTTTGATTGAAGCTACAACGGGTCTAATATTGATCAATTGTTGAGGTGTAACAGTAGCTGAGTCTTGAATTGACATTCTTTCACGTACAACACGTTCCATACGTGACAAACCGATACGGAATTGGTTTTGTAGTAATTCACCAACAGAACGAATACGACGGTTACCCAAGTGATCAATATCATCTGTAGTACCGATGTCTTCTTTCAAGTTCAAAAAGTAGTTAATACCGGCTAAAATGTCAGCTGGTGTAATTGTGCGGTTTTCTTCAGGAATATGACCGTTACCAATAATATTAACAACTTTTTCATTATCAGCTTCTGAATAAATCTTGATTGTTTGAATAGTAATTGGATCTGTTAGAACACCTTCATCTGAAGGAGTCATAGTAATAGTCTTGAAATCATCTCTATCAAGATATGGACTCAATTTCTTCATTGCATCACGATCAAGCAATGTGTCCTTAGCTAAAATAACTTCACCAGTATCTGGGTCAGCAAGAGTTTCAGCCAAAGTCTTGTTAAGAAGTCTAGTCTTAAGATTTAACTTCTTATTGATCTTGTAACGACCAACAGGAGCTAAGTCATATCTACGTGGGTCAAAGAATCTAGCATATAGTAATGAACGAGAACTATCTGCAGTCTTTGGTTCACCAGGACGAAGTCTTTCATAGATATCTTTCAAAGCTTCTTCAACACGTGAGTCAGTTGCTTCCTTATGAACATCTTTTTCAAGAGTAAGGTTTAAAGTATCGTTTTCACCAAAAATATCAAGAATTTCTGAATCTTCACCAAAGCCAAGGGCTCTAACTAGTTCAGAAATAGGCAACTTTCTAGTTCTATCGATTCTTACATAACCGATACCTTTAGCATCAGTTTCATATTCCAACCATGCACCACGGTTAGGGATAACAGTAGTACCGTAGTTGATACGGCCATTTTTATCAGTATCTTGATTGTAATAAATACCAGGAGAACGTACTAATTGAGAAACAATAACACGTTCAGCACCGTTGATGATGAAAGTTCCTTCATCTGTCATGATTGGGAAATCACCAAAGAAGACATCTTGTGTCTTGATTTCACCAGTTTCATGATTTGTCAACTTCAAAGTTACGTGTAATGGTGCTGAGAAGTTTGCATCATGTGCTCTAGCTTCTTCAGCAGTATATTTTGGTTCGAGCAACTTGTAATCGACGTATTCCAAAGAAAGATTTCCCGCAAAGTCATCGATTGGCATAATATCGTCAAACATATCTTTTAGTCCTTCATCTAAGAACCACTTGTAAGAATTTGTTTGGATGTCAATCAAATTTGGCAAAGGAAGTACTTCCTTGATCTTTGCATAACTACGACGAACACGGTGTGCACCATAATTAACGTTATGATAAGTCAAATTTTTCACCTCAACATTTAATTTGTTCAAATCACATCTCAAATATTACAATTTGATTACAATTTGTCTGAAAACGGTTTTATAACCTAATTTTAGGCAAAAAAAAACCAAAAATAGAATCAAAAATCTATTTTTGCGTTTTTTATTTAGCATAACCACGGACAATAGATCGTGATATGCGATTTGAACTTTGAATCTCAAAAGACATAATACTCTGACAGTCTCATCTTGTCAATAGTTGGAAATTATTTTTGATGAGTTAGAGTTTTTTTATTTTCTGGTTTAGCTATATTGATAGTTAACTTGCCTTTCTTAGAACCAACCTTGATCGTATCACCAGCATCAACCTTACCCATTAAGAGTTGTTCACTGACTGGATCTTCAATTTCTCTTTGAATGGTTCTTCTCATTGGACGAGCACCATACTCTGGATTGTAGCCATCTTTAACTAAATCGTTATAAGCAGTTGGAGAAATTACTAACTTAATATCTCTTTCAGCTAAACGCTTTTGAAGGTTACTACTCATAATCTTAGCAATTGCCTTAAGTTGTTCTTTGTTCAAAGCCTTGAAGACAATCGTTTCATCGACACGATTCAAGAACTCTGGACGGAAGAATTTCTTCATTTCAGCATCGATACGTTCTTGCATTTCTTTGAAATCATCATGGACATCTTTAGCACCGAAACCAACTTCTTTTTCTTCATTCAAGGCTCTAGCACCTAAGTTAGAAGTCATGATGATGATCGTATTTCTGAAGTCGACTTTACGACCCTTAGCATCAGTTAAAATACCATCATCGAGAACTTGCAACAAGATATTGAAGACATCAGGATGAGCTTTTTCAACTTCATCTAGGAGAACAACTGAATAAGGTTCATTTCTAACTTTCTCAGTCAATTGTCCACCTTCATCGAAACCAACGTAGCCTGGAGCCGAACCAATCAATTTAGAAGTACTGTATTGTTCCATATATTCAGACATATCGACACGGATCATGTTGTCTTCTGAACCGAACATAACTTCAGCGATTGACTTAGCCAATTCAGTCTTACCAACACCAGTAGGTCCTAAGAACATAAATGAGCCGATTGGACGGTTTGGATCTTTCATACCACTTCTGGCACGACGAATAGCACGGGATACAGCACTGATAGCAGTATCTTGACCAATAACACGTTTGTGGAGTTCTTTCTCAAGGTTAAGCAGCTTCTCGCTTTCCTTACGAGTAATTTGTTTAACTGGAACACCAGTCCATTCAGCAATCACTTCAGCAATATCATCAGCTGTAACAACTGGTTTTTTACTTGTAGATTTTTTATTTTTAAGTTTTGCGATTTGTGACTGAATATCTTGTTCTTCTTCACGAATTTTAGCAGCTTTTTCAAAATCTTGATCTAAAATAGCGTTGTTCTTATCGTTGATCAACTGCATCGATTGGTTAGTTAATTCTTCTAGCTTGTTGTTCTTTGATACATTATGAATTCTAACTTTAGCTGAGGCCTCATCCATCAAATCAATAGCCTTATCAGGCAAGAAACGGTTTGTTAGATAACGAGTTGAGAGCCGAACCGCTGCCTCAACTGCCTCATCAGAAATAGTTAAACCATGATGTTGTTCATATCTAGGACGCAAACCATCCAAAATTTGAACAGAATCTTTAGCACTAGGTTCTTCAACGTAAACTTTGGCAAAACGACGTTCCAAAGCAGTATCTTTTTCAATGTATTTTTGATATTCATTTGAAGTTGTAGCACCGATCAATTGCAATTCGCCACGAGCTAAAGCTGGCTTCAAAATGTTAGAAGCATCAATTGCTCCTTCAGCACCACCGGCACCAATTAAGGTATGCAATTCATCGATAAATAAAATTACGTGCTTATCTTCATAAATCTCTTGAATAATCTTTTTAAGTCGGTCCTCAAACTCACCACGATACTTAGTACCGGCGACTAATGAACCCATATCAAGCATCATGATACGTTTGTTTTGCATATCAAAAGGAACTTCTTTTTTAACGATGCTAATAGCTAACCCTTCAGCAATAGCAGTTTTACCAACACCAGGTTCACCTACTAGAACAGGATTATTCTTCGTCCGACGACTAAGGATTTGAATAGTTCTTTCAACTTCCTTTTGACGACCAATAACAGGATCGATTTGATTGTCCTTAGCCATCTTTGTCAAATCACGAGCTAATGAGTCAAGTGTTGGTGTACCACCTTTACCTTTAGCTTGTCCTTGACTTTTTCTTTGTTTGTCAGACAAATTGGCTGCAAAACCACGGCGAGCTGCCTTGTTGGACATTCCCATCTTCGAAAGAAGCAATGATTTAGTCTTAGCCAAACTAAGTCCTAAGTTAACTAAAATTCGATTTGCTAAATTATCAGCGTCATCAAGAATTGCTAACAAAATGTGTTCAGTTCCGACACGATTTGATTTGTATACGTCAGAAACTTCTTGAGCTGCACTTAAAATTAATTGTCCTTTAGGAGAATATGGTAGGTAAATTCCCTTAGCAGTATTAGATGAGACATCCCCATAACCTGTCAGATGTTCAATCTCCTCTTCAACATCTCGATCACTAACAGCTAGATCTCTCAAAGTAATACCGGCGATACCATCATTTTCCATTGTTAAACCAAGTAAAATATGCTCAGTTCCAACAGCATTGTGATGAAATGCTTTAGCACGTTCTTGAGCTAAAACAAGTGCATTCTTGGCGCTTTCGGTAAATACTTTGTCCATTAACGTTACCTCTACTTTTTAAGTGTCTGTTTAGAAAGTATAATTGTGTTTTCAAAAAAAGCAATTAATTTAACTTATTCACTTCAGATTAATAATAAAATTCAATTACCTTACTAATAATTGTTCTCAATTAGAATCCTAACACATTCCTGAAGTTAATATAGGAATTTTAGATTGCCTTTTTGAACAATTCTTAGAGAACGAAAAAAGGCAATCAATTCTTTGTCAGAATTAATTACCCTTTTTTACTTTCAAATTCTCTGAAGCGGAAGACGGGATTCGAACCCGCGACCCCCACCATGGCAAGGTGATGTTCTACCACTGAACTACTTCCGCATTATGTAA
>NZ_AZDO01000108.1:0-18729 GCF_001435505.1 Companilactobacillus futsaii JCM 17355 | reverse complement strand
GCCGACTAGAGGATTCGAACCTCCGACCCCCTGTTTACAAGACAGATGCTCTGCCAACTGAGCTAAGTCGGCATTATGCCAAACAACATTTAACATAATACACATTAATCAATCTTTTTGCAAGACTAATTTTTATACGGGTGAAAGGACTTGAACCTTCATGTCCAAAGGACACTAGAACCTAAATCTAGCGCGTCTGCCAATTCCGCCACACCCGCAAAAAACTTAATAAAACCATTAAGCATTTCGCTTAATGGAGGATACAGGGATCGAACCTGTGACCTCCTGCTTGTAAGGCAGATGCTCTCCCAGCTGAGCTAATCCTCCATAGTGTTTCTCGTTTGAAACAACTATATTAGTATACCTTTTGCTTATAAAAGTTGTCAACGAAAATTTTGTATTTTTTTAGCTAGCTTATACAAATACAAAAAAAGCTAGACCAACGGCCTAGCTTCAATTAATTATTCTTCATTATTAGTATTGTCTTCAGGTCTCATAGTTGGGAACAAGATGACATCACGAATTGATGGTGCATCAGTTAATAGCATAACCAATCTATCAATACCGATACCTAATCCACCAGTTGGTGGCATACCATATTCCATGGCTTCCACGTAATCGTTATCGATGTGTTCAGCTTCATCATTACCATTTTCACGTTCTTTAGCTTGAGCTTCGAAACGTTGTTTTTGATCGATTGGATCATTCAATTCTGTAAAGGCATTTCCATATTCATGACCGAGAATATAAACCTCAAAACGATCAGTAAAATTAGGATTTTCCTTGTTCTTCTTAGCTAAAGGTGAAACTTCAAGTGGATATTCATAAATGAATGTTGGTTCTTTCAAAGTATCTTCAACAAATTCTTCGAAGAATTCAGCGATGATGTGACCAACGCCCCAGAAGTTTTCGTAGTGAACACCTTTTTCATCAGCTATTTTTCTAGCCTCTTCCAAAGTCATATCTTGACTGAAATCTACTCCAGTTTGTTCCTTGATAGCATCAACCATCTTGAGACGTCTGAAAGGCTTACTCAAGTCAATTTCTTCACCTTGGTAACTAACGATTTGTGTACCATTAGCTTTTTGAGCAGCATGTCTAAAGATTCCTTCGACTTCTTTCATAACATCGGTCATATCCCAGTATGCAGCATATGTTTCCAATGATGTAAATTCAGGGTTATGTTGTGTATCCAAACCTTCATTACGGAAAGCTCTGCCGATTTCATAAACACGTTCGAAACCACCAACGATTAATCTCTTCAATGGCAATTCCAAAGCGATACGAAGGTACATTTGCATATCCAAAGCATTGTGGTGTGTGACAAATGGACGCGCACTGGCACCACCGGCTTGAGTATTTAAAACAGGAGTTTCAACTGATAAGAAGCCTTCGTTATCCAAATATTCACGAACGGCTGAGATAATCTTAGTACGTTTCTTGAAACGATCGAAACTATCTTGGTTGGCAATCAAGTCTAAGTATCTTTGACGATAAATTTGTTCAACATTAGTTAACCCATGGAATTTATCAGGCAATGGACGCAATGATTTTGAAAGCATTGTAACATGAGTAGCCTTTACAGTTAACTCACCCATATCTGTCTTCATAATTTCACCATGAATACCTAGATGATCACCGATATCAGCACGTTTGAAGATATGATAATTTTCTTCACCAACTTCATCTTTACGTACATAAATTTGGATTTTACCACTTCTATCACGTAGATCAGCAAAACCAACTTTACCCTTACCACGTTTTGACATCATACGACCAGCAATGACACAAGGTAATTCCTGTTCTTCAAGAACTTCCTTACTTTCATCACCATATTTGTCATGGATCTCTTGTGCCAAAGCAGTTCTTTCAAATCTAGAACCAAATGGATCGACACCTTCATCATAAAGTTCTTGAAGTTTTTCACGTCTGACCCTTAGTTGATCATTCATGACTCTCTTCTTCTTGATCTCTTCTTTTGTTGGTTGCTTCTTGTTATTTTCGTTACTCAAAATTTTTCCCCCTGTCTACTAATTTTTTGTAGATTTCGCTTCTCTTGCTTCATAACTTTCAACAAATTGATCTAGCGTATCGAACACTGCTTGCATGGAGTCTTCCTCCATTACTTTAGCACGAGTTCTGACCGCACGGGGAATCCCCTTTAGATAATATGCTGCTTGTTGACGAAATTCTGGAACACCAACATGCTCACCTTTTAAGTCTACCAGACGTTGAAGTTGAAGTTTAGCAATATTGATTTTTTCTGCCACAGTTGGTTCCTGCAAAAGCTCGCCCGTCTCTAAATATTGGTTCATAGCATTCAATTTCCACAAATTACCCAAAACTGCTCGACCAACCATTACAGCATCTGCTCCGACTTGATCTAGCATATATTTAGCATCCTGTGGTGTTTTGACATCACCATTTCCCATAAATGGAATTGAAACTTGTTGGGCTACTTCGTGCAAAAGTTCCCAGTCAGAATGTCCAGAATACATCTGAGCTTTCGTTCTACCATGCATAGCAATAGCACTGGCTCCGGCTTCTTGAGCTGCCAAAGCATTTTCAACTGCTAAAATATGGTCACTATCCCAGCCAGTACGCATTTTGACCGTTAATGGCTTGTCAATTGCCGAACTAACTGCCTTAACAGCTTCGTATAATTTATCAGGATTTTGCAGCCAGGTAGAACCAGCGCCGGTTTTAGTGACCTTTTTTACTGGACATCCCATATTGATGTCAATAATATCAGCACCAGTATTCTCAGCCACAAATCTAGCAGCGTTGACTAATGTTTCTGTATTGCCTCCGAAAACTTGGATACTTACAGGGTGCTCCTTAGGATCAACAAAAAGCATGCCTAAAGTTTTGGCGTTATGATATTTAATACCTTCGCCGCTGATCATTTCACAAACGACCAAACCGGCTCCAAATTCCTTTGCGGTCACTCGAAAGGCTGAATTAGTAACACCTGCCATCGGGGCAACGACAATTTGATTCGGTATCGTCACATTGCCTATTTTCCATTCCATACTTTTTACCTCGGATCATTTCCTACAACGTCAAATAATAACAAATTATCTATTAACATGGCAAATATGATTAACCCTGTTGTTCAATAATTTCTCGTAGATCAGCTTCACTAAATTGATACTTGTTACCACAGAATTTGCAAACTGCTTCGGCACCATGATTTTCTTTGATCATATTTTCTAGCTCTGATTTTTGCAAAGTAGCTAATGACTTAGAGAATCTTTCCTTGGAACAATCGCACTTAAATCCAACGGGCATTTCTTCCAAGTATTTCATTTCAATTCCGTTCATAACTTTTTCCATGATGTCCTTGTTGCTTAAGCCTTCATTCAAAAGTGTTGATAAATTAGGAATTGTTTTCAAATTGGCTTCAATTTTAGCAATGTCTTTGTCACTCGCACCAGGTAGAGTTTGAATCAAAAAACCACCCGCAGCACCAACAGTCTCATTAGGTTCGACAAAAACTGACACGCCAATCGCTGAAGGGATTTGTTCAGATTTAGCCATGTAATAAGCAAAATCCATTCCTATTTCTCCTGAAACTAAAGGAACCGAACCAGTAAAAGGAGCTTTTAGGTGTAAGTCTTTAGTAATACTCAAAGTACCATCTGTACCGACAGCTGCCTTGACATTAATATGACCGTCTTCTCTTGCCTTCAAACTGATATGTGGATTCGTGATGTAACCTTTAACATAACCCTTAGCATTAGCGTCGACCACAATTGCACCGACTGGACCATTGCCTTGAATTCGAGTTGTTAATACCTCATCTTCTTTCAAAGTTGAAGTTGCAACAAGCATTGAGCCAATCAAGGTTCTTCCTAAAGCGGCACTGGAATTTCTCCAAGTGTCATGTCTTTTTTGAGCTTCTTGAACGGTTTGTGTTGCATTAACAACATATGCTCTAAATTTACCGTTAGTTGAAACGGCCTTTGTTAATGTATCTGTCATAATTATTTCCTCCGTTCAAAAAAGCGACTCCATAAGAGTCGCTTTTTCTTATATTATTAATTATCACTATTATTATCTTTGTTACTATCTGAATCATTATCAGAGTTTTGTGTTGAATCATTTGTTTCAGATGCATCAGACTTTGATTGATCATCTTTTTCAGAAGGGACTGTTGTATCATCATCATTTGTTTCAGATTTAGCACTTTCTTCTTTCTTTGATTCTTCGACTCTTTGCTTAGCAGCATCCTTAGCTTCAGCAGCTTTTTTAGCTTCTTCAAAAGTAGCAGCACTTTCACTTGGGAACTCTTGGTTAGCATCATTAGCAGGCATCTTACCTGTGTTATACAAACTCAAAATTTCCTTTTCATCAAGTGTCTCATACTTCAACAAGGCCTCGGCGATAATCTTATGTTGTTCACGATGTGTTTCAAGAATTTCTCGAGCACGTTCGTGATCTTCATCGATAATACGTTTAACTTCTTGGTCGATAGCTTTGGCAGTGTCTTCAGAGTATGAAGGCAATTGACGATAGTTACCACCACTGAATGGTTGTCCATTCTTTTCTAGTTGAACAGTACCAAGCTTGTCTGTCATACCATATTCAGTAACCATAGTACGAGCAATTTGAGTAGCTTGCTCAAAGTCATTTGAAGCACCAGATGATGGTTGACCAACAATCAATTCTTCGGCTGTACGTCCACCAAGCAAACCAGTGATTTGTTCGTTCAATTCCTTCTTAGTAGCAAGGTTTTGATCATCTTTAGGAAGCATGATAGCGTAACCACCGGCACGTCCACGAGGAACAATCGTAACCTTTCTAACTACTCGAGAATCACTCAAAACTAAACCGATCAAGGCATGTCCGGCTTCGTGATAAGCAACTGTGTGACGTTCCTTTTCTGGAACAACACGATTTCTCTTAGCAGGACCAGCAATAACGCGGTCTTCAGCTTCATCAAGGTCCGTTGGATCAATCTTTTGCTTACCACGTCTTGCTGCAACTAAAGCAGCTTCATTAAGTAAGTTTTCAAGATCAGCACCAGCAAAACCTGGAGTTTGTTGAGCAATAGCTTTCAAATCAACATCATCTGTAAATGGCTTATTCTTAGCATGAACTTTAAGAATAGCTTCACGACCCTTGACGTCTGGACGACCAACAAGAATCTTTCTATCGAAACGACCTGGACGTAATAGCGCTGGATCAAGCACATCGGAACGGTTAGTAGCAGCCATAACGATAACACCTTCGTTACCAGTAAATCCATCCATTTCAATCAATAATTGGTTAAGCGTTTGTTCACGTTCATCATTACCACCACCGGTACCGGAACCACGTTGACGACCGACGGCATCAATTTCATCAATAAAGATAATTGATGGAGCATCTTTTTTGGCGTTTTCAAACAAATCACGAACACGTGATGCACCAACACCAACGAACATTTCAACGAAGTCTGAACCAGAGATTGAATAGAACGGAACTTTGGCTTCACCAGCAACAGCCTTAGCTAGTAAAGTTTTACCAGTCCCGGGAGGACCCTCAAGAAGAACACCTGATGGGATTCTGGCACCCAAGGAAACAAATTTTCTTGGGTCTTTTAGAAATTCAACAACTTCAACAAGTTCTTGTTTTTCTTCTTCAGCACCGGCAACATCAGAAAATCTAACTTTATTTTTCTTAGGATCTTGGGGTTTAACCTTAGACTTACCAAAGTTCATAACACGGTTAGCACCGCCACCTTGGCCCCCTCGACCCATCATTGCAAAGATTATAAAGAAGAATAATGCAAACGGAACAATCACCGTCAAAATCAAAGAAATCCATTGACCGGACTGTGATTTAGGAGCCGCAGTCGTCTTAACTCCCTTTGCAGTCGCAGCGTTATTGATTCTCTTTAACGTATCATTGTTAGGCAAAACAGTTGAACTAAATGAAGTTACTTCACTAGAACCAGTATTTTGAGAACGGCTAAACAATGACACAGAACGTGTTGTATCAGCCTTTTGAGCTTTCTTGTATTCACCAGTAACTTGATAAGCTCCTCCGATAGGTTCTAATTTGAAACTCTTCACTTTGCCTTGCTTCAATTGTGAGATGAATTGGTCTTGGCTTAATGTCTTTGATTGGTCTGAGGATTGACCACCAGCAAACCAACTTGCTGCAAGAACCAAAACAACAAAGAGCAAGATATAAAACAGGCTATTGTTAATTAACCTATTTCGATTATTTTTCATACATTTCCTCCTAATTACTTAGACGTTACATATTGTAACATTGGTGAACATTAACACAATAATAATTGTAACTCTATCTAAATTATTTTGTACTATATACCTCTGATTTTAAAACTCCAACATAAGGTAAATTACGATATTGTTCATTATAATCCATTCCATAACCAACAACGAATTCATCTGGAATTTGTACACCGACGTAATCAACATCAACGTGTTTGATTCTTCGAGCAGGTTTATCTAAGAAGGAAACGATTTTAATTGAGTTAGCATGTCTGGCATTAAATAGTTCTGTCAATCGATCCAAAGTATAACCTGTATCAATAATATCTTCGACAATAACTACATCACGTCCACGCAAAGGTGTATCCAAATCTTTAATGATTCTAACGTCACCAGTTGACATTGTATTTTCGCCACCATAACTGGAAACATCCATAAAATCGTATTCCATCTTAATATCGATATTCTTAACTAAATCCATCATAAACATTGCTGCACCACGCAAAATACATACGAACAATGGATTCTTGCCACGGTACTCCTCAGTCAGCTCTTTTCCCAAACGAGCATTAGCTTTTTTGATTTCTTCTTTCGAAACCAAAATCTTTTCGATATCTGAATTCATTCTTTTACCTCAACAAAGTTAATTTTGTAATGTTTATTACCTTTTTTTAAATAATCACTCATATTATAAATTTTTTCAACCCAAACTATCTGATTATCAAATAATAAAACTAAATAATTTTTTCGTTCATATTCAGGTATTTTTTCATTAATAAACCGTTTACTCAATTTTTGATGTTTCCCATTGGATAACAGCAATTTATCCCCATCACGTCGAGTTCTTAACGTAATATTTTGTGGAATTTTATCAACAATTAAATTACCTGAATCATCATTCGTAATCTTTAGTTTTTTACCATTAAAGGTAACGACTTGATTAATTTTAACATCAATTGCTTCAAGATTAGCTAGTGTAGCTCTTTTTACAACGAATTGATCATAAGTTCGAATAAAGCACCAAGAATCTTCTAAATCAACTGAAGCATTGCTTTGGTCCCCAATTAAAACCTCGATTATCTGATCAATTTGACGATTACTGATAGAAATATCTAAATGTCTTTTTGTAAAGAAATGGCCCCAAAACAACGTCTGCTGGTCTTTATTCAACTGTAAAATTGGTTTTATTTGACCACTAATTTGTTGCAAAGTTTCTTCCAGATTCATTGCTCGTTCGATAGCTTTGAATTGTTCTTTAGCTAAGTCGATCAATGCGTTCAATTGTTGATTAAAAAAGAAAAAGTGACTCAGCAACTGTCCGTTTTCTTTTTGAAGTTCTGGAAAAATATTATTTCTCAAACGGTTTCGCATCGTTATGTTATCAAAATTAGTTTCATCTTGAACATGTTTTATATCATGGATATCTGCATATTCGGCTAGTTGACGTTTCGAAAAATTCAATAATGGGCGTACTATTTGATTTTTACCAAAAGGACGTTGCTCTTTTAGGCTGACCACTTCATAGGCGTTACCCGATCGGATCATCTTCATTAAAATATTCTCTGCCAAATCATTATTATGATGAGCTGTTAACAAAGTATCAAAATTATTTTTTATCATGATCTTTTTAAAAAAAGCATAACGAAAACTTCTAGCAGCAGCTTCCATTCCAACATTTTTAGGCTTTTTACGCCATTTGGTAGTAAAGAATTGATAACCATTTTCAGCACAATAATTTTTGACAAACTTTACTTCACTAGCACTTTCTGGTCTCAAATTATGATCAACGTCAACTACCGCAAAATTACTTGGATCTAGGACTCTACCGATAAGATGTAATAGAACCATTGAATCTACGCCACCAGACACTGCTACTAAAACTTTTTTAGCTTGATAATTATCAAGTTTTTGGCGTAAAGTTCCTAATAATTTATTGTCTAATTCCATACTCTAGCCTCCACTGAAATAAAAAAAGTTGAGACCAAGTCCCAACCATATAAAAATTATTAGCTACGGCGTCCGCCACGACCACCACGTTTGCCTTCAGTGTTTTTCTTCAAGATACTTAGTCGTTCTTCACTTTCTTTCATGAAGCCTGACATCATATCGTCAAAACTTTCTTGTTTACGTTGTGGTTTTCTTTCATTACGTTCATGTGAACGATGTGAATGATATTTTGGCTTAGGTTTATCTGACGCTTGCTTAATTGAAAGTGCAATTTTATGATTTCTTTCACCAAGAACTAAAACTTTCACTGTATCGCCAACGCTTAGCACATCATGGATGTCTTTAACGTATCCATCGGCAATTTCACTGATGTGCACCATTCCGCTTTGTCCTTCTCCTAGGTCAACGAATGCCCCAAAATTTGTAATTCCAGTAACTTTGCCTTCTGTTTTAGCTCCTACTTCAACTGTCATCTAATTAAAAAAAATTCCTTTCCCTATTTTTGAATCGTAGTGGTTTTTACATCATCTGGCAAATTATAAATTTGTTCGCCCGGTTTGCTATACATGTACTTTTCACGAATATATTTTTCCAAATAATTTGTGTTATGAAGCTGGTTAACTTCAAGTTTTAAATCCCGTTGAATGGATTTTTGTTTATCTAACTTTTGTTTGCTAACTTCAATCTGTTCCATCGTATTAGTGTAAGTTCGGTGCGCATTAAAAATTTGAACGCCAAAAACAGTCAAAACAATCACAAAAATTATTCCTATCATCAAGATACGTCGACGATGAACCTTGTTGGCGTAACCTTTACGATGATTAGGAGTCTGAGATTTCTTTGGCTGTAAGACTGAAACGTTAGAATTTAATTTACGTACTTCCATACCACTACTCCCCTAGAAATGATTACCTTGAGTATAACAAGTTTGAGCAATTATTTGAATAATAAAATTGTTAATTTTAATCTATTTCTAATTTTTGATTAGACTTCTTCATACATATCTGCAGATTCGTTTTTCTTAGTTGTATCTTTAGTGTTAAGAACTCTAATTTTCATAGTTCTTTCACCAAAATGTAATTCTAATACATCCCCAACGCCAACTTCAGTAGACGATTTGGCAACACGATTATTGATCGTAGCACGACCGTTGTCAGCAAACTCCTTAGCTATTGTTCTTCTCTTAATAATACGGCTTACTTTTAAAAATTTATCTAGTCTCATAATTAATCCTCAATTTTCATAAATTTGGTGAGATATTTACCCATTGGTAAAATTTCCCATTCTTCTTTTGTTAACATTTGCCAATGCTTAGAAAGCTTGAGATAAACTAATGCTCCAATAGGGATAGCAATGATATTTAAAATTACGCTGTGAATTCTTGTCATCGTTGTACCGACAGCAAATAAGCTAACGATAATTTTGACTACAATTGCCATCACTAATCCTGCTTTGATCAAATTAAAAATAAATTGTTCGTCTAACGATAAGAATTCACGATTGAAACCATAAATAATCAGTATTCCAAACAAAATTACGCATTCACTCAAGACAGTTGCCATAGCTCCGCCAGCAATCCCATACTTAGGAATCAAGATGACATTCAAAGCAGCTTTAGCCACTAACGACATTCCAAACAAAACTAACTTGTGAATGTTTTTTTCATCATCACTACTAGTTATCGCAATCAACAAATTGATCAATGACACAATCAAAATCGACAGCATGTAAATACCCAAAGTCTTCGAACCATTCACATCAGTAAACAACATCGTATTTATTTGTGGCATCAAAGCAATCAAGCCCGCTGTTTCTGCCACTGAAAGCCATAAACAAACACGAACCATTTTTTGAATCGTCGATTGATTTTGCTTTATTCGGTTAGTTTCTTTTAATTGGGGCATGATTGTGGAAACAAATGACAGCGAGATAACGATTCCTAATTGTAACAATGGCTGTCCACGATCAAAAATCCCTTTTTGAATTTCTGCTTGTGTTAAAGAAATTCCTGAGTGCATCAATAACCGTAACATTGAAAAAGAATCAATAAATTGATAGAAAATCGTAATCCCTGTAAAAACAACGATCAATAATATTTCTAAGACCAATCCATGTTCCAGTTTGATTTTTCCATCGCCATTAACTTCTTCAACTTCGTGATGTTTTTGAAATGTTCTTAATAAAATAATTACTGCTAAAATTCCACCGATAAAAGCCCCAGCATTAGCAATTGATCCCATCTGATACACGTTTAAAATTCCATGTCCAAACAAAATCGCACTGGAAATAATGACCACGATTCGCAAAAATTGTTCACTAACTTGCGAAATTGCACTCGGTGTCATCAACAGATCACTTTGAAAATAACCACGTAAACTAGCCTCAAATGGTACTAATAAAAATGTCAAAGCAACCATTCGCACTTCCAAATAAAGTTGTGAGTCCCCCATCAAAAAGGCTAAATATCGTGACGACATCCACAATAATCCTGTCACAACTACACAGCTGATTGATAAAATCACAAATGTCTTCTTCAACAAATTGTGTTTAGCACTCAGTGAATCTTGTTGAGCAAAAGCTTTAGAAATAACTACCGGTAAACCCGATAAAGCTAAAACTGAGAATATCCCATAAATTGGATAAACTTGTTGATAAATAAAATAACCACGATCCCCAACAATATTTTGCAATGGAATCCGATAAATGGCACTCAATAATTCAGAGAACAATGAGGCAATAGTCAGAATCCAGGTCCCCTTAATAGCCCTAGACACTTCTTTTTGCATATTAATTTTTAATTTTTTCTTTCTTTAATTTATCAAAACCTTCAGCCATCTTCTGGGCAAAAGTTTCAAGTTGTTGGAACCATTCAGACTTATCAACACTTGTTGAATCCAAGGTCATCTTAAATTCATCATTCTTGTTGCTAACTTTAGCCTTCATCGTTGTGTTGCTCAAAAACTTGAAGACTAAATCGCCTGTTAAGTAATCGTTAGCTTTTTTATCAAATTTAACCGTAATCGAACCATTTCTCATGACGACACTCTTAACTAATGATTCATCGAATGAATTCTTTAATAGACTGATGTCTAACAAATTGGCAACTTCTTGTGGATATTTACCAAAACGATCCAATAATTCCGATTTGACTTCTTGATAATTTTCCAAAGAATCAATCTGTCGGATACGCTTGTACAATTCAACCTTTTGACGTTGATCACTAATATAATCATTTGGCAAATAAGCTTCCAAGGCCAAATTAACTTCAGAATTCGTCTTTTCAGCTTTTGTATGACCACGTTTTTTGGCAACTGCATCATTTAACATTTGCGTATACAGATCAAATCCAACTGAATCGATAAAACCGTGCTGTTGCTTACCTAATAAGTTACCAGCACCACGAATCGACAAGTCCCGCATGGCGATTTTGAATCCTGAACCTAATTCAGTAAAGTTCTTGATTGCTTCCAAACGTTGTTCACCGACTTCAGTCAAAACCTTGTTGGGACGATACATCAAGTAAGCATAAGCTACTCGACTTGAACGGCCAACTCGCCCTCTAATTTGATAAAGTTGTGACAACCCATAACGATCCGCATTTTCAACGATCAAAGTATTGGTATTTGGCATATCGACACCAGTTTCAATGATGGTAGTTGTGACTAAAACATCATACTCACCGTTCAAATAGTCAGCAATCACACCTTCCATTTGGGTTTCATTCATTCGCCCATGAGCAGTCGCAATTCTAGCATCAGGTACCAAAGCTTGTAATTGTTCGGCCACTTGGTCCATATCTTCAACTCGATTGTGTAAATAAAAGACCTGTCCACCACGTGCCATCTCACGTTTGATAGCACCAGCGATAACTTCATAATTTTGTTCCATCACATAAGTCTGAACCGGATACCGATTGCTTGGGGCCGTTTCAATCAAAGATAAGTCACGAACGCCCAACATTGACATATTCAAAGTTCTAGGAATCGGTGTAGCTGTTAAAGTCAAAACGTCAACATTAGCTTTTAGTTGTTTAATTTTTTCTTTGTGCTTAACACCAAATCGTTGTTCCTCGTCAATAATTAAGAGTCCAATATCGCTAAATTTAACATCTTTTGACAATAGACGATGAGTTCCAACGATAATATCTAACTGACCATCAGCCAATTGTTCAATCGTTTCTTTGCTTTGTTTTCTCGTTTGAAAACGTGACAAAATTCCGATATTGACAGGAAAACCTTCAAAACGCTCCTTCATAGTTTCGTAATGTTGTTGAACTAATAGCGTCGTTGGTGCTAAAAAGACAACTTGCTTACCAGCCTCAACAGCTTTAAAGGCAGCCCTTAGAGCCACTTCAGTTTTACCAAAGCCAACATCCCCGACTAACAAACGATCCATTGGATGAGGTTTTTCCATGTCGCGTTTGATTTCGTCGATTGAGCGCAATTGATCTGGTGTTTCTGGATAAGGAAAGGCATTGTCAAAGTCATGTTGCATCGAGTCATCTTTAGGAAAGGCAAAACCTTTTTCAGCTTCACGTTTAGCATACAAGTCAATCAAATCATCAGCGATATCTTCAATGTTAGATTGAACTTTACGCTTAGTTTTTTGCCATTCATTGCCACCTAGTTTGTTGATCCTAGGTGATTTCCCTTCAGCAGAAACGTACTTTTGAACCATGTCCAACTGTGTAACTGGGATGAATAAACGACCATCGTCACGATACTCAATCGTAATATAATCTTGATGTTTACCATCGACTTCCATTGTCTGCATACCGACAAACTTACCAATACCGTGGTTAACATGCACAACGTAGTCGCCTGGTTTTAATTCGTTATAACTCTTCAATCTTTCCGCATTAGCTAAAGTTTGATGACGACGCTTTTTAGGTTGACGATTAAATAATTCTTTTTCTGTAATTACGGCTAATTTTTCTTCC
Organism: Companilactobacillus futsaii JCM 17355; assembly: GCF_001435505.1. GTDB lineage: Bacteria > Bacillota > Bacilli > Lactobacillales > Lactobacillaceae > Companilactobacillus > Companilactobacillus futsaii. Next base: position 5,619 of record NZ_AZDO01000108.1, on the reverse strand, counting down.
GGCATTTCAAAACCAGAACTCAAGCTAGCATTCATGATTTGTGTTTGGTTGTCGATCACTTTATCTTCAGTCGTCAATGTAGCCTTGATGCCAAAATCAGTTAAAGTATTGTTGATAGCCTCAATTCTTTTCTTATTACTGATAGCTAAAACCACAGTATATTCTTGCTTTTGCCAACGCTCTACTTCAGATTTCAATAGTGGCATTTGACTAAAAAATTGTTGCATCGAACGAACGGAAACGTCTTGCAATTGATTCAAACGCATCCGACCCATTCCTTGTTGAAAGGCTGAAAGATAAATTTGTCCGTGAAGATCCTTTTTTATATTTTCTACAAAATCTTGACGGATCTTTTGTTCAGGCAAAGCTTTACCATATTCTAATTGACTGGCTAACCAAGACTCGTTTTCAGCCCGATTATCATTTGATTGTTCAACCAAGCGATTGTACTCATCAAAAATTACTAAATCATCAGTTTGCAAATAATCCAATAAACTATCTGGCTTTTCAAAAATGTAATCAACGATTCGACCGATATTTTCTGGACGCATCCCTTCTGATAATTCAGCAATCGTTTGTCCAAAAGAAATCTCCAAATTATCTTTGGTATCTTTGTCATCAGTCGAAGTTACTTGTTTTTGATAACTCTTTTGTAATTTATCCAAAGCTTTGATGACTTGCTCATCAGTTACAATTCGGTCCTTTGCAGGCAATACTTCAATTGTTTCCAAAGTATCCATACTTCGTTGTGTCTCGGTATCGAAGAATTTGATTTTTTCTACTTGATTACCGAAGAAGTCGATTCGAACTGGATTATCGACTGTTAAAGGATAAATGTCGACAATATCCCCACGGATGGCAAAATCCCCAGGTTTAGCAACTAATTTTTCTTTAACATAACCCATTTGGACGAACTCTTGATTCAAATCTTCTAGGTCATATTCCTCATCAATTTTAATTTTTAATTGGGCAGATTTAAATAGCTTGGGAGTTGATAATTCATATTCCAAGCCAGATACTGACGTTACTAAGACTCCTGGCTCATCGCTGATCAAAAAACTCAAAGAATCAATTCTTTGACTCAACTCATCCGGTGAACTAGTAGCTAATTCAGTTGAAATTGATTCTTCAACCGGAAAAATATGGACAATATCGCTGTCTAACAAATTCAAATCATCATAAATTTTATTGGCATGAAAATTAGTGTTTTCCACGATCAATAATTTTTTACCCGTTTTCCTTAATGCTTCCAATGCAAAAAGGGAAATTGTTGATCCCGTTAAGCCGGTTAAGACATTTTTGGTCTCTGGCTTAACTTGATTAATAAATTCCCCAAGGTCGAGCTTATCTGTTATGAAATTTATTAAATTCAATTTTTGCCCCCTTTTTAGTAGTTCTAATTGTATTTATTCATTAATTGATCAGCAGTACTACCGCTGACCCAATCTTTAACCATATCGACAGCTTTATCAATTCCCGACAAAGCTACTGGTTCTTGATCTTTAGAAAATGGTGTCAAAACCCAGTTGACAACAGTTTGTTTATCAGGATGTTGTATACCAATCTTAATACGATCGAAGTCTTTGGTACCTACAGCTGAAATTATACTCTTAATACCATTGTGACCACCAGCAGAACCCTTTGTTCTTAAACGAACTTTACCGATTGGCATATCAAGGTCGTCTTGAATGACCATCAATTCATCGGTTCTAATTTGGTAGTAGCCCATCAAAAACTTCACTGCTCGTCCTGATTCATTCATGAAAGTTAAAGGTTTAACAAGAAAAACTGTTTCACCATCAACTTTAAATTTACAGTATTGTGCTTCAAAATCTTTTTTCATTTGTGTTTGGCCATATTCATTCATCAATCTATCGATAGTCATAAAGCCCATATTATGCTTTGTACGATCATATTTCTTACCTGGATTACCTAAGCCAACAATTAGTTTCATATTATTAATACCTCATTTCGAACTTACATTATATCATTTTAAAAATACTAAATTTTCACTTTTTTCACAATCGGCTTGTTTATTTACCTAAATTATTTGTATAATGGGTCAGGAACATATTATTTTCGAAGGGATGATATTTTATAATGACAACTCCAACAAACGAAAAGAACCATCAAAAAGTACTTCTAGTTGGTGACGGTGCCGTAGGTTCAACATTTGCTTACGCTATGACACTTCAAGGTATTGCACAAGAACTAGTTATCTGCGATATCGCTAAAGATAAGATCAAGGGTGATGCAATGGACCTTGCTGATGCAATTCCATTCTCATATCCAAAGAACATTCACGCTGGTGAATATTCAGATGCTAAGGATGCTGATATCGTAGTTATCACAGCCGGCGCTCCACAAAAACCAGGTGAAACAAGACTTGACCTAGTTAACAAGAACTTGAACATCTTGAAGACTATCGTTGATCCTATCGTTGAATCAGGATTCAATGGTATCTTCGTAGTTGCTGCTAACCCAGTTGATATCTTGACATACGCTACTTGGAAACTTTCAGGCTTCCCTAAGGAACGTGTTATCGGTTCAGGTACATCACTAGATACTGCTAGACTACAAAAATTCGTTGGTGAAGAATTAAACGTTGACCCTCGTTCAGTTAATGGTTACATCATGGGTGAACACGGTGATTCAGAATTTGCTGCATGGTCACACTTAACTGTTGGTGGCGTTACAATGGCAGAATGGATGGAAAAACACCCAGAAATCACAAAAGATACTCTAGACAAGATCTACAAGAAGACTGTTAACGCAGCTTATGACATTATCAATACTAAGGGTGCTACATTCTACGGTATCGGTACTGCTCTTGCTAGAATCTGTAAAGCATTGCTTGCTGACGAAAGCACAGTATTGCCATTATCAAATATGATGACTGGTCAATATGGCGTTTCAGACATTTACATTGGTTCACCTGCAATCATCAACCGTAAAGGTCTACAACAAATCATCGAAGTTCCATTGAACGATGAAGAATCAGCACAAATGAAGAAATCAGCTGCAGAACTTGAAAAGATCCTTAAGGATGGATTCGAAGCAACTGGTATCGAAGGTCGTCAATAATTCATTGATTACCGCTTAAAAAAAGCTTGAGACAAATGAATAATTTGTTTCAAGCTTTTTTTTTATCCCGAAGTACTGTATTATTAATTCAATTATAGATTGATTGGATGTGAATATATTATGTTAGTTAAATCACTTGTACTAAAAAAGGATAAGCTTACTACTGTTAAAGAAACAGTTACGCTTGAGGAAGCTTTGAAGATCCTAGAAGACTCTGGTTTCCGTTGTGTACCGATTTTGGATGAAAGTGGACAAATATTTAGGGGTAACATCTACAAGATGCACATCTATCGTCACAAGTCACGTGGTGGCGACATGAATTTGCCTGTAACTACTTTGATGAAAAACGCTACTAAGACTATCAGCGTCGACTCACCATTCTTCAAGGTTTTCTTCAACATCAAGGATCTTCCTTACATTGCCGTTCTAGACGAAAATAATCTCTTCTACGGTATCTTAACTCACTCAAGACTTTTGAGTATGTTATCTGATGCCTGGAACCTTGACCTTAGTAGCTACGTTTTGACCGTCAGTTCCTCTGGTGATCGTGGCGATCTTGAAAAAATGTCAAAGATTTTTGCTAAATACGTTTCCGTGGCTGCTTGTGTGACTTTGGATGTTAAATCAAACGAAGTAGTCCGTAGAACGCTTTTCACATTACCATCTGGAACTGATATTGAAACATTAAAAGAAATTATCAAACGCCTTGAAAAGAAGGGTTTTGTTGTTTCTGAAATCGATGATTTAAAATCAGGTAAAATTCTCGACAAAAATACATTATAATAATAGTGTTGCTTACCAAAGTTGATTTAATTTTTTAATTGTTTACGCAGCAAACGATTCATCAATTTGATCCACCACGGTAAGCCGTTTTGGGAAAAAAATAAAATGTTTCTAAAACAAAACCGTTTCCAAAACAAAACCAAAAAACCTTACTAACTGCAACCACACAGCTAGTAAGGTTTTTTTATCTTTTAAATTTCAACTTTTACTAAATCATCTAATGAAACATATTTCATGTCTAAACTGTCAGCGACAGCTTTTTCGGTTAAATTACCTTGGTAAGTATTCACACCTGTTTTAATGGTCTTATTCTCAATTGCTGCAATACCTTGATTAGCAATCTCAACTGCATATGGCATTGTAACGCCAGATAAGGCTTGTGTAGCCGTCTTTGGCACAGCCCCTGGGATATTTGCAACTGTGTAATGAACTACGCCGTGGGACATGTAAACTGGGTCCTCGTGAGTTGTAGCTCTCACACTAGTTTCAAATAATCCACCTTGATCAATTGGAATATCAACAACAACAGAACCAGGCTCCATTGAAGCAATCATTTTTTCCGTAACTAATTTTGGTGTTGCAGCACCTGGAATCAAGACCGCTCCAACTACTAAATCAGATTCTTTAACACATTTAGCGATATTTTGAGCATTTGACATCAAGGTTTGAATCTTGCCGTCAAAGATATCCTCAATTTCAACTAAGCGTTGTGGATTGATATCCAATAGTGTTACTTCAGCACCCATACCGATAGCAATTTTGGCTGCATTGACACCAACCGTTCCACCACCGATAATCGTAACTTTACCTTTTTTAACTCCTGGTACACCGCTCAATAGTAAACCTTTACCTTGATGTGGTTCTTCCAAGAAATGGGCTCCAACTTGAACCGCCATGCGTCCAGCAATTTCACTCATTGGGAAAAGCAATGGCAAACCACCATTTGAACCAACCATTGTTTCATAGGCAATCCCAGTTGTTTTACTTGCTAGCAAAGCATCTGTCAATTTCTTATTAGCAGCTAAATGCAAATAAGTATAAATTATTTGACCATCCTTGAAATACTTGTACTCTGTTTCAATTGGTTCTTTAACCTTAATAATCATGTCAGAGTCCCAAACCTCTGCTACATCAGCAATAGTAGCTCCGGCATCAATATATTGTTGGTCAGTATATCCAGAACCGATACCCGCATTTTTCTCCACTAAAACAGTATGTCCAGCTTTGACCAGTCCTACTACTCCATCAGGAGTAGAACCAACACGTTCCTCTTGGTTTTTGAGTTCCTTTGGTATACCAACTTTCATAAAATATGAATCCTCCTCATTGTGAATTTATTAGCAATATAATATATCATATCATAGTCTGAAAACGTTCTCAAATTTGACAATGAAAAGTAAGTAACTTCCGTCGTCCGCAAAAGCCCTGTGATTGGCTGGAACGCTGCCGACTAGATTTCAATTTCTATTTGGATAGAATTAGACACATACCTCTTTAATAACAGTTCTATTTTTTAGTACCAATTCAAAAAAGAAGATATTACTAAACTTGCAGCAATATACTGCAATTCCAATAATATCTTCTATTTATTTTCTGAAGTAACTTATATAAAAATAGAAACCACTATCCAGTCGGGAGTGAGGTCCTGGAAAATGCTCAGTTGTGAAATTACACTTAGCGATTTATCGCTTAGTGTAAGGTCGAGCTTGAAGACTTTGCCCGGTTTTGGGCTTAGCAAAGGCTCCAAGTCGT
>NZ_AZDO01000017.1 GCF_001435505.1 Companilactobacillus futsaii JCM 17355 | reverse complement strand
GCTAAGAATAATTTCACTACTGAGCCAATTTTCTTTGCTATTCCGGACTAGATAGTAACTTTATATTTTAATGGAAAAAGACAAATAGCATTCATATATAGAATGTAGTTCTATTTAAAAGAACTTATTCTAATAATATGAATGCTATTTTTGACTTCGATTTATTTGAAATAAATAATAAATGACGTTTTTCAATCGGGGTAGCGGCTTTGTGGATGGTGGCATTTAACTTCAATCAAAGTCAAATAACAACTTGCCATGAGTTTCATTTATTTCGTTTTTCAAGTAAAATAAGAGTAATCATTTAAAAGGGGTTATATAATGTCAGGAATATTTATATCATTTGAAGGACCAGACGGAGCGGGCAAAACGACTGCACTTGAAAAGCTATTGCCACTTTTGAAGGAGAGAACTGATAAAGAAGTCGTTCTTTCTCGAGAACCTGGTGGCAGTATCATTGCTGAAAAAATCCGAAAAATTATTTTGGATATTCATGATGAAGAAATGGACCCTAGAACAGAAGCCCTATTGTATGCAGCAGCTAGACGTCAACATTTAGTTGATGCTGTTTTGCCAGCCTTGGATGAGGGTAAGGTCATGTTGAGTGATCGTTTTGTTGATAGTTCAATTGCTTATCAAGGTGGTGGCCGTCAAATTGGAACCAAAGAAGTTGGCGAAATCAATGATTTTGCGATTGATGGGCATTTACCTGACTTGACAGTTTACTTCAACATTACACCAGAAGTTGGTCTTAGTCGGATTAGAAAAGACCACGAGGGTGCGATGGATCGTTTGGAAAAAGAAGCTTTGTCATTTCATCAACGAGTTTATGATTCATATATAGAAATCGTTAAAAATAATCCTGATCGAATCAAGGCAGTTGATGCAAGTCAACCCGTGGAAAAAGTCGTTGCTGATGCTTTGGATGTTATAATCAAAAGATTTCCCGATGTTTTTAATGGAGGAAAATAAATTATGAAATTAATTGTCGCAATCGTTCAAGATAAAGATAGTCAACACTTGGAATCAAACTTAGTAAAGGCTAATTTTCGAGCAACTAAATTGCCATCAACTGGTGGTTTTTTGAAAGCCGGAAACTGTACTTTCTTGATTGGTGTTGAAGAAGAACAAGTTGATGATGCTTTGGCTGTAATCAAGAAGACTAGTCACACACGGTCACAATATGTTACACCAACATTCTTGATGCCTGAAGCTGCTTCAAGTATGGCCGATCCAGTTGAGGTTCAAGTCGGTGGAGCAACTTGCTTCGTTTTACCGGTGGATAAATTCGTGAGATTTTAACAATGGAGAGTTTAGTAAAAGAACAACCGCGCGTAGTTCATGAGTTTCAAAAAATTATTTCTTCCAATATGTTGTCACACGCTTATTTGATTGATAGTGCTTCATCAAAAGTTAGACAACAAATGGCAATTTGGTTAGCACAGAGTCAATTTTGTGATAACTTAGTTGATGGAGCACCTGATCAAACTTGTCAAAAATGTCAGACGATTGCTTTAGGCGATAATCCTGATGTTTTGGAAGTTAAAACTGATAAGAGAAGTATCGGTGTTGATGATATTAAATTTTTCAAAAAAGAAGCTAACATGGCCGCTACTCAGGGTAAACGTCGGATTTTGATCATTGATGAAGCAGAAAAAATGACTGTGCAAGCTGCCAATAACTTGTTGAAAACAATTGAAGAGCCAGAGGGTAATTTGATGATTATCTTATTAGCAGAATCTTCAAAACAGTTATTGCCAACGATTCAATCACGTGTACAGATTTTTCATCTGTCTAATCAAAGTAATGACGATGAAATTGCAGCATTGGTTGAGTTAGGATTCAAAGAAGAGCAAGCTAAACGTGCTTTAAAAATTACTGATATTAAGTATTTAGAAGCTATCGACGGTGAAAAATTTCAAGCATATACCACAGTTATAACGAATTGGTTGAAAGAAATTAATAAACAAAAAATAAATTCGTTTGTGGACATACAGACTGACATTATGCCATTAGTAGAGAATAAAGATCAACAACATTTGTTTTTCGACATGTTGAATCAAATTTTTAGTGATATATTATCAATAAGGTACAATTTAGAAAAATCGACATTAACATCTGTGGATATCTTGTCGAATAAAAGTATTGGTCGAATTATCCATATGTCAGATGATTTATTCACAGCACAACAAATGTGGAAAAGTAATGTTCCGTTTCAAGCTATTTTAGAAGATTTGTCATTAAAATTTGTGGATTAGTAGGTGAAATTATGGCAGAGAAAGATTTATATGATGAATTTGAGACAATCACAGATCAACTAAATGATATAAGTAAAAAAGTTTCTTTGCTTAAAGAAGAGTTATCGAAGACTCTTGAAGAAAAGGAAGAGTTAAAGATTGAAAACAAAAATCTTCGCAAGCATTTAGAAAAGATGGGTTATGAAGATAAGGATTTTAATGGCAACAAATTATCCTATTCGCGGTTAAATCTAGAAAGTTTATATCGTAAAGGATTTCATGTGTGTCAACAATTTTATGGAACCCATCGTAAGGACAAAGAAGAATGCATTTTCTGTACTAATGTCCTTTATGGAAGCAATAAGAAGAAAAAAGCAATTAAGAACAGATAAGGGGAGCTATTTGAATGAAGGAGCAAAGGAGTTTTGTTGATAATTCGAAGGGCTGCCTTTTTTTGGTGCCAACGCCAATTGGTAATTTAGAAGACATGACTTTTCGAGCTGTTAACACTTTAAAAGACGTCGATTTGGTCGCTGCTGAAGATACACGTAATACTAAAAATTTATTAAATCATTTTGATATACCAACAGAATTAATAAGTTTTCATGAACATAACACCGCTCAACGTATTCCAGAATTAATAGAAAAAATGAATCAAGGACTAAAAATTGCTCAAGTTAGTGATGCTGGAGCACCCTCAATCAGTGATCCAGGAAAAGAATTGGTCAAAGCGGCAATTAAAAAAGGTATTCCCGTCGTACCATTACCCGGAGCCACTGCTTCCATCACAGCTTTGATTGCTTCAGGAATCAGTCCGCAACCATTTTATTTTTATGGATTTTTACCACGAAAAGGTAAAGAAAGAACGCAAGCTTTAAGCAATTTAGCTGATCGTGAGGAAACAACTATTGTTTATGAATCACCTTATCGAGTTAAGAAGACCATCCAGGATTTAATCGATAATTTTGGCGGTGACAGACAGATTACTTTGGCTCGAGAATTAACAAAGATTCACGAAGCCTTTTTACGTGGAAGTTTGGAACAAGTAGCAGCTTATTATGAAGAAAATGACCCTAAGGGTGAATACGTGTTGATCATTGCGGGTAAGCCTGAAGAAGTTACCCAAGTTGAGTCAGACGATGATTTAGTAAGTTCAGTTGATAAGTTGATAGCACAAGGGTTAAAGCCTAACAAAGCTATCAAAGAAGTGGCTGCACAAAACGGTCTTAAGAAACAAGCAGTTTATAATTTGTATCATGGAATTGGAGAAGATTAATCGTGACTGAAAAAAGAACCTTTTCGATCGAGATGGAAGTACCTTATTATTTTGTCAACTTTACCGGCGATATGCGGTTATCAGCGTTAGTCGATGCAATGTTATTGACATCAGAAAAACAGCTACATCAAGCAGATATCGATAGTACCGAAATGGTGAAAAATAACGGGTTAGGTTGGGTCGTAGTGCAATATCACATGGATATTGATAAAATGCCAAGACTTGGTCAAAAGATCAAAATTACAACCCAAGCTACTAGTTATAATAAGTATTTCTTCTATCGTGATTTTTGGATCGATGATGAAAAGGGTAATCGAATGGTCAGTGCTACGAGTGCCTTTGTTTTGATTGATATCAAACAACGAAAAATCGTTAGTGCTGCTGACAGATTGGATGATTTGTTTGGAGCAGTCGAAACTACCAAACTCAAACGCTTCAACCGTGTCAAAGTACCGGATGATTTTGATTTTCAACAAGCTCAACACATTGGTTATTACAATATCGATGTTAATAAACATGTTAATAATTCATATTATTTCGATTGGATGGTCGATACTTTAGATATCGATTTTATTGGTAGTCATCAACTAACAAGTATGGATATCAAATATGACAAAGAACTAAATATCAAGAGTCAACCAGTCGCATATGCTAAAGTTGATAATACGAACAATAAATCTATTCATTGGATTAAGAACGGTGACGTACTGAACGTTATCGCTCGATTTAATTGGAAAAATAAGTAAATTGCAAACAAAACACTTGTTTACAGAAAAATAAGTGCTATGATAGACGAGTACTAAAAATTTGGAGTAGGATTCAAGGCGTTAAGTGCTGGTGGAACGGAATGTGAACACCGGACAAAGAGTTATCTCGCGATCTTGTTTCCGCATTCGCCACTTTATATACGTCTTAAGCCTATATCTGGTGGCAGCTCCGTCTAGGAGATGTCGATTATGAACAGTAGAAGTACAGTAATAAGTGTGCAAGAAGTCACTTGGATGGCATTGTTGATTGCAATGCAAATGGTATTAGCAAAGCTTTCCGTCGGGAGCAATACCTTGAAAGTCGGCTTTAGTTTCATTGCAATAGGATTATTAGGTTATTATTTTGGCCCAGTGAAAGCTGCCATGGCAAACGTCTTAGCTGATGTTATCAGTAACGTCGTTATGCCATCCAGTGGTGGATTCTTCTTAGGATTCACTTTCTCAGCTCTAGTCGCTGGTGCTATCTATGGTTACATGCTTTACAACCATAAAGTAACGGTTTGGAGAAGTTTGGTGACAGTGCTTTTGATCACAGTAATTGTCAATACTGGATTGAATACGATATGGATTCACATGATGACAAATGTCCCATATCCAGCATTGTTGATCACTAGACTACCAAAGGAAGCATTCAGTTTGGTTTACCAGACAGGGCTTTTGTATATCGTCCTCAAATGGATTGATAATTCGAAATTTAATAAAATCGGCCAATAAGCGGTCGATTTTTTTTTGTGCTTTATTCTGTGTTAAAATAAGTTCTATTAAGAATGAGGGATTAACATGAAAATATTAGCATTTGATACATCTAATAAACCACTCTCCGTTGCAGTAGTTAGTGATGGAAAGGTTTTAGCACAGATGGAATCTACTGAAAAAAAGACACATAGTGTAACACTTTTACCAGATATCCAGGCTTGTCTTAAAAAAGCTGATTTAACAGCTCAAGATTTGGATATAATTGCTGTGGCAAAAGGTCCAGGTTCATATACAGGAGTCAGGATTGCTGTGACAGTAGCCAAAGTTTTGGCCGATACCTTGAATAAGAAATTAGTTGGAGTTTCCAGTTTGAAATTATTGGCAGCTAACGGGGATAAAGCACACATCCTAGTGCCATTGATGGATGCTAGAAATGACAACGCCTTTGCTGGAGTTTACCAAGTTAATCGGGATGATTTGAGAAATATTATTGAAGACCACCATACTTCAATGGCTAAGTTGTTCGAGTCATTACAAGATTACAATCAAGATCAACTTGAATTTATCAACGCAACGCCAAGATTACAGGAATTAATTCAAAATCAATTTCCTAATGCCAAAATTATTATGAGTGAAAATTCATTGCCAGATGCATCCAAGTTAGCTCAGTTAGCTGAAAATACGAAACCAGTTGAAAATATTGACGATTTTGTACCAACGTATTTACGTTTAACTCAAGCTGAACATGATTGGTATGCTAAAGGACATAAGGATGACGGCAATGTTTCCTATGTTGAAGAAGTTTAAGAGTTTATTTACTAGTAATAAAACTCCGAAATTTGATTTTGAAGAAAAAACCGTAACGATTGAAGATCAGAAGTTTACTTTGAGAAAAGCGGTTCAGACTGATGATATTCAATACATGCAGATTCAAGAAACCATTTATCCCATTCCAGTTCCATGGCCTATCGATATTGTCAAAATGGAGATCGATAACAAGAATGCTTTGTATTTGTCATTAGTTTTGCAAGAAAAGATAGTGGCGTTTATTGGCATTTCTTTGGGCGATAAGAGTGAGTCGCACATTACCAATTTGGCAGTTCATTCAGACTATCAAAATATGGGGATTGGTCATTTGTTAATGAATCAAGCTTTTAGTTATTGTCGAAAACGTAATTTTGAAAAGATGTCATTAGAAGTTGACGTTACTAATAAGCCAGCTTTAGCACTGTATGACGCCTTTGGTTTCAAAACGAAGACCGTTCATAAAAAGTATTATTTTAGAAATCATCACGACGCTTTGGAAATGATGGTTGATTTGTAAGGGAGATTACCGTGAAAAAAGATACATTAATAATGTCATTTGAAAGTAGCTGTGATGAAACTAGTGTCGCTGTTATCAAAAATGGTAAGGAAATTTTATCAAATATAATTGCGACCCAAATTAAGAGTCACCAACGTTTTGGAGGTGTGGTACCAGAAGTTGCCAGTCGTCACCATGTTGAAGAGATCACTAAGTGCATCAATTTAGCCTTGGACGAAGCAAAAGTTAATTATGAAGATTTAGATGCCGTAGCTGTTACTTATGGACCAGGTTTAGTCGGTGCTTTGTTGATAGGAATCATGGCAGCTAAGACGGTTGCTTTTGCTCATAACCTTCCTTTAATCAAAGTAAACCACTTAGCAGGACACATCTACTCAGCTAATTTCGTGACTGATTTACAATATCCATTTATGTCACTGTTAGTTTCTGGTGGACACACCGAATTAGTATTAGTTACAGCTCCTGGAGTTTTCAAGACCCTTGGTGATACTCGTGACGATGCGGTTGGGGAAGCTTATGACAAGATTGGTCGAGTTCTTGGAATCAATTATCCAGCTGGTAAAAAAGTTGACCAAATGGCTGCCGTTGGTAAAGATACCTTTGATTTTCCACGTGCTATGGTACAAGAAGATAATCTGGACTTCAGTTTCAGTGGTTTGAAGAGTGCTTTTATTAACACTGTTCATCATGCTGACCAAATTCATGAAGAATTGAACAAAGATGACCTCGCTGCCAGTTTCCAAGGGGCTGTTTTGGATATTTTGAGTAACAAGACTTTCCGTGCTCTAAAGCAACACCCAGTTAAGCAATTGATCGTTGGTGGGGGAGTTTCTGCTAATCAAGGTTTGAGAAAACGTTTGGCAAAAGATATTGAGGACAAGAACCTGGATATGGAATTAGTCTTTCCACCATTAAGACTTTGTGGTGATAACGCCGCAATGATTGGTGCTATGGCTCAGATTCAATTTGATAAGGGTGACTTTGCAGAATTGGATTTGAACGCTGATCCTAGTTTAGATTTTGATATGGAATAATTTATAGGGATGCTATCGAAGTTTTTATCGGTGGGGTCTTTTTTTGTTTATCGTAATGCGGAATTTAGGAAAATATTGTGATATATTTTAATTAACGATTAAATTTATTATTTCTTAAAATCAGAGGGTGAGGAAATGGCAGATAGAATCAGTTTAGGTTTAGATATTGGTGTGGCCTCGGTTGGATTCAGTGTTTTGGACATCGACAAGGGTAAAGTCATCGAATTAGGTTCTAGATTATTCAATGCAACTGTTGCTGAAGGTAATCAAGACCGCCGTAGTATGCGTGGTGCTAGACGATTATTGAATCGTAATAAACAACGTCGCCAAGATACTGGTAAGTTATTTCAAAAATTTGGCTTGTTAGACAATTTTAACAAGGATAATTTTTATGATACTTTCAATCAAAATTGGAATCCTTATGAATTAAGAGTTAAGGGATTAACTGAACACTTAACTAAGAAAGAATTGGCTGAGAGTTTGTATCAGATTGTCAAACATCGTGGTATTAGCTATGCCTTAAAGGATGCCGATGCTGATGAAGGTGGAACTGACTATTCAGCTAGTTTAAAAATCAATAGTCAAGAATTGGCTGAGAAAACTCCCGCTCAAATTCAGTTACAACGTCTAAATGATTATGGCAAAGTTAGAGGACAAGTAGTTATTGGAGATGATCCTGATAATCAAAAAGTATTATTAAATGTCTTTCCAACGAGTGCCTATGAAAAAGAAGCTAAGCAAATCATTGCTACTCAAAAACAATTTTATCCAGAGATTTTGACTGATGAGTTTACTAAAGAATATTGCAAAATTTTGACTAGAAAAAGAGATTATTTTGTTGGACCAGGTAATGAGAAATCACGAACTGATTATGGAATTTATAAAACCGATGGTCGAACTTTGGATAATTTATTCGAAGAGCTAATCGGTCACGATAAAATATATCCTGACGAGTTAAGAGCTTCGGCTGCATCATACACTGCACAATTGTTTAATGTTTTGAATGACTTGAATAATCTAAGAATTTTGAGTTATGAAGACGGTAAGTTAACTAAAGAAGACAAAGAAAAAATCATTGCCGAAATAAAGAGTAATACGACAACGATAAATATGTTAAATGTTATTAAAAAAGTTGCTGGTTGTTCAAAAGAGGACATTAAGGGATTTCGTGTCAACGAAAAGGACAAACCAGAAATCAGCTCAATGGCGGTTTACCGTAAAGTTCATAAGGACTTACTCAAGGTAGGGGTTGATATAAGTGATTGGCCGGTTGAGTTTATCGATAAGTTAAGCTTTATTTTGACCTTAAATACTGAGAATGGTGAAATTAGAAAACAACTTAATAATCGATTAGTCCCAGAATTTGATTTTTTGAATGATGATTTGATTCAATTGATTATTGATAATAAAGATAGTTTTGAAATTAAAACTAATAATAAATGGCATCGTTTCTCATTGAAGACAATGAATAAATTGATGCCTGAGATGCTTGAACGTCCTGTTGAACAAATGACTTTGTTGAATGAAATGGGTTTGGTTAAAAAGGATAAGAAACGTTTTGAAAATAACAAGTACTTGCCTTACAAAGAAATTGCGAAGGATATCTTTAATCCAGTTGCGTCTAAATCAGTTCGTGAAGCTTTGAAAATTGTTAATGCAGTTCTGAAGAAATACGGACACATTGACTATTTAGTTATTGAAATGCCACGTGATAAGAACTTAAAAGAAGAACAAGATAACATTAAAGAATTTCAAAATAAAAATAAAAAGGCCAAAGATGCTGCTTTCGAGGCCTTTGTTAAATCAGTCGGTAGTGAACAAAGAGTAAAAGAAGCTTTGAGTAAGAACCGTAAATTACAAATGAAAATGCGTCTGTGGTATCAACAACAAGAAATTGATCCATATAATGGTGAAACAATCGATGCTACTGATTTAATCAATAATCCTGATAAATTTGAAATTGATCATATTATTCCACAATCGATTTCTTTTGACGATAGTATCAATAACAAGACCTTGTGTTTTGCTTCGATGAATCAAGTTAAAGGACAAAAAACACCTTATGAATTCATGCTTGAAGGTCATGGGCAAGGTTATGACAAATTTAAGGCTACTGTTTTAGATAATAAAAACTTCGACAGAAATAAACGTAAGAATTATCTCTTTGAAGAAAATGTCAGTGATATTGAGACAAGAAAGAGATTCTTATCACGTAATTTAGTTGATACGAGATATTCTTCTCGAGTAGTACTTAATAGCTTGCAAGATTTCTTCCATGAAAAATCAGCTGATACTAAGGTAACAGTTATTCGTGGTAAATTTACCTCCAACATGCGTAAACATTGGCACATTGATAAAACTCGTGAAACTTTCCATCACCATGCGATTGATGCCTCAATTATTGCAGCTACTCCGTTTTTGAGAATGTGGAAAAAAGGTGGCACAATTTTCCCAGTTAAGGTTGGTGAAGAATCAATCGATATTGAAACTGGCGAGATTTTGGACGATAAAAAATTCGATAAAGTGATGTATGAGGAACCTTATAATGGTTTTGTTTCTGAAATCATGAATGCAGATGATCGAATTAAATTCTCACACCAAGTTGATAAAAAGATGAATCGTAAAGTAAGTGATGCGACAATTTATTCAACTCGAACTGGTAAATTAGCTAAAGATAAAAAAGATGCTGAGTATATCGTAGCTAAAGTGAAAGATATTTATAGTGTCGATGGCTTTAAGAAGTTTAAGAAAGTTTATGATAAAGATAAGTCTAAGTTCTTATTGTATAAGTATGATCCTAGAACTTTCTCCGAGTTAGAAAGAATCATAAGCGACTGTCCAGATAAAGTTGAAAAAGTACAAACAAATGGAAAGGTCAAGGCCGTGGATGTAAGTCCATTTGAAATGTATCGAAGATACCATGGAATGATTAAGAAATATTCTAAGAAGGGTAATGGACCAGCCATTAAACAACTTAAGTATCTTGATAAGAAGCTCGGTTCACATATTGATATCACACCAGCTAATGCCAATGGTAAACACGTTATCCTTCAATCGTTGAAACCTTGGAGAACCGATGTTTATTTGAATCATGAAACTGGTGAATATGAGATTATGGGAATTAAGTATTCTGATCTGAAGTTCAATAAGAATGTGGGATATGGAATTAAGAAAGATAAGTATTTGGAAATTAAGAAAAATGAGGAAGTATCGGAAAAATCTGAGTTTATGTTTAGTTTATATCGTAAAGATAGAGTCAGGATTCAAAATATGAAAACTGGTGAATCAGTGGAATTATTATTCTGGTCAAGGAATTTTTCTAATAAAAAGTATGCAGAATTAAAGCCAATTTTTAAATTTGTGACGGAAGATGATGATTGGCCAGTATATGGGCATGCAAAAACACAAATATTGAAACGATTAGTGCCAAAAGATTGTAAGATTTGGAAAGTAAATACGACTATTCTAGGAGATCCATACTACTTAGAAAAAGAATCCGATAATCCAAAAGATATCCTTGATTAACTAGATAGATGTGATATTATTTAGTTGTAAGGGACGCCTTATGCGTATGTGCGCACGTACGGTTAAGTTTTACTATTTCTAGATTCTTTAAGATCTACAAAAATAAGGATTTATTCCGAATTTACCACCTATTTTAATTAATAGGTGGTTTTTTTTATAAAAAATTTGGAGGAATGTTTATGGCTTGGAGAATTGTTCATATCAAGGAAGGAGATGTTCTACGACTTCGCTTAGATAATTTAGAGGTCATGAAACAAGATAATAAAGTCTTTATTCCACTTTCTGATATTACAATGGTAGTTTTAGAAGGTAATCGAACAATGTTATCGACTAAACTCATGTCACGAATGAGTCAAAATAATGTTGGACTGGTAATTTGTGATGATAAGTATTTACCCGTAGGGATTTATTTACCCTACGGTCAGTACCACCACTACTCTAAACGAGTGATTAAGCAATCAACTTGGAGTGATGAACAAAAAGGAATTATTTGGCAAGAAGTAATAGGACAAAAAATGAATAATCAACTTGCATTTGCCCAATATAGTGGGGTTGAAGCTGAACGTTTAGAATTAATGGAAGATTTGATTAATGATTTACAAGTTGGTGACACGACTAATCGTGAAGGACATGTGGCTAAAGTTTATTTTGATTCTTTATATGGTAAGAGTTTCACCAGGGATGATGATTGCTTGATTAATGCAGCAATGAATTTTGGCTATGCAATTTTGCGTTCTTGTATGGCTCGTATCGTGGTTGGTAATGGATTGGTAACAATGCTTGGAATATTTCATCGGAATGAATTTAACAGCTTTAATTTAGTGGATGATTTGATGGAACCTTATCGACCATTGATGGATTATTGGGTCAATGAAAATGTGATTGATGATAAAGAATATTTGAGTTATGAATCGAGATTGAAGATTATTGAGTTTATGAATCAAAAGATAAAAATCAATAATAAAAAAATGACAATTGATAATTCGATGCAAGAATATGTTCAAAGTTTTATCAGTGCTATTGATGAAATTGATCCTAGCTTAGTTATAAAAGTTAAATTAAATAATTTTGTGGGAGAGGAATGTTGAAATATCAAAATATGAGAATGTTATGTTTGTTTGATTTACCTGTTGATACTCCGCAGGAACGCCGTCAATATCGTATATTTCGAAAAGAACTGTTGAGAAATGGTTTTACAATGTTGCAATATTCTGTCTATTATCGTGCAGTACAGAATCGTGCTGCTGGGAAACGTTATGAAACAGCTATTAAAAGATTTTTGCCTATGCATGGTGAGGTAAGATTGGTCTCGGTTAGTGAAAAACAGTTCAATGATATGCAAATTTTGGTTGGATCTAGAAGTAACCAGGAAACTATAGTCGGCAATAAGGAATTGGTGATTATATGATTTTAAATATTGAATTAGAAAATCAAAAATTTTTAGAATTGGATTTTGAAGATGAAATCTGTATTACAGGAGAAAATCGTCAAAAAATTTGGCAAGTTTTTCGTAGTTTGTATTATTATTTCAACAAAGATCCAAAACTGACAACTAGTGTTTATGGAGAAAACAAAATTGAGATTACTTGTGACGATGAAGCCGTTTCAGTCAAAAACACTTTGCCATTTTTTATTCATAACCGAGAAAGCATCTACCAACAAATGCTTTATAAGAAAGATACATTACTATTCGATTTCTTGAATAGCTTTGAAAATGATTTAGAGATTGATCGTTCGATTGAACAATTAAATGATGAACTTTTGAGAATAGAGATTTTATTACAGCAACAATTGGACGATTATTCTAATAACCTTCAAAGTGAGTTTTTGAATTTCTCTTATGCAGATTTACTTAAAGCCAAGTTGTTTATGGGTTATAAGGAAAAAGAAATGGATTATCCGTTGGAATTTATGGATACTGAATTATTGCTTGATGAATTTTTGAATTTTTTGAAATTTCGATTAGAAAATACGGGGTTACCAGTTTGGTTGATACTTTATAATTTGGATAGTTTTATTTCTCCAAAATACATTGAATTATTACTAATCAAAGTTAAAGAGCTGATGACAAATTCTGATTTGAAGTTAATTTACTTAGGCAATAATTTAAATAACGTTCCACTTGATTCAAGTGAAATAGATAATGTAGTAATAGCAGCCGATGAATTTCATCAATTATTACCAATTGATGAATTGACAAAATCAATTGGGCTACGTTATCCAAATGAATTTGGTATGTCAGAAAATGAAATTACTGATTCGTTGAAACGTGTTGTTTCATTTGTAGGAAGTAAGGAAAAAGTGTTTATTTCGGCCAAGGATTTGGTATTATTAAAAGTAGTGAACGATATTTTAGGGTATGAGACGTCGTACGAACTAAGATATCAATCACTGACAGGTGCAGAAACCAAATTTTTGGAAAATTAATTGACGAATTAAAATTTTGAATTTGAGGTTTTTGTACCTTAAAGAATCTAGAAATAGTAAAACATTGCTGAGCAACAAGTTGCGGAGGACAGAGTTTTTGTACCTTAAAGAATCTAGAAATAGTAAAACTTGCATAAGCAGTCTTACTGAAGCCGGCCTGTTTTTGTACCTTAAAGAATCTAGAAATAGTAAAACAAAAGGAGGTTAAACATGGCTACAGAACTTGTTTTTGTACCTTAAAGAATCTAGAAATAGTAAAACTAGTAAGGAAGTAACAGTATGGCAAGTATCGTTTTTGTACCTTAAAGAATCTAGAAATAGTAAAACAAGCCTTAATGCGCCGTGGAACCAATCTAAGTTTTTGTACCTTAAAGAATCTAGAAATAGTAAAACCGCACGTGGCTCTAAGGCTGAACGCTGTTTGTTTTTGTACCTTAAAGAATCTAGAAATAGTAAAACAAGGATAGGTGTACATTATTCTTAGAATGTGTTTTTGTACCTTAAAGAATCTAGAAATAGTAAAACTATCAAACTGGTAATAGTGTTGCAGCTACTGTTTTTGTACCTTAAAGAATCTAGAAATAGTAAAACGGATACCAAACTTGATGAATGCGACTCAAAGTTTTTGTACCTTAAAGAATCTAGAAATAGTAAAACTTTGACTAGCGCTACAAGTGCCGGAACTAAGTTTTTGTACCTTAAAGAATCTAGAAATAGTAAAACTGCTGTCATGGCGGGTGTTCGATGTCCCAAGTTTTTGTACCTTAAAGAATCTAGAAATAGTAAAACTAGCTTTGGCGCCAATGTTCGTTGTCTCATGTTTTTGTACCTTAAAGAATCTAGAAATAGTAAAACAAGTTGGCGAAAATGAACTAATTCCACTATGTTTTTGTACCTTAAAGAATCTAGAAATAGTAAAACATTATGTATTGAGGATATCCATCAGCCGTTGTTTTTGTACCTTAAAGAATCTAGAAATAGTAAAACTATTAGTACCTGAAGTGGCGCCTTGGAGTCGTTTTTGTACCTTAAAGAATCTAGAAATAGTAAAACTTATCGTAAGTCCAAACTTCTGGTAAATCTGTTTTTGTACCTTAAAGAATCTAGAAATAGTAAAACGGATACCAAACTTGATGAATGCGACTCAAAGTTTTTGTACCTTAAAGAATCTAGAAATAGTAAAACAAAGACAAAGTTCTTTACGTTCAAAAATATGTTTTTGTACCTTAAAAAATCTAGAAATAGTAAAACACGCCAGAACGCTGTTCACCATTATCATCTGTTTTTGTACCTTAAAGAATCTAGAAATAGTAAAATCAAAGACCTTTGGCTCTGCCTACAATCGGCGTTTTTGTATTCAAAGGAATCCAAAATAGCAAAACCAAAAAAGACTAGATCAGGTGGAATCTAGTCTTTTTGTTTTGAAAAAGTGTCATTCAGATTAATAATATTACATAATTTTTAATTAATCTTAACTTTAACCATAAATACCTATTGACCAAATTA
This sequence comes from Companilactobacillus futsaii JCM 17355, assembly GCF_001435505.1. GTDB lineage: Bacteria > Bacillota > Bacilli > Lactobacillales > Lactobacillaceae > Companilactobacillus > Companilactobacillus futsaii. The sequence continues at coordinate 8,011 of NZ_AZDO01000017.1, read as the reverse complement.
ATATTCTCGTTTATGATTATCTCAAAACTTTCCAAGGAAGAGGGATCACTATGAAGGCAATTTTGACAGTAATTGGTCATGATCACGTTGGTATCGTGGCTAAAGTTTCAACTAAGTTGGCTGAATTGAACGTTAATATTATTGATATTTCACAAACTTTGATGCACGAGAATTTTACAATGATGATGATGGTAACACTTGATAACTCAACTCAGTTTGACACGGTTCAAAAAGAGTTGGCTAGTCTTGGTCAAGAAACGGGCTTGGATATTCGCATTCAACGTCAAGAAATTTTTGATGCGATTCAAAAACTCTAGGGGGATCAATGATGGAAACTAATTCGATTTTAGAAACGATCCAGATGGTCTCTGAAGAAAAGCTGGATATTAGAACGATTACCATGGGAATTTCTCTGTTTGACTGTATCGACAGTGATGGTAAAAAAGCTCGTCAAAAAATTTACAATAAATTGACTACTAAAGCTAAAGACTTAGTCAAAGTAGCCAACCAGATTCAAGCTGAATATGGCATTCCCATCGTCAACAAGCGTATTTCAGTAACGCCAATTTCTCTGATTGCGGCCGCTTCTGATGATAAAGATTACGTGGAATTTGCTAAAACTATGGACCAAGCAGCGACAGACTTAGGTGTTGACTTGATCGGTGGTTTCTCAGCCCTCGTTCAAAAAGGTTATCAATCTGGTGATATCAAATTGATCAACTCATTGCCACAAGCTTTGACCGAAACCAGTCGTGTCTGTGGCTCAGTCAATGTCGGTTCAACACGTTCTGGAATCAACTTGGATGCTGTTCAAAAAATGGGTACAGTCATCAAAGACCTTGCCAAAGTTGATCCAGTAAATTGTATGAGTTTAGTTGTCTTTGCCAATGCGGTTGAAGATAATCCATTCATGGCTGGAGCTTTCCACGGTGTTGGTGAAGCTGACTGTGTGATTAATGTTGGTATCAGTGGTCCCGGCGTTGTTAAGAATGCTTTGGAAAAAGTTAAGGGTCAACCAATTGACGTTGTTTCTGAAACTATTAAGAAAACGACCTTCAAGGTAACTAGAATGGGCCAATTCGTCGGTAATGTGGCTTCTAAGTCTTTAGGAGTACCATTTGGTATCGTGGACTTGTCACTTGCTCCAACGCCTAATGAAGGTGATTCTGTGGCTGAAATCCTTGAAGAAATTGGTTTGGAAAGTGTCGGAGCTCCTGGAACGACTGCTGCGTTAGCTTTGTTAAATGACGCAGTTAAAAAGGGTGGCGTTATGGCTTGTGAGCACGTTGGTGGTTTGTCGGGTGCTTTTATCCCTGTTTCTGAAGATGCTGAAATGATCCGTGCCGTAACTGGTGGTCATTTGAATATTGAAAAACTTGAAGCCATGACAGCTGTTTGTTCAGTTGGTTTGGACATGATCGCTATTCCTGGTGACACGACTGCCGAAACTATCAGTGGAATGATTGCCGATGAAGCCGCTATTGGAGTCATTAATAACAAGACGACGGCGGTTAGAATTATTCCTGCCACTGGTAAAAAAGTCGGTGATGAAGTTGAGTTTGGTGGCTTGTTTGGAAAAGCTCCTGTGATGGCAGTTAATACTAATTCGCCAGCTGATTTCATTCATCGTGGTGGTCGCATTCCGGCACCAATTCATTCATTTAAAAATTAATTCAGAAAATATCGGTCTAGTTACCGGTATTTTTTTATTGCCATAGATATTTTTTTGGAACTATAATGCAATTGTAGAGAATATTTAAACAAATAACTTAAAAAAATTCTTCAAATATGGTACAAAATAGGGGAGGTGTATTAATGAAAACTAAAACAAAAGTTTCATACGTGGTTTTGAAGTATGATGATCAAACTGATGGTATTTATATGAATTCCAGCAGTAGAATAACACCGGGCTTTGGCCTGCCAGAATACGAGTATCACAATCCTAATGACTCTTTGGCAGACATTGCTGATGACTTAGCACAACGACTTAATTTCCCTTACTTTAAAATTAAAGCAAGTCACGTTTTTTTGCCATTTTTGACTGTTTACAATGAAAATGAAACTAAGGTTTACCATTATGTTGCGGTAGTATTTGAATCCACACGCGATGAATTTTCTTCATGTTGTGATGAATCGTGGCATCGAGTAAAATTAGATCAAAGAACCCAAAAATGGTCTTTGCCGTTTGGTAATGGTCTAATTGAAACAAATGATTATCAATTTAAAAATTATGCTGTGACTGATTATGCAGCCAATCCCAAGTTGAACCCCGAAGTCACTTTCTCAAATGTCTTGCACTACATTGAACAAGAGACGCTCGATTTTCCAATCCTAGGTCTATTGTCAGGCGACCAATTCACTATGAGACAAGTTTTGCATTATCAAGATTTATTAGGAATTGAAACTTTAAAAGCAGGTAACAACATAACTTTTGAACATCAATATTCACAATCGATTCAAACAATTCAAGATGACCGGATGACCACGTCTTACCGCATCAAAAAAGAATACTTACAAAAATAACGCCGAGAAATTAATCTCAGCGTTATTTTTTACTTGTATTTTTCTTCTAAATTACTCATCCACAATGCCAACAGACATCCCAGAACAAAGAAAGCAATGCTTAAAATCCAATCTAATCCAGTGACACCAACATAAGAAATACTTTCAGTCGAGTAGGGACTAGGGATTAAAATCAAAACAGTACTAGCTAAAACGATACCGAGAATGAAATGATAAACCCGGGAATGATGATGCTTGATCAGACTTTCCATAGCTTTCGAGAAGGTCAAAATAGAGATGATTCCCCCAATAGCAATTGGAATGAAGACTAATGGGTCAAAACTCTTGAATCCTTGAAGCATCGGCGTGTATAAACCTAAGATTATCAATAAGTTGGAAGGACTCAATCCCGGCACCAAGACACCCAAAGCAATCAAAGCTCCAGCAATTATAAATCCTAAAAAGTTAGCCGGAATCGTTCCAAAAATTTCACTCATGAAGAATAGAAACAATCCACCACCGATAAACATTGAGAAGAACCAAATAATATCGACTTTGTCACGATTAGTTCGGGAAGTAGATTCTTTGATCAAAGTAGGTAACGTCCCGATAATAGTCCCCGCAAACCCCCAAAGCACAATCATTTGATAATGAGCTAATAAGTATTCTAAAGGCTTAGAAAGTACCCCAATTCCGACGATGCCACCGATACCAATAGGTAAAAAGTATAAGAAATCTCGCTTGAAGTTTTGTCTGACGTGGGCCATGAAACTCAGCAATCTCTCATAAATTCCCATGATAGCAGCTAATACACCACCAGAAACTCCTGGCAAAATAAATCCCAAAGCGATGACGACACCTTTAAAAAATCTAATTAAGAAATTATCTCGTTTTATTGTTAAGTACCTCTTTTTTTAATTTCGTTTAATCAAAGTTATCAAATTTCTAGGTAATAGGCAATAGAAATCGTTAAGTGGGTAAAATATGCCGTCGTCCGCAAAAGCCCTGTGATTGGCTGGAACGGCTGTCGGTGGCTGAGCCATCACAGGGCTTTTGCTACCGACTAGATTTCAATCTCTACTTGAATAGAATTAGACACATACTTTCTAAATAACAACTCTGTTTTTTTGTAGCACTACATAAAAAAGAAGATATTACTAAACTTGCAGCAATGTACTGCAATTCTAATAATATCTTCTATTAATTTTCTGAAGTAATTTATATAAATCACTATTTAGTCGGGAGTGAGGTTCTGGAAAATGCTCAGTTGTGAAATTTCACTTGGCAATTTATTGCCTAGTGAAAGGTCGAGCTTGAAGACTTTGCCCGATTTTGGTCTTAGCAAAGGCTCCAAGTTGTGGCCACTGCGTTCCAGCGTTTTCCAGTGCCGAACGGACGACGGAAAGAAAAAACAAACTAACTATTAAAATCTTCCAATTCAATCGATTTATTAGTCCATTCTTCTTCGATTTCGTCTTGTTTAGCTTTGTTTTCATCGAGTTCTTTTTGTAAATCAGCCAACTTACTGTAAGAAGTTAAGTTTTCATCTTTAGTCATTTCTTTTTGAATGGCTGCATTCTTTTCTTCTAGTTCAGCGATTTGATTTTCTAAATCTTCAACTTGACGACGTAATTTACGTTCTTGCTTTTGTTGTTCTTTAGATTTTTGATATTCCATCTTCTTTTCACTGACGGTTGGAGCTTTTTTAGTTTCTTCGACTACTGGTGTATCAGAAGTTTTTTCAACATAGTAGTCGTAGTCACCAAGATAAATTTTGCTACCGTGCTCACCGATATCAACGATGCGATTGGCTAAAGTGTTCAAAAGGTAACGGTCATGGGATACGAAGAGAACTGTTCCAGGGAATTCTTTTAGAGCATCTTCAAGAACTTCCTTACTGTCGATATCCAAGTGGTTAGTAGGCTCATCCATGATTAAGAAGTTATCATGTTCCATAGATAATTTGGTCAAAGTCAAACGGGCTTTTTCACCACCGGATAATCCAGCTACAGGTTTTAGAACGTCATCGCCACTGAACAAGAAGGCTCCTAATTTTTTACGGATAATTTGTTCATCGAGTCTAGGGTAGAGATCCCAGATTTCATGCAAGACGTCTTTTTTAGGATCGAGTCCCTTTAAATTCTGGTCATAGTAACCGATCTGAACGTTAGCACCAAATTGAGAAGTTCCTTTGATCATTGGAATTTTTCCTAGAATTGATTTCAAGAAAGTTGATTTACCGATACCATTAGGTCCGATGATACCAACGCGTTCGCCTTTTTTAACATCCAAATTGATAGGTTCAGACATTATGTGGTCATCGTAGCCAATAGCGGCATCTTTAACCAAAAGCACGTCATTACCACTTTCTTTGTCAATTTCAAATGAGAAGTGAACTGAACCTTGATCACTACCGGGGCGGTCTAAGACATCCATGTGTTCGAGCTTTTTACGACGACTTTGAGCCATCTTAGTAGTTGAAGCACGGACGATATTTTTCTGAATGTACTCTTCGGTCCGTTTGATCTCAGCTTGTTGTTCTTCATAATGTTTCCAAGCAACTTCTTGATTCTTCTTCTTTTCTTGTAAGTAGAAAGTATAGTTGCCAGAGTAGTGAGTAGAAGAGTGTTGATTGATTTCGACGATTTCATTGACGACTTTGTCCAGGAAGTACTGATCATGGGAGATGATAACTAAGGCGCCCTTGTAGCCTTTAAGATAGTTTTCTAACCATTCAACAGTATTGATATCCAAATGGTTAGTTGGTTCATCCAATAATAAGATATCATGATGTTCCAAAAGCATCTTAGCCATTGCCAAACGTGATCTTTCACCACCAGATAGGGTCGAGATCTTGTCTTGCCAAACATCTTCATCAAAGCCGAACCCCTTGAGGACACTTCGGATTTCAGATTGATAGCTGTAGCCATTTTCTTGACGGAAAGTATTTTGGAGTTGGTCGTATTGCTTCAAAATATCGTCATAGTTGTCGACATTCGGATTGGCCAATTTTTCTTCCAAAGCGCGCATCTTTTTTTCCTGAGCTTTGAGGTAATCAAAGACGTGTTCCAATTCATCGAAAATCTTATTATCGTTATTTAATCCTGAGTCTTGAGCTAAGTAGCCAATATTAGTATCTTTTTTGAGCGCAATATTGCCACTGTTATAGCTCTCCTGGTCAGAGATGATTTTTAATAGGGTAGATTTTCCTACACCATTGCGACCAACGAGGCCGATGCGACTATTGTCTTGGATTTCGAAACTGACATTTGAAAAAAGTTTCTTAGTTCCAAAATTTTTGGTAATGTTTTGTGCTTGTAATAAAATCAAGTTGATTGCTCCTTTATCATATTCACAATTTTATCATTAATTAATAATTTATGTCTTTATAGGTTTAACGTGTTGCGTTTTTTGTGATTTTTATTTAGTATAAATGTTAGTGAAATGACACACATATGGTGGTAAATTATGACAAAAACAACAGTTCCAAACGCAACAATAAAGCGTTTACCAATTTATTATCGTTACTTCCAATTTCTAAAAGATGAGGGTACAAAAAAAATCTCCTCTGGTGAATTATCAGAAGGGGTTAAGATCGATAGTGCTACAATTAGACGTGACTTTTCATATCTAGGAGCACTCGGCAAACGTGGTTATGGCTACGATGTAAACGATTTAGTAGCATTCTTTAAGAAGCTATTGAATCAAGATAAACGTACCAACGTCGCTTTAGTTGGGGTCGGTAATTTAGGTAACGCCTTACTAAATTATAACTTTTCTCGGACAAATAATGTTCGAATTGCGGCAGCTTTTGATATTAATAAAGAAATTGTCGGTACAGTCAAAAGTGGTGTTCCAGTTTATGATATTAGTGAACTAAAGGAACAACTTCACTTACAACAGATCGACGTCTGCATTTTGACAGTTTCTTCAAACGCTGCGCAAACAACGGCTGACTTGTTAGCTGATGCTGGTGTTCGTGGAATCTTGAATTTTACACCAGTCATCATCAACGTGCCAAGCAGTATTCGTGTGCACTATGTTGATTTGGCAAACGAATTGCAAACGTTGATCTTCTTCTTGGATCGTGACAAGTCAACGACTGAAGAAATAGAATAAATTTTTGGGGGAATTTTTTTATGAGTGAACCATTATTTTTAAAACCAGTCTTTCATGAGAAACTCTGGGGTGGAAGAAAATTAGAAACAGAATTTGGCTACGACATTCCTGATGGAACAATTGGTGAATGCTGGGCAATTTCGGGACATCCACATGGTAAAGAACAAGTCGTAAATGGCGAATTTGCTGGTCAAATCCTTGCAGATCTATGGAATGACCACAAAGAATTATTTGGCAATCCTAAAGGCAAAGTATTTCCACTTCTAACTAAGATTTTGGATGCAAATGCTAGCCTATCAGTTCAAGTTCATCCTGACAATGAATATGCTGAAAAGCACGAACACGAATTGGGTAAGACTGAATGCTGGTACGTTATCGATGCCGAACCAGGTTCATATTTGATTTATGGTCACAATGCTAAGAATAAAGCTGAACTCGACCAAATGATCGAATCAGGCGACTGGGATCACTTATTAAGAAAAGTTCCTGTTAAGAAAGGTGAATTCTACTACGTACCAAGTGGTACAGTTCATGCTTTGAATAAAGGTATCATGGTCTTAGAAACACAACAAAGTAGTGATACAACTTATCGTTTGTATGATTATGACCGTGTTGACAAGACTACTGGTAAGAAACGTGATCTTCATATCAAACAATCAGAGGATACGATCACAGTACCTCACAAAGATCCAAAACTAGATATTCAATTTAAAGAAGTTGGTAAGAACAAGTTTACAACCTTCGTTCAACCACCAATTTCACCATTCTTCTCAGTTTATCACTGGGAAATCAAAGAACCTGCTCAATTACATCACCAAATTGGTAAGTACACATTGATCTCAGTTCTAAGTGGTGAAGGTAAGATCACTGCTGATGGTAAAGATTATGACTTGAAGAAAGGTACACACTTGATTGTTCCTGCAACAATTGACGAGTGGACTTTGTCAGGTGATTTGGATATCATCGCTTCAGAATCTGGTGAAAACTAGGTTTAAACTGCCGTCTTCCGTTCGGCACTGACTAGATAGTGATTTCTATCTTTATATAAATTACTTCAGAAAATTAATAGAGGATATTATTGGAATTGCAGTATATTGCTGTGGTTCTAGGAATATCCTCTTTTTTATGGATAGGTACAAGAAAATAGAGAAGTTATTAACAAAGTATGTGTCTAATTCTATCAAAATAGAAATTGAACTCTAGTCTGGAGCACAAGTTCTGTGATGGCTCAGCCGCCAAATTTTTTGTTAGTGCTTTAGCACTTACAAAAAGGCCTAGTTTTGAGATTTTGCGTCTTTGGGGCCATGCAAAAGTTCAAAATAGTGCCGGCAGCATTCTGCGATAATCCTTATATAGTTGACATTTCAAAATAGTATAAAAATGTTAACTC
>NZ_AZDO01000001.1 GCF_001435505.1 Companilactobacillus futsaii JCM 17355 | reverse complement strand
AAAGTGCTCCCAAAGTTGTTAGATTATGTCTAACAATTTTAGAGCACTTCATATTTAGTCCATTTTTTGTTGTTAGAAATTAAAAAAGTTGCCGACTGGGCAACTTACAAACAGACACATGCTGGTGAAACTACAAAGCCGATCACAACCAATGCTCGCTTTGTAATTCAGTTAGAGCATATCAGATTTGTATTTTAAAGCAAATCAAATGTTTTAGCAACTCTCTTTTGAGACAGCGTGTGTCAGTCAAGAAAGGGAGTTTTTATTATGACAAAATCAACAAATTTCAATTACTATGAAGCCGATAACGTATATGGAGCCTTATTTTTCCAGTTCCCTAAGGTATTAATGTATGGCGAGCAATACAAGCATTTAAGCAGTGACGCTAAATTGGCTTATATGGTACTGAAAGATCGGCTCGAGTATTCTTTGCGCAACCACTGGGTTGATGAAGATAATCATGTTTACTTTATTTTTACCGTTCAAGAATTACAGGACTTATTTAACTGCGCTACTGAAAAAGCCGTTAAAATTAAAAAAGAATTACAAACAGCCAATCTATTAAAACAAATTCAAATGGGATTTAATCCTAAAACGAAAAAGAATGAACCGAATCGTTTATACCTTTCCAAGCTCGATGTGAAAGCTACTGATGTCTATTTAAGGGGTGAATATGGACAAGAAACGCCTAAATCCCTTGCTACGAGCGGAATTTCGAAAATCGAAAGTCCGCATGACTTCGTTGAATCCCTTGCTACGAGCGGAATTTCGAAAATCGAAAGTCCGCATGACTTTGTTGACAATAGCTCTCAATCCCTTGCTACGAGCGGAATTTCGAAAATCGAAAGCAATCTATATAGAGACTCTAAAAACATAGATACCAATAGATACAATATAGATACTCAAAAGTTGGACTTTTCCACAGCCCATTTTTCATCAGCAGAAATTCAAAAACAAAACCAGGATCTCATAAATCATGCTAATGACTTCTTAACTGATGAAGACAGTGGCTTACCGGTTTTCTTAGAACCCGAAGCCGTGCAATTACTTAGCTTCTGGTGCCGAACTCCGCAACAAATGCGGCGCTTTATTGGCATTATCTTAAACGCCAAGTATGCTGTTGAAAAAGAACATAAGGATTTAGGCGTATGGATTCTATTAGATGACCCTGATTTAAAAAAAATGATGACCAAAACATTAAGACGCTATTTTAATGCCCTAAGAAGCGATGAGAAACATATCAAGAATGTTGAGAACTACCTGTACGGCACCATGCAAAACCTATTTGGTGTTTGGTGGAACCAACAAGCAGCTAGAGAATATGCGGCCAAACACCCTAAAGAACAAAATATTGATAACGAGTGTTCTTGGAATTAAACGTCATATTAGCTCATTTAAGCCATTTTAAGTGCTACATGCATAATTATATTAAAATCGCTTTAAAATCGCTTAGAAGCAAAAATAGGCACCTTTAGTGGCTAAATTGGCGATGACTGAACTAAGAAAATGTGAAAGGAGCTTTTTAAATGACCAAATCCAGCAAAGAAGTCGAAACAATTGATTAATTGTTGGCCGACCCATGGGCAGTCGATATTCAAGACATTTGGGAGCAAGCAGCTCATAATCCAGATCCTGATAAACGCAAGCTGTTTGACGCGTTACACACTTACCTCTTAGATAAGCGCCAAGAGCAAATTATCAACGAAAAGCATTTTGTGATTTAACATGGACAGGTCAAATAATCAGTGACTGAAATAGAAAGGAGGCACAAAATATGGCTAAAACTCGAACATATATGGACAAGTATAAATTCACAGCTGCAGAAAACCAACGGTTTGCCCGAGCAAACTTTACCAAGTTAGTGCATACTAATGCTCGTTTTGAAGGCGTTAATACCACTTTGCCACAAACACAAACTATTATGGACGGTATGAGCGTAGCAGGAGTACCTGTTGAAGATGTTTTGACGATTGTTAATTTAAAGCGTGGGTGGCAATATATCACTGCTCAAAATTCCCCTTTAACGTTAACCATGGAAAAACAAATCAACAAGATTGTGGCAGCGGAAGACGCCTTAGTACCGGGAGAATTACGGCAAGGGAAAGGAGGAGCTGATTTAGGTAGTGACGACTTTTTTGAACAGCCTTTAATTAACGAAAAACAAGAACAATCCTTTTTACAAAAAATCTTGGCTGATCCATGAATGACGATTACTGATAAAGCATTGACTGTCATGTATCATAATATGCGCCAACAAATCTTTTGGGACGGCAACTTTAAGTGCCAATAAAATTATGATTGACGGTGGCGCTGGTTTAATTAATATCCCATTAGATAAGTGGAATCAATGGAACGAACTAATTGCCAATTATTATCAGACTAATGACATGACTAAAATTAAACAGTGGACATATGATAATGGTATTCAAGGATTACAAATTCGAGCAAAAAAAAATTAAGTGCTAATGAATTAAACCAGATGTACAAGTAACTAAAAAAAACGGATAAATTAGAACTTAAACTAGTTGAAGACGAGATTAGTAAAAGAACCCAAAACTATCTCAAAGACTTTGCTAAAAAAATCTAGAAGTTAGGCCAAAAAATAATCCTGAAAATAAAAACGATCGGCCTAGTTATTAGGTTGATCGTTTTTTAATTTATCCGGTTTATGGGCGTTAACATAGTCAGCAAATATTTTTAAAAGCTCTTCGGTTTGTTCAACCGAGAGATTATCAGCTTGAAAGTATTTTTCTAGCAAAGCTCCTTTTTGAATTAATCGGCGAGAACGGGCTTTGCGGGCTTGCCGATTTTCGTAGTATTTAGATTGCCGTAATTTAAAATCTTCTCGCTCAATTTTTTGTTTTAAACGCGCTTGTTGCTCAACTAGTTTTTCATATTGATTAGGCATAGTCATTACCACCTAACTATTATCGGTTATTTTGAGATTGATTTAAAAAGGCGGCAACTTTTTTAGCAATCATTTTAATCTGTGGAGTAGTAAGTGTCCCATAATCCAAATTGGCTGATCTAATGATTTGCTTACCGAGATTTTGTTCAATTTTATTTTTTTCAGCTTTAATCTTTTGATTAAGCTGTTTTAATTTGGCTTCTTGTTTTTCTAAGTTACTTTGAGACATAATGATCCCTCCAATCGTATTAAAAATAATCACCGACACTATATCATACAGAGAACGTTAAATCAAAGGATAGAAGTTGAAATAGCGAAGCGGAAGGCATACACTATAAATAAATTTAGGGGAATCAGCAGGACGAGTGAAATGAGGTCAATGCGCACTTACACTCCAAATAAATTGGAGTTGTGCTAAAACACTTAAACCTGTATCAGAAGTCGCCTATGGCGACAACAAAAACCAAAAACAAAACCCTAAAAGAAAGGAGACAACAGCATGGCAATTTTCCATATGAGTTTTCAAAATATAAGCGCAGGAAAAATGCGTAGTGCGGTTGCTAGTGCGAGTTATCGCAGTGGCGATAAGTTGTTTTCTGATAAAGAGGGTAATACCTATTATTATGCAAGAGATGTTAAACCAGAAGCATTTATTTTAACACCAAAAAATGCTCCTGATTGGGCAAAAGATAGGCAAAAATTATGGAATGAAGTTGAGAAGAAAGATCGTAAATCAAACTCACGGTATGCAAAAGAATTTAACGTGGCTTTACCGGTAGAATTAAGTGAATCCGAACAGAAAGAATTACTGACAAAATATGTGCAAGAAAATTTTGTCGATCAAGGTATGGTAGCTGACGTAGCAATTCATCGCGATCACCCAGACAATCCGCATGCACATGTGATGTTAACCAATCGCCCATTTAATCCTGATGGAACATGGGGAATTAAAAGTAGAAAAGAATATATATTAGATGAAAAAGGGAATAAAACATATACAAAAAGTGGGTATGCAAGAAATAGAAAAATATGGCTAACTGATTGGGATAAAAAAGAAAAAATAACTGAATGGCGTCACAATTGGGCCACCGCTGTTAATCAAATTTTAGAAGCTAAAAATTTACCAGACCGTATTAGTGAAAAATCATATGAAGAACAAGGAATTGATGAAGTGGCAACACAACACGAGGGTATCAATTCACAGAAAGAAAAACGCCAAGAATTTAATCAAAATGTTAAGCAACAACGACAAGCAAAAGCAGAAGCAAAAAATGCTAATGAAAAAATCCATAATGAACGCCGTATGCAAACCTTACAGCGCCATTATTCATTTAATGAAAAACGACTGGTTGCACAGTTAAGTAATCGACTAAAAACATTTGTTAGCTTAGAGAACCTAGATGAGAAACAACGTATGCTGTTTAATTGGAAAAATAGTGCCATGATTAAGCAAACAGTAGGGGAAGATGTGACTAAACAATTAGTTACAATTACACAACAAGAAAAGTCACTATCAGAAGCCAATCAATTATTGGATAAAGTCGTTAATCGAACCGTTCCAAAACTTTATCCTGACGTTGATTTTGAGCAAATAACAATGGCAGAAAAACGGGAGTTAGTTAAGGAGACGGACAGCGAACGAAGGGTATTTACAGGAGATGAACTAAAAGACCGTTTAGCCATGATAAGAACAAACATTATCAATCAACAGGTTCTGACGTTTACAAAGCGCCCATTTGCTAGTTGGTTAATGCTTGAAAAACAAGAACAGCGAGCTAAGGAAACTATTAGTGATATTTTGGCTAATAAAGGTTACCAACTAGCAGATATTAAGCGTACAAAGGGTACGCTGTTAAGTGACTTTGATGAGAAACAACAAGCTGTTTTAAAGAAGAATATCAAAGAACTTTCAGCAATAAATGAGACTAAACAAGTGGTTGATACGCAATATAACAACGTATTAAGTAAGACTTTCCCTGATATGAGCCTTGATCAAGTCAAAATGACTGAAAAAGAACGCCTATATACAGCAGTTGTTTATTATAATCCTGAACTTAAATCACTAGAAAAGCGTGATTTAGATCAGTTGAGAAATAATCCGCCTGTTCAATTCACGACCCAGGAACATGCCCAGGGACTTGCTTATCTAAGCGGACAGGTTAAATCTGATGAGATTCAAAACGCTAATTTGTTACGTGTATTGAAGAATAGGGGGACACAACAGTTATTCATTGGGGAAGCAGGACAAGATAAAAAGATTTCTGCTAAGCAACTTGAACAGGCTAAGCAGGCAGTAAAGCAACATAATCAAAAGAATGATGATTTCCGAAAAGAGAACATGCCTGATTATCGAGCCGTTAATTATAACGAAAATACCCCAGCAAACTATATGAACAAATTATTGTCAGATACCTTAATGAGCTTACTTTACGAGAATGGACAAGACCACGAACTTAACAGACAAAAGAAAGCACAAAAAGAATTAGAATACGAACTGGATAAAAAGAAGCGTCAACATCAGAAGCACAGTCGCCACAGTGGTACAATCCATAGATAGGCTAGGTGTAAGATAGTTGTAATGAAAAAGAAAAAATAAATGGTGACAACGTAACCATTTATTGTGATATAATTTATTCATACAAATAAAGAAAGGGGGGATAGCATTTGAAAAATAGCAACGAGTGGCACACATTAGCGGAGGCTAGCCGAATTTTAGGAAAAAATGACCGCTATGTGAGTAATTGGATAAAGCGTCATGATGATTTCCCCAAGCCAATGCTAATGGATATTTCAGGTAAGAAAATCATTCATGATAAAGGTATTCAATGGATTTCTGAACACACAAAAAAAGAGGGCGTCCTCAAAAGCAAGGTTAGTGCTATTGAGGATAAATTCCTAAAAATGACCGTTTTAGGAAAACACCCTAACATACCATTTTACATGAGTATGAATGGATAGGCTAGATATACTTAATAACCATTTAAAGGGGGTGGCGCAATGAAGATAGAGAACTGGCAAGATGTGGACGAACATTTGGTAGTTGATAATGACAAAGCAATTATTGTTAAGGATTCAAAACTACTGGATAATCCCGAAGCGTTAAAAACCGAAATGCAAAGAAGCGGTAAGCCAGTCACAGAAGTTAGAAGTAAGTTAGTTCAGAAGTCAGTCAAAAGTAGGGTCAAAACCGATCCAATAAAAATCAGTGCTTGGTTTGACCGTAAACATGAGAGTGACAATGCTCAAAAAGCCGAAAAGCTGGTAAGTAATAAGCCAACTCATCAATATAAGCAAATCAAAAATGAAATGACCTTTTTTGGTGAGAGTTTCTTGGAAGGCTTCTTAGGCTTCTATGGCTTAGAAGTTGATAACGCCTTAGGCCGTTATGAACATAACTTGCATGTCCTAGAGACCCAAGAGTTAGGCCAGTCAGAAAAAGAGTATTACTTAGCCACGAGTGAAAATGGCCATGTCAGATTAGCCACCGATCCATTACCAAGCCAGCAAATTGCCGAGGAACAATTGAACAAGTTCTATCAGCGTGAGCCAGAAGAAACGCAGGCAGAACAAATTCAATTACGAACATCAGAAGACGATAGGAAGGAGGAATAACATGTCAAAATACAGAAAAACGAAAGCGCTATCAACTACTGGAGCTACTGCGATTTATTTGGGCTTGATGAACGCCCAGGTTGTTTTGGCGGCGGACGGTGGCGAAGTTAAAAGCAAGCTAACCAGCGCTGGTAAGACGATTCAAGGTATTTTAACTGGGTTGGTCGTTTTAGTTGGGATTTGTGTCGCACTATTTATTATTATCAAAAGAATGCCTGACGCAGACGATCCAAGAGAGAAATCAGAGGTTTATCACGCGGTTGGTCGGGTGGCTGGTTTAGTGGCCCTAGCGGCAGCGATTATCTGGCTATTACCTTGGGTTTACAGCCTATTTACTTAATTTAAAAAGGAGCCTGCCAAATGAAGAAAGGAAAAGAATTTATCTTCCCAGAAAACGTGGATAAAGATTACGGGATCTGGAAAGACTACACCTTGAAGGATTTTGGCTATGCGGCGCTGGCAGGACTAGTGGGCTTAATTTTTATTGCGATCCCACCCTATGGTCTGATCTTAGTCCTGATAAAAATAGTGATTGTTGTCTTAGCCATGACGATTGTCATGGCTATTTTAACAATTCGGCCAGTTGCGGCGCGGAAGAATATTAAAGTGCGGGATAACTTTAAGCTTAAACGCCGCTATGCCAATGGTCAGAAACTGTTTTATTTAAAACCGAAGAAGCGAGGTGAACTAAATGCGTTTGAAGAAGAACAAAACCGCCAATAAATCAGCCAGGCTAGATTGGGATTACCAACCGCCCAAAATCAATGGTGGCAAAGAAACCATTGATGACATGAGCTTGGTGGTGGGTATGTATGGTAATTACGAAGTTACCAAAACGGGTAATCTCGTTGGTATTTTGGAAGTTAGTGGGATCAACCTGGATCTACTTAATGAAACCGAACAGCAAGACGTCTTTGAGGACTATGGCGTCTTTCTCATGAGTACGTTAGGTGAAGGGGTTGATGACACCTTACAGTTCTTAGAGCCGACAATTCCCGTCAATATGACAGCTTATCTCAATGGTCTCAAACGGCGGTATCTCGCTTTACAAAAAGATCACCCCGAGCAACAGTTCAAAATCCAGCTCATAGCCAGTTATTTGGATCACTTTACTAAAGTCCAAGAATCCAAAAACATGACAACTAAGCAACATCTGCTAATCGTTAAGGTGCCAATTAAGGACAAAAGTGTTACGAGCTTAAACCTAGCGGTCACTCATTTAGACGAAAAGATCGAACAGGTTAAACGAGACATTGAAAATGCGTTAACAGACTTTGATGTGACGGCCAAAGTGTTGACCAGTCAGGAAGTCCAGGAGATCTTAAAGAACTTGATCAATTTTAATGGATAGGGGGAAACAAAATGAATTTTGGTGATAAAGTCATTGATTTGTTCATGCCAACCAAGAAAGAAAGTCAGCAAAATAGTGAACCAGCGGTTAATAAACAAAAACCGGAGGTTGAAGACTTTACCAAGCTGATTGATCGCGATAGCTTGCATTCACTATTCCCGTTTAGCTGGGAACAGTACCCCACCTACGTCCAGTCGGGTGAGAATTTTATTCGGGTGTTAGCGATCGCTGATTATCCAAAACGGGTGTATGGCAACTGGTTATCGGAGTTAAAGCGCAAAAAAGGCGTTATCGATATTGTGCAATATATCGACAGCGCCAGTAACAATTCAATGATTACCTATTACAAGAAGACGATTCAAAATAAGGAAGCGCAGAAGCTCAATACGTTCGACCCGTATAAAAAGAAGATTCTGCAAAATTATATTGATTCAGCCAACATGCAACTAGATAAATACCTTGATAATTCTACCACATTTGTCTACCAACATATGCTGGTTTATCTGCGGGCCAACAGTTTAGCAGAACTAGACGACTTAACCGAAAACGTTAAGAATACGTTGATTAAGCTACAGATGAAACCGCTAGTACCGGTTAAAGCAACCTTTCAAGCATTTTGGTCAACCATGCCAATTAACGAGAACCTCATGGGGGATTACACGTACAAAGAAAGTAATACCGAAGCTGCCAGCAGTATGTTTCCCTTTGATGACGCCGAAATTTTGGACTTAAAGCCGAGAAGTGATATTGAGGGTGTCAACAAAGATACTAACAGCTTAATTGCCGTAGATATGTTGGATCGCAATAAGACGCTTAACCAAAACCAAGTCATTATCGGGACTTCCGGGGTTGGTAAAACCACCTATATGATTCAGAAAATCCTACGCTACGCCATTCAAGATTATCAAATCTACATTATTGATCCAGAAAATGAATATACCAAAATTGTCGAAGCCCTAGGTGGGGCAGTCTTGCACCTAACTTCTAATGCAAAGTACAAAATTAATCCGCTACAAATCTTTTCCGAAGAAATCCTCAGCGCTGATGAAGCGGTCACGAACCTTGATTTACTAGTTAAAGATAAAATTCAGCGATTAAAGGGATTCTTTGAAGTCCTTAAAACCGGGATTACCCAAGTTGAGCTGGCAATCCTTGATGATGTCGTTAAACAAGCTTACGTCAACAGTGGCATTTTGAAATATAGCCGCTTAAAAGAAATTAAAGACGATCAGTGGCCGACCTTATCCAATGTGTATGACGAATTGGAGAAACTGGCTGATAAGGATACAGACAAATTTAATCGGGTTAAAGATTTCTACTATATTTTAGGCAGTTATACCCATGGTTCTAACAGTTTATTTGACGGTCACACCAACGTCAACCTAAAGGGGAAGATCATTTCCTTTGATTTAAAGCCCCTACAAAGTGAACAGGAAGTCCAATCAGCGGCTTATCTGAATACCTTCCAGTATTTGTGGGACGAAATAACCAAAGATTGGCATAGCCGCAAGAAATTGTTTGTTGATGAATTTCACTTTTTAACTTTACACAAAGCGGCCGCCACCTTTTTCCACCAAGCATACAAGCGGTTTAGAAAGTACAATGCCGGAGCGATTGCCGGAACACAGCAAATTCAAGATGTGATCGAAGGCACAACGGATACTGGGCAGAACATTGGTGAAGCCATTATTGGGAATTCCTACACCAAAGTATTCTTTGGCCTTGACGGTAAAGGCGTTGATGATGTGATTACCAAATTGCGTATGACGTTCTCGGATAAAGAAAAGAAGCTACTAGAACGTCGTAGACAAGGCGAAGCCCTGATGATCTATGGTAGCCAACGCGCCTTTATGAAAGTTGAATTGACCGAAGAAGAACTACGACTAATCGACCCCGAAGCTTACCAAGAGAAATACAACCGTGAGACAGCCGGGCAACCGGATTATCAAAAGCGCGTGGTCTTAACCCCCAGTGAAATTGACGCTTTAACTACCACCGAAGAGGAAGGGGGGACTTTAAATGAGTAAATCAAACCAACTATTAAATATCGAGGTTGGGACATTCAAACGGCAAGGAAACAAGTTGATCCTAGAGCTTAATCACAATCAATTTCGATATGACCAGTTGAGTGAGCTAAACGAATTAAAGGAAGCTGATGCCAATTTCTTACAGTTGGTTAACGTAGTTGAGCAAGACCAGAAGGTTGTTTTAACTTATAACTTGCCGGATAAAGTCAGATCATTAAAGGAATTACCACATGAAAATAAAGCAATCCGGTCAGCGATTGCCAAGGAAATCATGGCGCAACATGTGGTTAACGATAGCCAGTATCACGTTGCGTTGAACCCAGCTAACCTGTGGTATTACCCAATGCAACATGTTTGGTACGCCTACCGGGCCAATGAACTCATGCCTTATGATGACAATCATAGCAATTTAGCCAAATACAAAGCACTGATTCTGTTTTGCTTGACGGGGACGCCCTATGAACGGCTACTAAGCAATCCCCAAGAAGCCTTGGCCAAACACCCGGACGACTATTTACAACAAGTAGCTAAAGCTGCGTCGTTAAATGAGTTAACGGAAGTGGTTAATGGGATTGACGACTTTGTGAGCTATCACGAATGGCAGGCAGTTGAAACGGCCCAACAGAAAACCAAACAACGGTTATGGTTGAGTGTGGCCGGGGTAGCGATTGTAGCCGTTTTGGCCGTCGGCTTAGTCCATAAAAGTGACGAACGAAAGTATCAAAGCTTAGCTAACCAGAACCAAGCCCAGGTCATGCGATTAAAATATAGCGGTCAAATTCAGACCGCTTTAAATGATCATAAGTGGTCTGAAGCACAAAAAGATATGCAACGAGCCGGCTATCCTTTAACTAAGCAAGTCAGTGTCTTTTTAAAGCATGGTCAGTACCAGCAAGCTTTAAAGGTTGACCCAAGCCAGTTGAATAAGGTTGTCAACACGGCTTATGCCAACAAGGATAGCGGGCAGGTTGCCAAGTGGGAATTGCCAACTAAGGCGACAAGCAAGCAAAAAGACCAGTTGAAACTTGAAAAAGCCATCGTTAACTACGATACCAATACGCTTAATAACCAATTATCCTTTACGACGAACGCTGATGTTTTATTGAGAATGGGACAAGCCTTCCTCGCCCATAATGATACGCAAGACGCCCAGACCGTCCAAACCAAATTAGCCGGCGTGAATAGTCCTAAAGCTAAGTATTTGAAAGCCCTGTTAAGTCTCAATGCCGCTAAGAACGAAGTTAGCGACGCCCAAAAGAAGTTAGATGACGCCAACAAGATTGATGGCAGTAAAGATAAGGATAAAGATAAGAAGGTGGATTCGGCTAAGTCGGACTTAAAGAATGCGCAGAGTGACCAATCAGCAGCACAAAAACAAGTCGATCAGGCCAAGCACAAAGTAGGTGCTTAACATGGGACTAGCCTATGAATTTCAAAAGAAAAAAATCAAATTCATATTATATGGCATCGTAGGCTTTTTCATAGCAATTATATTGATAATTGCAGGATTAACAGGAGATTTAGAAGAAAATTGTGGAGATGATACCACATCAAGCCAAGTTACCAATTTAGACGATAAAGGTATGGAAGAAAATGCGAAAAACATTGCTAAGCATTGGAAGCAAAAGTATGGTGCCACCCCACAAGCGGCCGCCGGTATCTTGGGGGTCTTACAACTAGAAAGTCGCCTTGATCCCAAGTCTGTTAATTCCAGTTCCGGGGCCACGGGCTTAGCCCAGTGGTTAGGCGGCCGTAAAGATAAGTTGGATGACTTAGCCCACAAAGAAAGCAAACCAGCGACTAATCTCGGCGTGCAGTTGGATTATCTCGACCAAGAATTGAACAGTAGTTACTATGCGTCAAACAAGCAGATTTTTAAATATACGGACGTGCATAAAGCGACCAAAGCCTGGTTAATGGATTACGAGGGTATGTCTAAAAACCCTGAACAATGGTTTTTGTCAAAGCGTTATGCCTTTGCAGATCACTGGTATTCAGTAATTGGTACAAAAGATCCAGTTGCAGGGGATAGCTTAAAAAATGCTAGCCAAGATGAGGAAGCCAACGCTAATCTAGATTGCGCTAGTGATACCGATACAGGCAAGGCAGACGGCAATATAATTAAAACAGCCAAGAGTATGAAAGGTTATTTCAAGTATGGGCAATCGCACCCTAGCGCTGATTTAGGAACTAACTTAAAAAATCCTAACAAATCAGGAACAACTGATTGTTCAGGATTTATCTGGCTTACCTTGAACAAGGCAGGCTACAAAGTTCCCGCAAATATGGGCTGGTTTACTGGAACAATGGCAAGTGACGCTAAAGGATCACACCAATACTTGAAACAAATTAGTGAAAATGACGCCAAAGCAGGCGATATTGTCATTGTCAATCAGGGTGCGGGTGCAGGAAATAACGGACACACCGCTTTTATTACCGAAAATTGGCATGGTAAAAACACAAAGATTATTGAAGAGGGTGGAGATACCACAGGACATGTAAACGAAAGCACCTTTGGCACCGCCTTTTATAGCTTACTAAGTGGTAGCGATGTAACGTTAGCCCGGCCAATCAAGAAGTAAGGAGGAACCAACAAATGAAGCGTAGCGTGGTTTTAAGTATTGCACTTGGTAGTTTGATCTTAATTATGTCATTAGGAACGAATGCCTATCAACATAGCCAAGTTAAGCAGGCGCAACAACAGATCAGTCGCTTACAACAGCAGAAGCGACAAGTTAGTCAGCAATTGACTAAAACCAACCAACAAAAGCAGTTATTGAGCACCCAAATTGACAGTTATAAGACCTACCAAAATAATAAAGACAAAAGTACCGCAGAAATTGACTTTAACAACACCACAAACGAGTTTTTAAAGTATATGTTTACATTTGAACCTGATTCATACAAAACCCGCAAGGAACATATTAAAGGTTTAATTTCAAATGATTTATATAACCAATATTTCCCAAGTAATCAAAATTTTGGTGATAGTAATAACGTTTCTTCAAAGCTAGACCAAGCCAAGGTTTATACCCGAGCCAAGCAAGACCAAAGTATTGACGGATTAGCCGTCATCACATTTGAAAGTAAAACAGGTAGCAACGACTTTAAAAAACAAACTGTTTTGTATCAATTAAGTTATGATACGACCGCCAAACAGTTGACTAAGGTCAAAAGTTTAGGAGATAGCTTTGAAGCGTCAGACATTCAATAAAATTATCAAAACACTTGCTATCTTGGCGGTATTAGCAATTATGGTAATTTTTATCGGACATAACTACATCAATACGATTGAGAAAAGACGAGAAATAGTGCAGATACCAAAAGATACTAAGCAAACTTTGTTTTTCTATCGGGACAATTGTTCAGATTGTCAGTCAATTTTTCATCAGATTTATTGGCACAACGCAATCAATCACAACATCGTCTTGATTAACATGAACCAACCGCAGAATCGGCATTACATTCAAAAATATCAATTAACGTCAGTACCAACCTTGATCCATGGCAAGCAACGATACTCCGGTACCAACCAACAAAGGATTAAACAGATAGTAGGTGATTAGATGAAAGACAAATTATTAAACAGCGTTAAAGTCAGCTGGCCATATCTACTAACGCTAATCATTGGCTTGTATTTAGCGGAGATTTTAGCTGGATCAGTCATGGCCTTGTCGCACTATAAGCTAACTTTTGCGGATCATATGCCAACCGTATTAAAACAATTAGCCTTGCACCCCTGGCACTATTACAACTTGTATTTGGGTCAAAAGAACCCGGTATTAATTATCGTCAGTATCGCTGTGGTCCTATACACCATTTATTTTGCTTTGAAACGCAATAGCAAGCACAAAGCGTGGGAAACAGCAGATACGGACACCCATGGTAGTGCGACATGGGGAAACGTAAAAGATTTATTAACACAATATTTTACGATAAGTTCCAAAGATTTAAGCAGTCAGTTTAATGAAAGCCTGAATACAGACGTTATTAAGCAGTTGCAGGATAAGGGGGAGCAGAAATGAACGGTACAATTCTAGGTATGGTTGATAAGCAAATTATTTACCAAAATAACAGCACCAAGCCCAACCGAAACGTGTTCGTTGTCGGGGGTCCAGGTTCTTACAAAACGCAATCGGTTGTTATTACAAATCTTTTTAACGAAACACAAAACAGTATTGTCGTAACCGACCCAAAGGGAGAACTTTACGAAAAGACAGCAGGTATTAAAGTCGCTCAGGGCTATCAAGTCCATGTTGTAAATTTTGCGAACATGATACATTCTGATCGATATAATCCGTTTGATTATATCGAACGAGATATTCAAGCTGAAACCGTGGCAACAAAGATCGTGCAAAGTGAAAATGCCGAGGGCAAAAAAGATGTGTGGTTCAGTACCCAACGTCAGTTGCTGAAAGCCTTAATCTTATTTGTAATGAACCACAGAGAGCCAAAAGAACGCAACTTAGCAGGAGTTACCAACGTTTTACAAAAGTTTGATGTTGAACCAGACAAAGATGAAACTGATAGCCCCCTAGATTCACTTTTCTTAGACTTAAACATGACTGATCCAGCTAGACGAGCTTATGAACTAGGTTTCAAAAAAGCCAAAGGAGAGATGAAAGCCAGTATCATTGAAAGCTTGTTAGCAACCGTCAGCAAGTTTGTTGACGCCGAAGTTGCCGACTTTACAGGATTTTCAGATTTTGATTTAAAAGATATTGGCAACGCCAAAGTTGTGCTATATGTAATTATCCCCGTCATGGATAACACTTATGAAAGCTTCATCAATCTGTTTTTCTCACAATTGTTTGATGAATTATACAAATTAGCGTCCGATAACGGAGCAAAATTACCTAATCCAGTAGACTTTATCCTTGATGAATTTGTCAATTTGGGGAAGTTTCCCAAGTATGAGGAGTTCCTAGCGACGTGTCGAGGGTACGGCATTGGCGTCACCACCATTTGTCAAACCTTAACCCAGCTCCAAGCTTTGTATGGCAAGGATAAGGCCGAGAGTATCTTAGGTAATCATGCGGTTAAAATTTGCTTGAATGCCGCTAATGACGTGACCGCTAAATACTTTAGTGATTTGTTAGGTAAATCGACCGTAAAAGTGGAAACCGGTAGTGAGAGTACCAGTCATAGCAAGGAAGAAAGTCACAGCAAAAGTGATAGTTACAGCTATACTAGCCGTTCACTCATGACGCCTGACGAGATCATGCGAATGCCAGATACACAAAGTATATTAATTTTCTCAAATCAACGACCAATTAAAGCAACAAAGGCTTTTCAATTTAAGTTGTTCCCTGGTGCTGATCATTTAGTTGAATTGAAACAAAACGACTACACCAGTGAACCTTCAGAAAGTCAGGTTACAAAGTTTAACGAAGCAAACAAAAAGTGGGAAGCGGAGTTAGCAAAAGCCAAAGCTACAAGAGCCAAAGCTACAAGAGCAAAGAATGATGTAAAACCCGAAGAAGAAGAAGATATGCAAGACGAATTAGACCAGGCAACGAAACAACAAGAAAGCGTTCAAAACGAAAACGAAGATGTGGACTTTTAGGAGGCTATATTGATGAGTAATAAGAAAATCACAATTGCTAGTATTGTTCTAGTATTTTTAGCAGTCCTACTAGGTATTGCTTTTATATTTGGACATAAAACCACCGCAGAAAAGTTACAAGCACAAGAATGGACTTTAACAAGCCAAGAAGAAAGCAATACCGTTAATTTTAAAAAAGATAACACCATGATTTTAGGGAAAGAACCAATGACCGAGAATTTTAAATACTCAATCAAAAAGCAAGGTAATGTTGAATATTTGAAACTTACACACCACGAAGATTTAGGGAGTGACGGTAAATATTACTTCAAAATCAAAAAAACAGATAGTGGCTACTCATTGATTTTGGATAAAGGTAAAACTAATCAACCAGCTAAAAATGCAATGTATGGTATGACAGATAAAAACAACTTAGTCTCAAAGTAAGGAGGAAAGCGTATGTACTCACAAAATTTTGTTGTTGGGTCAATTATTGGAGATAAAATAAACGACTGGTTGAAAGATGTATTTAAAGCAATCATGAACTTTGCTGTATCAGGTGTAAAAGCAATTTTAGACCAATTAAGTACATCTCTACCAATCATTGATACATGGTACGGTATATTTCTTGCTTTTGCGACATCAATGGTTGTCGTGGTTGTCCTAGCAAGAATTATCATTACACTTATTGGCGAGGCGGACGAAAGTACAGATGTAACGTGGGCGAACATTATTATAGACGCTGTTAGATCCGCAATTGCAATTCCGGTCATGGTCTTTTTACAAGCATTTTTGCAAACAAGAATCATCTTACCACTTGCAAAAGGCATGTTTGATATGAGTGGTAAATTTTCCGCAGACGCTGTTTATTCAACATCACAAGTCACGAAAAGCATTAAAATTACAGGATTTATGCAAATACTATTTCTAGCCTTTTTTGCAATCGTAACCGTAGCATTTTTCCTTAAAATGTGTATCTACTTTGCAGATATGGCATTTTATAACTTATCAATCCCGATTGTTGCTATGTCGATTGCCAGTGAAAGTTTTGATTATAGCTCAACCTGGTGGAAAAAATTAGTCTATTACAATGTTTCCATGTTGTCCCAAGTGTTATCACTAACCTTATCAATTTGGTGTTTCACACATATTGGCTCAAAATGGAGCTTTGTTGCCTTTATGGGAACTATTGGTTTTGGCTGGTTAGTACTACACACACCACATGTAATTCAAGACTTTTGGGCTTCAACAGGGATTACCAAAAGTGCTGGACGGTCAGTTATGCGTGGTATGGGTAATATTGGACGAAACATGCTTAGAGGACAGTAAAGGGGGAAACATTAAAATGTCAAACACAGTAATCTTAGCTGAAAAACCGAGCCAAGCAAGGTCATACGTTGAGGCATTTCAAAAAAGCACAAAAAAACAGGGTTACTATACGGTTAGTGACCCTGTTTTGCCCCAAAATACTGTAATCACGTATGGCTTCGGCCATTTGGTCGAATTAGCAACACCAGAAAAATACGATCAAAAGTACAAGCAATGGGCGCTATCTAATTTACCGATTTTCCCCGATAAATACAAGTTTATCGTGCCAACCGATAAGAAAACGCAGTTTAAAGTCGTCAAAGATTTACTAACGAAAGCAGATACAGTGATTGTTGCCACAGATAGCGACCGAGAAGGGTCAAATATCGCGTGGTCGATCATGAACCAAGCGCATATTGATGTTAAGTCGAAAACGATTAAGCGCCTTTGGTTGAATAGTTTGGAAAAAGACGCGATTATTACCGGATTCAAAAATCTTGGTGATTGGCACAAAGACTATCTGGCTTATAAAGAAGCCCAAACCCGGCAAATTAGTGATTGGTTGATCGGTATGAATGGTAGTCCCTTATATACTTTATTGTTGAGGAAAAATGGGGTGCGTGGGGTGTACTCAATTGGTCGCGTGCAGACGCCAACCTTGTATATGGTCTATCAAAGAGACCAGGCAATCAAAAGCTTTAAGCCGGAACCCTATTTTGAACTAAATGCGGAAATTTTAGCCAATCAGCAAAAATTCGTCGCAAAATTAGACCCCTATCAGCGGTTTAAAGATGAAACAGGGCTAATGACATTCATGCAAGCTAAACACGTTCAGAAAGGCTCACAGGGCGTTTTAATCAAGGACGTGCAAAAGCAGTCTAAAAAGAGTGCCAGTCCCCAACTATTCTCGCTATCCAGTCTGCAAAGTGCGATGAATAAACGGTATCATGCCAGTGCCAGCCAAACCTTAGCGGCCATTCAGAGTTTATACGAAGCTAAATTCCTTAGCTATCCCCGAACCGATTGTGCTTATATCACTGATGAAGAATTTGAGTATTTAGTGGCTAATCTGACGAAGTATCTGGGTTTAGTCTCTACACAAGTCTCTTTAACCAATACCACGCCAAATAAGCGTTATGTTAATGGAAAAAAGGTTGAAGAACACTACGCCATTATCATGACTAAAGTTGTACCGACGAAAGATCAATTAGCTGCCTTACCTAAATTACAGCAACAGGTCTATGATTTGGTTTTAAGAACGACGTTAGCGATGTTTGCTGATCCGTACGAGTACGAGGAAACCACCATTATTACCCAAGTTGGTGACGCCAATTTTAAAGCAACCGGTAAGGTCCCAACGAAGCAAGGCTGGCAAGCTTTATTTGATGATCACAAAGCCGACCAGCAAGAAGCAGCCACCTTACCGCTCGTTCACCAAGGCGATCAGGTTAAAGCAAATCTGCAAACGCCGCAAAAAGAAACAACCCCACCCGTGCCATTTACCGAAGGTACCCTGATTACGGCAATGAAGACCGCCGGCAAAACGCTTGATGATGAAGAAGCCCAGGCGATTCTCAAAGATGTGCAAGGCATTGGGACAAGTGCGACCCGGGCCAATGTGCTGGAAGTGTTAAAAAAACGCGGCTATTTGGTTACTGAAAAGAACAAGCTCCACGTCAGTGAAGCGGGAATTACTTTATGTAAAGCGGTTGAACTCGAACCTTTGTTAACTAGCCCAGAGATGACAGCAAAATGGGAGCAAGCGTTACAACAAATCAGTACCGAAGAACGCACCCCGGATAACTTTTTGAACCAAATCAAAAAGTTCGTGGAAAAATTGATTGCTGATGTTCCCACGCAATTGACTGGCAGTGCAGCCATTAAGCAACAAATCGATCACCAACAGCAAGCGCAAAAAGCCGCCGAAGTTTTCTTAGAAACACCGCAAGCGACCGTTTTAAATAAACAGAAGTTTTACATTGTGAAGCCCAAGCAAGGTGAAGATTTTACCTTACCTAAGAAATGGAGTAGCAAGACGCTTGGTAAGACAGCGATTAAGGCGCTGGTCACCAAAGGGGAAACCAGCAAATTAAAGGGTTTCAAGAGCAAAAAGGGGAAGTCGTTTGACGCCAAGTTAAAGCTTGACGGCCATAAATTAAGTTTTGATTTTGATTAGAACCTGCCTACCGCCCTTCACGTTGTTCCGGTTGGTGAACCCGTCATTTAGGTTTACTTTTCAAAAACCAAAAAGTGAACCTAAACAACGGGTGAGATTAGCAAAAAAAGGAGATCATAAATATGGATAACGAATTAGCAGTCATTGGGAGTGAATTACCAGTTTTGCAGACTAAAGGAACCTATAAGTATTTAAAAGAAATTACTGGAAATGGGTCTTATTATCAAGTGGCCTGGCAAAAATTAGCCGATGGCTACGTTGCCCTTTATGGCACGACCCCGGTTCAAATCAACGTAGCCCCTATATTGAATGATATTTTTGAAGATGAGGAGGAGTAGACAATGCCGAGTAAAGCAGATGTTAAAGCCTGGAAAGCACAATTAGTCGCCCAGGCTGAACAACAAATCCTAAAATTAACCGATAGTGACCGATTTAAACAGTACCTCAATACCTTGGCTAAATTCCATCATTATAGCGCCAGAAACATTGATTTAATTTATGCGCAAAATCCTCAAGCTACTCAAGTCGCCGGTTTTAAGCAATGGCAGACGGCTTTTAACCGCACCGTCAACCGGGGCGCAAAAGCGATTCGGATTGCGGCCCCGATTATTAAGAAGTTAACACCAGCCGAGCAAAAGCGACTTGATACCACCGATGAACGCGCCATTGTCGGTTACCGTTATCTACCCGTCTTTGACGTGTCACAAACTAGCGGTGAACCAGTGTTAAGTTCTAAGGATTTTGTCAAAGAAAATTTAGCCGATCATCAGAATGTAACGAGCTTGTATAACGCGTTCAAAGATTATTTAAACCAGCAAACCGACCTTAAAGTCAGTGAAGTGCCTTTAGCGAAGCTAAATGGGGCTAAGGGGTATTTTCAACCCAGCACTAATGAAATCGTCATTGGTGGCGATGAGCCCGACAATGCTTTGAAACTAAAGACGTTATACCACGAATATGCGCATAGCCAGCTACACGGCTTAAAATCAGCCTTTAAAGATCGGCCACGAGCCTATCAGGAAACCCAGGCCGAAGCGGTTGCATATGTCGCCATGCAAAACATTGGCGTTGATACCAGTAACTATTCACTCGGTTATGTGGCTACCTGGGCGAAAGATAAAGCCGTGATCCATAGCGCTTTAAGTGAAATTCAGCAAGTTAGTAACAAGGTGATTGAGCTTAGTGACGGGTTAACCAAACAATTAGGCTTACAAGAAGCCCAAAAAGAGCCTGAGCATGATCTAAAAAAGCTATCAGCCCATGATCTTAATAAGTCCTATCGAGGCTTGCAACAACAAGTTCAGCAAACGACTAATCCACAACAAAAATCAGATTTAAAAAATCAGTTAAATGATGTGCACCAAGAAATCAGTGAGCGAACGCAAAAGCAGCTGAAAGCATTTGCTGAAAAGAATCCGGAAATCAAACAACCCGATTCCACACCTGATCAAAGTCTAAAACGTTAGCCAGTTTTTAAAGGGCATGCTATAATGGAAATAGAAAAAGGAAGCCCTGCGTGAACAGGACTTCCCATGTAGAGCCGTTTAAGACGGTGGCATAATTTAACGTTATTAAATAACCGCTAGCTTGCCAGAGCTAAGGCGGTTATTTTTTTTGCTTTTTAATCAGCTCAACAATTAATGCAATCAAGGCCACGATAAACGTACCGAAAGCCAGCATTAATTGTAAAGCGTCCGCAACGGACACTTAGGCTACTCCTTTCGTTAGGATTAATGGGCTTTAAAGGTTTAACACCATAAGCACCACCTCCGATCGGAAATAGCCACCGCCTTAACTTCTCTACAAAATACTATTATACAGGCAGACTAGCAGCTTATCCACGTCTAAAATCAAATAACTGGTGAGATTGCTATATTATTAATGTAAGACAGATAAAGGTGATAAAGGACAGTGATAATACGAACTAAAACCCAAGTAATGGTTACTGATAAAAATAACAAGATAAGAAGGGACTAAACTATGAGTGATACAACAGAAGCTATAGAGCAAGTTACGAGTTTGAGTGATTATATTAACAAAGTGGGAAAGCTTCATTTGACCCAAGAGAGAAAACTGAAACAGCTTAATTCAGAAAAACAAATGAACATTTATTATAGAGGCCAAAACCAGAATTTTCCTAATACCCTTCCTAGCCTAATTCGTAACGAAAATTATTTGAAGAATGAAGATAAGCTAATAAATGACTTCATCACTAAATATCCAGAATTATTTGGTAACTGCCAAAATAATTTTGATCGCTTGGCATTAATGCAACATCATCAACTACCTACCCGATTATTAGATTTAACAAGTAATCCCTTAGTAGCTTTGTATTTCGCTGTAGAGAGAAGCGATGGAAATACTAATAAAAATACTGACTTAATAGATGGAAAAATTTTCCCATTTACAAATTTTTATGATCAAGTGCCATTGTATCAATCATTAGCTAATGATCACTTTGAGAATATATTCTCAGAATTTACTTCAATAAAGGGAAATAACCGTCAATTTCTAAAGTCTCCATTTAGTGATGAAATTGAAATTGAATCATCATTGGCTAGGCTAAACGGTGATGATAGAAACCTTGTGTTGAATGAAGTTAACGATTTTTACAAAACCTTAAATAGCGTTGACGCAAAACCTCAAACATATTGGTCCAATCTATATGCCGATATAGTAAACAGTTCTGAAAACCCACGTGACCAAAACAATCTTTTAGAAACTTATGAATTTTTCAATAAAATGTCATCAACCAAAAGGCTGTATCATGAGATAAAAAAGGACATCGGAGACTTTGAAGCAAAAATAAATCCTTTAGAATTATTTGTCCCCAAAATAGTTACCCCAAGGATTATTGATCAACGTATTAAGAATCAACGGGGATTATTCATGTTTGTCCCTTTTGTCGATAACAATGGTTTTAGAGAAGATGGATCATCGGTACTTCTTGACTCCAACGAGATTCAAAAACGTACTCAAACCAGAATAAATATTCTAAGGCTTCTTTCTAGTCCTGAAAATTCTAGCCCTGAAAATCAACAACCAGTGACGTTTGTAATCCCATATGAAAAAAAAGAGTCAATAAGAGCAGAGCTAGAAAGTATGGGGATTACGGAAAGCTTCATTTATCCAGATCCATCACATATTGCACATGAAATTTTAAAGTATTATTAAATCTAAATTGCTACAGTAAAATTCATTAAATGAGTTAAGTGTGTGGCCACTAGGGTATACCCTATTGGCCTTTTTTATTTCTGTGCTATACTAGGAATTACAAGTGTTCATTAGAACTGTCCAAAAGGAGAATTGGAAATGGCTAAAATCGGTTATGCGCGTGTGAGTTCCAAGGAGCAACATTTAGATCGACAGTTAGTGGCTTTAAAAGACGTTGATAAATTATTTACGGATAAATTAAGTGGGGCTAACACTAATCGGCCAGAACTGCAAAAAATGCTAGCCTATATTCGTGAGGGTGATATTGTAATGGTCACTGAATTAGATCGCTTAGGCAGAAACAACCATGATTTGACTAAGGTCATGAACTCCATCCAAAATAAGGGTGCCACCCTAGATGTGTTGAATTTACCGTCCATGACAGGGATTGCTGACCCAAATTTACGTCAACTGATGACTAACTTGATTATTGAACTCTATAAGTATCAGGCCGAAAGTGAACGTAAGCGAATCATTGAGCGCCAGCAGCAAGGGATTGCCTTAGCTAAGCAGCAGGGTAAATATCATGGGCGCAAACCCCAATACACCCAAGACGATCCCCGCTTGCAACATGCTTTTAAGCTTTATCGAGCTGGCATGAGTGACATTGATGTGTCCCGAAATACAGGTATTAAACGGACGACCTTTATTCGATACCGTGTGAAATACGGTATTAAAAGAAAATAGGGACCCTATTTTCTTTACTTATAGTTTTGGAGGGTGTTTACTAAAGTTTTTTTCTTGGAATCTGATTCCGTGTTTATTAAACCATCGACGAGATGTCATACAAGAATGACACCCTGACTAAAGTGCTCCATAATTGTTAGACAAGAAATTTAACAGTTATGGAGCACTTTTTCTATGGTCAAATATAGTTCAGAATTAAAAGCAGAAGTCGTTAGTGAATATCTTCAAGGTGACATTAGTATCAGTCTTCTTTCAAAGAAACGTAACTTGCCTCGAATACAAGTAGGTAGATGGTAGATTGCAAATTTGTCCAAAAATTCGGATTAAATTTGCAATCTACCTTGTCAGGAGTTATTGTTTGGGACGGGTTAATATACTATACTTTTTTATACATGCTTTATTAAACTGGGGTTTTTATGTATATAAATAACATTATATTGTATATATTCGGAGGACGAAGTGGAATCAGAACAAAATATTAGTATGATGCAGATCGTAGGCATCTTACGCAAACATATAAAAGCAATTTTCGGGACAACTATTGTTGTTACTTTGGCAACGATTTTTGTTACCTTTTTCGTTATGACACCAAAATATAGCGCTACTACACAAATTTTGGTCAATCGTAAATTATCAGAGGACATGCAGTCGGCACAGTTCCAGCAGGTTCAGGCTGATGTTCAGATGATCAGTACTTATAAGGATATTATTACTAGTCCTACTGTTTTAAAAGATGTTAATAAGAAAGTTAGCAGCTATCCTGGTTATCCAGGTTCTATGGGAGCATTGAAAGGATCACTATCGATTAGTAATTCTCAAAATTCTCAAGTGTTTTCAGTAACAGCTAAATCTACAGATGCTGGCACAGCGGCAGCAATTGCCAATATGACAGCTAAGGTTTTCAAGAAAAAAGTTGTAAAAATTATGAGTGTTAATAATGTTTCAATTGTATCCGAAGCTACGGCTAATACTAAACCGGTTAGTCCTAGAAAGACTTTGAATGTTATAGCTGGAATAGTTATAGGTGCAATTTTAGGAATTGCGTTAGCATTTGTTCGTGAAATAACTGATAGAACAGTTACAACGCAGAATTTCTTAACAGATAATTTAGGGCTAACTAGTTTAGGCACAGTTAGTGAAATTGATCAAAAAGACATTGAAAGAGCTGCTGAACAAGTCGTTGAACATAACAAAGTTCAATCTAAGTTGAGTATTAATAAATCATCAAGAAATAATAGAAGGGTCTAGGGAATAAAATGGCATTATTTAAGAAGAAAACTACAAAGTTAGAGAATTATAGTTGGAAAAATGGTGTTGGTTTGGTTACTTATGATGACCCTACCAGTACGATTTCAGAGCAATTTAATACTATCAGAACTAATATTCAATTCTCATCTGTAGATAAAAAATTAAATTCAATTTTATTCACTTCATCTGCTCCATCTGAAGGTAAGTCTACAGTAAGTAATAATGTTGCAGTAACTTGGGCTAAACAAGGTGAAACGGTTGTGTTAGTTGATGCCGATCTTCGTCGTCCGACAATTCATAAAACTTTTAATGTAAGTAATAGGGTCGGACTTTCAAGTTACTTATTGGGAAATGCTTCATTGGAGGATGTCGTTCAACCAACAATGGTTAAAAATTTATTCGTTATTACTAGTGGGCCGATTCCTCCAAATCCCTCAGAGCTTCTTGGTAGTATGAGAACAAAAGATTTGATTACTCGTCTTGAGGATAAGTTTGGGTTATTGATCATGGATACCCCTCCCGCAAACTCAGTTACTGATGCTCAAATACTTGCTACTCAAGTAGATGGTGTCGTAATGGTTGTGCCTCAAGGAATTGCTGAAAAAGCTGGGGTTGCACATGCTAAACAATTATTAGATACAGTTCATGCTAATATTTTGGGGGTAATTATGAATCGTGTCACAAAAGAAAAGTCACAAGGCTATTATGGTGGTTATTATGGCGGATACTATGGAGCTGAGAAAGAGAAATGAAATTAATTGATTTGCATTGCCACATATTGCCAGGTGTTGATGA
The DNA here is from genome assembly GCF_001435505.1 of Companilactobacillus futsaii JCM 17355. Lineage (GTDB taxonomy): Bacteria > Bacillota > Bacilli > Lactobacillales > Lactobacillaceae > Companilactobacillus > Companilactobacillus futsaii. The sequence goes on along the minus strand of NZ_AZDO01000001.1, from coordinate 891 downwards.
TGGTTCCAAAGATATGCAGATGTCATTAGATTTGGCTAAGGCAGCTGTAGATCAAGGAATTACCAATAGTCTGGTAACTCCTCACCACATGGATGGGGAATACACTAATCACAAACAGGATGTGATCAGAAAGACTAATGAATTTCAAAAAGCTTTAGATAATGCGGGAATACCGTTGAGTGTGTTTGCTAGTCAAGAAGTTCATCTAACAGGGGAACTAATGGATGCCATTGCTAAAGATGATATTCTGTTCATGGATGAAACTAATCGTTATATATTGTTAGAGATGCCACATGATGGTATTCCTGAGTATACAGCGGATATGATTTTTGATTTAACTACCCGTGGTATAACGCCGGTTATTGCCCATCCAGAGCGTAATCATGGAATTCAGGAAGATCCTGATAAATTATATAATTTCGTTAAAATGGGATGTTTAACACAATTGACAAGTAGTAGTTATCTTGGTGTTTTTGGTAAGAAGGTCCAAACACTTACTGAAGAAATTATTAAAGCCAATTTAGGATTTATTTTTTCATCGGATGCCCATAATTTTAAGGGACGTAGTTATTTAATGAAAGAAGCCTTTGAGAAGTTAGAAAAAGAAGAGGGACTTCGCAAAGCTCAATTATTTAATCTTAATGCAAGAAATATTATCAATGGTGATGATGTTGGTGATACAGACTTTGTTAAGATTTCATCACTACCTAAGAAGAAGAAAAAATTCTGGTTATTTTAGTATAAAAGGTAGATTGCAAATTTAATCCGAATTTTTGGACAAATTGGTCAGCATAACCTGATACGGTGTTTTCCAGTCAAGTATTTTAAGCGGTCTCTGGTTAATTTGGAGTAACGTCGTCGTTAAATCTTGAGCACTAATGTGCTCAAAAC
>NZ_AZDO01000107.1 GCF_001435505.1 Companilactobacillus futsaii JCM 17355 | reverse complement strand
GAATGCACTCGTCCTTGTCAAGTTGACATTTTTTTGATTCAAATAATATAACTTTTTTAAGCGACCTCACCCCAAAATTCTTCGTTGGTGAGGCCGTTTCTTTTTTCTGATCTATCTACGGTGTCGAAGTATTTCATTCCTTCTTCTACTAATACGATTAGTTCTTCTAACGTTTTAGGTGTTCCATGTAAATCAATCCATCTTAATTTAAAATCGTTCCAAAAGCGCTCTATAGGTGCGTTGTCAAAAGGAGTTCCAGGCCTGGACATGCTTCTGACTACTTGATGTTTTACAAGATAGTTATTAAATTTATTTGATACGTAAGCCGACCCACGATCGGTATGAACCATAGGATGTACATCTCCCATACGTTCAAAAGCTTTCTCAAATACAGATATCTCTGCTTCAGTATCTTCTGAAGGACTTATGTGCCAACTGATCATTCTACGACCATGAAGATCTAAAACGCCACTTAGTTGGACCGTATGTCTTTGGTCAACTCCATACTCTAACTGGGTGGAATCAGCTAACCAAACTTTACATTTTTCATATACTTTGAAGTTCTGATTTAAAATATTGTCTTTGATGTATTCTTGCTCATTATTTTTACGACTCTTTTTCTTTCTTCTGACAACACAGGTTATCATTTGGTCTCTCATAACTCTTTTGACTTGTTTTAGGGTAACCTTAAAAGAAATGTCGTCACATGCTTCTAAATCTAATAGTATTTTCCCAGCTCCGACACTTCCATTGTGCAATTCAAAAATACGTAATACATGTTCTGTAAGGATCTCATTATTGATCTCCCACTGAGTTTTCTTACGTTTTAAGAATTTACCATATGCTTGACGGCTGACACCTATGTATTCAAGTAGAATAGATTGCCAACCATGATGATCTTGACAGACTTCCTTTATTGCCTGGTAGGCCTGTCGGCGTTGTTTATTCACTCCCCATGCTGGATTTCGTTCCATTTTTTTTCGAATGCCTCAATTGCATCACGTCTGTTTAATTCGCTTTTTAATTGTCTGATCTCAAGTTTTAATTCATCGACCTCAGACATCTGCTTCTTTTTCTTGTTTTTACCTCTGTTATCAACAAGAGCGCTGTATCCTACATTACGTGCTTTGAGAACCCACATTCGTGCTTGTTGATATGATACTTTGAAATGTTCTGAAGCTTCGGCATAGGAGTGCTTATGATTGGTTATGTACTCAACAACTTCTATACGTTCCTCAAGTGTTGTCTTTCTAGACATTTGAATGACCTTCTTTCCAACAGGAGTCGCTGTTAGATTCTTGTCATTATTATACTGTATTAACCAGTATCTTAATTGCTTAGATGATTTAACTCCGAATCTTTCACAAATGTCATTTAAACTACCTTCACCATTTTTGTATGCTTTGATGGCATTGATCTTTGTTTCATAAGAATAATAACTGAGTGTCTTAACATTTAATAATCCACGAGCCCCATAAACTTTATAAATACGGCACCATTCTTTGAAAGTAGACGGCGGAATGCCCTTTGTCTTGGCAAAAGTTTGTCTGGGCATATCTGATTCTAAAAATTCTTGAACTGTTTTAATTTTTTGGTCAGATGTATATTTCTGCATGAAATCCCTCCATTACTGAGTTAACATTTTTATACTATTTTGAAATGTCAACTATATAAGGATTATCGCAGAA
>NZ_AZDO01000106.1 GCF_001435505.1 Companilactobacillus futsaii JCM 17355 | reverse complement strand
AAAGAGGTTTATAAAAGAGGTATATAAGAGGCACCACTGTACGAGATCAAAACCTAAAATCAAAAACACAAAGGAGTGAGCCAAAAACCGGCTCACATTAAACTCCATTCGCTACGCTCTTTGCGCCTCACTGCGTTCGTTGCCTAAAAAGGTGTGGCAAGCCACATTTATACGGGCGTTGACGCCCCTTACCCCGTCCAAGCTGAACCAGCTTGACCGTTTTTTCACTCGCCGTTAGGCAGGAAAGCAAAGTTTTATAGAAACTTTGGCTTTCGC
>NZ_AZDO01000105.1 GCF_001435505.1 Companilactobacillus futsaii JCM 17355 | reverse complement strand
ACGCAATCCAATTACAATATTGGCTTAGTCATGCACTTATTAAATCATTCCAGTGAAGCCATGACTTTAGCTTATTTAGGCTTAGACCAAGCCAGTACCGAAACTATGTTAGATCAAATTGATTTTGGTTAGTTTTATTTGGATTTTTAGTTGTTGCCGAAGGCAACTTCTGAGACAGATTTTAAGCACAAAACCTCCACTAATTTTTGGTGGAGTGTAAGTGCGCATTAAACTCATTTCATTCCGTTTAATGACGCTAAAAAATAGCTAACTTGATCATTGAAATAAAAGGTTTTTTTAGTTCAATGCGCACTTATACGTCAACTAACTTTGACGTGTTCCGATACCCCCAAAAATTGTATTAGATTTCGCTGCGCTCAAACAAATCTTTTTAATTGCTTTACACCGTTTTTCTTTCTAAACTTAATCACAATCTTTGAATAACTAACTATAAAAAGATGCCTTTAATTTAAACCTGAAATAATTAGCTAATGTTAGGAGTAACTCAGATGGACGAAAAGAAAGTATTAAAGCCAATTGATGAAATGCTTGCTGATCCTTGGCAAGTTGATATTTAAGAATTGTTTGAAGCTTTTGTTAATGAACCTGATGAGATCAAACAGAATTTGTATAATTCCTTGTACACTTACATTTTGAAAAAAAGACAAGAAGATATTATTAATCGTCCTGGCTTTGTTATTTAGCCCTCTAAAAAGCCGCTGAGGGCTTTTTATTTTGGCTTTGGTATAAATTATATAAATAGCCTTAAAATCGCTGAGAACAAAAAATAAGGCCCTTAAAAAGTGACATAGCAGTTAAATCTTTATCAAGTTTTAGAAAAGCTAACTATTTGCTGTCAATGGTAGCGGACGAGCAAAGCGTGGGAGCATAAGGAATTGACAGCT
>NZ_AZDO01000016.1 GCF_001435505.1 Companilactobacillus futsaii JCM 17355 | reverse complement strand
ATTTTAATTTCATTGAAATGTCAACTTGACAAGGCAGAGTGCATTCCAGCCAAATTGGAGGACGGCATATTACTACTAAACTAACTTAAGAAGGAACCTTTTTCGTCAGATTTTTTTAGATTCAATCGTTATAACGATACAATAATCAGTTGACTTTTTTATATCCGTAAGCGAAATAGACAATTATTCCAATCACAAACCAAGCGATAAAGGTAATCCAAGAATTAATGCTAACTTGGGTCATCAATAAAACACAAAGAATAACTGAAATGATTGGTAGCCAAGGATAAAAGGGAACTTTGAATTCACTGTCGGGAACGTCTTTGCGATGACGTAATTTGATAATGCCTGAAGCTACGAAAGTAAAGGAAACTAAAGTTCCGATATTAACTAAACTAGTGAGTTCGTTAAGTGACACAAAACCACCTAATAAAACCGCCAAGATAGTGATCGTATTGAGAGATAGAATAGGCATCTTAGCCTTTTTGTCAATTTTACCGAATGCTTCTGGAATCATTTTGTCACGACCTAGAGCATAAATTAAACGTGAACCACCATAAACCGTGTTGAGCATCATAGTAAACATCCCTGCTAAAGCACCAATGGTGATCAAGAAGGCTAGTTTGCCTAATTTGACATAGTTTAAAGCGAATACTACTGGGTCAGCGTAATTTAGTGATTTGTAATTGACCATTCCTGTTAAAACAAAAGATAAAAGAACGTACAAAAATGCACAGACGGCTAATGAAACCATGATACTGATAGGAATGTTTTTTTGAGGATTTTTGACTTCCGGTGCTGATGATGGAATAACATCAAATCCCAAATAAGCAAAGAAAACTAAGGCAGCTCCTTTGACAACGCCAAAACCTCCCATTGGAAAATAGGGATGATAATTAGCTGGTTTAATATAAAATAAACCTACACCGATAAAAGTTAAAACAACAGCAATTTTGACGAAAACCATAACGGTGTTCATTCGTGTTGAAGCTTGTATACCACGACGCAAAAGGAAATAAATCAAGAGTAGAACGATTATTGCTGGTAAGTTAATAAAACTACCACGACTAGGATCAAATGGACCAACGAGAGCTTTAGGTAAGATAATGCCGAAGCTATTGAATAGACTGACAAAGTAAGCCGAAAATCCTGAAGAAACAGCTGATACTCCTAAAATATATTCCAAGCATAAAGCCCAACCAATCAACCAGCCGGGAAATTGACCAAAGATAATACTACCGTAGGAATAAGTACTACCGGCTACTGGAAAAGTGGAAGATAATTCTGCAAAACACATTGCTGTTAAAATACAGACAATTGCGGCTAAAATAAAGGAAATCGTAATTCCTGGTCCAGCAGTTCCATAAGCAACGATACCGGGTAGAATGAAGATTCCCGTCCCGATAATAGCTCCGATACCCATGGAAATCAGATTATTACGCGTTAAAACTTTTTCAAATTGAGCATCACCAGCTACGAATTGTTTGTAGTCGGCTTTCTTAAATAATTTTTCTTTCATAATTAACAAATACCACCTAAAAATTTAACACAACTGTACTAGGTTACTTGTCGTTAAGATATTTTGTCAATAAACTTCAATTTATTTCTTGATCTAAAGTTAGGTTTAGGACCTAGAATTAATTTATCGATATTTAAAGAAGCGAGGAAACTAATGGATACACCAATTTTAAATACAATCAACAAACCAGCTGATTTGAAAAAATTATCACTTGAACAACTAACTCAATTAGCTGCTGAAATACGCCACGTTCTATTGAATAAAGTTAGTCAAACTGGGGGACATGTCGGACCAAACTTAGGTGTGGTTGAATTGACGATTGCCTTTCATACAATTTTTAATTCACCAATCGATAAAGTCGTCTGGGATGTTTCGCATCAATCGTATACGCATAAAATTTTGACAGGTAGAAAACAAGCTTGGCTTGATAAAGACCATTTCGATGACGTCAGTGGTTATACTGAGCCAGAGGAAAGTCCTCATGATTTCTTCAACATTGGTCATACCTCAACTTCAATTGCTTTAGCAACTGGTATGGCTAGTGCTAGAGATTTAGAAGGTAAAACGGGTAACGTTATGGCGGTGATTGATGACGGATCATTATCAGGTGGTTTAGCTTTGGAAGGACTGAATATTGCTTCCACATTAAAGTCTAATTTGATTATTTTAGTTAATGATAATGGCATGGCAATCGCTGAAAACCATGGTGGCCTTTATGAAGGACTCAAAAAACTGCGCGAAACTAATGGTCAAAGTTCTCACAATATCTTTAAAGCTATGGGACTTGACTATCGTTATGTCGAAAATGGTAATGATTTAGAGACGATGCTAAAGACATTTAAGGAAATCAAAGACGTTGATCATCCAATCGTTTTACACGTTCACACAGAAAAGGGACATGGGTATGAACCAGCTGTCGACCATAAAGAAGCTTTTCACTGGCACGTACCATTTGATTTAGCTACTGGAAAAACTTTACATCCAGTGACTGGTGAAACATATACTGACGTAATTCACGAACAACTTGAAAAAGAATTTACGGCAGGTACACCAATCACTGCCATCACGGCGGCTATCCCTGGAACTTATGATTTGAAACGTTTTGGCAAAAAGCATCCTAAGAATTATTTTGATGTTGGTATTGCTGAACAAGAGTCAATTACTTTAGCTGCCGGGCAAGCAAAGATGGGATTACGTCCAATTGCTTTTGAATCTGGGACATTCTTGCAAAGAGCTTATGATCAATTGTCACACGATTTAGGTATTAACAAATTACCAGTTACGATTATGGTTTCTGGAGGCAGCAATAGTGCTGGAGATCCAACTCACCAAGGAATCTTTGATTTAGCGATGTTGAGTAATATTCCAGGATTGACTTATCTAGCTCCAACGACTAAAGAAGAATTACAAGCCATGATGCATTATGCTTTACATCAAAATAATGGTCCGGTTGCCATCAGAGTTCCAAGTAATGGCGTACATTCAGCACCATTAGCTGATTTTGATGCACATAGGATGAATGTTTTGCATGCTGGTCAAAAAGTTGCAATTTTAGGTGTTGGTAGTTTGTTGCCTTTAGCTGAAGAAGTCCAACAACAACTTGACGTTGATGCAACGGTGATTGATCCACGTGATGTTTCAAAATTAGATGAAAAAACTTTAATCGATTTAAAAAAGAATCATCAACTAGTAGTTACTCTAGAAGAGGCTAGTTTGAGCGGTGGTTTTGGTGAAAAGATTAGTCGTTTCTATGGCAATACTAAGATGCGCACTTTAAACTTTGGTGCTGCTAAACGATTCAATGATCATGAAACGACGGCTGAATTGTGGCATGAATTTAAATTGACGCCGGAACAAATTGTTACAGAAATTAAAGCTAACTTATAAGATAGACAAAAAGTATTGATAGTGATATCAATGCTTTTTTTGCGAAAAAAATAGCCCTAAAATTAATTAGGACTATCGTTGGATTTATCAATTATTTAAGTTTTGATGCAGCAGCTTCATCAACGATGATTGTTACATCTGGGTGGTTTTGTAAAGCACTTGCTGGGCAGTCTTCAGTAACAGGGCCGTCAACAGTAGCAGCAATAGCGTCAGCTTTGTTTTCGCCGTAAGCTAGAAGAACGATCTTCTTAGCTTTCATGATTGAACCGATACCCATTGAGTAAGCAAAGCGTGGAACATCTTTTTCATTTTCGAAAAAACGTGTGTTAGCTTCGATTGTTGATTCTGTCAAACCAACTTTTCTAGTTTTGCCATCAAATGGTGAGCCTGGTTCGTTGAAACCGATGTGACCATTTCTACCGATACCAAGAATTTGAAGGTCAATAGGGTTGTCTTCAATAATCTTGTCGTAAGCTTTTGTAGCAGCTTCTGCGTCAGGGTTTGAACCATCAGGAACATATGAATTCTTAAAAGGTTTCTTGCTGAATAGGTGTTCGTTCATGAAGTAGTGGTAACTTTGTTCGTTATCAGCTTCAAGACCAACATATTCATCCAAGTTAACAGATGTCATATTTGAAAAATCAATGTCGCTGCTTGTCATTTCGTTGTAAAGTGTAATTGGGCTACTACCTGTTGCTAATCCCAAAACTTTAGCACCATTTTCAATATCAGCTTTAACTAAGTTGAAAGCTTCTTTTCCACCCATTTGTTGATCTTTTACTTTAATTATGTTCATCTTATTAATCTCCCATCTCTATCTTTCTGGTCTAGTCCAATCTAATTCATTTTTAGTAAATTGTCAATAAAATAGTGTCATTAAATAAAAATAAATTAAAAATTTCTAGAATCAATGCAAAATCTTCACAAGTTAGGTATATTTTTTAATAAGAGAAAAAACTAAAGAGGCAGAAAAATTTGGAAAAAATATTATCTACATCTGAGGGCAGTGTAAACACAAATCTAATCAGAGGTATCAATACTAAGAGTATTATCGTTCTAGTACCCGGTCTTGGTGGCTCGCTTGAGTATTTCAACTCAATTATTCCCTATCTAAAAGACAAATATACGGTTGTAGCGCTTGATCTATTAGGCCAAGGTAAATCAACTAAGGCCAAAAATGATCATTATACGATCGATGCAGAAGCATGGAATATGTTAGAAGCTATTGCTAGATTGAAGATCACTGACAAATTAGTTATCTTCGGCTATGGCTTTGGTGGTTTAGTAGCCGTTAACATGGCAGAATTGCGTGGATTTACAATTTCTAAGCTGGTCCTATTAAATACACCAGCTAACGACAAATACGCTGACATGGACGCTCATTCGTCTGTAGCAAGTATTCCATTATTAGGGAAGCTTGCTAAGTCACCAGTTAAATCAGCTTTGTATTTTGATAAGGATTTTGATCGCAGTAGTTTAGAAAATCCTAAGGTTGTTGACGAAGCGGCGAACTTAGTTGATCACAAGACAGTTAAATTTTTGCAAAAGATGCCAATGGACTATTTGGAAGAAAAAGCTTTAAATAAACGTTTGCGTGCAGTTAAGATTCCAACTTTGGCTATGTTTGGCGATGGGGATCAAATTTTAACGGAAAATGGTATCAAAGATGCTAAGGCTTCTATCGGTCGTGTACCTGATCTACAAATAGAAGATATTAAGGGTGCCGGTCATTTAGCAATGATGGAAAAACCTCAAGAAATTGCCCAAAAGATTATCACATTTGATGAAACAATAACTAAGAAAAAAGAAGAAGAAAGCGAGAACGACGCTGATTAAACTTTTTGATCCTAGATGAGATAAATCTGGGATTTTTTTATGCCTTATTTTTTGTCCCAAATTAAAGATTAAGTGATATTGTCTAAGTATGGAGGATGGATTATGAAATTTAGATATTTACTGGCAACGTTGTTAGCTTTTATCGGTATTTTGTATTCAACACAAGACGTACAAGCAGATGGTTTCGGTGGTCCTAATACAGGCGATTACGTTTATGAGAACAAGGAGTTCATTACTAATGTTCAATACGATCAACTCGATAGTATCAATAGTGGTATTTATACTGAACCTCATCCACAAAAACTCTATGTTTTAATTTTTGATGACGCAGCTGATATCAAAGAGTTTGTCCAAATAACTGGTGCTGATGTTCATTCAAACGATGCATCCTCTAATATTATTGGCAATATCGGCAGTAATGTGGGCTATCTATTGTACGGTCGAGAAAAATATATCGATATGCGATTAGACAATGACGATATCGATAATGAGAGTAATTATTTAATTTTAGATTTAAAGGATAAAAAAGTCTTTTTCAGTGCGTCTGAACAAGCAGACCGTTATATAACGGATCTAATGTTTTGGAAACTTAGAAAAGGACTGGCAAATGATTTCAAATCTAGTGATGAAGATACGCAAATCAAAGCTTTGTTTTCATTAGCAAATCGTCTGGAGCCGAAGTTACAAGATGTAGCTCAAAGTTCAAAAAAATTGGAATCTAAAGATCTAGCAGATATAAAACGAGTAAGAAATAGAATTTTGTATGCCTTAGGAACAATAGTTGCCATTCTTCTTATTTATCTAATTTGGAAATACATGCATAATCATCCTGGTAGTGGTTCAGATTTAGGTAATAGTGATTATGATGCTGGCTTTGACGAAGGTTATTACATGGGTAGAAATGATCCCTTTATGTAAAAAAACGACCAATTGGTCGTTTTTTATTTTGTGCTGACTAGTTTGATTAAATTACGATTCTTTTGTGAACTGGCTACCGGGACAAAGGATTTGCCATCTTGATAGACAAATTGTATAACATCATAATCATTGTCTAATTTCTTAGCTTGATTAGCGATGATATTTTGTAAGGCGCGAACATAATCCTTCTGATCGTCAGTCGCTTGGTTGTTCTGGACCGCCTCAAAGGAAGTTTTTAGATATTTTTGAGTTTGCTTATCAGTTAAGCGAACAATAATAACCGTATGGGGATGCTTACTCGTATCATCATTGATGTTGTGATCTTCTTTGATCGTAACTACTTTGCCATTTTGATTGAATTTGTGATCGAGATTTTTTCTAATAGCTTTGTATTCAGTTGTTGGCGCCTTAGTTGTTGTTTGATTAGACATTTTGAAAGTGAAAATAGATAAGACAGTTGCGAAAATAAACACGGCAACCAATGAAATAATTAAATATTTTTTATTGATAGGTTCACGATATTTTTTATGCATGATGAACGCCCCTAGCCTTTGATTAGAGTGATTATAACACACGTTTGAATGTAAATTTTCTTTACAAAGAGTTGGATAAATTGACTTCTGTAAGGTTCTTTTGAATAATCTTGGTATAACTAAATATTTAGAAGAAAGTAGGAAAATTATGTCTACACATCAAGCATTACTGATTATCGACTATACGAATGATTTTGTAGCTGATGATGGGGCTTTGACTTGTAAAGAGCCAGGTCAGGCAATTGAATCCAAGATCTTCGATTTAGCAGAAAGAATGTATCAAAATGATGATTTTGTTTGGTTCCCAACTGATGTCCATAAACCAAATGATCCATATCATCCTGAAACAAAACTTTTCCCACCGCACAATGTTCGCGGAACTTGGGGAAGAGAATTATACGGTGGTTTGAAAGATTGGTATAACGACCATAACGATAACGAACAAGTTAAATTGTTTGATAAGACTCGTTATAGCGCCTTTGCTGGAACTGATCTTGATATTAGATTACGTGAAAGAAAGGTTGATACATTGCATTTAGTTGGTGTTTGTACAGACATTTGCGTTTTGCATACAGCCGTAGATGCTTACAATTTAAATTACAATATTATTGTTCATGAAAATGCAGTCGCATCGTTTAATCAAGCTGGACACAAATGGGCCTTAGGACATTTTAAAGATAGTTTAGGTGCACAAGTATTGTAAAAAAGAGACCGTAGGGTCTCTTTTTTATTTCACGTTATGACGAATTTCTTTTTCAGTTAAGTATTGATCAGTATGATTACCTAAGAATAGAGGAACCTTTTCTTCAACCACGTCACTGAATTCTAAACCGTACCAAAGAGCTGGTGGCACTGTAATATTTTGTAGTAAAAGACGTCCGCCAATCAGCATTCTATCTAAACTACTCATATAAATTTGGGCTCCAAGATCTTGGAACTGTTGATTTTGAATGACAAATTTGAAAGAGCCCACGCGGCGATTAGGCACCATAGAATAAGTTGGAGCTTGTTGATCGATAATGTTTTTGTCCAATAGACTGTTGATGATTTGGCGAATATAAATATTAACGTGTTGCGATTTTTTAAAACCGAGGTTCAAGGTTACATTAACGACATTTCTAGTGTTCATCATATCGACTGAGTAGTTGCATTCATATGGAGCAGCAGTTTGATTGACAGTAATGAACCAATAGACTTTAGCCCTTTTAGGATCTTGATCCAAGATCGAATAAATAATTGAGCGCTTAATGGAATAATCTTTGCCCAGTTTTGTCATATAAACCAAATTGGTAGCATAAGTTGGAATCGAAGAATCTTGACTGAGTTTTTCTAATTGGGGAATGAAGTCTAACAGATTAACGTTTTCACTCTCGGCCATATGGGCATCACGGCGCTTATTTCCGAAGTACCAAATGACCATGATTGCTAAGATTGCCATCGTTATGATGACTGTAACGTAGCCACCGTGGATGAATTTGACCAAACTAGAAATCAAGAATAGTCCTTCAATAGCGAAGAAAGTGACTAAGAAAATATTGGCACCAATGGGGTGCTTTTTCATGATCAAGAATTGATGCAAGAGTAGAGTAGTCATCAGCATTGTTAAAGTAATTGCTAAACCATAAGCTGCTTCCATGTGTTCTGAGGTGCCGAATCTCCAAACGATGCTAATAGTAATAGCACAAAGCAACCAATTGACTGATTCAATGTAGAGCTGACTTTGAACTTTGCCGGGGAATTTAACTTTGAGACGAGGTAGTATTTTCAAACCAATGGCTTCTTGAACTAAGGTATAGGAACCGGTTATTAGAGCTTGAGAAGCAATAATGGCAGCCAACGTGGCAATGATAATAGCAAAAATCTTGAAGCTACCTGGCAACATCTCATAAAAAGGATTAATTCCAGAAATGTGATTGTACTGTTTGTTTTGAAAATTAGCAATTACCCAAGCTGCTTGACCTAGATAATTCAGCATTAACATCAAATAAACGAAAGGCCAGGTCGCATAAATATTGTGCTTACCAACTTGTCCCATATCGGAGTACAAAGCTTCAGCACCTGTCGTAGCTAGAAAGACACTGCCGAGAATGAAGATACCAACTTTGTTGACGGGGCTGAATAAAACTTTGATAGCATAAATGGGAGACAGTGCTTTGAGAACACTTAAATCTCCCAGCAAATTAAATAATCCGGCTAGTCCGATGAAACTGAACCAAATAAGCATAATTGGACCAAAAGAACGACCGATTTTTTCAGTACCGAATTTTTGAATGATAAAAATGGTTAGCAAGATTATCGTTACGATTACCAAAACGGTCGATTGTTTATTAGAAAAAACAAAATTGCCAAATTGTTGCCCTTTGACACCTTCCATAGCTGAAGTAACGGTAACAGCGGGCGTTAAAGTACCATCGGCAAGCAAGGCGGAACCACCGATCAAAGCGGGAATGATCAACCATTTTTTGGCTTTGACTAAAGCATAGAGTGCAAAGATCCCGCCCTCGTTGTTATTATCAGCTTTCATAGCAATTAACACGTATTTTAGTGTAGTGATTAACATTAACGTCCAAAAAATCAATGAAACACTGCCTAGAATGTATTCAGGCTTAGTATCAGCCATCGTGCCAGCGTCATTGATAATGGCGTTCATAACGTATAGTGGCGAAGTACCAATATCGCCATAAACAATACCTAGAGTAATCAACATACCCAAGGCAGACAATGATGACATTTTCTTTTCCATGGTAATCTCCTTTGAAACTAATCATAGATGTTTATACAAATACCATTATAGATTCTTTACCGTTATTTAAAAATTATTATGATTCGCAAATTGCAAGAACAAGTTAGCCACTTTGGAAAAATAAAGAAAAGTT
>NZ_AZDO01000104.1 GCF_001435505.1 Companilactobacillus futsaii JCM 17355 | reverse complement strand
GTGAACTACATCGGCACTAAAGTACCGAGCTTCTAGGAACATTCCATACTTGCCAACTAGTATTTCAACTAGTCGGTAGAGGCTAGAACTATTTTACTAAGGCTTGTTCCAAGCCATTTTTCAATATGTTTTTACTTGCATTGATATCACGATCATGATGAATACCACAAATAGGACAATCCCATTCTCTAATATCTAACTCGTGTTTACCGTCATCGTAACCACAATTAGAACAGATTTGACTAGTTTTGAATGGATTAACAACCAGAAGTTTCTT
>NZ_AZDO01000103.1 GCF_001435505.1 Companilactobacillus futsaii JCM 17355 | reverse complement strand
AAAAAAAGTGCTCCCAAAGTTGTTAGATTATGTCTAACAATTTTAGAGCACTTCACTAAATTAGCGGGCGTTTTTTAATTTTCTGATACCAAAGGATATTTATTATCCAAAACATATCCGAAACCTCGAACCGTTTTAATACAATTTTGCGACTGCGATTGTTCTGCCAGTTTATCTCGTAAATGACTGATATGAATATCAATTGTTCGACTAGACCCGATTGAGTCATACCCCCAAACTCCTTCTAAAAGTTGGTCTCGACTCATTACCTTGCCTCGATGTTGGATCAAATACCAAAACAGGCTGAATTCTTTAGGTGTCAAACCAATGTCATAACCGTTGTGTGTTACGCGATAATGTTTAAAATCAATCACAATATCATTGTATTTAACAGTATTTTTATTGGAGTTATTTTTAATTGGATGTTTTCCCTTTTTGATAGAGAGCTTATTATAAACCCAAAATAATTGCTTAACCTTAGCAACCAATTCAGGATATTCGAATGGTTTAGTGATGAAACTATCAATATTAATGTTATAGAACAAAGAACGTCTTTTCTTCTCTTTTGCAGGAGCCAAAACAATGATGGGACCAGAAATTTTATTACGCAAAGATTTCAAAATCTTAATAGACTTATTCAAATCCATTATCGTAAAATCCCAAAGTAAACCTGCAATTTCTTCTTTTCCAGCTAATTTTTCTACATCTCTTGGGTCAGTAATATTTTGAAGAAACCAGCCTTGCTTATTAAAGCTTCGATTGATCTCTATAAATAGTGGTAGTTTATTACTCAACAATACTAGCGGTTGCATGTACTCGACTTCCTTCCAAATCCTTAATACCAAAGATTTGCATCTTTACAATACTAAGGAATCTTTACATGAGGTTTTCTGAAACAAACACTAACTGTAGCTACATCACAACTTGATTATAGCAATGTAAATAATGGTGGTCATTTACAATAGCTAAATTGGGTATTGTATTTCAATATATACATTTACAAATGTTGTTATATTACAGTATTTGATGTTCCAGTTCACTTTTTAGTCTACAAAGCAAATGTATATTTTTTTCACAACTTTACAAAACTTTTACATTAAATAAACATTATATATACACGTCACCTTTATCTTTATAAGTGTTAGGTAAATGATTTTATCAATACGAATTTGAATAGGGGTTTTAGAAATGAAAAAGAAAACTATTATTTCATTGGTATTAAGCTTCGCCGCTTTAATGCTCGTTCTAACTGGTTGCGGTAATGGGAATAACAAGACCAGTGCTACTTCAAAGAGCGACAGCAGTACAACTTCGGGCAAGATTACAGCCGTTGGATCAACAGCTTTACAACCATTAGTTGAAAAAGCTGCTGCTAACTTCCAAAAGGCCAATAGCAAAGTTGACATCACTGTTCAAGGTGGTGGTTCTGGTACTGGTTTAAGTCAAGTTCAAGACAAATCGGTTACAATCGGTAACTCAGATATCTTCGCCGAAGAAAAAGATGGCGTTGATGCTAAGAAACTAGTTGACCACAAGGTTGCCGTCGTTGGTATGGCTCCAGTAGTTAATAAAGATGCAAATGTTAAATCATTAACAATGGATCAAGTAAAACAAATCTTTACCGGCAAGATCACTAACTGGAAAGAAGTTGGTGGCAAGGACGAAAAAATCACTGTCGTTAACCGTGCTAAAGGTAGTGGTACTCGTGCAACATTTGAAGCTGCTGTTCTAAAAGGAGCAGAAGCTGTTAAATCACAAGAACAAGATTCAAACGGTACTGTTCAAAAAATCGTTGAAAGTACACCAGGTGCCATTAGTTACCTAGCATTCTCATATATCACTAATAAAGTACAAGCAATTTCAATCGATAATGTACAACCTACTGATGAAAATGTTGAATCAAACAAGTGGAAGATCTGGTCATATGAACATATGTACACTAACGGCAAAGCTGAAGGTGCTACTGCTAAGTTCCTCGACTACATGAATTCTAAAGATGTTCAAAACTCACTTGTTAAAGACATGGGTTACATCAGTATTCACAATATGAAGGTTCAAAAAGATTCTAAAGGAACAGTTAGCGATGTTAAATAACTGAAAAAAGAGAACTTCAACCTTGCCCAATCTTGGTCGAGGTTCTTTTTTTATATTTTTATATAGGAGGTTCTCCCTATGGATGATATTCAAAAAAAATTACAAACAAGATCTAAGGCCACCTTCCAAGATTATTTTGGTAAAGGAATTTGTTACGTTTGCATTGGTTTAATCATTTTATTAGTTACTTGTATTCTCTATTTCATCGCTTCTAAAGGTTTAGCTACCTTTACACAAAACCATGTAAATGTTTTTGATTTCTTAACTAAAACAAATTGGAATCCTGGTGCCACTGATGCTAAAGGACATCCCGATATTGGTGCTTTACCAATGATCGTTACTTCTTTTAGCGTCACTTTATTAGCAGCAATTTTAGCAACTCCTTTTGCTTTAGGGGTCGCAATCTTTATGGCTGAATTTTCCAGCAAAAAAGGCAGTAAAATTCTTCAACCAGTTATCGAATTACTAGTTGGTATTCCTTCTGTCGTTTATGGTTTTATTGGATTATCAGTTATCGTTCCCTTTATTAGAGGTATGTTTGGTGGAACTGGATTCGGTATTCTATCAGGTACTTTAGTCCTCTTCGTCATGATTTTACCGACGATAACTTCTCTATCAGTTGACAGTTTAAACGCTGTTCCTCTTTTTTATCGTCAAGCATCACTAGCCCTTGGAGCTACTAGATGGCAAACTATCTACAAAGTAGTCTTAAGAGCTGCAATTCCTGGTATTTTGACAGCTATAATTTTTGGAATGGCTCGAGCTTTTGGTGAAGCTTTGGCGGTTCAAATGGTTATCGGAAACGCAGCTTTGATGCCCAAGAACTTAGTTTCACCTGCATCAACTTTGACTAGTAAATTAACTACTGATATCGGCAATACTGTTATGGGAACTTTGCCCAACAATGCGCTTTGGTCATTAGCTTTAATCCTATTACTGATGTCATTGATCTTAAACATGCTAGTTAAATTTATTGGAAAGAGAGGTCGTTTCTAATGAATGCTAAAAAATACGATCACTTAGCTACTGGCGTTATCTACACTTTGGTTGTAGCAGTTATTCTAATCTTAGTTGCCATTTTAGGTTACATTCTTTTTAACGGTGTGCCTGATATTTCATGGCATTTCTTAACTTCCGCTGCTCAATCATTCAGTGCTGGAGGTGGAATTAGAGATCAACTCTTTAATTCACTCTACTTACTAGTCCTTACAATCATTGTTTCTTTACCAATTGGTTTGGGAGCAGGAATTTACTTATCTGAGTACGCCAAAGACAACTGGTTTACCGATTTAATCAGAACCAGTGTTGAAGTATTGAGCTCTTTACCTTCAGTTGTTGTCGGACTATTTGGTTACTTACTATTCGTTATCAAATTAAATCTTGGTTTCTCAATTCTTTCTGGAGCTATTGCTTTAACTTTCTTTAATCTTCCTCTATTGACTAGAAACATTGAAGAATCTTTACGTAGCGTACCTGATTTACAAAGAGAAGCTGGAATGTCTTTAGGACTATCCAATTGGAAAACCACTACAAAAATTGTTTTACCTGCTGCCTTGCCTGGTATTTTAACCGGCTTAATTCTTAGTGCTGGTAGAATTTTTGGTGAAGCCGCTGCTTTAATTTATACTGCTGGTCAAAGTGCTCCAACTGTTGATTACACGAACTGGAATATTTTCTCTAGCACAAGTTTTTTAAATCCTATGCGTCCAGCTGAAACTTTAGCAGTTCACATTTGGAAAGTTAATACTGAGAGTGTTACTCCAGATGCTCATTTAATTTCTAGTGCTTCTTCTGCTGTATTAATCATCGTCATTTTAATTTTCAACCTAGGTGCTCGTTTCTTAGGAAACCAACTCTACAAAAAAATTACTGCTACGAAATGAGGTCTTATTTTGAAAGAATATAATTTAAATGAATCTTTTATAACTAAAATCGCAGAAGAAAAGGCACTTACAACTAAAGATTTACAAGTATACTATGGTAACAATCACGCTATTTTTGATGCCAATCTTGAATTTCCACGTTTTGAAATCACCGCTTTGATCGGTGCTTCTGGTTGTGGTAAATCAACTTTCTTACGCTGCTTGAATCGTATGAACGACAAACGTGCTCGTGTCGATGGTGAAATAATGTATCGTAATCTTGATATCAATTCTCCAAAAATTAACGTTTATGAAGTTAGAAAGCACATTGGAATGGTGTTTCAAAGACCTAATCCATTTGCTAAGTCCATTCGAGAAAATATTACTTTTGCTCTAAAAAATGCCGGTATTACTAAAAAAGAAATTTTGGAACAACGATTGGAACAAAGTCTAAAGGATGCCGCACTGTGGGATGAAGTAAAAGATGATCTCGATAAAAGTGCTTTAGCTTTATCAGGCGGTCAACAACAACGTCTCTGTATTGCTCGCTCGATAGCCATGCACCCTGATATTTTGCTGTTGGATGAACCCGCCAGTGCTTTGGATCCAATTTCCACTTCAAAAATTGAAGAAACACTCGAAACCTTGAAGAAAAATTATACGATTATTATCGTTACACATAATTTGCAACAAGCTTCTCGTATTAGTGATTACACCGCTTTTTTACATCTAGGCCACATCATCGAATACAATACGACAGCAAACGTCTTTACTAAACCTAAAATGCAAGCCACTGAAGATTATGTTTCCGGTAATTTCGGTTAAAAAAATGGTAGCCATTCAATTAAATGAATGAACTACCATTTTTTATTTTCTCAAAACCAATTCATATTTATTGGCTTGATCAGTCTTTTTTATAATATATTCTTTGATAATGACGTGTTTTATATCCTCACGTTGTTTTTTTGCTTCACTCATAAATTTACGATGAACCCAATGATTAAAACTAGTTACTAGACCCATCCAGCCAGCTGTTGTAGCAATTGACCACTCGGCGCCACTCCCCATTACTTGCTCACGATGAATTTCATCACAAAATTCAAAAGCAGTTCGTTCAACTTCAAAGCCACTTTCTCTATTATCAATGGCTTTTTTTAAATCCTCTAAATTACTAATTTTCATAATTACCTCTATAAAAATAAAAGATAGAATCAATTTTACTTATCTTATATTTTACTTGTTTATTAGCAATTTCGATAGCTTGATTTAACCGTTATTTATAAAAGACGGATGATAACAACACCAAAGATCATAATTAATAAACTTACTATTTGCGCAAAAGTAATTGGATTCTTTGCTGACCTGAACCAACCAAATTGATCTATCAATAAACTACCAATAATCAATCCAACCAGTACAATCACTACTGCCAGTCCTGTCCCAATTTTGGGAACTAAATAAACATTTCCCAAAACAAATAAGGCTCCAATAAGTCCACCTAACCAAAGCCACCAAGGATTTTCTTTGCTTTTTTGAAAGCTTAAACGTGGATGAATTATTGCGACAATTACAATCAAAGAAATTGTACCTACAAAAAATGAGATAAAAGCTGCTTTAACTGAAGAATTTAAAACTATTCCTAGATGCCCATTGATAGCCGTTTGAGTGGCACTAAACATCCCTACCACAATTCCAATTAACCGATAATACCAAAAATTATTTGTCCTATCAGGTAAAAATTTCTTATGGCGATATAAGATTATTTGGTTGATAGACACGGCTCCTACTACACCAATGATCACCAAAATAGCTCCGATAATTCTACTCCAATTCAATGGATGAACTAGTGAATCAAACAATCCAAAGTTATCAATTACCAATCCCATAATTATCTGTCCTAAAATTGGCATGATCACAGTTTGCACACTACCAAGTTTAGGAAATAAAAGAATATTGGAAGTTAAATAGATTACTCCTAATAAGCCACCTAACCAAAGCCAAACAGGTTCTTTTCTAAATAAATTTAAGGAAAAAAACAATGACTTATCAAAAAATATCGTAATAAGTGCTAAAAACAGCGTCCCTAACGAAAATGAAATCAACGAAGCTACCAAGGGAGACCCCACTGAAAATTTTAATCGAGAATTAATACTAGTTTGGATTGGCAAACCAATTCCAATTATCAAACCAATTAATATCGCTAACATTTTTTCACCTTCACAACTTTAATATAGGTTTTAATATTTTCGAACGATATTTTTTTGATTGGCAGATTGCAAGAAATAACCGAACATTTTTTAAAACTTAATATTTTCCATAAA
>NZ_AZDO01000102.1 GCF_001435505.1 Companilactobacillus futsaii JCM 17355 | reverse complement strand
GTGTTTTTTTATTTATTTTTTCTTAAGGTGGCTAACTTGATTATAAAATTCGCCAACGTTAATACAATGTTAAATAAAGAAATTATTTCCAGCCGTTTGGAAGTAGGTATTTCCTTTACAGAATTTACTTACCAAATCTTACAATCACTAGATTTCCTAACACTTTATCGTCAACACAATGTACAATTGCAAGTTGGTGGTGGTGACCAATGGGGTAATTTGACTGCTGGTTTGGATTTGATCCACAAAGCTGAAGGTCAAGATGCTAAAGTTTATGCATTGACAATTCCATTACTTCTTAAAGCTGATGGCACAAAGTTCGGTAAAACTGCTGGTGGAGCTGTCTGGCTTGACCCTAAGAAGACCTCACCTTACGAATTTTATCAATTCTGGTTCAATCAAGATGACAAGGACGTTATCAACTTATTGAAGAAATTTACTTTCTTGTCAAAAGAAGAAATTGACTCCTTAGCAGAATCAGTTAAGACTGCACCTGAAAAGCGTTTGGCTCAAAAAACTTTGGCCCAGGAAGTTACTAAGTTTGTTCACGGTGAAGAAGCTTTAAAAAAGGCCGAAAAAATTACTGATGTTTTGTTCTCTGGTGAGATTCAAGAATTGACAACAGAAGAAGTTGGGGAAGCATTCCATGGTGTCCCTAGTGAAGAAATTTCAAGTGATCCTATCAATCTAGTTGACCTTTTGATTGCTGTTAACGTCGACAAGTCAAAACGTCAAGCTCGTGAAGATATTCAAAATGGTGCTATCAGAATCAATGGTGAGAGATTGACTGATACAACAACTGAAATCAATCCAAAAGATTCATTTGACGGCAAGTACATCGTAATTCGTCGTGGTAAAAAGAAATATTTCTTAGCAAAAATTAACTAATACTATTGACTGAGAATGTGAAATCGTTTATATTATTTGCAACGAAAACTTTTAATCGAGTCCTGTGAGGCTTGGAAGGTTACTTACACATTAGACAGAAAAAGTGTAAACTTCCTTTCCTTGTGGGATAGGAAGTTTTTTGTTTACGGCAGATTGCAAGAAATAACCGAACACTTTTTAAAACTTAATATTTTCCATAAAGA
>NZ_AZDO01000101.1 GCF_001435505.1 Companilactobacillus futsaii JCM 17355 | reverse complement strand
AAAAAAAAGTGCTCCCAAAGTTGTTAGATTATGTCTAACAATTTTAGAGCACTTCAATGATCTTCTAAGTCTTTTTCTATTGCGGATTTTCTGAGTCGGAATAATAAACTGGTTCTGGAGCGTCAAAATCAGTTTGTTGTAACCAATTTTTCAAATCTTCTCCAAGTTTTTTTGCCATTTGAGAAGAAACGGCAATTTGCTTTCTAGAAATGTGATTAACGTGAACACCAGCGGTAATCGTACAGCTACCTGGCAAATTCGACTGAATTATTTTAGCAACTCGAACGGCTAAAACGTCGTCTTTATGAAGTCTACCATCGTGGCTCGGATAACGAATCGTTTGAATATCAGTCTTCTTCGTCAAAGTAGTCACTGTTCCAATGTGAGGTGTATCGCCGCCAGTTATCGTTACGAACAAGTCTTCACCAATTACAAAAACTTCCAAATTCATCGTGTAATTTTCTTGTGTGACTGAAAACTTCATTAAATTCCCTCCCAACGACCGTCAGAATCATTTTCGATTCCTAAAGCATCTAATTCCTTCATTGTTTGATGATCAACTAAATCTTGAATGGTTTGGGGATGGTTGTAAAAAGCTGGAATAGGAGGAACCATTTGTACGCCCATCTTAGATAATTTAGTCATATTTTCCAAATGGATCGTATTCAACGGCGTTTCTCTAGGAACAATGATTAATTTACGTTGTTCTTTTAGTGTGACATCTGCTGCACGAAAAATTAAATTATCACCGATACCTACTGCAATACTAGCGACGGTCTTCATACTAGCTGGTACGATAACCATCCCATCAGTCAAAAACGAACCACTAGCAATGGTTGCTCCTAAGTCACTATCGCTATAAAAATAATCTGCTAACTGCTTAAGATCTGTTAGGGACATGTCAGTTTCTAGTTGCAAATTCTTTTTGGCCCAAGCACTCATGACGACATGTGTTTCAACACTATAAATTTGACTTAATTTCTTCATCAAATCAATCGCATAAATCGTACCTGAAGCACCGGTAATTCCGATGACAATTTTTCTCTTGCGTGCCATTTCAACACTTCCTTAATCTAAATATTTCTGCCAGTCTTTGACTTCTTTAAATGAAGCTCTGATGAATTGGTCTTTCATATCAAATGGAACTGTTCCATCAATGATGGTTTTAGAACTCATCCCACGAACACGGATTGACTTAGGATCATATTCCGGTCTTTCTGAAGGATCGAGTGGATGGTTACGCATTCCTGGTAGCACCATGATATCTTTGTCACCTTGGAAACGAGTATTCATCGTCCAAA
The DNA here is from genome assembly GCF_001435505.1 of Companilactobacillus futsaii JCM 17355. Taxonomy (GTDB): domain Bacteria; phylum Bacillota; class Bacilli; order Lactobacillales; family Lactobacillaceae; genus Companilactobacillus; species Companilactobacillus futsaii. The sequence goes on along the minus strand of NZ_AZDO01000101.1, from coordinate 19,781 downwards.
CCACGTCGTTCATATCAAAAATATCAACATCTTCATCTACTAAGAAAACTGTCTTCAATTCTTTAAAGGCTGACAAAGCTAAAATTGCTGCTTGTCTTTGAATACCTTCATCGGCTTCATTATCCTTATGGATTTGCATGATAGTCATCAACTTACCACCACCTGCTGGAGGATTGTAGACATTGACAACTTTTCCAGGAATGGCTTTATCAACTAATTCAAGAATACTTGCTTCAGTTGGAATACCAGCCATTGAAACGTGTTCTTCACTAGGTCCAATCGTTGTTTGCATAATCGGATTATCTTTTCTGTGAGTAATAGCTTTGACTTTGACCACATTAACGGCTGGATTGGCATCACCATTGTAACCAGGGAATTCTGGCATAGCTTTACCGGTATGAGTATTGATATCTTCTTGCATTGTTTGGTTAGGCATGATTTCAGCTTCAACGACGTATTCAGCACGAGCAATTGCCTTTTCATCAACCGATGTAGCATTGACTAATTAAACCGCTTGGTTACGCAAAGCCCCAGCAATATTCAATTCATCATACCCAAGTGGCGTTGTAGGTGGCTCAAATGTTGCACCAATAGTAATAGCAGGATCCAAACCAATATTAATTGTAATTGGCATTGGTTTATCTAATTTTTCAAATTGCTTTTGGAAATGACCAATGTGACGGCCACCAGGCATGATGTACATCCCGATAGTGTCTTTATCTTCCAAAACCATACGATGAATTGTGACATCAGTCATAGTCTTATCAGGATCTGAACCTAGCACTAGACCCATTGTGATATATGGACCAGCATCATATTCAGTATTAGTTGGAGCTGGCAAAATCTTTCTAATATCAAAATCTTTATCAGTTGCTTTGTGAACTACTTCTTGAACTGGAGCTTTGTCAGAATCCACCATTTCTGGAGCTACGGGATGTTCGACTGAATCCTTCAACAAACGTCCCAAAGTCTTGTAATCGTGGTGCAAAATCATTCCATCACGTTTACGACTGGCCATGGCACCAGTCAAAACACGTGTATTAGGAAATCCTTTCACATTGTTGAACATCATTGCCGGTCCTTCTTGTGTTGGACGCTTAACTGTTCCACCAGCACCGATATAACGATAAACACCGGATAATTCAGCATCGGGATCGACCTCAACATCAGTTTCGTGATATTGATCAGGTTGTTGTTTTAACTCGTCAATAACTCTTCTTAAATCATATGGTTGCTCTGACATAAAATTGCCTCCTCTTTTTCTTAACACGATAATTATAGGGTCTGTATATACTGGGAACAATTCAAGTTATCTTGATATGTATTCCATAATGGAATAGTTTTATTCTTGCAACAAAAAAAGCTTAATGATGATTTTTCATCACTAAGCTTGTCCCATCGAGCCGATTGCCACTACTAAAGCAATCACCCAAATAATAATCATATATCCATAAAATAATTTATCTCGCATTGGTACTGGCCGAATATTCCGAAACGAATTAGCAATTGCTTCAATAAAAACTGCTATTGGGATGTAAGCACTCAACCCAGTTATTCCAATAACAAACAAATTGACCCAGCTACCACCAATCGCTTTTAAATATAAACTATAAATAAAAATCGCAATTAAAACAAAACTAGGAACTATCTCAATTGTGCGACGTATTTTCATGACTATCCCCATTTACTTTTTTCTTTTTCTTTGGTAAATCCAATTCAAACAACAACGGATTTGAATCTGGTGCAATCCTCATACACAATTCTTCTTGTGCTCGAGTAATTCCAACATACAGCAAACGTCTTTCTTCTTCAATAAATTCTGAGTAATTTTTCACTTCTTGATAAAAATTATGAAACATACTCGTTTCTTTTTTCTTATGCAGAGTTTCCTTTAAATTAATCGGATTAAAAGCATTATTTTTCCAAAAATCTTGATAATCATCAATTCTCGTTGCTTCCAGAGCTGTTCCCAAATATTCATAACTCTTGTTATAAATAAAATTCCATTTTTTCGCAAATTGTTCAAAAGTCATATCCGGTGGGAACCATTCATTGATCGACAAACCTGGTTTTTCAACTTCTTTATTCGTTAAACCATACAAATAAACGTATTTAAATTCTAGTCCTTTAGCTTGATGTAAGGACAAAAATTGAATGTGATGTTCTTGTTTATCCCGTTCAGCTTGACTCGACAAGATGGATTTTTTTTGTTCCTCATCGAAGAAAAAATCATCAATATTGTGATATGTTTCCAACTCTTCTTCAAGATAATTTTTGATCTCATTAACTTCAGATTTAGCCATAAATTTCTTTTGAATCATATAATCGAAATATTTATCGGTTAATTTAATTGCTGCTTGAAATAAATCCTTGATCAAAGCTTTAGAAATTTTTTCTTGACTCTCTTTGTTTTCAGCTTGTTCCATTCTTTGTTTAAAACGTTTGATACTATTGAAGTAAATTTGAACTCGTTCATCGGTTCGTTTCAATGGCGTATTAAATTCAACATTGTAACTTTCTGCCGCTAGTAAATACTTGCTAAGTTTACGAAATTTATCATCAGCTCGAGTTTCAACTTTTTGCGTATGATTCCTATATTTACTGAAACCAATTCGATTAGATTGTTCAGAAAAATACTTATATTCATCTTTCCACAAAGCTTTCATCAATTCAGTAATAATTCGATAAATTAAATTATTCTGCAAAATGGCACTAGCATTGTTAATATCAGCATAAATTTCTTTATTAGCTAACCAATCAGCCAGCAACATGCGTGAAGAATTATAGCGAACTAAAATGGCAATATCTTCATTATCAATATCGGGATCGTTGATTTGTTTGACCAAATGTTTGAGCATCTTAGATTTGCGACTAAAGCCAGATTTCTTACTACTGTAGAGTACAAAATTTCCAATACCGCTTCTTCCTGAAAGTAAATCTTTATCCAAGCGAACATGATTTTCTTTAATCAAAGGGATAACCTTTTGAAGAATTTTTTCACCAGTCCGATAATTTGTCGAAAGATTTTTCTTTTGAGCATTAGGCAATAATTTTTTATAGTTCAAAATGTACTTTGGATTACTGCCACGAAAAGCATAAATACTCTGATCATCATCACCTATAACGATTAAATGTTGCATCGTTTCTGGACTCAATAATTTGGAAATAATTTTCCACTGTAGGTTGTCAATATCTTGAAACTCATCAATCACGGCAATTTTATAACGAGACATGATACGTTGATAAAATTGCAAATGATTAGGATCTTCCATACTTTTTAACAGCAACATCTTCATATCATTGAAATCAATATAGCCATTTTGTCGCTTTAATTCTCGATATTTTGTCATCACATCAACGTAATCTGAATAAAAATTTTCATCATGGTTTTGTCTAGAAAATCCTGACATTTCTTCAATAGCTGCAGTTAATGAAATATTAGCGCCCCGAGGTAATATCCCATCGTCGGTTAAATCTTGATTGATCAAATAACCATTAAGATTAAACATTTGTTCCAACATTTCCGACTTGGTAATCATCGTACTGGGATGTTTAATAGCATCTGACAAATCTCGAGTAAATAAACGATAACTAGTCAAAACTCGTGCTTGTTGGTATTCCTGATTTTGACGCAATAATTGATAAAACAAAGCGTGAAATGTGGTGAAATTAGGTCGACCATCTGGTAAATCTAATCCGACTTCACTTAATTCTTTTACAAAATTATTATACTTATCACCCATATCAACTCGCGATTTATGTGAAAAAGTGATCCCTAAAATTTCATCAGGGTCAGCGTCCTTCTTAGCAATGGCAATCAAAGCCATCAAAATAAAGATTGTCGTCTTACCAGCTCCAGCGCAGGCGTTAACTAGTAATGGTTTAGTAAAATCATTTTCCAAAATAACAATTTGTTCATTGGAGAACTTTATATTAAGACCTGATTCCATCAGATCGATTATTTGTTTCGTTGATAAATTTTGAATATCCTTATCCCCCAATATCTTTCATGTGCGTTTTGACATATTTCCAAAACATATTATTAGCACTTGAATGTTGACCTTTAACTCTAACAAAACATAATTTATTAGCAATATTTGTTGTTAACGGTACGAGAGAAAATGCTTTATTGTCAAAATTTTGTGCAGTTTTTTTCATCATTAAAGAAATACCCATATTATTTTGAACCATCTGCATGATCAAATCAACACGAGTACCCTGATAACTAATATCTGGTTTGAACCCTGCCATTTGACACAATTTAATAACGGGGTCATAAAGATTCGTCGACGGCCCCAATATTAAGAAACGTTCTTTCTTTAACTTTTTTAAATCTAAAATTTCTTCATTAGCAAAAGGATGATTCTTCGGTAAGACGGCCACGAAATCGTCATCTTCCATTTCAATATATTCCAAATCAGAACCATCGAAATCAAACATTCGGGCAAAAATAATCTCACAGAGACCAGATTTTAAAGAGTTCACTAAGTTATAGCTCTCTTCTTCTTTGAGCTGCATGTGAACTTCAGGATGTTGCTGCAAAAATTTCGTGATCAAATTAAAACTGACATAACTAGGCATTGTCGGAATAGTGTGCATTTCAATTGTTAAATTCTTAGAATCTTGAAAATCAGCCAATTTAATCGTCATTTCACTATATTTAGCGAGGATCTCTTTGGCATAAGGCAAGACAATCTCACCTTGTTGAGTCAGTTCGATTTTACGATGGGCCCGTTTAAACAATGGCACATCTAACTCTTTTTCAAGGGACAAAATCTGTTTAGAAATATTTCCCTGGGTAGTAAATAAATTATTAGCCGTATCAGTATAATTTAACGTTTTAGATAAATCTACAAAAATCTGTAACTTATGCAAATCCAATATCCATGCCTCCTATTCCATTTTAGAATACTATATCATAGTTTTTGAATTGTTTATTCCCCCTACCAATTCTAAAGTTGAACATAGTTCTTATTTGAAAGGGGTATTACGATTATGCCAACTGGCTTTAGAATGGTCAAATTAAAGATGTTCCCAATAGCTGACATGATTCCGGCGATGGTAATTATCATGCCTTTGAGTTGGATCTGGGCTAACTGGTTCTTACCACTACTCTAATACTTACAACCGATTACATAAGTCGGTTGTTTTTTTATTTTGGTCGTGTATCATTTTTACTGACGAAACAAATAGGAGGAAATAATTTGGCTGAAATAAAGATAGTTGCAACTGACATCGATGGGACTTTATTTGATGATAATAAGAATTATGATGTAAAGCGTTTGAATGACTATATCGATAAACTTCATCAAAAAAATATTTTATTTACTGTCGCAAGTGGCAATAACTACGATCATTTAAAAAGAATTTTTGAAAAGACTCCCACAATCGATTTATTCATCGCTGAAAATGGCGCTCAAATAGTTGAAGCAGGCAAAACGATTTTTGAACATCCTATGCCTAAAAGTTTAGTTCATGAAATGATTAAGTCTCTAAACCGTGAACTAGATTTAAAATCTTTATCAATTTCTGGTAAGTCCGCTACTTACGCTGAAAGTAAGAAAGATTTACCACTCTACCACATGAAAAATCTCAAAATCGTCCCTGATTTATTCCAAGTTGACGATACTTTCTTCAAATTCAACATTCAATTACAACACGCTGATTTAACTCAAGCAATCAAATTCTTAAATGAACATTATGGAAATGACGTTTATGCAGCTGTCAGCGGTTTTGGCAGTATCGATATTATGCGTAGCAACATTGACAAAGGTATTGCTTTAGAACGCTTAAGCAGGTTAAAAGGTATTCCATTAACTGAAATCATGGCTTTTGGCGACAACCTCAACGATCTAGAAATGATTCAAGAAGTCGGTCTCGGCGTCGCTATGAAAAATGCCAAACCTGAAATACTACAAGCATCTGATTTAGTCACGGAAACTGACAACAATCATGATGGTGTTCTCAATACCTTACAAACATATTTTAAGTTGTAATAAAAAACTCGTTAGACTTTCATCTAACGAGCTTTTTTATTCTGGTTTTTCCATGATTAACAACAAAATCAAGTAAACAATGATTCCTGGAAAAATAGGTGTCAACGATAATGCCACGTACAATATTCGACCAACCGCTGGATTCCAATCATATTTTTCACAAAAACCAGCGATGACACCACCTAACACCTGATTGTCTTTAGATCTTCTCACTGAAATATGCATTACTTTCACCTCAACAGATTAATCTGGATTTTCCATCAACATCCAGAGAATTAAATAAGCGATGATACCTGGGAATGGCGTTAAACTAACAATTACCCATAAAACTCTGGCAACAGCTGGATTCCATTGGAAATGTTCCGATAATCCACCAATTACCCCTGCAAAAACTTTATTACTGTAAGAACGTTTAATTGGAATATGCATGTTTGCTTCCCCCTTTATCTTTAATTAATATATTAATCCATTCCCTTAAATAATTACATTTATATTACTTACAATCGGCTTACAAATTTGTCACACAGATTTAGAAATCTTTAAAAATTTGTTCATTGTACAATTCGCTGAATAAATCCTTACGACGGTGAGCTTCAAGACGTTCATCATCATCATGAGCCTCTTGAGCTAGTCGAGCCATCAAGAAATAGCAATTAGCTAACATGTAATGGGAATTGTGCTTAGCTATAAAAGTAATCCCGTCTACCAAATAAGCAGTCGAATTTTGATAATCGTTCAATTTGAAATAAATCAATGCAGCCAAATAATATAAAATATTTTGATTTTCATCATAATTGAATTCATTCCAATTACGAAAGGCTAAATCAATGTTATCCACAGCTGCAGTGCGTTTATTTTCTAACGAATAAATATACCCCATTGCCAAATAAGCTAAACGAGAAATCGTATCTAAGTGTAAATGATTAATTTCTGTTAACGATAATCTAAACGATCTCATCGCTTCATCAATAGCATTAGTTTGTAATTGAGCAACACCCAAATAATAGTAATAAGCTTGCATTTGATGAGCAGTTTGTAAATTGTCTATCACTTCTGACTTCTTTAAAAATTCCAACAATCCTGGATATTGATGTTGATTGCAGAGTTCATTAATTTTTTCATTAAAATCCGTTTTATCACTAATGGCAAAATTGTTAGCCAAACTGATTTCTCCCAAATCCACTCCTAAACGATTGGCCAAATTAATCAACAAATTTGCATTTGGCACGTAGACATCATTTTCAATTGCTGACAACATTGATTGTGCGCAAATTCCGTCAGCCAATTCTTGTTGAGTTAAACCTTTTTCTTTTCGTAACTCTTTTAAGACACTCCCTAAATTTTTCATTTTATCCCTGATTTCTCTCTTGTATACTACCTTTATTTTAAAGGAAAATCGGAATAAAAACATACAAAAAGGAACTGCTTTCAAAAACAGTTCCTTTTTTAATTATTGTAAAATTTTATAAGTCCAAGCTGGACTCTCATAGCCATGGAATTGCTTTTTAATAACATCAGCAACTTCTTTAGTATGGTAGGCCTTCACAATTTTTTTGAAGGTAGGATTGTCTTTATCCTTAGCATTAGTCGAAAGAATATTGACATATGGTTTAGACTTAGCTGTAATCTTTTCACGGAAAACAGCATCTTTAGGATTTAACTTAGCATCACTAGCAACACCACTATTAACACAGGCAGCAGTTACATCATCGAGTGATTTAGCCGTTTGGCCAGCATCAAGTGACGAAATTTTGATTCCTACATTATACTTTTTGATATCTCTCAAATTCGGAATTTTACTGTCATCCAATTCAATCAAACCAGCACTTTCCAGTAACTGTAAGGCTCGACCTTCATTAGTAACATCATTTGGTATAGCTACTTTGTCACCTTTTTTCAATTGACTCAACTTAGTGATTTTCTTTGAAAAGAGTGACATTGGTGCAATAACAGTGGTTCCTAAAGTAACAATATTAGTCTTATGTTTTTTATTCCAATCAGATTGGAAAGTATAGGTCTGAAAATCGTTCATATCAATCTCACCATTAGCTAATGCGGTATTGGGTTGACTGTAATCTGAGAATTGAACGATTTTAATGTTAATTCCCTCTTTTTTGACGATTTCTTTGACCTTCTCAAGTGCTGGATCATTAGCACCTGTAATTCCAACCTTCACGGTTTTACTACTTGACTGATTGCCCCCACAACCAGCTAAAATGAACAAACTAAGTGTGGTAATGAATATTAACAATATTCCCTTAATTCGGTTCTTTAGCATGATTTTCCTCCTCAAATTTGAAAAGGCATCCCCTTTGCTTAATAGAAATGCCTTCTTATGGCAAAACAATTAAAGCAAAAACTATTCTATTGTAAAATCTTGTAATTCCAAGCTGGTAGTTCATAACCGTTATAGTCTTTTTTGATTTCTTTAGCAATATCTTCTGATTGATAAGCTTCAACAATCTTCTTATAAGTCTTGTTATTCTTATCTTTCTTATCAGCAGAAATAATATTGACGAAAGGTTTTGACTTAGCAGTTACTTTTTCTTGATAAATAGCACTCTTACGATTCAATTTAGCATCGTTTGCGACACCACTATTAACAACGGCTGCTGTTACATCATCAAGTGATTTAGCAGTTTGAGCAGCATCAAGAGCGGAAATTTTTAGATCCAATTTATTTTCAGTAATATCTTGCAAATTAGGAATCTTGTCATCATTCAACTTAATCAAGCCAGCACTTTCAAGTAATTGTAAAGCACGGCCTTCATTAGTTGTATCATTTGGAACGGCAATCTTAGCACCACGTTTGATTTGGTCAACGTTAGTCACTTTCTTAGAAAAGAGTGACATTGGCGCAATGACAGTTGAACCAATAGATACGATATTTGTTTTGTGTTTTTTATTCCAATCATCTTGGAAACGAACTGTTTGAAAGGCATTTAAGTCAATTTCACCTTGAGCCAAAGCCGTATTTGGTTGACTGTAATCGGTAAACTCAACAATTTTTATGTTGATACCTTCTTTTTTCACTTTTTTAGCCACGGCATCTAATGTTCTGTGGTCGGAACCAGTAACACCGATTTTAACTGTTTTTTCTCCATTGCCACTAGCTTGAGAATTTCCACAAGCAGCTAATAAAAATAAACTAAATGTAGCAACAACTAACAAAAATAATCCCTTAAGTTTTTTCATATATATCTCTCCTTCTCAACTAAAAAAGCGCTCCTATCAAGGGTCAAACCCTAGATAGAAACGCTATTTGGCGTGGTACCATTCTATTTCAAAAGTAAATTCACACTTACTTTTCTCATCAACATGTATTACATGTCAGTATTTTAATGGATACCAGCCATCATTCCTTGATTATTCGGGAATGCCAATCACGAGTCATTCTTCATCTATCAATTTGATCTCTTCACAGCTACCGAGACTTTCTGGACAAATTATGGTAAATAGACTACTTTTTCGTTCACTTTGTTATTAATGTTCTAATTTACGTACTGCAAAATCACCAATTCCTTGAATTACGAAGACAAGAACTAGGATGAATAACATAGATACGATGGTAACATCATTTTCAAATCGTTGATAACCAACGGAAATGGCCATGTTACCTAGACCACCACCACCAACAGCACCAGCCATGGCAGTTAATCCAATCAAACTGATAATTGTTAGAGTACCAGAACGAATTAATTCTGGAAGTCCTTCACGTAAATAAACTCTGAAGATGATCTTCATTGGTGAAAGTCCGATTGCTTCAGCGGCTTCGATAACACCAGGATCAACTTCAACTAAGGCTAATTGTACTTGTCTGGCAAAGAATGGTGCAGTACCTACAACTAACGGAACTAAGGCTCCAGTAGGTCCAATTGTTTGTCCGACAACTAGCTTAGTAAATGGTCCAATAACAGCTAGTAAGATAATGAAAGGAATTGATCTGAATAGGTTAACTAGTTTATCTAGGCAAGTATAGAAAGCCTTATGTGGTGTAATACCATCTTCTGCTGTGACAACTAGTAAAATTCCTAAGATAATTCCGATGATTCCGGCAAATAAGGCACTGACAAAAGTCATATATAATGTTTGCCAAATTGCGACTACGAAACCATTGTCACCTTCCCAATTGGCGACGACGTTTGGTAAAAATTTATTAACTAAATCTGCCATAGATTATTTGCCTTCTTTCTCTAAACTAATTTCTTTAACATTTACGTTCAAGCTATTCAAATACTTGATAGCTTCTTCAACTTTTTGATCTTCACCAGTTAAGGCAAAGAGCATGATACCAACAGTTGTATTTTGCAATCTTTCGATATTACTGAACAAGATGTTGGCTTCAACTTCAAAACGCTTATAAAGTTCAACTACGATTGGTTCATTAGTAGAATCACCGATGTAATTAAGCTCAATCAAACGACCAGATAACTTATCGACAATGCCGCTTTCTCTGATTTCATCAAGCACTGAACCGATATGAGTTGAAGTATTAACAAAGTCTTTAGTAAGTTTTTCCTTAGGTTGACCAAAGATTGTTAACAAACTACCTTCTTCGATTAACTGACCATTTTCCATGACAGCAACACGATTACAAATTTGTTTGATAGCATCCATTTCGTGAGTGATGATAACAATTGTGATACCTAGTTCCTTATTCAAACGACCTAACAAATTCAAAATTTCGGTTGTAGTCTTTGGATCTAGGGCACTAGTTGCTTCATCAGAAATCAAAATCTCTGGATCTGAAGCTAAAGCACGGGCGATTGCAACACGTTGCTTTTGACCACCAGATAATTGTGATGGATAGTTATGAGCACGGTCACTCAAACCAACAATATCTAGTAAGTGATCAATCTTCTTCTTACGTTCTGCTTTACTCAATCCTGAATCTCTCAAAGGAAAATCAACATTTCCATAGACTGTTAGAGAATTCATTAGATTAAAGTGTTGGAAAATCATTCCAATATTGCGACGTGCTTTACGTAAATCTTTTTGACTTAGTTTGAGCATATCTTGGTTGTTAACGATCACTGAACCGGAAGTTGGTTGTTGCAATAAATTAATTACACGGACCAACGTACTTTTACCGGCACCAGAGTAACCAATAACACCAAAGACGTCACCTTTTTGAACATCAATTGAAACATTTTTAACGGCTTCAATTGTTTTACCTTCGTTGTGGAAAGTAACATCAATATCTTTTAGCTGAATTATCCCATTTTGTTCTGCCATTTATTTACTACTCCCTTAATTTACCCAAGAATTGATTAAAGAAATCGATGAAGTCTAAGTAATCTTGAATCCGAATATTTTCGTTTGGTGCATGATTGCCAGCTTTAGAATAGCTAACTCCGGTTGAAACGATTGAAGCCTTCGTGTAGTGGTTGACCAAGTTCATTGGACCAGTACCAGGACTTGATGGCAAAGCTTCTATTTTGTCTTCCCCACCGAAGAAATCTTTAGCTGTATCAATCAACTTATTAACGATTGGACTGTCTAAATCCCAACGATAACCTTTTTCACCTAATAAATACTTAACTTTAACATCGGTAAATCCTTGATCATTCAAATACTTGGTTAATTTATCGAATAAATCGTGTGGATCTTGATTTGGTACTAAGCGGAACTCTAATTTGGCTGTAGCAGCTTTAGGAGTAACGGTTTTGACACCTTGTCCTTCCCAGCCACTGCTGATTCCTTCTATATTAATAGTAGGATTGAAAGTCAAATTATAGTTAACTGACTTGTTCTTCAATAATGGAACTTGTAAATCCCATTTTGACTTCAAATCAGGATTAGTTGCTTTGTTAACTAAATCAATTTCCTTTTGAGTTGGTTCTACAACGTCGTCATAGAAACCAGGAATCTTAATGTCTCCTTCTGGAGTTCTCAAAGCATTCAAAGCTTGAGCTAATCTCCAAGTGGCGGAATCAACTACTGCAGCAAAGGATGAATGAAGATCAATGTTTGCTGAAGTGGCTTCAAGTTCAAAACATAGGACACCTTTATTTCCACCAGTGAAATTAAATTGTTCCTTTTCATTCTTGTAACCTGATTCCCAAATTACCAAATCCGCCGAAAGCTTATCAGAATATTTCTTCAAATAATCTTCCAAATGACGACTAGCAACTTCTTCTTGTCCTTCAACTAAGAATTTGATGTTGCAAGGCAAGTCGCCATGTTCTTGACGATAAATCTTTAAAGCTGTGATACGACTAATTAAGTCAGCCTTGCAATCGGAAACTCCACGTCCGATAAATTTATCATCTGTTACTTTTAATTTGAAAGGATCTGAATTCCAAAGCTCAAGTGGTTCTGCTGGTTGTACATCATAGTGATTATAAATCAGGATGGTAGTATCACTTGGCTTTTTAGGTTTGATCTCTGCAAAAACGACAGGGGCTTCAAACTCATTCCAAACTGTAGCATCGGCTCCGAAATCTTCTAGTAGATTTTTGAGGAATTCGGCTGTCTCAGGGATAGATTGATTCTTTGCTGAAACAGATGGCAGTGCGATATATTTCTCTAAATCTTCAATCGAATTCTGAATTAATGGATCTGATAATTTTGACATTAGAAAACCTCCTCATATTTTTAACGTCTGATTATAATTTTGCGTTCCAGGCTGGAATTTCGTTTCCGCCATAAACTTTCTTGATAGCTTTTTCAACATCTTTTGTTTGGAAAGCTTTAACGACCTTCTTGTAAGTCTTGTTGTTCTTGTCTTTCTTTTGAGCAACGATGATATTGATCCAAGGAATTGAATTCTTGTTAATCTTTTCTGTCACAACAGCCTTCTTAGGATCCAATTTAGCATCGTTAGCAACGTTACCATTAACGATTGAAGCAGTAACATCATCCATGACACGAGCTGTTTGGGCTGCATCAACAGTTGTAAACTTCAAGTTCAATTTGTTTTCTTTAATATCTTTAGTTGATGGCAATGTCTTACTATCATCTAATTTTAAAATGCCGTTATATTCTAGTAACTGCAATGCACGGGCTTCGTTTGATGCATCATTTGGAATAGCAATCTTGTCGCCGTTCTTTAGTTCACTAAGCTTTGTGATCTTCTTTGAATATAGAGCCATTGGTTGAATAACTGTTTTACCAATTGAAACTAAATCTGTGTGATGTGCTTTGTTCCATGAATTTAGGAAATCAGTATGTTGATAAGCGTTGATATCAACTTCTCCTTGGTTCAAAGCTGTATTTGGTTGATTGTAATCACTGAAAGTTTTGATTTGAAGATCAATGCCTTCACTCTTAACGTTCTTCTTAACTACCTTCCAAATTTCTTCATCAGAAGGATTGATACCAACTTTAACTGTCTTGTCACTGCTTTGTTTTCCACAGCCAGCTAATACAAAAATAAATATTGCTGTAAAAGCTAATAAGATTACCTTGCTAAACTTCTTAAATTTACTCATATTTCTCTCCCACCTTAACTAATACTTAATCAACTGAAAATATCTATAAAAACAAAAAAACCACTTCTAACTAAACCCACTGGGTTCAATGTTAGAAGCGGCTTTCCGCGGTACCATTCTAATTCGGAATAAATTTACACTTATCCCCTTAACAACGTACAAAAGTTCTATACGCGTGTACTGTAAAGGGTACCAACCATTGCATCTTTATCCGAAGATTCAGCGCACCAATCACGGGTCATTTTCATCCAAGTCGTTGTCCTCATCTCAGCAATTAGAGGCTTTCTGTACTAACGAGGTTGAATTACTTCCCCCGATCAAATTGTTTAATAAATATCTCTTTGTTAATCATTGGTTAGATAATACAATCTAATTTTTGAAATGTCAAACAATAAAAATAAGTTTTTTCAGTTAGTTTTCTAATTTTATAGTTTTATGCCAAAAGTCATTTATATTAGTAAATGTGTTCAAATCCATGAATAGCAATAGTTAATGAGCATTGCCGTTATGCCTTTTATAACGTTAAAGCAATATATTTTTAGAAATAAAAAATATAAAAATTTATTTTCATTTATCTTTTTACATTAAAAGATTAGATTTTCATTAATAAAAAAATCCCCTAAATTAATAGGAGATTTCTTTTGCAATTGTCTGGTACATGCCTATGATAACACTTCAACAGAGGCTGTGGTTACACCATATGATGGAATTGATGAACTTGGCATAGCGACATCCAATTGTTGTGAGTTACTGTTGGCAAATGTTCCTGTATCATTAACTGTTCTATAGAGTACTGTTCCGTCAGCTAAAGTAATCTTTAATTGAGTTCCCTTAGGAAAGACTGATAGATTAGCAGCAACACCACTATAACCCATGTTAGAACCTAATACTGCTGGATCATAAAATGAAATCTTGAATGTTCCTTGTGAAGTACTAGTTGTACTTGTTGATTGTGAAGTTGTATCTGTAGCTGCTTGTGTATTTGCAGTTTGTGATTGTGTTTGTGTTTGTTGTGAAGCATCAGTTGCTTGTGCTGATGTATCTGTTGTTGTATTTGTAGTATCGGTTGTAGTTGTAGCACCAGGTAATGTAATTGTTTCACCTGGGAAGATCAAGTCAAATCCGCCAACTTCACGTCCGTTAGCTTGTTCTAGAGCAGAAATACTAATTCCATTAGCTTCTGCAATACTCTTATAAGTATCACCCTTTTCAACTGTCACTGTATTGTCTCCGTTATTTACGGCAGCTTGAACAGTGTTAGAAGTTGAAGCAAGAATTCCTGATAAAGCCATTGCACTTACTAAAGCGATAGATAAAACTTTTTTCATATATTAATTACATCCTTAATAGTTTAGATTATTGAGCTCTCTCAATTACTATGGTGCTATACTAACAGGTTTATATTACATGACAACAACCGCAAAGTTACATTTTCAACTGTTTATGTAATTTAAGTAATCTTATTGAAACATTGATAAATAAAGGTAATGAGTACTTTTATTGTCCCAAAAAATATATTCATGATATAGTTATTAGTATGAAGAATAAAAAACAAAGATTGTCCTCAAAACTACTAATAATGTTAGTTGCTTTGGAACTTATCGCAGTTAGTTTAAATATGTTCTTCGAGCCGCACAGTATAGCAGCCGGTGGAGCCACTGGAATTGCTATCTTGTTGCAAGCAGGATGGAAAATCCCAACATTCATCTCGGTTCTTGTCATAAATATTGTGATGTTAGTACTGGCTTACTTACATTTAGATCGTCAAACTACTATTAAATTAGCGCTGGGAAGTTTCTTATTACCATTATTACTGTTCATAACACCGGTAATTAATTTAATCCCTAATAATCGAGTTATCTCTATAATAGTAGGAAGTATCATTTTTGGAATTGGTTTAGCAATTCTTTACGCACTAAATATGTCTAGTGGTGGGACTACAGTCCCCCCAATGATCATTCATAAAAACTTTGGTATTGAGAAATATATCAGTTTGTTCATTATCGATGCTTTAGTTTGTTTAGGAAATTTAGCTTTAGGTGATTTGATTTCCTTTTCACTGGCCGTTATGTCAGTAGGAATCTCTAGTCTATCTATTAAAGGGTTTGGCATATTCCGTAAAAAAATTGCACAATAAAAGGCGCACATATCAAAGCAGAACGTGTTTTGACATATGCACCTTTTTTATTTGAGATTTTGTTGTGTTAGAGAAACCACTTTATTGTTAGCAACATCGATTTTAATTAAAGCATCATACGTTGGATCAGCTTCAGCTAAATCCGATTCGTATATTAATGTTTTTATTCCATTAGTATCAGAATAATCATCTGGGTCACCCAATACGTCTAAAACTCGATTATAATTGTCTCCATTCTGAAGTTTATTGTAATCTTTCTTAGTCAGAAGTCGTTTTCGGTCAATGTCTAACCCCTGAATTGACTTGGCAGAAACTTTACCCTTTTCAAAGGTTACCTGAATAACGATTGATTTACCATTATCCATCTTATCCCAAGTCAAACTGGCCACTTGGCTAGTATCATCAATTTGTTGAACTGACGTTGGTTCTCCTAATAATTGGATAACTTCTTTTTTCGAGTATCCTGTTTTCCCTGTCTTTAATTCATTATATTTATCAGATAAAGACAAGTCTGCAACAGTTTTTTTAGTTTTCTTTTGGCTGACTACAGTTGAATCAGCTTTTCCTTGATAGAAAGAAAAATTAGCGATATAAGTAGTCGCTGATACTATGATAAAAATGGAGAGAATCATAATCCAGAACCAGTTTCTCTTGTAGAAGGGTTTTCCTTCATTTTGTTCGTTCATTTCTTACCTCCGTTTTCAACCCGTATTCTACCAATATTTACTGAAAGTAGCACCTTTAAAGCATTATTATTTTCATTGTAAAAACAAGCTTTATAGTTGCTAATTAATCAATAATTAGATATTATAGTGGGTGGACACCAATGGGGGTGTTCTGGATTCGACATGTGTAGTAGCGTGCAGGCTGCACTTAGGGCCTTGCGTCCCTTTAAAACGCACAGTTTATTATAACTGCAAAAAATAATAATAACTACGCATTAGCTGCCTAAAAACAGTCTAAGCGTGATCCATTCTAATTTCGCCCAAGGATTGGAAATGGGTCTCAAAATTATTGGGCTACGTTTAACTGTGCATCCTGAATAGTTAAAAAGAGATCATCGGGATAGTCATTGTGGTGAGCCGGGTCGTATGGCGTTCATGATGGCGAAACTTCAAATGATACGACTATGAGTGTAGAGGCTTGCATAGCATTATGCATGGACAGGGGTTCAATTCCCCTCACCTCCATAATGAGAAATCAACCAGTTATATTGAGGCTTAAAAGCCTTGATATCACTGGTTTTTTTATTTTTACAAGTTCATTAGATTTTAACGATTGCATATCACTGCATATCAAAAAGTAACAATGAAACACAAATAAATTTCATTGGTTGGGCGAGCGCCATCACGTTTCTTAACGTGGTGGTTTTTTTGAAGGGATAATAACTAGTTAATAAATTACCAATGGTTCTACATTGTCATACATCATACGTTTTATATGACGATACATCCAGTATAGATAAGAAGCAATTAACCAATAGAAAGTACTAAAAAAATCATCCGATGCCTACAAATACTTATACAATATCATTCCCTTTTACTTGTTTGATTGAGTCGACATCTCCAAATGACTTTTTGACATTTTCAATATCAACACCATTTTTCGACATGATTTGTTCAATGACTTTATCGTCTAAGTCCAAACTCTTTAAAAATTCTCGTTTCATAATTAAAAATCCTCTCTCGTTAGATTTACGTGGAACGGCCACATTTGAGGTATAAAAAATAAGCACTTTTACGACTTGCTCAGGTCAAAAAGGGTATAAAAATAGCACTCAATTAATACCGAGTGCTCTAACCTACACCATAAGTAAATTCCTTAGGCGGATTTGTTTTAAATTTTAGAGTTCCAACAGCTAGTTTTTCAATGAATTCTTTAGAAAACATTGAACTAAATGCCCCTTGAGAACTAGCTTCATGAGTTTGTTTATTGACTATGATTGTTCCTTCATCGTTATCGGAGACCACCTTATAAACACGATGCTTATTATTCTCTGAAACTAGTGTATAAATCATCATCATTATTGGTAATCCTCCTTCCATTTATCCAGAACCAATTGATAATTATAAACTTGATTGGTTAGCTCATGGGCTTCACGATAATTTAATCCTTTTTTGTCCATCAACTGTGCTTCGTATGATTCATGCTTCAACATTATTATATCATGTTTTAGTGGTGTTCCAGTTCTCAATCGCTGCAAACTTTGAGCCATATCATAGCTTGGATCAAAGTTACGAACGGTTGTTCCATATGTTTCTGGATCAAACAATTCATACTTAGAATTTAATATATGATTTAACGCACGTTCTACAACCTCTGATGAAATTTTAGAATTTTTAGATATTCTTTCAATCAGTACCTTACTATTAGCATTTCGCAATTCTTGATAATAATTATTTGCAAATGCAGTTCTCTTAATTTGTCCTGGGTCATTTCTATCATTCAATGCTCCAGATATGGCTCCAGATGGATTAATGCCAAAAGATTTTTTCCATTCATCAAAAGACATATTATTAATAATCTTGCCTTTATCAGTTCCTGGATCACGCATCCAACGCTTTTTAACATCTGGCAAATCCTTAATATGTGGAACAGTAGTACAACGACAATGAGGATGGATTAAAGGATAGTTAATACCTTCCTTTTTCTCAGACATCTTAAATATCTTGCCATCTAATCGAGCACAAACTTCACAGGTATGGGATTCAAGAGTTGCCATATATTCATACTCTTCAATTCCTGATTCTCCATAAGCCTTTGAAGTGGCTTGTTCAGCAATATGCCCCATCTCAGTTATGACTAAACGATGTATTTGATGCCTACGGATGCCTTCAAACCTTTGTTGAAACATCTTAGTGATACGTTCAGTACTATAACCCATGAACGTTCCACGCAACATCACATCGACTAACTGACCTGGTAATTCATCACGATAGTTTTTCCAAACACGCTTTGAGAAGTCTTCTTTATGCCAGGGCTGATTAACAATATATTTAATCTGGTCTTCATTGAATCGAGCAAAATTACTAGTGAGTTTATTTTGTTGTACTTGAGTATTAAAAATAGTCGTCATGTAAGTTTCTTGAAACTGATCAATTAACCTATTAGGTAAACTATCTATTTCATTACTTGCAAAACGACTACATTATTTTAAACTAACTCTTACCTATCCCAAACCAACTTTTTATAAGCTCTCCACAACACAAACAGTGACAAAACTAACATAATCATAGCTAACAGAAACATCGTATTATAGGAACTCTTCTCAATCAAAACTCCACCAAGAAATGGTCCAATTGCCTTAGGAAAGTTTTCCGACATACTGACGATACTTTGATACAATCCTGACTCGCTTTTTGGCGTAGTTTCACTCACTAAAGCTGCCACAGTTGGATAAACTAACATTTCACCTAGAGTTAAGAAAACCATCCCGGCCGCATAGGACAAATATTGCGTGGAGCCGACTAAAGATCCCAGAGCAACAATAAACAACGCGACACCTAAAGCAACTTGAATCTTTTTGAACCAGTCACGCTTTCCAGCAAAATGATTGAGCACCGGTAAGAAGGCCATCACTATCAAAGAATTAATTGTCCACAAAAAACTGTATTTACCAACTGGCACCCCAATATCAGTCAAATGCGTAGAAATATTACTGCCCCATTGAGAATTGACTATCCAAGTCATACCTAGAAATAAAATTATCCACCCAATTCCTGGAGTTAATTTCCACTTAAATGAAATTTTCTTAGCAGGTTCTTTTTTACTAATTTTTGCAGGATTATTGTATAGAAAATATGCCATAACTAAAAAGCTCAACACGCAAATAAAGTCGGCCACAAAGACCAAACTTATTTGGATACCTACAATGACACTACAAATGGTCGTTCCAATTAAACTGCCAGTTTTACTGCCCATGTAAATATTATTGAAAACTTTATATCGATCGATTCCCTCAATAAAAGCCACTGAAGAATTAATTACCGTATAAGTCCCACCGATACCAAAACCTAACATCGATAAAAAGATTGGAAAAGCAGGCCAATCATGATTAATTATCAAGCCTATCAAAGCCAACAAAGCAATTGAAGCATTGATTAAAGCTGTCTTATGACCTCCCAAACGGTCAAACATTTTTCCGCCGATATAATTACCGATAAAATTGGCGAATTTTATAATCAAGTTAGCCACCTTAAGAAAAAATAAATAAAA
>NZ_AZDO01000100.1 GCF_001435505.1 Companilactobacillus futsaii JCM 17355 | reverse complement strand
TTTATGGGTTTTTGTGTCCACTAGTGTTCGGTTATATTTTACAATCTGCCATTTCATAAAATCACCAATAAAAAACTAAATTATTTCGAATTTTTTCGTACTTTTTTGAATTGTCAACTTGTAAAAAGATTAAAAAAACACCACAAATCTTGATTTAACAAGGTTTATGGTGCTTTACTTTAAAAAATATAATTAAAGATATCGGTCAAACTAATTATTGTGTTTCTTTTGAAAATCAGCGACTGCTTTGTATTCTGGTTCTAAAATCTTGGAAATGCGAATCCAAATCGGTAACAATTCCCGATAAATTTTGGAATTTTCATAATTTGGCTGATGTGTATCAGTCACACCGACCATGTTTTTGACCTCTGATAAATCATCAATATAACCTAAAGAATACATGGCCAAAACCGCTGCACCCAAACAAGAACTTTCAAAACTCTCAGGAATCGATACTTCTTGTTCAAAAATATCCGCCAACATTTGTCTCCACAAAGCAGATCTAGCAAATCCACCAGTGGCTCGTATGCTCTTAGGCTTGCCAGTGATTTTTTCAATCGTTAGCATCACAACGTATAAGTTGTAAACAATACCTTCAAGGGTGGCTCTTAACATGTGAGCTCTAGTATGCTTTCTTGTCAAGCCAAAGAAAGAACCTCTAGCATAGGCATTCCAAATTGGTGCTCGTTCCCCACCTAAATATGGATGAAATAATAATCCATCTGATCCAGCAGGAATCTTTTGAGCAATTTTCGTCAAGATATCATAAGTAGAAACTTGCATTTGTTCAGCAGTAATTTTTTCGGGAGCAAACAATTGATCTTTGACCCAACGAAAGACGATACCACCATTATTGACTGGACCACCAACGACCCATTTATCTTTAGTTAAAGCGTAACAAAATAATTTTCCGTCTGGATCAACGACTGGCTTATCTACAACAACTCGAACGGCTCCACTAGTTCCGATAGTAACAGCCACTACCCCAGAATCGATAGCATTGACCCCTAAATTGGACAAGCCCCCATCACTAGCACCGAAAATAAAAGGAGTTGTTTCTTTAAGGCCTAGCAATTGGGCGTATTCAGATTTTAATCCTGTAATTTGATCAGTTGGTTCAACTAATTTTGGCAGTTGATTCCGGTCAATTTGCAAGACATCCAAAGCTTGTTGATCCCAATCGAGTTTGAAAATATTGAACATCCCGGTTGCCGAAGCAATCGAATACTCCATTTTATAAACGCCAAATAGTTTAAAGAAGACATAAGTTTTTAAGTCGATAAACTTTTTCGTCTGCCTGAACAAGTTGTTCTTCTCATGCCGTAGCCAAAGGATTTTTGACAGTGGTGCCATTGGATGAATTGGCGTACCAGTTTTTTGATAGATCTGTTGTCCCAAACCATTTTCTTTTAACTCTTCACTATATTTGGCAGCACGATTGTCGGCCCAAGTGATAGCTCGAGTCAATGGTCGGTCGTTTTGATCCATCAAAATCAGGCTGTGCATTGCTGAAGAAAATGATACCCCTTTTACTTCTGAAGCTTGGACTTGAGATTTGCGAATAACTGAACCCATCGTTTCTAAAACCGCTCCGAAAATTTCTTCAGGATCCTCTTCAGCCATATCAGGAATATCTTGATAGAGTTGATAACCAGAATTGGCATAGGCGATCACTTTACCTTTGGTATCGTAAAGCACACTTTTAGTACTCGTCGTTCCAATATCCACACCAATAATATAATCCATTATCAAAACTCCTTTATATATAGTAGAAACTTGTTTAATTGTAATAATAGATTTCTAAAAAGTCTAACAAAAAAAGATTTGCCATATATTATACGACAAATCTTTTAATTAGAATCATATATTAATTAGCTTGTGCAGGTTCACGGCTACCTAATCTTACCTTTTCAACAGCGTGACTGCTTTCCAAATCTTCTTCTTTGAATCCGAAGAGATAAGTACATACAAATGAAACGACGATTGTTGCAGCTGAAGCAATCAAGTATCCTGTGAAACTAGCATCAATACCTTTTGGATTGATAAATGAGGCAAAACCAATCAATGATCCAGCAAAGCCCCACATATCAACATGAAGTAAACCAGTAATCAAACCACCAACAGCACTTCCGATGTTAGCAGTCCAGAAAATTCTACCATATTTCAAATTAATACCATACATTGCAGGTTCTGTAACTCCGGCAAAAGCTGAAAGTGTAGCGGCACCGGCAATTTGTTTCATATCAATATTCTTCTTAGTCTTAACAAAGACAGCCATTGCAGCAGCACCTTGGGCAATCATTGTAGCTGAAACAATAGCATTCAAAGCACTGTGTCCAGTTGTAGCGATTTGACTAGCAACAACTGGGATAACTGCCCAATGTAATCCAAAAATTACTAGACATTGATAGAATCCGCCAATAATCAATCCAGAAATTGCAGGACTGAACTTCAATAGAGCAACGATACCACTAGCAAGATATGAACTTAATAATGTAATTACTGGTCCAACGATTACAATAATAATTGCACTGACGATAAATACTTCTAGCAAAGGACTAAGAATCATTCTTAACGACATTACAATATGTTTCTTGAGCCATGGTTCAATTTTTGAAGCCAACCAAGCAGCAGCAATCATTGGGAAAATTGAATAAGTATAATTAGCGATATGAATTGGAATACCAAAGAAATCACCATTGATATTCATAGAAGTACTTGCTGTTTTGCTGGCAACTTGTACCAAAGTTGGATAGGCTAAAACACCACCAACAACACCCATGATAATTTGGTTAGCGCCTAATCTCTTAGCAGCAGTAAATCCAACTAAAATTGGCAAGAAGTAAAAGACTGAATCTCCCATGGCGTTGATGATCATGTATGTAGAACTCTTAGCTGACAACCAATTAGCTGAAACAATCAAAGCTAAAAGTCCCTTTAAAATACCAGAAGCAGCTAATAACCCGATAACGGGCATCATGCTGGCTGTAATAACACCAATAAGAGCACTAAAATAAAATTTAGTCTTAGGCCAAATACCTTTAGGAGCCTTTGGTTTTGGCATCTTGGTTTCTGAATCTCCACCAAAACTAGGACCTAACGCCTTAACAACAGCATCATAAACATCATTTACAGCTGGTCCAATTACGACTTGATATTGTCCACCAGCTTTAGCAACATCCAAAACACCATTCATATTTTTGATGACATCATCATTTGCTTTATTGTCATCTTTCAAATAAAAACGGACACGTGTGATACAGTGGATAACGTTCTCAACATTACCTACTCCACCAACATTTTTAACAATGTCTTTACCTAATTGATCATAATCAACTTTGCCCTTAGGTCTAGCAGTAGCTTCTCCTGGCGCCATTGGTTCAACTTGAGCAACTTCTTGGCCAGCTTTAACATCACCCGCATTGACATGGATTTCTTTAACCGTCTTGGCAGTATTAGTAATGGCAACAATAACATCAGTTACCTTACCAGCCTTCTTGACTGCTTCTGTGTCCATTGTCGCAATCTTTTGTCCAGCTTTAACTGAATCTCCCTCTTTAACGAATAATTCGAAAGGAGTTCCATTGAGCTCAACAGTATCAACACCCATATGAACTAATACTTCAAGCCCCTCGGCAGTACTAAAACCAATTGCATGCTTTGTTGATGCAACTAACATAATTTTACCAGAAACTGGGGCAACGATTTCATGACTAGTGGGAAATACTCCGTAGCCTTCACCCATTGCTTTTTCTGAAAACATCGGATCGTGAACTTCAGTTATATCAACTGCTCGTCCAGAAACTGGAGCTAGCATTCTAACTGTACCTTTCATAAAAAGCACCTCCTAAAAATTAGTAACCGATTACATACTTCTAACATATACTATATTACAACTATTCCTGTATAAACATCAAGTTTTGTAATAATTTATTATAAAAGTCGCGTTG
Organism: Companilactobacillus futsaii JCM 17355; assembly: GCF_001435505.1. GTDB lineage: Bacteria > Bacillota > Bacilli > Lactobacillales > Lactobacillaceae > Companilactobacillus > Companilactobacillus futsaii. The sequence goes on along the minus strand of NZ_AZDO01000100.1, from coordinate 15,173 downwards.
AAACACTAATGATTGAGAGTATAATACATATTGTATGGATATGTTTAAACACATAGCTAAGATTTTTATTCTGCTATTTTATGGAGGAATTGATTATGAAACCTTTGTATTTAAAAATCACTGAACACCATTTGGTCTACTCAAATGACATAAATACTTTAGATGAAGGTAGTTTTGAATTAGATTCAAAATTGAAACTTAAACAAAATTTTCACAATTTTAAAGAAAATATTTCTGATTCAATTAACGTAATCGTTATTATGAATTCTCCTCAAGCCGTCTTGAAAAAAAATGTTTTTAGATATAATAACGAAGTCTTTGATTTTGGAGATGAATTAGAAAACATCTTCCATATCCCAGTGATCAATTATGCCGATTTAGAAAATTCGGACTTAAATACTATAGCTGAAAAAGAAATTAATTATTCAACTTGGCATCTTGACTATTATGGAATTTCACACAAAAAGCGCCAATACGGTCAAGAATCAATGCAGACAATTGGAAATGGATTTTTGGGATTACGCGGTACTTATTTGGAGGCCAAAGCTAGTGTTGACAATTATCCAGCTACTTATGTTGCAGGTGTGTTCAATCAATTAGCTACGCCAGTTAATAATCGTAACGTTATCAATGAAGATTTGGTCAATCTACCTAATGCCCAATATTTAAGTTTCAAAGTAGACGATGGTGATTTCTTCAAAATTGACCAAAAATCAATTCAAGAATCCTTGCGTTCTTTAAATTTAAAATCCGGTATTTTGACTATCACTAATTTGATTAAACTAGACGATGGCAAAGAATTAAAAGTTATCGCTAAAAAAATAGCTGATTTAAAAAATTACCACAATTACTACTTACAATATAAGATTCAACCACTAAACTTTTCCGGTAAAATTTCAGTGATTTCGCAAACTGATGGATCAGTAATTAACAGTAACGTCGATCGTTACAAAAATCTAGCTAAGAAACATTTATCGATTGATAATATAATAAATGAGAATGAAGAAACTACGTTATTAGCACATACTAGTCAATCTAAAATCAAATTAGCAATCAAAACGAATCTACGTTTTCCACAAATTACTGACGCTAAATATTCTATCAACAATACTGATGAGATAGCTTCCCAGTTTGTTGAGTTCTCCGTATCACAGGGACAAACTTATACAATTGAAAAAGACGTCGCCATCTTTACTTCATTAGAGATCAAATCTGCTATTGAACAAGTCGTTAATAAATATCATTTCCCTAGCAATTTTGACTTTAACCGACAACAATCACTAGATAATTGGCAACAAGTTTGGAATAAGGAAGATGTTACCGTTATAGGCGACATAACGGCTCAAAAGTTACTCCGACTAAACAGCTACAGTATGACTAGTGCCGCACAATCTAATGCCAATAAGGATCTTGATGCTTCAGTCGGCTCTCGTGGACTAACTGGTGAAGGATATCGTGGTCATATTTTTTGGGACGAGCTCTTTGATATGAATTTTTATATTTTACACGCCCCTCAATTAGTCAAATCCTTACTAATGTATCGTTATAACCGTCTAGGAGCTGCCATGGATTATGCTTCTGATGATGACTATAACGGTGCTATGTACCCTTGGCAAAGTGGTATGTATGGTGATGAACAATCCCAAGAAGTTCACTTAAATCCGCTCACCAAAAAATGGGATCCTGATAATTCTCGTAAACAGCGTCACGTTTCCTTAGCAATCGCCTACAATATTTGGAATTACTACAATTTGACTGAAAACGAAGAATTCATGAAAAAATACGGTCTAGAAATGTTACTCCAAATTGCCAAGTTCTGGATCGATATGTCCAAATACGATGAGAAAACTGCTAAATATTCAATTGAAAATGTAATGGGACCAGACGAATTTCACGAAGGCTATCCTAAAAAAGACGACGGTGGACTCAAAAACAATGCCTATACTAATATTATGGTCAGCTGGCTTTTTAAACAAATCACTAAAATGTTACATACTCAACCAATCGACAGCATTAAAGACAATCTAGAACGCACAGATTTCAATCCTGATTATCTTGAAAAAATGAACAGTATTAGACACAATCTCAAATTGGACTTTCAAGATGATATCTTAGGCCAGTTTGAGGGTTACTTTGACTTGAAGGAATTGGATTTTGACAAATACCGTCAGCAATATGGCAATATTTCTCGAATGGACCGTATTCTCAAAGCCCATAATGATTCTCCGGATAACTATAAAGTTGCTAAACAAGCTGACACTTTGATGGCACTTTTTAATATTAGGGAAAGTGATTTTCTCGATATTATGAAGGATTTAAACTACCCGATTACCAATCCTAATAAATTTATCAGCGACAATATTCAATACTACATTCAAAGAACTACTCATGGATCTACCCTATCAAGAATCGTTTACTCGATGTTACTTCTGAAAATAAGCGATGATAAACAAGCTTGGAAATTATTCTACGAAGCATTAACTAGTGACTATTACGACATTCAAGGTGGTACTACTGCTGAAGGGATCCACTTAGGCGTTATGGGTGCTACATTAAACGTCGTAACGTCATACTTTGCCGGTGTCGACTATCGTGGCAATCAATTAGAAATCAATCCACACATGCCTAAACACTGGAAAGAAATTACCTTCAAAATGTTATTTAAGGGTGTTCAGTTCTCATTTAAGATTACTAAAGATACAATTACTATTGTGACTGATAAAGATACTGAGGTTCAATTTATTGGTAAAGACTTACCATTGACCGCCAACCAAGAGATTGAGTTAACTTATTAATTTATTCCATAGAAATAGCCCTACTAGAAATTTTTTCTAGCAGGGCTATTTTTGCTAACTAAGCACGATGCCAAGCAGCATAACCGATTGTTGGGAATAATCCAATCAAACGACTAACTTGTTGACGATCAAATTTGAATTCAATTGCTGGCAATAACGCATTGATAGCATCTTCAGCTTGATCACTAATTTCAGTGACACCAACTAAGTGACCATCTTTATCATGAATTTGAGTACTGTGAGCAATTGGCTCTTTATCAACAATATAGTACCAATAATTTGCTAAATCATTTTCACTAATTTGATACCCTTTCTTCTTACCTTCATCGACAGAAATTCCAGCTTGAGCAATTCTTGGAGAAGTGAAGACAACGGTTGGAATTACTGGGAATTTAATAGGATCAGTCGTTTGGCCTGAGAATAATGACATTAAATATTTAGATTCGAAATAAGCTGCGGGAGTTACTTTTGGTTGATTGCTAGAGATGACATCACCAGAAGCATAAATATTTTCAATATTAGTTTGTAAATAATCGTTTACTAAAACACCAGTTTTATCATATTTAACACCAATTTCATCTAAACCTAAATTACCAACATTAGGAATTCTACCCGTTGCATCTAAAATCCAATCAGTAGTCAAAGTTTCATCCTTACCATAATGAATTTGGTAACTATTATCTTTTTGCTCAAATGATTGGACATCACTATTTTTAATAAATTGAACTCCACGTTCTTTCAAATCTGCGACCACTTGTTCAACATAAGGTTGATAAAAATCTCTCAAAACTTTATCAGAATGTAGCATGACGGTAACTTTGGATCCTGCTGCATTAGCAATCGTAGCGAATTCCATTCCAATATAACCTGAGCCAATAATCGTGATGTGTTCAGGTAACTTAGTCAAATTTAAAAAGTCTTCACTATCGTGTGCCAATTCTGTTCCTGGAATATCGAGTCGATGTGACTTCAAACCAGTAGAAATAACGATTTTTTCAGCTGTTACTTTCTTATCATCATCAATGAGAACAGTATGATTATCGACAAACTTAGCATGACCATGCATCACTTTAGCACCGGCATCTTCCAGACGTTTTGTTAATCCAGCTGGCAGAACATCGATAATTTCTTGCTTATGTTCCATATTCTTAGCCCAATCGATAGAAATATTTCCTTGTAAAATATCATCCATTCTTTGAGCTTCACGTGTCATCTTAACTGGTTCATCAAGAGCTATTTTTGCATTACATCCTCGATTAGGACAAGTTCCTCCAACTAAACCGCTTTCAACAACCCCAACAGATACTCCTGTTTGAGCCAAGGGAGCTGCCCCATCAAAAGTTCCATGACCTGCTCCGATATACAGTACGTCAAAATCAAATTTTGCTGACATTAAAACACCCTCCGTTCTTTTTATACCTTTAACATAGCTTATTTCCATTGTCATGACAATTAATTTAATTTATTAGAAAATGGTTCTCTAAAAAATAAGATTTAGGTGTTGCATTTAATACTATTAATTTTAAACATGATAGAATGGTCTTGATTAGACAAAGGGGAATTGTAATATGATAGATCTGACTCGTGGAAGACCTATGAAAGTTATTTTTCTGTACACGATTCCTTTATTACTAGGTAACTTTTTTCAACAATTTTATAGTTTTATTGATACTTTAATTGTCGGAAAAACAATCAGTGTTAATGCTTTAGCTAGTGTCGGTGCAACTGGTGGACTGACTGGTTTAATCATCGGCTTTGCTCAAGGTATGACTAGTGGTCTAACTATCTTAACGGCCCAAAAGCATGGTGCCAATGATGAGCAAGGTGTTAAACAAAGCTTTGCTTCGGGAATAATTATCTCTTTTTGGATAACAATTATTTTTACTTTGTTAGCCTTAATTCTCGCCTACCCATTGTTAGTTATTATGCAAACACCTAAAGTATTAATTCATGATTCATTTATCTTTTTGGAAATTATTTTTGCAGGAATTTTTTCTTTCGTTGGGTTTGATTTTTTAGGTAATACAATGCGGGCACTTGGTGATTCACGTGTACCACTATTTTTCTTGATCATCAGTACCGTTTTAAATATCTTATTAGAATTAGTATTCATTCTTTACTTGCATATGAGTGTAGCTGGTGCTGGTTTAGCTACCGTTGTTGCACAAACGATTACATTTATAATTCTTTATTTCTATATTCGGCATCATATTCCATATTTAATTTTGACACGAAAAGATTTTAAGCTGGATATGAAAGAAATCAAAGAATTACTTCATATCAGTTTGCCAATGGGATTTCAATCTTCAATCATTGCTATTGGCTCCATCATCTTGCAAGTAATGCTGAACACTCTCGGTGCTAATGCTGTAGCTGCTTATACTGTGGCTGGGCGTGTTGAGCAAATTGCTACTTTACCAGCCTTTAGTTTTGGCCTAGCTTTAGTCAACTACACGGCTCAAAACCTTGGTGCTAAGAAATTTCAACGAATCTTACGTGGTGTGCGCGACGGTATCATTATTTCCGTTTCTTCCAGTCTCCTAATTGGTGGACTCTTGATTGTTTTTGGACGTGCCATCTCACATTTGTTTATGAATGGCACTCAAAACGCCGTTTTAAATCTGGTTCAAATTTACTATTATTTCAACGGTTCAACTTACTTTATTTTATCGATCCTATTTATCGTTAGATACACGCTTCAAGGTTTGGGTAATCAAAAAGCCCCTACCATTGCTGGTATTGCAGAGTTATTAATGCGTGTATTTGCCGGTGTTGTTTTAGTCCACTTCTTTGGATTTTACGGAGCCGCCATGGCCAATCCATTAGCTTGGAGCGGATCAGTTTTAGTTTTAGTAAGCACTTGGAACTTCCAAATCAAAAAGCTTAAAAATATGAGTAATTTACTTGATGAAAAGGTGTAATAAAAAGCAGTTTCACTAAAAATAGGTTCTTAATAAATTTTGATTAACGTAAATTTCAGTACTGAGCATTCACAAAGCTGCCACTACCGACTAGATAACGTCATTTATTGTTTATTTCCAATAATTCAAAGTCAAAAATAGCATCTATTCAGATAATAGTCCAAAGACTATATCTGAATAGATGCTTATTTGTCTTCGTTTAAATATTTAGCAGATAAATTCAAGGCATCTTCAACCGCTGGAACTTTGCCGATATAATTTAAGAAGGCATGGCCTAAGCCCCCATAACGAATGTACTTGGCATTACAGCCAGCCAAACCGATTTTTTGAACAAAGGCTTCATCTTGCAATCTAAATGGATCAAACTCCCCAGTTAGAACGAGAATTTTTTTAAAAATTAATGGCTGAGCATACAACGGAGAAATAATTGGAGCTTCTAAATCAATATTTTGTCCATTCGTATAGTACTTGGTCATGATAGAATCCAATTGCTTAAATTGCGTATAATTATTGTGTAAAATACGTCTTTGATCATCTTTAATTGGAATTTCACAATCATTCCATAAACAGCCTTGATGATTGGAACCGTGTACAACTGTAGGATAAAACAATAAATGTTTATCTATCTCGCAAAGTCCTAAATCATGACACAATTGACTAACACTTAAGGCAATCGCACCACCAGCCGAATCCCCTGATAAAGATATTTTATCAAACGACTTACGTGCTTCTATCACTACTGATAGTGAATCCATAATGCCATTTGGATAAGGTTTTTCGGGAGCAATTCCATAATCAACGCTATAAATAGCTCCAGCAAAATTAGTGGCTAATAAGGTTAAAAATGGTAAAGTATCTTCTGGAGTACCACCGTAAAAAGCTCCGCCATGCATGTAAATTAGCGCTTTATTTGAAGACACATCGTTTCTAAAAATTTTTAGATAACGAACTTTGCGACCTAATTCATAAGTGAAACTATTTTCAACATTGACGTTTGGATAAGAATTCTGGATAACATTATGGTTATTTCCATCACGCAATTGTGTCAAATCGTCTGGCAAATCAGGATCATCTGGTAATTTTTTCAAGTGTTCATAAATCACCGGATCATAAGAATGAGCGTCTACTCGATCTTTAACTACCATTTTTACTCGTTTCAAATGTGGTATATCAACAGATTGAATTTGTCTTAATCGTTCAAGTTCCACGTCATAATTATTCTTTATCATAAACGTCACCATTCTCTAAAAATTGATTTGTTATTCTTATAACTAAATACATTATATTGTATGTTTAAACATATATAGTTCTAAATTATAATAAATATTTTTATTAAATATGACAAAGCGACCATTAGGAGGTTATTTTTTGACATCAAAAGCCAAGCCAACCACTCGTCAAAGAAATTTACTCAAAGTACTTAATTTATTACAACAAAACGACTCCCAATCGGCTAAAAACTTATCGATTCAAACCGGTTTAAGTATCGTCAGTATCAACAAATTACTTGATGTATTAGACAACAAACACCTCATCACTAACGGCTTTTTAAACACATCAGGGCGACGTGCAAAAACTTATCAGTTACGTGCCGATGCTGGTAAATTGGGAATTTTTCAACTGATTGAGTCTAATGGAAAAATTCTAATAACTTATTATCTTTGTGATTTATTGGGGCAAATTTATCAAAAAAGACAGGCTACTAAACCTCTAGAATCATTAGATTACTTATTAGACTTTATCAAGACTATGACTTTAAAAGAACGCCCTATTAAAATTATCGTTGGTGTTCCAGGTGTTGAATTGAATGCCTTATTACAAATTAGTGACGTTCAATCGCTGCAAGGAATCAATTTGACTGCGGCCATTACTACCGCTACCGGAATCGATGCTTTAATTGTCAATGATGTCAATGCTAGTACTTATGGTGCCAATAAAAAATCTGATCAAGAAAATATCACTGTTGGCATCTATTTCCCTAAAAATTTTGGTCCTGGCGTTGGAGTCGTCATTAATAATCATTTATTGCACGGTGCCGATGGTTTAACAGGTAAAATCGAATTTGGTACTGTCTCTTCAAACGATAAAACACAAGAAATAATCCAGCATTTACAAAATATTATCAGTTTATTAAATCCCAATTTAATGATTGCTTATATCGAAAAATTAAACTTATCAAGTGGTGAAATCAATCATATTAAACAAACGATTGATAAAAAGTTGCCTCTTCATCAAAATTATTCACTAATTTTTGACCACAACTTTAAAAAAGATTATTTAACTGGTTTAATTGCCATTGGAAGACAACAATTTTTGCACGATCAAGTCGTTGATTGAAAACGCTTTATTGATTTGGTACAATATCTTTATCTTAATTAACCAAATTAAAAAAGGGAGTATTTATGATTAAACTAATCGCTATCGACGTAGATGACACACTTTTAAATTCACAAAATAAAATCACTACTCAAACCAAAGATGCTTTACAAAAGGCTTGGCAAATGGGAATTAAAATCGTGCTTTGTTCCGGTCGCCCTTTAGCTGGAGTGAATCCTTATTTAAAAGAATTAGGTATTGACGGTGATGAACAATATGTAATTACTTATAACGGGGCTCTAGTTGAAACCGTTTCTGGCAAAATCATTTCTAAAAATACTTTGGATAATGACAGTTATCGAAAGATTGCCAGTTACGCAACTATTAATCAGATGCCCTATTACGTCCTAGATGACGACAGCAACGTCTACACTTCCGATCGCAATGTTAATCGTTTTGCCGTTATCCAAGCGTGGGAAAACAGTGCTGGGCTTTTGATCCGTACCCCCGATGAATTAGCTGATGATTTTGAAATCACTAAAGCTGCTATTGTTGGTGAAAAAGAACAACTAGATAAATTTGAACAACCTGTCAAAAAACAATTCTCAGATGACTATTATGTAGTCCGTGCTGCTGGCAACTTTTTAGAAATTATGCACCAAAATGTCAACAAAGGTAGTGGTCTTAAAAAACTATCCCAAACACTTAATATTGATCCTAATGAAATAATGGTCTTTGGCGATGAGCAAAACGATATTCCAATGTTCAAATTCGCTGGTACAGCTGTAGCTATGGGCAATGGATCAGACCTAGCTAAATCCTATGCTGACAACGTTACTGACACTAACAACAACGACGGTATTGCCAAATTTTTGACTAAAAAAGTTTTTTAATTATTTAACAAATTCGATTGCTAGTTTCTTACATCTTCTTTTACAATTAAATCATTCGAAAGGATTTAATAATATGACAATCAAATTAGTAGCAACTGATATGGACGGTACTTTTTTAACCGATGAAAAAACCTTTAACAAGCCAAGATTTCAAAGAGTTTATGATTACATGCTTCAAAATGATATTCAATTCGTTTCTGCTAGTGGAAATCAGTATGACCAATTGAGAAATTTCTTTAAAGATTTTCCAGAAACTCTTTTTGTAGCAGAAAATGGTGCTCTAGTCGGCAGTCACAGTGAAGTTTTTCGCTCTGACATTTTTAGTAATGACTTAAAGATGCGCGTGATTGATATTTTAAATAGTCTAGAAGATATCCAAGTAATCATGTGTGGTCAAAAATCGGCTTACATCTTAAAAAGTTCAACCCCAGAATTTATCAAAACTAGTACGTTCTACTTTCCAACAATTCAGTTAGTCGATGATTTCAAGAATGTCGACGATGGTGTCTTAAAATTTTCTTGCAACTGTCCTGATGAAGAAACTGAATTTTACATGCAAAAATTAGCCGATTTAATTGGGCCAAAAGTTTCAATTCCAACTAGTGGTCACGGTGATATCGACGTTGTCAGAGCTGACGTCAACAAAGCTTATGGCTTGGAATATCTGGCAAACAAGTTAAATATTAAATCTGAAGAAATGTGTGCTTTCGGCGATGGTGGTAACGATTTAGAAATGTTGAGATACGTTGGCCATAGTGTTGCGATGGAAAATGGCTCGCCAATCGTTTTAGAAATTGCTAAATACCAAACTATTAACAATAACCAACAAGGTGTCATTGTTCACTTAGAAGAAATCTTTGATATATAAAAAGCATGTGGATAACCACATGCTTTTTCATTGCTCAAAATAACGTTGTTTTTCTAATTCCCAATACTTTTTATCTTGATCGTTAATCTCACGCAAAACTCTGCAAGGATTTCCAACCGCTATAACGTTACTAGGAATGTCTTTGGTGACAATTGAACCTGAGCCGATAACAACATTATCACCAATTGTCACACCAGGATTGACGACTACATTGCCCCCAACCCAAACATTATTACCAATCGTTATTGATTTACCATATTCATAATATTCATTACGTATTATTGCATCAATTGGATGACCTGCAGTGTAAAGACCCACGCGAGGGCCAAACATGACATTGTCACCGATTTTTACATTAGCAACATCTAGAATTATACAGTCATAATTGCTATAGAAGTTCTCTCCTATAACGGTGTTACAACCATAATCAGTATGAAATGGCGGTTCGATATGAATTTTCTTACCACTTTGCTTAAAAAGATCATCCAGAATTTTCTTACGATCAGCTTCTTGATACTCTGTCGTTTGATTGTACTCACGCAATAATCGTTTGGCTTTATGAAAATCTTTAGCAAGTTCAGGGTCATCAGCAACGTACAAGTCTCCTGCCAACATTCTGTCTTTTTGTGAACGCATAGTTTCTCCTATCTGAAAACTGGTTTACTATTACGGTATTGAATATCCTCAACGCCATCAAGCACATTACTGAAACGAGCTACCGCAAAGAAATAATCCGACAAGCGGTTAATAAATTTTAAAACAAAATCATTAATGGGTTCTTCTTGCATCAAAGCAACGATTTCCCTTTCTGCTCGACGAGTAACAGTTCTGGCCATATGCAAATTAGCAGCGGTCTTTGAGCCACCAGGTAAAATAAATTTCTTAGTCACTGGGACTTTAGCTGAGTATTCATCAATCTTCTTTTCGAGCCAGTCAACTGATCCATTGTCATCTTTAAAAATAAAATCGTGTTTTTTATCAGTCGGTGAAACAGCTAAATCAGTCCCACAATCGAATAGCAATTGTTGAATTTCTAACAATTCATCTTTTAGAACTTCTGTTTTGTCAGATAAATTAGCAATTACCACGCCAACTAATGAATTTAATTCATCAACTGTTCCATAAGAGTCGATCCTTTGAGCCGATTTGTATAAAACATCATTTCCAATAATTCTTGTTTTCCCTTTGTCGCCAGTTCTAGTATAGATTTTCATTATTGAACTCCTTATTTAATTAACTATGAATAATTATCATACATTCTATAATAAATTATCAATAATTTCACAATGAATAACCATAGCTTTATCTCTTGTATCTATGTATAATATCACATGTAAGCGCAGTCATTGTGAAACTGGAGGAGATTACATGAATGATAGTTTAACCTTACAACTAGTAGGGGAATTTATTGGTACATTAATTTTGATCTTACTTGGTGACGGGGTCGTTGCCGCGGTTACATTGAAAGAATCTAAAGCCCAAGGTTCTGGTTGGATTGCCATTGCTCTTGGTTGGGGACTCGCAGTAACTTTGGGGGTTTACTGTTCAGCCTTCTTAAGTCCAGCTCATTTGAACCCAGCAGTTACGTTAGGTATGGCTATTGCCGGAGTCTTTCCTTGGTCAAGCGTTATTCCTTACATGGTAGCTCAAACCTTAGGTGGTGTCGTTGGTGCTATTATCGTTTGGATCAACTACTATCCACATTGGGAAGAAACAAAAGATTCCAGTGCAATTTTGGGAGTGTTTGCAACTGGACCTGCCATTAGAAATTACTTCTTTAACTTTTTAAGTGAGTTCATTGGTACATTTGTTTTAGTTTTCGCATTATTAGCCTTCACTCGCGGTAAATTTACCGAAGGTTTAAATCCAATCGTTGTCGGACTATTGATCACTGCAATTGGTTTCTCACTTGGTGGGACTACTGGTTACGCTATCAACCCAGCCCGTGACCTTGGACCTAGAATTGCTCATCAAATCTTACCAATTGCCAATAAAGGCGATTCTGATTGGGCCTACAGTTGGGTGCCTATCTTAGGACCTCTAGCTGGTGGCGCTGTTGGTGCATTCTTATATTTATTAATTCCGTAATAATTTTAAAAGGCGAACCTAAATTACTAGGCTCGCCTTTTTGATGCTCAAAATAAATCATATTTTTGCTTATAATTATTGAACAATTTTATCCATCGTTTACCGACAAATAATAGCAACACCGCCGTAAACAAAGCATGGACAAAATCAAAGTAAAAACTAGCCATAATCGAGGTAAAGACACTCTTAATAGTAATTGGATCAACGTACCCAATAATATAATAAACGTCCATGATCCATCCCATTAAAAAGCCACTAGCGAATCCCCAAACGACTAAAAGCCACTTAGGTACGCCACTGCTCATTAAACCGGAGATCAATCCAATCATGCCTAAAGCAAACATTTGCCATGGCGTCCAAACTCCTTGACCAAAGTACATATTAGAAGTCAAAGCGATAATTGTTCCCATCAAAAAACCAGTTTCTGGGCCACTAACTACTGCTCCCAAAATCAAAATAAACAATTCTGGCTTCACAGATGGCAATGCTGCAAAAATAATTCTACCGACTACTGCTAAGGCACAAATAATAGCAATAAAAACTATCTCTTTGGAATTGTGTTGTGATTTCTCAAATCTCCAAAAGTAAACTCCCAAAGTCACAATTAAAAATCCAAATGAGAATAACAAGTAGTTTCGACTAGAAAAAACTGCCATCAAAATCAAAACTAACAACGATAATACTAATAAAATTGTTGACTTACGATTCAAAGTGTTCAATATCCTTCCATGACAAGGCTTTAGGGAAAATATCTCTCAAAGCCTTATTTATTTCTGTTGTATAAAAATATCTATGACTAAAAAAGGCTTGTGGACTGTTAAAATCGCTCAATTTGCCATCAAACATCATTGCTATCTGATCGAAATATTGAGCAGCAAATAACAAATCATGGCTGTTGACAAACACCGTCCCACCTTTTTCCTGAAATTCTTTAAGACGACGACCTAACTCCATTCGTTTGTTGGGATCTAAGCCTTTTGTAGGCTCATCTAAAAACAATATTTGTGGATTCTTGATAAATCCCAAAGCTAAAGCTAAGAACTCCTGTTGACCACCACTCAAGTCATATGGACTAACGTCTTCTAATCCCTTCAGTGAAAAAACTTCTAAAACATTCTCTATTGTTTGCTGACTTTGACTTAGTTCAATTTGAAACTCTACTTCCTTAGCAACGGTATCTTTAGCAAATAAAGTTGCTGGATCTTGTGGCAAAACAAAAACGTTGCGATAAAAATCCTGAGTTAATTTTTGCCCAGCAAACAAGATATGACCAGATTGCTTCTGCAATTGTTGTGTAATCACTTTGAGTAATGTTGTTTTACCCATACCATTAGGCCCAACTACACAATAAGACAATCCTTTCATCAATTTAAAACTAATGTTGTCTACAATATTATTGCCATTGTATTTAAAGCGAAAGTTTAACTGACTAACGGAAAATAATTCTCTATCGCTTTGAATCGAAATATTATTATCTTTAAACTGCAATTCAGCTTGATGATGATGAATAATTGAACTCAATTCTTTATTATTCAGTGGTAAAGAAACTTGTTCTGGCAAATTTAATTCTAAAAATAAACGATCAATTTGTGTTAGATAGTTTTGATAGCGAGAATTGACAAAAATAGTTTGCAAAGCTTTACTAGTACTCTGATCAACAATCAAATGACCAGCCTCCATTACGGCTAAACGATTAGTATATTGTATTACTTGGTCTAATTTATGTTCCACCAAAACTATCGTCATATCAAATTCGACATTGACCTTGTGAACCATTTGCAATAATTTTTCAGCCGCTATCGGATCAAGTTGCGAAGTCGGTTCATCCAATAGCAAAACTTGTGGCTTTAAAATTAGAGCACTCGCCAAATTGATCAATTGCTTCTGTCCACCGGATAAATTTTTAATCGGTTCATCCAATAAATTAATGATTCCCAAAAAGCTAGCGATTTCAGCAATTCGCAAACCAATTTCATTATCAGATTGGCCTTGATTATCAAGAATAAACTTCAATTCATCTCGTGGAGTCTCCATAATTAGCTGATTATCCACAAATTGTGAAACATAAGCAAAATGATTCGTATCTCGTAATAATTCTGTTTCAATACTACCAGAACTTTTACCATCAGCTATCGGCAGTAATTGTTTCAATAAAGTACTTTTACCACTGCCAGTTTCTCCAATCATTACTACAAAATCGCCCTTATTGAGTGCAAAATCAATCTTATTTAACGAAAATCTTTGACTGTTGTAGTATTGGAAGCTGTAGTCCTTGAAACGTAGTATTTCCACCATAAGTAAGCCCGTCCTCCCATAATTAATGGCAACAAAACCAGTAAACTATCTAAAATCGTGATTATCCAAATTTTAATGTCAGTTTGAACAGTTAATTTGGCTGATCCAAAGTTGATTCTACCAATTTTCAAAATCACTAAAACAAGATTGATTATTATTGAAATCAAAATAACACTCAAAATCATCCGATCGCTATTTTTAAATTCAGTTCTCCCAATTTTGTGTTGACGTTGTTCATAGCCTTTTAGAGTTAATGCATCAGCCACATTCATAAAACTGGCCATTGCTTTGTTCAAAACCACTTCGATAAGAGCCATAGTCGCTTTGATTTGTTGGGTAAATTTTCGAGATTTCTCATAAACTCGAAAATTATTCAAAGCTTTAGTTTCCTGATAAATAGCAATGATTTGGGGAATAAATTTAATCGTAAGGACAAAAACAATTGCTACACTTTTAAAAAACTTGGCCAACAATTCAAAAACAACTTTAATTCTGACTAAAGCATCGTACAGATAAAAAGCCCACAATAAATTTACAAACGAAATACCTAAAATAATTCCATTACTGAGCGATTCAGTGGTAATTTTGACAAATGGTATCGTTAGTAACAGATTATTGCCACGTTGGTTTAAAATCAAATTAAACAATAACGTCACTAAAAAAATCATTCCCGAAAATTTACAATAAGTTTTAAATTTATCCTGTTGTGTATAAAACGAAACAATCAGCAGTGAAATTAATACACCGGTAATAATAATTGGATTGTTAAATAGCAGAGATATTAAGATGACATTAACCAAATAAGCAAATATTACTAAATCATTAGTATTTTTTTGAAAATGAAAAATTAACCGATTCAATATCCCCACCTCTTTTCCAATATTCTTATTCTAACTTATTAACTTTAAAAATCTAAATGATTCAAGCAAGTTTTATTTTGTTATGGCAGATTGCAAGAAATAACCGAACATTTTTTAAAACTTAATATTTTCCATAA
>NZ_AZDO01000099.1 GCF_001435505.1 Companilactobacillus futsaii JCM 17355 | reverse complement strand
GAATAATTTCACTACTGAGCCAATTTTCTTTGCTATTCCGGACTGGATAGTGGTTTTGCCTTTTTATTACTTTAATAAAGAATAAAAGACGTTATTTAGTCGGTAGTGACAGCTTTGTGGATACTCAGTACTGAAATTTCACTTAGCGATTTATCGCTTAGTGAAAGGTCAAGCTTTAAGACTGTTCCCGGTTCTGGAATTGGCTTAAAGTTGTGCCCAG
>NZ_AZDO01000098.1 GCF_001435505.1 Companilactobacillus futsaii JCM 17355 | reverse complement strand
TCTTAACTTTTCTTTATTTTTCCAAAGTGGCTAACTTGTTCTTGCAATTTGCGAATTTCAAAATTATGTTTCAGATAAAATTTATGGGTTTAATGATCTCAGGAGTTTGCACCAATTAGCTGCAACATACAGATTATTAGCTTCACCAATTTTGACAGCGGGAAATGCTCGTCTGACACCAATTTTGGAAGCTATGAAAAATGCCCAAGAAGGTATTGATAATCAAGTTATTGATTTTGTTGCAGATACCCAAAGAGAAGTTAATCGAAAAAAGGCTATTTTTGAAAGACTATCACGAGCGCAGAAACGACTATATCGATTAAAAAGAGAAATCTTTTGGAGAAATTTGAATCGTTTAAAAGAACTAACATTAGATCCATATGGCAATAATTATCAAAAATTAAATAATCAACGGAGCATTAAAGAACGTTTGCAACATCGTTTGTCCGATTATATTCATCAACTAGAATTGTTGAAACCACAATTAGAGCAGGCTGAAAAGCAATTTCAACTATTGCAGCAACGTCAAGCTGAGCAAAAAAATATTGAAAATCAGCGTAAAGATAAGCAAGACTTAGTGGATAATTTGTTAAGTAAAATTACTAGTTATAAATTAACTAAGCAAAAATTTAAGCAACAAAAATCAAGTTTATTAGAAGCCCAAAAGAAGTTTGATGAATTAAACAATAGTAAATTGGATTTAAATTCAGAGATATTACCATTAGAAAAAGATTTGACAGACTTAGCAACTAATTTGGGTCAATTAACAAATATCGTTGACCAATCAGATTTGAGTTCCAAGTTAACGGATTTAAAACATTATTTGAGGAAAATAAAAAATTTACAAAAAGATTATGACAATATTTTAAATAATCAAAAGCATTTGACTGAAGATGTCCAGATTGTCTCAGAGATACGTGAAAATATGGATGGCAAGATCGATTTACGGACTAATGGTCCTGTTGTTGGTCGCATTCGAGAAGGATTGCATCAAGATAATTTAGATGTACATAATGCCGGTGCTGCTAAAATGAATATTCGCCATGCTGAATTGGAACAGAAACGTTTAGACTTATTAGAAACAAATCCGGATTTACAAGAATTTTTAAATCACGAAGCTCTATGGTCAAAAATCAAAAATATTGCTGATAAATTACAGCAATTAAATGATGATTTGAAAGATGTAGATAATAAAATTGAACGTCAAACTAGTAATATTTCTAATATAGAAAAAGAAATTTCAGAAACAAAAGAAATTTTAGAATTAAACTATAAAGGTTTTGATTTAGATGATCAAAATGACAAAATAAATAAATTAAGACAAGAAATTGCCAAATTAGTAATTGATCCGGATTTAAATGTTAAAGTTGCCCAAGCTAAAGAGACTTTAAATCAATATCAAAAATCACAAGAAGATTTGGGTATTAATAAAACCAAAGTAGAAACAGACATTAAAAATATTAATAATATAATAAAAGAACTTACTCAAACTCTGAATGATTTGACAACGCAAACAGAAGCAAATTTAAAAATTTTAAATCCTTATATGATTGAAGGATTTAAAATTGAAACAGTCTCTGAAGCAATGAATTTTTTGAATCAACATCGTAGCGAAATTAGGAATAATAGTTTTGGAGATTTATCTGATAAGATTGGTAGACTTATTCATACTAATAATGAAAATGGAATTGATCCTTATGCTTTGGATACTATTTTTGAGGATCGTGGTCATAATAAAATTGCCAGTGCAATGCGACGTGAACGCTCAGTCGATCAAGGTGATTTACGAGTAGTACCATTTGATATCAATCAAGCACAGGATTTAATAGCTAAAGATAAAGATGCTGTTGAAAGGTCACTTGAACAATTGAATTCTGGGAATGAAGTGGCTCAAATGACTTATTTGGAAGCAGCGGTTCATCAAATCTCAGATCAGTATGATTTAATTGATGGTTATAACGAAATGCTGGCACGCGGTGTACATTCATCACAAGGAATTCAATTAAAGGTTTCGTTGGTCCCTAAGGATATAGATGAACAAGTCATCGAAGAAGCTCGTAATACGCATTTGACGCAACGACCAGCCTTATTGAAGGAAGTTCAAAATCGCTTAGAAAGATTGGCCAATGATGGTAAAGTGGCAGATGATGATGAATTGTTTACAGAAGAAGCTCATCAATTATTGGATATTAGACAATGGTCCGATTTTCAAATTTGGATTCATCGAAAACAAGCTGAAACTGGAGAATTTGAACTTGTAGATGATAAATTTGTTCAGTCAGGTGGATCGGGTGCTGAAAAAGCTCAAGCAATGGTCTTGCCATTATTATTAGTTCCTAAGATGGTCTTGCATCGTTCAAATAGAACAGATACACCACATATGGTTATGTTCGATGAGTTTGCTGACAAGCTTGATCCGGAGACTGCAAAATCTTTTGCTAGGACTATCGATCACTTTGGATTTAATTTTATTGCTACTATGCCTAGTGGGGCACAAAATAAGATTTTAGCTGACGGTGTGGAAAATATTGCTTATGATGTGATTGCACCAGCTAAAAAAGATGATGGAAAATTTCATAAAAATATTGTTCGACCAGCAATGACTTGGACGAAGGCATAAAATGAGCGACTATATAGATTTCTTTGAAAATAAGACAGGTAAAAAAGCTCCCAAAGATGCTGAAAAATTAGACGTCTTGTTTGATGCCATCTCAAGTGATAAAGTATTACCTCCGCGAGGTCAACAAGCTGTGAACTTAGGCTTTACAGCACATACGTTGAATGATCCTAGTGAAAATCCAATGATTTATAATTATTATCAATGGATTTTGAAGAATTTTTTTAAGGGTAAATCGATAAACGAATTAAGTTCGCAACTGATAGGGATGTCATTTGTTAGTGCTAATATTTTTGAAACTAATTTACCACAACCAATCACTTTAAATCCTTGGCAAATTGAGAAAATGCATGGCTTTAAATTGATGAATCAAAAGGCAGTTGTTATTGAAAATAATGGTGTCTTTATTTGGTTACATAAATTGCATCCTAAATGGCCATTGATTAATCAAACTGGTAATGATTTTAATGAATCTTATAATGAATTATTGAAGAATTTGGTTGATGAACAAGGATTAAAATTAACATATTTAGGTGATTTAGATAGTGATGGAATTAGGATTGCGGATCATCTTTCTACACTATTGAATACTGAATTGTTTAGTATTCAAACTCCAACAAGGATTTTTAATTGGTTAATTAGATTTGGTAAAATTGATAAAAAAAGAACGCGAAAAATCTATGTTCAGAATGAAGTGTTAAGTCAAGAAATGGAATCCATTAATACTTTAGGAAAATTCGTTGAACAAGAACAGCTTATAGCAGAATATGAAATATTAATTGATCAATGGTTAAAAAAATAGAGTCCTCACTTTTATGGTTCTTTCTTAAGTTAGGTTACCGTTAGATGTCGTCATCCGTTCTGCTTTGTAGATGCTGGAACGTACTGGGCACAACTTTAAGCCAATTCCAGAACCGGGAACTGTCTTAAAGCTTGACCTTTCACTAAGCGATAAATCGCTAAGTGAAATTTCAGTACTGAGCATCCACAAAGCTGCCACTCCCGACTGGAAAACGTCATTTATTGTTTATTTCAAGTGATTCAGACTAAAAAATAGCATCTATTCAGATATAGTCGATCAACGCACGGCTGTCATTATCTGAATAGATGCTTATTTGTTTGATTCTATAAAAATTGAAAATCACTATTTAGTCCGGAATAGCAAAGCAAATTGGCTCAGTAGTGAAATTATTCTTAGCAACTTGTTGCTTAGAATAAGGCCGAGTTTTGAGATTTTGCGCACTTGGTTTATGCAAAAGCTTAAAATCGCGCCCACTACGTTCCAGCCAAATTTTCTTTGCTATGGAGGACGGCATATTACTACCAACCTAACTTAAGAAAGAACCCTTTTATGTGAAGACTCTATTTTTATTGCTTTATTACATAACTGTAACTGCATCAATTGGAACAAATTCATTGGTAGCAACACGGTAATAACTCTTGCCATTGATAGTTGCGATACGATCTGTGTACCAAGCTGTATTAGCAAGCAATGAACGATTTGTTACAGTGTTACCTTTAGAATCAACTAATTGTTGATTATTGTTTGTTTGAATAACTTGACTCTTATTTTGGTAAACATAAACATTTGAAGCTTTAACCCATTCGTTAGTGGCAACACGATAATAAGTTTCACCGGCAAAAGTCATGTCTTTATCACTGTACCAATCGGAAGCTGTGTTCAAACTACGGTTAGTAATCTTAGTTGTGTCTAGTTTGTAAAGTGAAACTACACCATCTGCAGGGTGAGTAGAAACTAGACGGTCTTGATCATTGATATTGTCGGGTGAATCAGGAGATACTACTGGATCTGTTGGGTCAGTAGTTGATGAACTGTTGTTGGAACTTGAATTTGATGAAGTATTGGAGCTGGAAGATGAACTTGAACTTGATGAACCAGAATTGTTTGTTGCTGGATCAGCAGTAACTGTAACGGTCTTAGTAATAGCTGTGCCATCTTTTAAGTTGTATGTGTAAGTAACTTCAAAAGTACCAGCTTTAACGACTTTGCCATCTTGTAGAACGCCATCTTGGTCGTTGATTGTTGTAGTTATGGCACTGATTGCATCATTTCCGGTTAGGACATTGTCATCGTTATCTTGAACTGACGTTAGGTTGTCTGCAGCAGTCCAATTTTGACCGACTTTAGTAGTACCATCTTGAGCATTGATTACATGTCTTAATGTGATATAAATAGTGCCAATAGTTTTAGTTGAATTAGTTTCAGAATCATCATTATCATTAGAATTTGGAAGAAGTGAAACACCGGCATCATATCCGTAATCTTGATACGAATATTCTGTTTGTTGAGATCCATCTGAATTTAAAAGAACAGAATAACCATCATTATTTGCTATTTCGGTAATACCTGAATGTACAAGATCGACATAAGTGACGCCTCCATAGGTTAAGTCAGTTTTGTCGGCATCAACACGCAAATCTTTATTGTAGGTATTAAAGTTATCAATCTGAATGTCACTGCCACCTGAATAGATTGGCATTTTATTTTGAATTTCTTGGTCCGCTGCTGTATAAGAGATACCTAATTGATTGACTGTATAAGCAGGATATTGGCCTTGGAAAGTATCGTTGCTAATATTATCATCTTGATTTTTAAATGTAATATTAAGATTATCCCATCTGTAATAAGGATTAAGAATGTAAACACCGATTTTTGCCTTGTTATTTTGATGAGTGCTTGTATTATTATTTGTTAAAGGGAGATTTATATTAAGGGATTGGCCCGCTTCTATACTTGTGCCATTTGGATCAATATAGATTTCCTTAATCGTAGAAGGGTCAACATTTGTTGTACCATCATAAGCTATTCTACTGCCACCTGTAGTAGTATCATAGGTGATTTTAACTCCTGCAGGGAGATCTTTAAAAGCCTCAGTAAGGTCAGCATCTTTTGATATTGTAATGCTGTTATTCCAATTGTATGCGGGTAAGAGAATATCTGTACCATAGTTACCTGTGCTCTGATCTGATGTGTTAACAATTTTATAATTTAGAGTAACAGATGAATTGTTGTATACAATAACACTGCTATTCTTATCGTCATCTGTAGATTTTGAGGAGGCTGTCCCATTCTCATTTGTTACAATAACTGAAGCAGAAGTTTTAACAGGATCTTTATAATTGTTTACATCTCCATCGGCTGTAGGTTTCTGTACTAATATATTAGAAGTATCTACATTTGAATCTTGTGAATCAGCATCTTGGTTACCATTGACATCTTCGTTTGCTTGGGAACCATCGGTGTTGGGGTTACTTTCAGTATCAGTTTCAGAATTTTTGCCAATTGTGTCGTCATTAGATGTCCCAGAATTGGAATCATCATTAACATCGTTAGATTCTTGATTGGTATCATTGTTATCTTGATCAGTATTTTCTGAACTATTTGATTTGCCATCTTGACTTTGAGTATCTAAATTCTTCATAGTAGTATCGGTATTGTCATTTTGTTGTTGGTCATTATCAGTATCTGTTTTACTATACGAACTTGTACCATCAGTTCCGTCAGTTTCAGTAGTAGAATCAATATCTTTTTGAATACTAGAATCATCAGCTACAGAGCTATCTTTGGTTTCAACAGTATCTTCAGAAGCGGCATCGCCAGTTTTAGAATCTGCGGCGGTGTCAGCTTTAACATTATTAGTTTGCATTAGTTGGAAACCTAAAGCTGCTACACCAAGGGCAGTAACGATAAATTTTTTGTTAAATTTATTTAAGTTTTCTTTTGTCATAATATATCCCTCGCAGTTCTGTATGTATATATCTATAAAATCTTTGTCTTGTTATTTGCTTTACAACTCGTATTATAGGTACGTTTTGGATATAAAAATGGTCATAATGTATAAAAAAATGTTTTCTAATCTGAAAGGTATACATGGATAAAATATCAATGGATGTTGTTATATCAGTATCTTTAGATAAAAATTTAAAAGTGATTTATATATAAAGGAATGATTCCGGAATTCAAAAAAGCTACTAGATTTGACTTGATAATAAATTACCCACTTTTTGAAAATAATTTTTTTCAAACTTGGATGCACTTACAAAATAATGGAATGTATAATTCTACTTGTAAATAAAAATACGACTGAAAAATTCATTTGATTACAGATACTAATTTAACCTCATCAATTTTATTAGAATTAGATCAAGTGATGATCTCAAAAAGAATCCCAAAAAAATAAACTCGAAGTAGAAGTTGTCTACGACGAGTTTATTAAGATTGAGTTTATTGAACAGCATCTTTAGAAATAAACTTAGTATTAGGATTTGTACCAGTATAATTGTAAAGTTGTTTTTGAGCGGAGATGTTATCAACATTCCAATCAGCCTCAAATGCAGAGTTTTTAGCGTTGATTCCAAGGCCAACGTTAGGACCAGCATAAATTAAAGCAGCACGGTGGCCAAAGTGACCGGCTGTACCCAATGGGTCGACACAATTATCTTCGTCATACCATTGTTTTAATAAGGCAGATTGCAAGAAATAACCGAACATTTTTTAAAACTTAATATTTTCCATAAA
>NZ_AZDO01000097.1 GCF_001435505.1 Companilactobacillus futsaii JCM 17355 | reverse complement strand
GTTATATTATTTGAATCAAAAAAATGTCAACTTGACAAGGACGAGTGCATTCCAGCAATTTTCCAGGGCCGAACGGACGACGGCAGCTTCACACTAACCAAAAAATTATTTCTTATAAACTCGAGGCAATCTTTCACTCAAACTGCAAAGTATTTCGTAATTAATTGTTCCAGCATATTTTGCGGCATCAGTTGCGGTAATTTCTTGATCACCATCTTTGCCTAAAATGGTTACTTTAGTTCCAACTGGTAATTCTTTTGGCAACCTGACCATGAACTGATCCATACAAATTCGACCAACATTTTGACAACGTTGTCCATTGATCAAAACGTCACTGCCTTGCATTCTTCTCAACCAACCGTCAGCATATCCTATTGGAACAGTTCCAATCCACTCGTCTTCTTTGGCAGTGTAAGTTGCCCCATAACCAACGCTTTGACCAGCTTTTATTTTCTTAACGAAAACTAGTTCTGAATACAAGCTTAAAGCTGGTTCTAATTTGTATGGCAAGGATGTAATGTCAGTTTGTGATGGATTCAAGCCGTACAAGGCAATTCCATATCTGACCATATTAATGGCTAAATCTTTGTGCCACAAGGCTGTAGCTGAGTTAGCACAGTGTACATATGTGAATTTTGTTGGTAAGCCTGTCGACATTTCTTTGAAACGTTGGACTTGCTTTTCAAAGTAGTTTTCATCAGGACTGTCAGCCGTAGCAAAATGGGTAAACAATCCTTCTGGAATAAAGGCTTCCTGGTGCTCATTCAAGAAATTACAAGCAGAGATCAAATCGTCTTTAGTTTGAAAACCGATTCGGCCCATGCCACTGTCGATCCCTAAATGAACTCGTAAATTAGTCGTTCTTATTTGCACAGCGACCTTCAACCAGTCTAAATCACCCACAGTCACCGAAATATTGGCTTGTGCGGCGACTTTAGCGTATTCGACAGGAATTATACCTAGAACTAAAATAGGGGCTTCTACGCCACTATTACGGATTTCTAGAGCTTCGTCTAAAGTAGCAACGCACAATCCACTTGCACCGAATTCAATTTCACTTTTGGCGACTTTAACTAATCCGTGTCCATAGGCATTAGCTTTTACGACTGCAAACACTTTAGTACCCTTTGGTACTGAATTTAATTCATTTTGAAGATTTGTCTTTAACTTTCCCAAATCCACTTCAACATAAGCGGGACGATGAATTGATGGCAACATTATTTTTCTTCCTCCTCTAGAATAACCTCTGTTATTACTAGTTCGTCTGTATCTGAAATTGAGACATGAATATTACCTTTAAAGAGCTCTGTCTTAATAAATGGTTGACCCGATGGATAATTCAAAACGCTCAAATCATGAAAACCGATGCCGACTAAACCGGTTCCCATAGCTTTAGTGAACGCTTCCTTTACAGAAAAACGACCCGTCAAATAAGTCATCTTAGCTTTTTCAGTATTGAGAGAATTAAAAACTTCAATTTCATCAGTATTTAAAATTTTTTCCAAAAATCTGGGATGGCGACCATAAATTTGCTTAACTCGACTAATTTCAGCAATATCGATACCTAATCCTTTGATCATGCGTAACCTTCCTTCCATTTTTCAAGAACAGCTAAATTATTTCATGAAAATAATTTTTTTGCAGTTCAAATTAACAAAAAAGTGCGACAAATTACTGACTCGTGTAACCTAAGCCTAAATCATAGCATTATTAACTTACTTTACAAGCCTTAGAAATTATCCATAAATCCCTTAGTCTCATTTTACTGTACAAAAAAAGACAAAGTAAAATAATTTACCTTGTCTAATTTTATTTAATTAATTATTTTTCTAGATTAGTTCTGATCTTGAATGACTTCTTGCTGCGACCATGACGTTTATTATCATTTTCACGACGCTTGCCACCTTTTTTGTCATCACGACGATCATTGTTGCGACGACGATGGTGATTATTGTTACCACCACGGTGACCGTTATATCTACCACGACGGCCATGACCAGAACGGCTGTGACTAACCTTTCTTGATGGAAGTGGTCTTTCAGGAGCAATTTTAACAGGAACTGTCTCGGCATCCTTAATTGATTCACTCAAGAAAATACGAGCAATGTCTTCTGGTGAGTATTCAGCAAGTAATTCTTGAACGGCTGAATCGAAACGATCAAGGTGTTTGTCATGTTCCAAAGTATCCTTGATATCTTGCTTAACTGATTCAAGTTGTCCCTTAAGAACTTCTTTATCAGTAGGTGGAGCAAGTGGTTCCATACGTTTCTTAGTTAAGTTTTCAATTGTACGTAAGTAACCCATTTCGTTAGGTGTAACAAAAGTTACTGACACACCAGAATGTCCGGCACGTCCTGTACGACCAATACGGTGAACGTAACTATCAGGATCTTGAGGAATATCATAGTTGTAAACGTGTGATACACCTGAAATATCCAAACCTCTAGCAGCCACATCAGTAGCAACTAAGAAGTCCAACTTACCAGCCTTGAACTTACGCAATACGCTAGTACGTTTGTCTTGTGACAAATCACCGTGGATACCTTCAGCATTGTAACCACGAGCTTGTAATCCACGAGTTAACTCATCAACACGTCTCTTAGTACGACCAAAGATCAATGCTAGTTCTGGTGCTTGAACATCGAATAAACGAGTCATCAAGTCAAATTTCTCATAATCTTTAGCTTTAACAAAATATTGTTCGATCTTATCAGCAGTTAACTCTTTTGATTTGATCTTAACTACTTCTGGATCATTCATAAACTTATCAGCAATCTTCATGATAGGTTTTGGCATTGTAGCTGAGAACAACAATGTTTGGTGCTTGTTAGGAACGTTAGAAAGAATACTTTCAATATCTTCAACGAATCCCATATCTAGCATTTCATCAGCTTCATCAAGGACAACTGTTTTAACGTTGTGCAACTTCAAAGTGTGACGGTTGATATGATCGAGCATTCTACCCGGTGTACCAACGACAATTTGAGGATGATTCTTCAGTGAACGGATTTGGCGTCTAATATCAGAACCACCGTAAACACTTTGAACCTTAACTTTCTTTTCCTTACCCAAACGATACAATTCTTCTTGTGTTTGGATAGCTAATTCTCTAGTTGGTGAGATAATCAATGCTTGAATATCGCTAGATTGAGTATCAACGGCATTTAGCAATGGTAAGCCAAAGGCTGCCGTCTTACCTGTACCAGTTTGAGCTTGTCCGATAACGTCAGCGCCAGTCATAACTAGTGGAATAGTTTGAGCTTGAATAGGTGTAGTTTCTTCAAAACCGGCTTCGTCTACGGCACTCAATAATCTGGGATCTAAATCTAATTCTTTAAATTTCACAAATGTCCTCCATTTTTTAAAACACGATAAATAACAATTTGACTACTTTACCACGTTTTTTACACAAACTCAAATGACAACTACTACATTAAATCATGTAAAACGTTTTCTAAATGAATTCCATGACTAGCCTTTAACAAGACAGTGTCATTTGATGTTAACTCTTTTTGCAAATCTTTTGTCAAATCAGCCAATTGGTCTTGACTATACCAAAGTAAATCATCAGCAGAATATTTCGCATTTAATTTGTCACGTAAATACTTCATTTCTGGACCAACTAAATAAACTTTTGCAAAATCCTTAGGATCGATATGGTCTGCTAACGATTCATGTAATCTCTTCGCTGCATCGCCAAGTTCCAACATGTCACCTAAAACAATCAGTTTACGACCTGTAGGGATTTCTTTTAAGCTGTGCAAAACTTCAATTGCAGCTGTTGGATTTGAGTTATACACATCACTCAAAATGTCAGCACCATTTTTAGCTTTAAGCCATTCGGTACGATTTTCAGTTACAAATAAGTCCTGCAATGCCTTTTGCATAGCGTTAGGTTTAATGTGAGAAGCACGTCCAACTAACAAAGCTGCCAAAGCATTATTGACATTGTATTCGCCCATCATCGGAATTTCGAATTCTAAGTCAGGCCACTTGTTTGTGTAAAACTTAGTCGTAGTCTTGCCCGGAATAATTTTAGTAGCATACAAATCATTAGAATCATGACTTCCAAAGGTCAATTGATTTTGTTCAACATTCTTTGCTCGTTCTAATAATAAGGGTTCATCCCCGTTATAAACAAAAGTTCCGTCCTCTTGTAGATGATTTGTAATCTCCATTTTGGCATCGGCAATTTTATCTCGTGTACCGAAAAATTCAATGTGGGCTTCTCCAATCATTGTGATGACAGAAATATCTGGATTAGCGATACTGCTTAAATGATTGATTTGACCAGGGCGATCCATCCCCATTTCTACTACTAATACTTCCGTGTTGATTGGCATGTTCAAAATCGTAAATGGAACTCCAATTTCATTGTTAAAGTTTTGTGGCGTCTTAGCGACATTATTGCTAGTACTCAAAACTTTAGCAATCATATCTTTAGTCGTTGTTTTACCATTGCTGCCAGTAACGGCAATAACCTTAGGATTAACTTTATTCAAGTAATATTTAGCCAATGTCTCAAAGGCTGCTGAAACATTTTCAACTACCACATAAGAAATATCGTCATTTGGAATCTCGTGATCACTTTGCCAAATAGTTGCGCTAACTCCGTTTTCTATGGCGCTATTAATAAACTCATGTCCATCACGTTGTCCTTGCAATGGAAAGAATAGATCACCTTTTTTAGCTTTACGACTGTCGAAGCAAACTCCTGTGATTTCAACATCTTTAATGTTGTCAGCTTCAATTTTTAATGCGGAGTAAACTTCTTTTAACTTCATCTTCATGAATATACTTCCCCAATTTTAAAAAAATAATTTTATATGATTCTACATAAAAAGAGTATACTAAGATACTTAGAAAGGATTTGATGTATATGTCATCTAATACGAATGATTCTGAGCAGCCGAACAATTATTGGAAGAAAAATCTGATTGTTCTTTGGTTCAGTACCTTTGTATCAGGTATTGGCTTTAGTATGATAACACCCTTTATGCCATTATACATTAACCAGTTAGGTAATTTCACAAAAAGTCAGCTCGTTATCTGGAATGGTATCGCCTTTTCATCGACATTTCTCGTCATGGCGATCATCTCCCCTATTTGGGGCAAGATAGCTGATAGAAAAGGTCGCAAGTTGATGTTGATTCGAGCATCGCTTGGTATGGCCATTGTTATTTTCCTACAGGCCTTCGTAACTGCCCCTTGGCAATTAGTTGTCTTAAGACTCCTACAAGGTGTCTTTTCTGGATTCGTTAGTAATTCCAACACCTTAATTGCCTCCACAGCTCCTAGATCTGAAAGTGGAAAAGCCTTAGGCACTTTGAATACTGGAGTTATTTCTGGTACTTTGTTGGGTCCATTGGTTGGTGGTGTTATCGCTCAATACTTCGGTTATCGAATTCCCTTTATGATAACTGGTTCATTGCTATTCATAGCATTTATTTTAGTCACGATCTTTATTAAGGAAGATTTCAAACCAGTTTCTAAAGAAGATGAAGAATCGACTAAAGAAATTTTCCACAAGTTGAAAAATCCCAATTTGATTTTGGCAATGTTCGTCACTACGATGATCATCCAAACTTCAAATAACTCGATCAATCCTATCATCAGTTTGTACGTCAAACAGTTGATGCACGACTCTAGTCAAGTTACTTTAGTAGCTGGAGTTGTAGCGGCAATGCCCGGGATTGCTAATATTATCGCTGCCCCTAGATTTGGGGCTTTAGGCGATAAAATCGGGACTGGAAAGATCTTGATCGGTGGTTTGATTTTTGCCGTCTTAGTCTACATCCCACAAGCGTTTGTAACTAACGTCTGGCAACTAGCAATTTTACGATTCTTGGTCGGTATCTCCGATGCCTGTCTAGTTCCACAAGTTCAAACGATTTTAGCTAAATACACTGATGCCAAATATACCGGAAGAGTCTTCGGTTACAACCAGTCCTTCCAATCAGTTGGTAATGTCTGTGGACCACTACTTGGTTCATCGATTTCCAGTGTCCTCAGTTATTCAGCTGTGTTCTTGAGTACTAGCTTTTTGGCCCTGATCAATTTCACTTGGGTCTTTACACATTTGAAATCAAGAAAAAAGAATACAAGCGCAAAAAAATAAGCCATCCGTTTTGGATGACTTTTTTTTACTTGTTTTGCAAGCCATATTTCTTGTTGAAACGATCGATACGTCCATCTGCTTGAGCAAACTTTTGTTTACCAGTATAGAAAGGATGTGAATCTGATGAGATTTCAACACGAATTAATGGGTATTCTGTACCTTCATAGTCAGTTGTTTCTTTTGAGTTCATTGTTGAACCAGCTAAGAACTTCTTACCTGTTGATGAATCCATAAATACAACTTGGCGGTACTCTGGATGAATTCCTTGTTTCATTCTATGTCGCTCCTTTGCCATAAATCTTTTACAGAAATATAGATTAAATTACTAACAGTGTCTAATAATATCATGAGTTAGCTAATTATTCAACACAATTCTAATGATGCAAATTGACTTTTACACTAGAAACTGCATCTATCAAATCTTGATCATGGTCGATCAAAAGCATAGTCGGATGCTGTTTTTGGATAGCGGCTATAACTTGTTGTCTCGTAATAACATCCAAATAATTCAGTGGCTCATCCCAAAAATACAAGTTAGCGACTTCAGATAAACTCAAAGCTAAGGCTACTTTACGACGCTGACCTTGACTCATCTTTTCCACAGGCTGCTCAAAAAGATGACGTTCAAACCCCAATTTTCGTAAATTTGAGAAAACTAATTCAGAATTAATTTGTTTTTGCTCTGTCAATTGCCTAATAGTGCCCTCTAATTCGTTATCCTGTCGCAAATAAGAGATTTTTAAATTGTTTGCCACTCGAATATTGCCATCTTGCGTAAAAGGCTGTGATATCCCAAGAATTTGTCTAAAGATGGTCGTCTTACCGATACCATTAGGTCCGACAAGCGCTACAACATGATCACGTTTAACCTTAAAACTTACCTCTGGGGTTACGATCTTATCATGTCTTAAAGTTAGATTTTCTACTTGAACAAATAAATCAGGATGATTCTTTTTTTCGTAATTTAATTGTATATGCGCTTCTATTTCGATATTTTTCAACAATTTCTTTTTCTCATCGATTGCCGTATTAACACGATTCTCAGCAGTTTTGGCCTTCTTCATCATCTTTGCAGCTTTCGTACCAATAAAACCTTTATCAAGATGAACCTTTTCATGATACTGCTTGCGATTTTTATGGGCTTCCGTTTGACGCGACCAATTTTCACGTTTAACCGCAGTCTCATGTAGACGATTAATGTCCTTTTGTAATTGTTCCTTTTCTTCTGCTTCAGTCTGATTTTTTAATTCCCACTGTGCTTGCCACGTATCAAAATTGCCTTTGTACACCGAAACGTCACTACGATTGATGGAAATAACGTGATCGATCACCGAATTCAAGAAACTCTTATCGTGGGAAATAACGATAAAACCCTTTTTGCTCTTTAAATAATCAGCGACAATTTGGCGACCTTCAATATCTAAGTGGTTAGTCGGTTCATCAATCAATTGAAAGCCTGATTCATCGACAAACATAATCGCCAATAAAACTTTTGTTCTTTCTCCTGGACTTAAAGTTGAAAATTGTTGCTGAAAAACATTTGGATCGACTTTTAATTTATCCAGCTCAACTTCTATTTTCCAAAGCTCATAGTCTTCTAATTGCGTAATTTCTTTTACCACCTCGACAGTTAGTAAATCTTTGTTAACAACTGTCTGTGGATAATAATAAAAATTCAAATTAGAAATTATTTGTCCGCTGTATTTCAATTGGCCTAATAACATTTTCAACAAAGTCGTCTTGCCACGACCATTGCGACCTATTAATCCAAGTTTCCAACTCTCATCTATTTTTAAATTTAGCGAATCGAACAAGTTGTCCATCATCTGATCATATTTAAAACTAACATTTTCTATTTGAATTGTTCCCATAAAACAACACCTCACAAGGTGTCAGTCAGTCGACTTAGGCGCACAAAAAAAGAACGCTAAACAGCGTCCTCCCTTTTTACAGGAAGCACTGTTGAGAATTTAAGCCGAGCTAAACTACACCATATATTTCTATATTTGTATAATTTAAAACTCAAACTTATTTTCTCAACGGCGCACTTCCTCTCTGTATTTAATATAAATAAATTTATCAGGTTAATACATCAATGTCAAGATTCTACTAAATCATCTTCACCAATTAATTTAACGTCTGCTCCTAAGCAATGCAATTTCCAAACGACTTGATCGTAACCACGTAGAATATTTTCTGCATGATTGATGACTGTTTGCCCTTGAGCTAATAGTCCGGCAATCATTAAACAAGCACCAGCTCTGATTTCATCCGCTGACACATTAGCACCTTTTAATTTGGCACCTCCGTGAACGAAGATCAAATCATTTTCACTAGTAATATTGGCACCCATTTTTGTTAATTGAGCAATGTGTTTTACTCGCTTAGGATAAATCGTGTCAATAATCATTGCATCACCATTGGCTTGCATTAACAAAGGCGTAATTGGTTGTTGCAAATCTGTCGCAAAACCTGGATATGGCATAGTTTTAATGTTTACAGCTTTTAGTTCAGGAGAAGGTTTGACATAAATACTGTCTTCGCCAACTTCCAAATTAACGCCCATTTCATCAAGTTTTGCCAAAAAGGCATCCAAATGTTCACTAATGATATTCTTAACCAAGATGCCACCACCACAAGCAGCGGCTAAACTCAAATAAGTTCCAGCTTCAATTCGATCAGGAATAATCGTATGAGCATTGTTAGAACGTAATGTATCCACACCTTCGATACGGATAGTTTCCGTTCCGACACCACGGATAACAGCACCCATGTTGTTTAAGAAAGTTGCTAAATCGATAATTTCTGGTTCTTTTGCGGCATTTTCAATCACAGTTGTTCCTTTAGCCTTAACGGCTGCCAAAATAACATTGATTGTTGCCCCAACTGAAACCATATCTAAAAAGATTTTGGCTCCCTTCAACCCTTCTTCAGGAGTTGTGATAATGATTTGCCCATGTTTGTTCTCAACGTGTGCACCTAATGCTTCAAATCCCTTGATATGTTGATCAATAGGACGTGGTCCAATATCGTCACCACCGGGAAATCCGACTACAGCTTTACCGAATCGTCCCAGCATTGCACCCATAAAATAATATGAGGCTCGCAAACTGCTAACTTTACCACTTGGTAATTCAGCAAATTGGATCTTTGTCGGATCAATTCGCAATACATCATTATTCATTTCTGAAGTAACGTTCATATCTTTCAAAATAGAACGTAAATTTTTTACATCTCTAATTTGTGGAACAGAATCTAATACTACAGGTGTATCGGATAAAATGGCCGCTGGTATCAAAGCTACAGTGCTGTTTTTGGCACCACCGATTGTCACTTCACCCGACAATTTCTTTCCACCGTTGATTACAAGTTTTTGCATAAGCTTTTTCCTAACTATTTTTGACTACTAAGAAAGACTAAATATCGTCTTCTTCAAGGCCAGAAGCTGCACCGATGAAGGCTTTGAATAGTCCTTCTGGTTTAGTTGGTCTTGACAAGAATTCTGGATGGTATTGAGCAGCAACGAAGAACTTGTTTTCAGGGATTTCAATTACTTCAACTAAGTGATTGTCTGGTGAAACACCTGAGAATACTAAGCCAAGATCTTCGAATTGTTTACGGTATTCATTATTGAATTCGTATCTGTGACGATGTCTTTCTTGGATAACTGATTGATTATCGTAAGCAGCAGCTGTTTTAGTACCAGGTTTTAGTTTACATGGATATGACCCTAAACGTAAAGTACCTCCACGATCTTCGACATCTTTTTTGTCTGCCATAATGTCAATAATCTTATTAGCAGCATTTTCATCGATTTCACCAGTTGTTGCATCTTTGATACCAGCAACGTCTCTAGCAAATTCAATACTTGCCATTTGCATACCTAGACATAGTCCAAGATATGGTACGTCGTTTTCACGAGCATACTTAATGGCAGCAATCATACCTTCTAGTCCACGGCTACCAAAACCACCTGGTACTAGGATACCATCTGAATCCTTCAAATAGTCAGCAACATTGTCATCATTGATCAAATCAGCTGAAATTTTTTCAATTTCGATTTCTGAATTATAAGCATATCCGGCTGAACGAAGTGCTTCTGTAACAGAAATATATGCATCTTGTAATTTTGTATATTTACCAACCATTGTGATCTTTGTCTTATGTTTCAAGTTGTGAACACGGTTAACCAACTTGTTCCATTGTTCCATATCAGCAGGTTTTGTTTCTAAGTGCAAGTAACGACATACGATATCATCAAAGTTTTGAGCTTGTAAGTTCAAAGGAACGTCGTAAAGTGAACTTGCATCACGTGATTCAATCACAGCTTCTGAGTCAACGTCACAGAATGAAGCAATCTTATCTTTCATGCTTTGTGGCATTGGCATTTCTGTTCTAACAACTAAGATATTAGGTTGAATACCAATTCCACGTAATTCTTTAACACTGTGTTGTGTTGGCTTTGTCTTCATTTCGCCAGCAGCTTTCAAGTAAGGAACTAGTGATGTATGAATATAAACAACGTTTTCTGAACCAACTTCGGCCTTCATTTGACGCAATGCTTCTAAGTATGGTTGTGATTCAATATCACCAACAGTACCACCAACTTCAGTAATAATAACATCTGAATCAGTAGTTGTAGCAGCACGCATAATCTTTTGTTTGATCATATCTGTAATATGTGGAATAACTTGCACAGTTGCACCGTTGTAATCACCACGACGTTCGCGACGAATTACTTCGGAATAAATCTTACCAGTAGTAACATTTGAATATTTGTTCAAATCGTTATCGATAAATCTTTCATAATGTCCAAGATCAAGATCAGTTTCTGTACCATCGTTAGTAACAAAAACTTCACCGTGTTGGTATGGACTCATAGTACCAGGATCCACATTAATATAAGGATCGAATTTTTGCATTGTAACCTTAAGGCCGCGATTCTTTAATAGTCTACCAAGGGATGCGGCAACAATTCCCTTACCTAATGATGAAACAACTCCACCTGTAATAAAAATGTATTTAGTCATAACTTCCTCCACATACTAATTCTAGGGATTTCTTACTCGCAAAAATAAAAAAGTCCCCTATTCAACATGAACAGGGAACTTGAATTTGTCTATCTAATAGAGCCCGAACTATATAATACCGTGATATGTTCGAGTCGTCAAACTTTTAATTCGAAAATTTAACTATTATTTTTTTAACTATTCTTCGTCGTCATCATCATCGTCATCATCTTGGTCAGACAAATCGATATCTTCGTCGTCATCATCAGCATCAAATTCTGATAATTGTCCTTCAATACCGTCTTCCAATGAATCGTCATGTTCATCGTCATCGTCATCATCAACTGATGTTAAATCTGAATTAGTGAACTTAGACAAGTCGGGACCATTATTTGATGAACCATCACTGTCATCGTCATCATCCATATCAGATACATTTAGGTCACTGTCATCATCATAATCAACAACATCATCGTCGTCATCATCTTCACTCAAGAAGGCATTAACCTTTTGAGCAGCTTTATGAGCATTTTCAGTACCATTATCCTCAGGGTGATTTACTTCTTCATCGACTGAATCATATGGATACCACTTACGTAGACCCCAAACATTTTCGCCGAGTGAAAGAAAACTTCCATCATTATTCAAATCTGTATAGAATTGTGGAAGTGCTCTCTTGATATCTTCGTCAGACTTACCTAAATAGTCTTGCATTTCGTTAACGATATCTGAGAAATTCATTACTTCTTTATTATTGTTGTTGAGAATCTCATAGGCAACCTCAATCAATGAGAGCTCGTCTTTATTTTGATCCTTGAATTTATCAAACTTCAAACGTGTACACGTCCTTTCGCAGCGTCTTACTTATAATGATATAGACCTAAGCATTAAAAATCAATCTAAACTTATAATTCCCTATCACATTATCATCGTAAATCAAGTCATAATCAATGTTTATTTTACCAGAAAGTGGATTATTAACAATTTCAACTTTAGAATCCTTAGTATAAGTTGCCAATGGTAAGACTCCATATTCTGTTTCCAAATGACCGGTGTTATGTTTTTGATGTGTAAAATACAACAGTGATGCCAAGTCAGTTGACTTAGCGACTCGTTTAACATGAATTTCACCACTGTCAGTCACTTTAACTAAAATCGACGCTTTGTCATTATTATCTAAACTTTCATTGAACCGTAAATAAATCGAATCGCCAATTTGAATAAATTTACCTGGTTCAGAAATCTTCGTGTGGGTCAATTCTCCTGACTGCAAAGTTTCTATATTTAATTCGACATTGATGTCAAAACTATTATTTTCCAATAACTCCCGCCTCTACATGATAAAATTATATTAATTAATTAAAAGAAGTGATTAAGTGAACAATACTATTATATTATATGATCAACAAATTAGCTCAACCAAAGATTTACTTGTGCCCTTTTCTGATACTGGGGCTATTTTAAAATTTGTCTCCGAGACTAGTCAACCAGTCATTCACTTTTGGACCACGCCATCAACTGTGATCCTAGGAATGCAAGACAAGCAGCTCAACAATTTCCAAAGTGGAATCGATTTTTTGTCAGCTAAAAACTACTTATTTTATTTACGCAATTCTGGCGGTTTAGGCGTAGTTTCCGATAAAGGTATTTTAAATTGTACACTCTTTTTGCCAGATAAGGATAATCTTTTAATCGACGATGCTTATAACAAGATGTATATTTTACTGAAAAAAGCTTTTAGTGACAAGATTCAAACAGGCGAAATATCTCGTTCTTATTGTCCAGGAACATTTGATCTTAGTATTGATACCCAAAAGTTTGCTGGGATTTCACAACGTCGTGTCGGCAATGCTGTAGCAGTAATGGCCTATATTAGTATCAATGGTAACCAAAAGAAACGTAGCCAATTGATGAAAGACTTTTACGAAATTGGTGATTTCCCTAGAAGTCAACGATTCGACTATCCAAACATTGATATTCATGCAATGGAAAATCTCGATAACTTATTACAGATTGATTTTTCCATTTCTGAAGCTAAGCAAAGAATTCTCAATGCTTTAAAATCTGATTATCAAATTTCACAAAAAGAATTTTTTATCGTTAAAAACTCACAACCATATCAAAAAGCTTTCAATCAAACTCTAACTAGCTTGATCAAGCGAAATAAAGTCATCTTGGAGGAAAAATAATGGCAGAAAATATTAAAATGTTACCTCGAGAAAAAGTTTTCCGTGATCCTATTCACAACTACATTCATGTCCAACATCAAGTTATTTTGGACTTGATCAACACCAAAGAATTCCAGCGCTTACGACGTATCAAGCAATTAGGTACTTCTTCATTTACTTTCCAAGGTGCTGAGCATTCTCGTTTTACTCATTGCATGGGTGTTTACGAGATTACTCGTCAAATTTGTGATAACTTTCAAAGAAATTATCCTTCTAAAAAACCCGGCGATGGATTGTGGAATGACGATGAACGCCTAGTGGCCTTATGTGCGGCTTTGTTGCATGATGTTGGTCACGGTGCTTATTCACATACTTTTGAACATATCTTCAATACTGACCATGAAATGTGGACTCAAAAAATCATCACTTCTAAAGAGACTGAAATCAATCAAGTCCTCCGACAAGTCAGTGAAGACTTCCCAGAAAAAGTTGCCAGCGTCATTGCTCATACTTATCCTAATCCTCAAGTTGTCCAAATGATTTCTAGCCAAATCGATGCCGATCGAATGGATTACTTATTACGTGATGCTTACTTCACTGGAACTAAATATGGGATGTTTGACTTAACGAGAATATTGCGAGTCATGCGTCCTTATAAAGGTGGAATTGCTTTTGACAATGATGGAATGCACGCTGTTGAAGATTATGTACTCTGTCGTTTCCAAATGTATCAACAAATTTATTTTCATCCAGTATCTCGTGGTATGGAAGTTGTTTTGACTAAATTATTGCAACGAGCAAAAGATTTATTTGAACACAATCATATGCGCGACTTTGAAATGCCTAGTTTGTTAGTGCCATTCTTTGAAGATAAAGTGACGATTGATGATTACTTACTGTTAGACGATGGCATTCTCAATACTTATTTCACGCTTTGGCAAAGTTATCCTGATGAAATTCTTAAAGACTTATCCTATCGCTTCCTTTCGCGTAAGCCATTCAAATCGTCAGAGTATGACAATAAGACTAAGCATTTCTTACCTGAATTAGCTCAAATTGTTGAAAATGCTGGTTTTGATAAAAAATACTACACAGCTACTAATTCTAGTTTTGACTTGCCTTATGATGTTTACAATCCTAATTCCAACAAGAGTCGCACCCAAATTGAAATCATGCAAGATGACGGCTCTTTAATCGAGCTTTCTACCGTCAGTCGACTAGTCAATGCTTTAACAGGAAAAATTTTAGGAGATCAACGCTTCTACTTCCCTAAATCGATGCTACTAAAACAAACTGACGATTTATTTAATAATTATTATCTCGAATTTCAAAAACACATTCACAACGACAAAATCGTCATGTAAATCGCTTTCAACTTGTTCTGAATTTTATTAGAATGTATTTAACTAAGTAGGCTTTCTTAAAACGAGGAGGAATATCATGTCAGAATTTTCAGATAAAACCAGATCATCTAATTTACAAAATATGCAAGATCAAGTCTTAGATTTACTGATTATCGGTGGAGGTATTACTGGTAGTGGAATCGCACTTGATGCACAATCCCGTAATCTCAAAACAGGTTTGTTAGAAATGCGTGACTTTGCTTCTGGAACTTCTAGTCGTTCAACCAAACTAGTCCATGGAGGATTACGATATTTAAAACAAGCGGCCGTCAAAGAAGTTCATGAAGTCGGTAGTGAACGTGCTATCGTTTATAACAACGCCCCACATGTCACAACACCTCTAAAAATGATGCTACCCTTTTATGAAGATGGAACCTTCGGACCTTTTACTACTGCTATTGGTTTGGATGTCTATGACCGACTAGCCGAAGTAAAACATTCAGAGCGTAAGTATATGTTAAATTCACACGATACGTTAGAACGTGAACCTTACATTAAAGCAGAGGGATTAAAAGGTTCCGGTGTTTATGTTGAATATCGCACCGACGATGCACGTTTAACCTTGGAAGTTCTCAAAAAAGCCAATGATTTAGGTGCTCTAGTTGCCAATTACATTAAAGTCACCGGTCTTTTATATGACGCCGACGACAAAATTTGCGGAGTTATTTTCAAAGATCTCATTACTGAAAAAACTGGTGAAATTCATGCTAAAAAAGTTATTAACGCTACTGGTCCTTGGGTCGATAACATCAGAGAAATGGACCACTCTAATACCGGCAAACACTTGCACTTAACTAAGGGTGTTCACCTAGTCATTGACCATGATAAATTTCCAATTTCTAATTCCATTTACTTCGACACGCCTTTTCATGATGACAGAATGATGTTTGCCATTCCTCGTGAAGGTAAAACTTACATTGGAACGACTGATACTACTTGGACAAAAGATCCAAAAGAACCTAGCATCACTGCTACTGACGTTACTTATATTTTAGCGGCTGCTAATCAAATGTTTGATCTCCCCGAATTTCTCACTCCTGAAGATGTCGAAAGTGGCTGGTCTGGAGTTAGACCACTAATTCAAGAAGAAGGCAAATCTCCTTCAGAAATTTCTCGTAAAGATGAAATTTTCCAATCAAAATCCGGACTGCTTTCGATTGCCGGTGGTAAATTAACTGGTTACCGCAAAATGGCCGAAAAAATTGTTGAGCGGGTAGCTAAGCAGCTAGACCTCGAAAGTGACTACGAATTCTTGCCTACTCAGACAAAAGACTTAACTTTATCCGGCGGTGACGTGGGTGGCGGTAAATATTGGATGGAATTCTTCGACAAGGAAGTCCATGAAGGTATCATAAATTATGATTTAGAGCGTGACGAAGCTGAAAAATTAGTCCAACGCTTTGGATCCAATGTACGTGCCGTCTATAAACTATTACCTGAAACTAAAACCAAGGCACGTTTACCAAGAATCGATTGGGCCATGTTAAATTACGGTTTACAAAATGAAATGGTCGAGCACCCTATCGATTACTTACTTCGTCGTAGTAGTCAAATGTTATTCGATATCTCTCACATGAAGAGCATCAAGACTCCCGTCATCGATTATATGAGTAAGTTTTATGATTGGGATGAAGATACTAAGCAACGAATGACTGATGAAGTCAATCAAAAATTAGACTTGAGTGATTTGAAACAAGTTAAGAAGCAATATTTGGACTACAAAAAAGACCATTAGATTTGGTTAAATATTCCGTCCTCCATAGCAAAGAAAATTTGGCTGGAATGCACTCTGCCTTGTCA
>NZ_AZDO01000015.1 GCF_001435505.1 Companilactobacillus futsaii JCM 17355 | reverse complement strand
CTAAGAATAATTTCACTACTGAACCAATTTTCTTTGCTATTCCGGACTAGATAGTGATTTCTATCTTTATATAAGTAACTTCAGAAAAATTAATAGCATCCATTCAGATATAATGAGTCTGTTTCTTATGACCAAAAATCTAAATGGATGTTATTTTTTGTTTATGTGGAATTAATTGCAAATGCCGCCATCTAGCAATGACCTTTGTTAGAATAAAAGTAAATGACTACAAGAAGGCAAAATATGACACCTTATGAAAAAGTGAAAGCAAAATTAGATGAGTTAAATATCTCTTATGATATGGTAGAACATCCAGCGGTTTATACGACTGAAGAGGCTGATAAGTATATTGAAGGTAAGGTCGGTATTCGGACTAAGTCGCTTTTTTTGACTGATAATAAGAAACGGCGCTACTATTTAGTCTTTATGGGCGACGATAAAAGACTAAATATGAAGGAATTCGCAGAAATTATCGGGGAAAAGCATCTGAAGTTCGCATCTGAAAATCTCTTAATGGAAAAATTAGGCTTGAAACCTGGGTTTGTTTCCATTTTTGGTTTATTGAATAATACTCAAAAAGATGTCCAAGTTTATTTTGAAAAAGATATTGTTAGTGATATTCCGTTGACCTTTCATCCAAATGATAATACCAAAACGATGTTTATTGGAATGGATGATTTGAAGAAATTTTTAAATAGTTTAGATTTTAGATATCACATAGTTAGTATTTGATACTTTTTTCATGAAAAGACTAATTATTAATATGAAATAATTGAGGTACAACGGTTATCTCAGACATGCGATAATTGAGACGAGGGGATGACCGATGAAAAAAATATTACTTATTTTGGTGGCATTAGGCGTTATACTACCGTTATCTGCGTGTAGTATGA
This sequence comes from Companilactobacillus futsaii JCM 17355, assembly GCF_001435505.1. GTDB lineage: Bacteria > Bacillota > Bacilli > Lactobacillales > Lactobacillaceae > Companilactobacillus > Companilactobacillus futsaii. The sequence goes on along the minus strand of NZ_AZDO01000015.1, from coordinate 44,273 downwards.
AGTCAATGCAAGAGGACCAATCCAGACAATCGAAACAAGCTCAATTATTAGAAAAAAATAAACAAGCTTGGAAAAAAGAAATTGCGGATGCTGATGTGATTGAAAGTGACGGACTAAAGGATGAATCGACATACGTAGGGACGACTTTGAATCAGTTGAAAAATCACAATCAAGCCTTAATTAAAGGAACTGTTGTCAATTTAGAAAAGATGCAAAGTCCTAAGAATATGGCTTATACGAAAGCAACTATTCACATTGATAAAGTCCTTAGTGGTGATAAAACTCTTCAAAATAAGGACTACTTTGTAGCTCTAAATGGCGGGGTAGTATCGTTTGACCGTTGGTATGCCAATATGAGCAAGCCAAAAGATTTCGATCATAAGATGTTGATCAAACACGATGAATTTCCGCTACCTAGTATCGGTTCAGAAATTATAACTGGATTGATGCCAATACATTTGGATGAGCCTTTAGAATACAATTCAGCTTTGAAGCAAAGTGGTTTCACTATTAAGAATTCTTTTGCAATGGACGGTGCTAAGTATAATTTCTGGATTAGAAAACCAGGTACAAAAAAATACCAATTGAATAATCCTACAGTTAGAAATTCGGATACACAATTGGCACAAGAATTAACTAAATTGACTAATCAAATTAACCGTAAATACAAATAAAAACGCTACTCGATTAGGAGTAACGTTTTTTTATTACTAATTGTTCATTAATTCTGACAACAATTCTTTAGCTGATTCATTCAAACTATCCTTAGATTTGTCATAACCCAAGTGAGTATAAATTTCACCAACATAAACATTATCTTTGTATAATTTATTGAATACTTTATCGATAACTGGACGAGTCTTTTCTTCTTCTTGAACAGGTCCAAATGGGTTAGCGAAGAAAGTAGTAGTCATACCAACTTCATCAGTTGTACCTAGAGCTTTACGCTTACCGGCGATGAATGTTGCTTTGGCTTCTTCTTCATTAGGGAATTGATGCAAACCGATTTCTGAATCGTAGTTGTTAGCATAAACCCACATATCGATTGAATGATGTTCGATGACGCGCTTGTAAGTATTAGCAGGCAAGATAACACGAGCATTCTTCAATTCTGGATTCAAGTAGATACCACGATCCATATTGTTGAAGGCAACGGAACTACTCAAATCATCCAAACGAACGAAGGCACCAGTTTCTGTACCTTGAGCGTAAATGTTTCCTTCATCATCGAAAGCAAAACTACCCATATCATCGAAGATAGTTTCTATATTGATGATCTTGTCATCGGCAACTTCTTGCAAGGCTTCAATTGATTCAGACTTTCCGGCACCAGAATCACCAAAGAAGACAACTGATTTAGTCTTACCATTTGAGAAACTGATATTAACCATTGAACCGTGGATTGGAAGGCGGTTTTCATAAATCATATGTAAATTGTGAACTGTTAAGCACATTTTCTTCATGTAGCCGAAGTAAGTTGTCTTATCGTTATAAGGAACTTCACCGACCCAGATATCATTTTCTTCATCGTGATAGTAGTGGCTGACGCCGCCTTCTGTTTCTTTGAGGCCAAAGAGGATGATTTCATCCGGTTTCTTACCTTCGATGCTTTCCTTATCAGCAACTTCAAACAAGTTAGCCAAGGCGATACCACTGACAAAGTAATCTCGGTGGAAGTAAATGAAGGCTAAGCTTTCACCAATTTTAGCAGGGAAACAATACCAGTCTTTTTGAGTACCGTCGAATTTTTCGATAGGGTTAGTTGGAACGGCACTGAAGACACCTTCACGTTTGTTACTCTTAGTGTGCATCATCATTGGTGGACGTAACATGATCGTGTCCAAGAAACGGATACTTTCAAGTGATTGATACTTTTTAGGAGTGTCCCATTTGATTGATTGAGTTAGTACACAGGCATTAGTACCTGCATTGATTTGGCGATAAGTACGGTTAGAGAAGCCTTGAAGTTTTTCTTCAATAGCGCGATATAAACTAATAACGACTTCATTGAAACGGTTATCGATATTCATGAAATTACTTTTGACAATAGCACTGTCATGTTTGTTGATTAGAGAAACTCTAAAATATGAACGGTAATATGAATAGAAATCTTCAATACTCTTCAAGATTTGTTCATTGCCATACTTTTCATATGCAGGTTTATCGTCGACCAAGATAGCCTTGAGAATATTAATGTAGGTATCAGCAGCTAGGCCTTCGACTTTATTTGTCACAGCTAGTTGGCTTTCTTCTAGATATAAGTCAACTAAGTTGTGGAAACCTTGGCTGTTGACCAATTGAACAAGATCTTGGACATATTCCTCATTGTAATTAACAACGGCAACTGATCGATTAGGGTTAATATAAAATGCTTTAGATTCGATAGCTTGTGTAGATTTCGACATACGTTAAAGAACTCCTTTCAAATACGAGCTTAATAATAGTTTAAAGCATTTTTCATAAAACTGGTAGTAATAATTAGAATAAATTTAATATTACAAAAAATGTAAATGTTTAAACTGGTTGTCAGACAACTAATTAAGCGCTTAATCTCAAGAGAAAAAACTTTTTTATTAAATTAATTGTATTTTAATCTTGGCTTCTGAAAAAAATCAATTCCTTACATATAATTAATGGACTAGAACAATTGAAATTTTATTTGAAAAATAGACCGGTAATAATTGAATTATGAAATTTTTTAACAATTTTTATAATTAAAACGTTTACAAAATTGGCAATAGAAGTTATACTAACGTCGTAAGTTAAATAACACGTGGATTGTTACTATTAAATTAGGCATGACCATGAACCTCATTTTATTTAGGTGGGGATCATGGTCTTTTTTTTTCGAAAAGAGGGGGGATGAATGGATGGCATTGTTAGTAGTGAATCGAGTTTATAACAATAATACAGTTCTTGTAGATGTGGATAATTCTGATCAAGCAATTGTTCAAGGCAAAGGTGTTGGCTTTCAAAAACGTCATGGAGATGATATTTCGCCAACTAGAGTTGAACGGATCTTTTATTTGAACACGAAAGAAGCAAAGCATCGTTTTGGTACCTTGCTCAAGGACGTACCGATCGATATCACGATGACAAGCTTTTCAATCATTGAAATGGCAAAGCAAACTTACCATTACCCAGTCATGGATTACATCTACGTAACGTTAACAGACCACATTGCACAAACTTACAAGCACATCATGGCAGGAAAGTATCAAAAGAGTACCGCACCTGACATACGTGACAAATATCCTACTGAGTATGAGATTGCGGACAAAGCTGTTGAGATGATCAATCATGATTTGAATGTTCGTTTTCCAAAAGATGCGGCCCAAGCAATTGCGCTACATTTTATCAATGCTCATGGGAGTGAAAACTCTGAGGAAAAGGAGAAAGTAGAACAAGCTGATTTTGGTGATAACGTTAATAAAATTGTTAAGTCAGTTTTTAAAGAATACGGAATTACCAGAAATATCACTAATCAGAATTATTTTGACCGTCTGATGATTCATCTTCAATATTTGGTTGCAAGGATTCAGACGCACGAACAAGACAAAAGAATTCTTAACCAAGATATCGAGTCAGACTTTCGAAAGTTATATCCAAAGTCTTATAAGATTGCCAGTGAAATTTGTGACAAGATTCAAAGAAGATTGGATATTATCTTGAATGACAATGAATTGCTCTACTTTTTAATTCATATCCAAAGAATTATACAAGAAAAATAAAAAATTCAGGGAGGTTTCTCTTATGGCTACTAAAGAAGAAATATCAATGACTGGTTTTTCCATCGTTGCTTATGCTGGTGATGCTAAAACTAGTTTGATCGAGGCATTGCAACATGCTCAGAAAGGTGAATTTGACAAGGCTGAAGCTTGTGTCGATGAAGCTAATCAATCAATCGTTGATGCCCACAATGAACAGACTAAGCTTTTGAGTAAAGAAGCTGGTGGTGAAGATATGGATGTTACCTTCATCATGGTTCACGGACAAGATACTTTGATGACAACGATGATGTTGATGGATGAGGTCAAGTTCTTCATTGATGAGTACAAACGTATCGACAAGATCGAACGTAATTTGAATATGAAATAGAGGAGGTAAGGGTTTGAGTATTGAATTAAATCGTGTGAAAAAATTGCCCAAAGACTTCGTTTGGGGTGGCGCTACTGCCGCATATCAAGTAGAGGGTGCTACAAAGGTCGACGGCAAAGGTAAAACGATGTGGGATGACTATTTGAAAGCTCAAGGTCGTTTCGCTCCAGATCCAGCCAGTGACTTTTATCATTTATATCCTGAAGATATTCGTCTATCTAAGAAATACGGTTTGAATGCTATCCGTGTTTCAATTGCTTGGACAAGAATCTTCCCCAAAGGCTATGGAGAACCAGTTCAAGCCGGAGTTGATTACTACCACAGATTGTTTAAGGAATGCTTAAATAAAGGCATTGAACCATATGTATCGCTACATCATTTTGATTCTCCAAAGACATTATTTGATGATGGCGACTGGTTGAACCGCAAGAATATTGATCATTTCGTTGATTATGCAAAATTCTGTTTCGATGAATTCCCAGAAGTTACTCATTGGTTTACGATCAATGAATTGATTTCTCTAGCATATTCACAATATATTCAAGGGAACTTCCCACCAAGCCACAAGTTCGATGTAACTAGTGCTATTCAAGCTGAGCACAATGAACTACTAGCACATGCTAAAGTAGTCAATTTGTTCAAAGATGGTGGTTACAAGGGCAAGATTGGTTTGATTCACGTACTTCAACCAGTTTATCCATATCCAAATACACCGGAAAATCAGCACGCAGCTGACCTTAGTGATGCCTTTATGAATGCCTTCTTGCTCGATGGGACATTCAAAGGCGAATACACTGATAAGACAATGAAACTTATCAATGAAATTCTTGACGCTAACGATGCCAAATTGGACATCCAAGATGGCGATATGGATATCTTGAAGAAAGCTTCAACACGAAATGATTACTTTGGTTTGAACTATTATCAACCATCATTCTTCGCTGCATATGACGGTGAAAGTACTAATCATTTCAATGGTACTGGTGAGAAGGGTACCTCATCATTTAAATTCAAAGGAGTTGGTCAAGCAGTTAAAAACCCTAATATCCCAACAACTGATTGGGATTGGAACATCTATCCAGAAGGCTTGTATGACATTTTGAAACGAGTAAGTTCTGAATATCCAAACAGTAAAGAAATCTTCATTACTGAAAATGGTTTAGGACTAAAAGAGGAATTGCCAGAAAATGTGACTGATGACACGATTATCAATGACGACAAACGTATTGATTTCGTCGATCAACACATGGAAGCAATTTTGAAAGCTCGTAGTGAAGGAGTTAATGTAAACGGTTACTTCGTCTGGTCGCTTCAAGATCAATTCTCATGGGCTAATGGATACAACAAGCGTTATGGTTTGTTCTTTGTAGATTTTGCAACACAAAAACGTTACATCAAGAAGAGTGCTTTGTGGTACAAGGCACTCGCTGACACAATGAAATAGCTTCTAGTTGTGGATTGTTACTATTAAATTAGGCATGACCGCAGTTGGTGCTTGGTACTTTGTCGTACCTTGGCCAATTGCGGTCATTTTTTTATGAAATTTTTGGTTATAGGAATAAAAAAGGGGTGTAATAATGCAATTTATTATTGATAAATTGGAGGCTCATCAAAAATTCTTTGATAAAATTTCGAAGAATATTTATTTGATGGCTATCAAGGATGGATTCTTGGCAGCTATGCCAATTATCTTGTTCTCAAGTATTTTTATTTTGATTACTTCCGTTTTGCCATTGGTTGGAATTCATATTCCTGCCGGTATAAACGATTGGTGTAATAAGATTTATAATTACACAATGGGATTTGTTGGTTTGTATGTTGCAGGTACTACTGCTAAGGCTTTGACTGGTTCTAAAAATCAACATATTAAAGGTGGACGTTTCATCAACTCTACTTCTACAATGATGGCTTCAATGTGTGGATTCATGCTTTTAGCTATCGGTACTACTAAGAGTGGAGCTTATATTGGCGACTACTTTGGTACTAAAGGACTATTATCAGCTTTTGTTGCTGCATTTTCTACTGTAGCTATTTATAAGTTCTGTGTTGAAAGAGATATCACTATTAAGATGCCTAAAGAAGTTCCTGGTGCTATTGCTCAAAACTTCCGTGATATTTTCCCATTCTCATTCTCAGTTATTGCTATGGGTCTTATTGATGCACTAATTCGTTTCTGGTTAAACGTTCCTTTTGGAGAAATGCTTACTACTTTGATCTCACCATTATTCAAAGGTGCTGAAAGCTATTGGGGAATGGCAATTATTTGGTTCCTTATTCCTCTATTCTGGTTCATGGGTATCCACGGACCTTCAGTTGTAAAACCTGCTATTACCGCTGCTTTGTATGGTAATACAACTGCAAATTTGGCTTTGTTTAAGGCGGGACACTTCCCATATCACTCACTAACAGAAAATTTTGGTAATTTCGTTGGTGAACTTGGTGGTACTGGTGCTACATTCGTTGTTCCATTTATCTTTATTCTTTTAATGAAATCAAAACAATTAAAGGCTATTGGTAAGGCTTCAGTTGTTCCAGTAATGTTTGCTGTTAACGAGCCTCTATTGTTCGGTGCCCCAATCATATTGAATCCTTATTTCTTCATACCATTTGTTCTATCACCAATTGTTAATGTTGTTGTTGGTAAAATGTTTATCGATCTATTGCACATGCGTGGATTTATGTATGTATTGTCATGGGCTTTGCCAGGACCTATTGGAATATTCCTAAATACTAATATGCAATTGGTTTCACTATTGTTGGTTGTTGTATTATTAGCGTTAGATACTTTGATTTATTTGCCATTCTGTAAGGCTTACGATGCTTCTCTTGTTAAACAAGAAGCCGAAGTTGATGCACAAGAAGCTGCTACAGACGGTGTTGAACTTGCCGGTGCTACTGCAGGAGCAGCTACAGCTGCAACAGTTTCAACAACACCAGAAACAGCTACAACAGAAGAAACATCTGATCCAGAAGCAAAGAAACTCGATAAACAAGTTAAAGTTTTAGTTCTTTGTGCCGGTGGTGGTACTAGTGAACAATTAGCTAATGCTTTAATGGATGGTGCTGAAGAATATAATGTTCCTATTGTAGCCAGTGCCGGAGCTTATGGTTCTCACCACGATATTCTTCCAAATTATGATTTAGTTGTCTTAGCTCCACAAGTTAGAACGTATTACGATGATTTAAAAGCTGATACTGATCGTTTAGGTATTCAATTAGTTGCTACAAAAGGTCAACAATACATTGCCTTAACACGTGATTCTAAGAAAGCTTTGGACTTCGTTATGGAAAACTTGAATAAAAAAGATGACGAAAAGAAAGATGATAAATAATAATCATTAAAGAAGAAAAACACCCTCATTGAGGATGTTTTTTCGTCTAGATACCAATTAGGAGATATAATAAAATTAATAAATGAATATGGTGAGGTGACCAAGATGTCTAGTATTTTTACTGCACAACATGTTTTCTCAGTTATATTTATCCTATTATCTTTGTATCAATTTAGAAGTGCTCATAATTATAAAAAGACGATTATGAAGCATGGTACTGGTCAACCAGTGTCCTTTGGAGCCAGAATGATTTGGAACAATTATGTAACGGCAATCGGATTGCTTTGTTTTGCGATCATGTTACTCGTTGGTCCATTGAGTCACTAAAATAATTAAGACTGTTCATCCTGTCAAAAGGATGGCATTTTTTTTATATTCGGGCAAATGCTTGCTTCAAGTCGTCCAATAGATCAGTTTCATCTTCCAAACCAACTGATAAGCGAATCAATTCGTCAGTAATACCATTTTGAAGGCGGATTTCTCGAGGGATGGCAGCGTGGGTCATCACAGCAGGTACTTCAATCAAACTTTCGATGCCACCGAGACTTTCAGCAAGGTCAATCAATTTTAAACTCTCGACAAATTTCTTAGCATCTAAGCCAGGTTGTAATTCAAAGGAGATCATTGCACCAAAGCCATTCATTTGTTTCTTAGCAATGTCATAGCCAGTTGAATTTGGATTGCCAGGATAATAGACTTTGACCACTTTATCGTTATTAGTTAAGTAGTCGTAGACCGCTGTAGCATTTTCATGATGGACACGCATTCTGACACCGAGTGTTTTGATTCCACGCATCAAGAGCCAACTGTCATCAGGTCCCAAGACACTACCAATCGAATTTTGCAAGAATGCTAATTCTTCAGCAATTTCATCATCATTCGTAACAGCTAAACCGGCGACAACGTCACTGTGACCACCAAGGTATTTAGTAGCACTGTGAACAACGATATCGACACCGAGAGTTAAGGGATTTTGATTGTAAGGCGTGGCAAAGGTATTGTCTACGATAGTCTTTAAGTCGTGCTTTTTAGCAATTTTAGCTACAGCTTCGATATCAGTGATTTTCAAAAGTGGATTAGTAGGTGTTTCGAAGTAAATTGCTTTGGTATTGTCTTGAATGGCATTCTCAACAGCTACAAGGTTTCTAGTATCAACAACAGTAAATTCTAAGCCGAAGCGCTTGAGAACTTTGTTAACTAATCTAAAAGTACCGCCGTAAACATCATTACCGATGATAATGTGATCACCACTGGAAAAGAGCGAGAAGACTGCATGAATAGCAGCTGAACCAGAGCTAAAGGCAAAACCAGCTTTACCATTTTCGATATCGGCAATTAGTGCTTCCAAAGCGTTTCGAGTAGGATTGCCAGTACGAGCATATTCCCATTTAGGTTGAGCTCCTAGTTGATGTTGATGGAAAGTGGATGAGCGATAGATTGGAATTGAGACGGCACCAGTTTCTTGATCTTCGCTAATGCCACCGTGAATTAATTTTGTATTGAATTTCATAATGAATTCTCCTTTGTTTTTGAGCGTAAAAAAAGGGTGCAAATCAATAAATGATCTGCACCCTACGCGTTTTATTACTAGTCCGTTGTGATTTTTAAATACTCAAACAGACGGCACGCATAGAATGCGAACCGCAACAACATAAGTTTTGAGCATTGATTAAAATCATGTTTGGGACCTCCTAGTAATTGATGACCTGAGAATATATTAATAAAATTGTTTTGTCAAATATTCTTTTACTTGAGCATTTGATTATAGCTAGTGACGTGATTTTCACCGTTATCACGAGTTAACATTGTTAAACTAGAGTTTCTAGGACTAACCGTTACATCAAAGGAACCATCGTTATAACGGTCAGTGATTGAACGAATCGTTGTTCCATGGGAAACTAAAAGAATCTTGTCGCCATCTTTAGCGATTTGGTCTAATTTTTCAAAACCTTTGTCGACACGACTCCAATATTCTTCAGCGTTTTCAGCTTCGTGGAAAGGATCAGCTTCTTTCATGAAGTCTTTAGTAGCATCCATGCCGTATTTAGCGATAATTTCTGCAAAGGAACTGGCGCCGTGAGGTTGACCAACCATGAACCAAGCCTCGGGTGAATTCATACCTTCGTAATATCCATAAAATTCTTCACGAAATTCCATCATTTTTTGCGGTGTGATTTTATCGTGGTTGATATTTTCATCAACGATCAACTTACAAGTATCGATAGCACGTCTAGCATCGGATGAAAATGCGGCCGCAAAATCGACATCTTTTAGTGCATGAGCAGCTTGTTTAGCCACTTCAATTCCCTCGGGAGCAAGGGGAGTATCTGACCAACCTTGCATTTTGTTGTAACGATTAAACCAAGTACGTCCGTGACGAACTAAGTAAATTTGGTATTTTGCCATTAAAAAGTATCCTCCTGGTAATGTGTAACTTAATCTTACTACATTATTTGATTAGAGACTGGTTGTACTTAGTGATTTTGTTAGTATCTGTAGTTGGGTCACGTTCTAGTAAAGTTAAACTGGCATTAGCGGGGATGTCATTTAGGATAATATCTTTAGTCTTGTAGCGAATAGCAAAACCTAAAATAGTAATACTGTGAGTAACTAAAAGGATTTTATCGCCGTCTTTGGCAATTTGGTCAACTTTTTTGAAACCACGTTCGATTCGGCTCCAATATTCTTGTGAATTTTCGGCATCGTGAAGTGGATCAGCTTCTTTAACGAAGTCCATTGTGGCATCGAAGCCATATTTATTAACGATATCTGCGAATCCTCTAGCGTGATGTGGCTTACCAATGGCAAACCAAGATTCATCAATACTGCGACCCTCAAAATAGCCATAGAACTGTTCTCTGAATTCGGATAATTCTTGTGGTACCAAATGATTTTTATTTCTTCTAGTAATAATGCGAGTAGTATCGACTGCACGTTTCATATCGGACGTCAAAGCTGCTGCAAAGTCGACATTTTTGAGCGATTCAGCAGCTTTTTGAGCAACTGCGACCCCATCAGTCGTCAAAGGAGTATCAGACCAACCTTGCATCTTTTCATATTCGTTGTACCAAGTTCTACCGTGTCTTACTAAATAAATTTGATATGCCATTAATTCCGCCTCCTAGCACAACAAGTTTACTATAAAAGAGACTTATCTTTAGTGATTTTGCTTAGAGTTGTGTAAAGTAATCTTGTCGAAAGAATTTGGAGGTAATTAATATGAAAATAGCAGTTATTGGAGCTAATGGTAAAGAAGGTTCTTTGATCGTTGAGGAAGCTTTGAACCGTGGAATAGATGTAACCTCAATTGTGCGTGATGAAAAGAAGGCTAAAACGGATAAATTTTTAGTCCGTGACGTTTATAGTTTGAAAAAAGATGATGTCAAAGACTTTGATGTGTTGGTAGATGTTTTAGGATTTTTCGGGCCTAACGTGGATCAATACGTTCCAGCAACTAAACATTTGATTGAAGTTTTGGAAGGTACGAATACTAGATTATTAGTCGTTGGTGGAGCTGGTTCATTGTACGTAAATAAAGATCATATAAAACAACTTTATCAAGAAGCTGATTTTCCAGAAAGTGTTAAACCCTTGAGTGAAGAAATGGGTAAGTCATTAGATGTTTTGCGTGAAAGTGACATCAACTGGACCTTCATTAGTCCCGCTGCTAGTTTCGATGCCAAAGGACCAAAGACCGACGAATATGTTTTGGCTGGCGAAGAATTGACCTTTGATAAAAATGGCAACAGTGAGATTAGTTATGCAGATTTTGCTTTAGCCATGGTTGATGAAATCGTTAATGCCAAACATCAAAAAGAACGTATTAGCGTTAGATGGTAGGTAAATGATGAACATTTTGATAACTTATACTAGTATGACTGGTCGCAATGAAAAATTAGCCAAGTATTTGACTGACTATTTAGAAAAAAATAATGCGGACGTGACCTTATAACAAATGATCGACACTGATGCATATGAGATTTCTAATTATGATGCCGTGATTGTCGATACATACACTTATAATGACGGTGAAGTACCAGAAGAAGCTCAAGATTTTTATGAAGATTTGGCAGACGTTGACTTGGAAAGAACTAAGTTTGCCGTGTTAGGATCAAGTTCTAAAGGACACATTCACTTTGGCCGTGCGGTAGATTATTTCACGATGCAACTAAATTCCAGTAATGGCGAACAAGTTGCTGACTCCGTGAAGATTGACCAAGATCCAGATGAAGACGATTTAAAACGTGTTCGGACTTTGGGTGATTATGTTATGAAGAGTTTGAAATAAAGTGATTAGCGCTTAAATCGAGAAGATTTGAGCGCTTTTTTTGTAATCGAATACAATTCCCCTTGAGTCGACGAAAAAATTCTCGTAACATAAACTAAGAATATTTAATAAAAGGGGGATAAGGAGATGGATCAGTCCAAAACAACAAGCAAGAAGTTTATTGCTTTATTGAGTATTTTGCTATGTTTACTAGTAGTTTCTGGTTGTTCTGAAGATGATTCAACATCGAATTCTTCTGATACAGCAGCCAAGACTGAATCAGTTAAAAAAGCTACTAAAGCTGATAAGTCGAAATACAGCATCGCTAAAAAAGAAAATGTTGCTTTGTTGGCCAAGAAGAAAAAACTTCAGCAGCAGGCTGACACTTTGGCATCACAAAGAGAACAGATTCAAAGTGATGAGAAAAAAGCTCAAGAACAACAAGAGCAGCAACAAAAAGAACAATCTCAAACAAATACTTCATCACAGTCAACTCAACAAAACCAATCACAATCAAACACGGATATGAATACTTCTGATTCGGGGAAAATAGTCGGTAATGTTAATTCACATATTTATCACGTTCCAGGTCAAAGTGGTTATCGAATGAACTCTAAAAATGCGGTTTATTTTGACACTGAACAAGATGCCATTAATGCAGGATATCGGAGGGCCTTGAGATGATGAAAAAATTAGTTAAAATTCTGATGATCTTACTGATGATTCCAAGTGTTGCCTATGCTGGTCAACAAACTGAAGTAGAGGGCAAATCCGAAGTTGTCAGCAGTCAGACTTATCATAAACGAACTAAGAAATTAGTTACTAAGAATAAGAAGCTAAAGAAATCAATCACTAAACTTCAAAAGCAAATTGCTTCAGATCAACAATTTATTGATGAACATTCTAATCAGACAGGTCAACAAGCCAATAATACAAATTTAGCAAATCTTGATTACAACGGCAGTCAAGAAATCATCGTCAATAATAATAATCCTAACTTTTCACAATCTGATTTGAGTACCACTAATGGGGCATGGCAAAAGTATGGTGACTTGGATAATTTGAATCGAGTTACAGCAGCTAATGCTTTGCTAAACGTATCTTTGATGCCTTCTGCTAAACGTGAACCGCTCCATTGGAATCCAACAGGCTGGCACAATAAGCGGATCAGTGGTGGTTGGTTGTACAATCGGAGTCACTTAATTGGCTATCAATTAACTGGTCAAAATAATAACCCTAAAAATCTAATGACAGGAACTCGTTCATTGAACAGTCCCGAAATGTTAGCTCACGAAATGGATATTGCTTATTATTTGAAACAAAGTAGTTCACATTACATTAGATATCGCGTTACACCAGTTTTTCGTGGCAATGAACTACTACCAAGAGGGGTACAGATGGAAGCACAGTCTATTGGCGATAATGCTGTTCACTTTAATGTTTATATTTTCAATGTCCAAGAAGGTGTTACTTTGAATTACAATGATGGAACTAGTCAAATTGGATAACAAAAACCGCAATCAATTTGGTTGCGGTTTTTTATTGGGAAAAACGTCTGGCTGCACTTAAACTGTCAGATCTTTTTCCTTTCATAATTTCTTCTTCACGTTTAATTTTTGAATCGATAATATCCATTCGTTCGACTGAATCTAAGAAGTCACTTTTAGCCTTTTCACGTTGTTTAAGTAGCATTTTATAACGACGTTTCACGGCAGCGGGGCCAGTTTGCTGGCAAAGTGCAATATATTTTTTGATTTCAGAAAGAGGGATGCCGAGATCACGTTGAAATTTGATTCCTTGTAGCCAAACGACAGCTTCATCATCAAAAATTCGCTCACCAGCTAAATCTCTTTTTTCTGAAGGAATCAACCCTAAGCCTGAATAATAACGAATGGTAGCAACTGATAATCCTACAACTTTACTTACTTCAGAAATTTTCATTCATAAATCACTTTCTTCACGATTATTGTTGAGAAGTAGGGCGCATTACGAGCTCGTTTATTGCAGTATCGGCAGGTACATTGACAGCAAAGGCAATTGCTTGTCCACCGTCTTTTTTGATAACTTGAGTAATTTCTTCCAAACGTTTTTCACGCCGAGCTCCTAAGACGACCAAATTTCCTTGTTTTGCTAGTAATTTGGCACTACCTTCTCCAATACCATTCGAAGCGCCAGTAATGACGATAACTTTACTCATAATGTCATACTCCTTAATGTTCCTTATTAGTTTAGAATAGCATCAAGGATTTTTTTCACTTCATGAAGACGGCTAGGTTATACAGAATGTAATTTGGAATCAAAACATCCATTCAGACATAGTTGATTAACTATTGTCCAAATGGATGTTTGTCAGTTTATTTTTTACTGAATTTAAGTTTGATTTTTTTAATGATTGAACTAATGATAAAGACGATTACTGCCAACATAAAGATGAATGTGACAATAGCGTTAATATAACTCAGATTTTCTGGTAATTTGAAAAAGTTCGTAAATGTCAAATAGATACAGTAGATAGCGATGAAGGTTAAAGCAATCGTGTCGCTAGTCCAAATCTTTTCTTCATTACGATGTGAAACTTTTGAAATCATATAAATGATATAAACTACTATTAAAAGGACCAATACCATTGATGTAATAGCATTTCTAGCTAGCTCAAAATTAGCTGGTACCATTATTTTTCCCCCAATATAAATAAATGTATAAAATTGCAAAATAAACGAAAAACTGGATAATCTCAGACCTTCGCCCAAGAAAACCCAGTTTATTCGAATCAATTAGTTCTAAAAACTAAATATTAGTCTTTTGAAACCTTGTCTTTCCATGAAGTTGCAGTTTCAGCAAGAACCTTGTTTAGTTCTTCGATGTTCTTCTTACCTTGATCGTTCATCCACTTCTTACCAGCTTCTTCACCGTCTTTAGCGAATGGTTCGATAGCGCCTTTCCATGTAGCACGGCCACATAGAACACCATTGAACTTAGCATCAGCATCTTTAGCTAGGTGTAGTTCATCTCTGAAGGCTTGTGCAGAAACACCGGCACTCAAGAAGATGTATGGCAATTTAGTAGCATCACTTTGTTCCTTGAAGTACTTGATAGCTTCATCCTTTGTGTAAACAACAGGGTTGTCGCCGTTAAATCCTTCAACGTAGTCAAGGTTAATAGGAACTTCAACCTTCAAAACATCAATGTGATACTTAGGCTTTGAGAATTCTTTCATAGCTTCGATAACCTTATGAGGCTTTACCTTAGCATATTCGGCACTCTTAACGTCACCGATTGAGTCGTCATATGTAACTAATTCAACGAACAAAGGAATATCTTCGGCAACACATTCGTCACCAACTCTTTCTACAAAGGCTTCCTTTTGATCGAGGATTGATTTATCTTCGTCTGGGTCGATGTATAGCAAGAACTTGATTGAGTCAGCTCCAGCTTCCTTCAAACGACGTACTGACCATACAGAAATCAAATCTGGTAATCTACCAGGTTCCGTTGCGTCATAACCTGTCTTTTCATATGAAACTAATAGACCTGAACCGTCGGCTCTAACTTTTGAAGCTGGAAGACCATATTCTGGGTCCAATAGGATAGCAGAAGCATAAGGTGTCAATTCACTTGAAATAGCTTTCTTGAATTCAACGATATCTTCTTCGTTAGCGGGCTTATTTGCGGCTGCGGCTAACATTTTCTTTAATGAGCCACGTTGGTCAATAGCAAGAGCTGCAATAACTCCGTTCTTGTCAGACATTTTTTCTAGTGCTGCGTACTTACTTGGTGTTGTCATATACATTCATTCCTCCGAATAATAAATTAAACATTAGTACTTAACTATGTCTACCTTTTCAAAATAATCTTTATATTGGCTAATGTCAATATTTCCAGTCTTTTCCTGTAAAGTATTTAGGATTCCGACTGTCATAGCTCTTTTCATGATGTCTTCTGGTGTTTCATTCTTGACTAAACCTGCAGCTAAACCAGCTACAGTAGAGTCACCAGAACCAACAGGGTTAACGGCGTGAATTTTTGGAATATTTACTTTGAAGAAGTTATTTTGGTATTTAACGAATGCGCCCTGTGATCCGAGTGATACTACAACCCAAGGAATTCCTTGAAAAATTTCTTCGGTTGCTAGTTTGTCTTTCAAGTCGTTCAAATCAGTGACTTCTTTGCCAATTAATTGAGCGATTTCATCTTGATTAGGTTTGATCATAAATGGTTTGTCAGCGCTTTCTAGAGCTAGACGCAAAGCCTCATTTGAACTGTCTAAAATTACTGGGACATCATGTTTAGCAGCGACTTGAACCATTTTAGAATAAAGACTTGTTGAAAGCCCTTGTGGTAAACTACCAGAAATTGTTACCAATCCAAAGCTACCAACTTGATCGTTGAAATGCTCTAGAAAAGCATTTTCATCGTCTTTTGAAAGGATAGGACCGGCTTCAAGAATTTCTGTTTGATTGCCATTGTCGTGTAAGATAGCGATACAATTACGAGATTCTTGACTGATTTTCATAAAAGCATGATCGATGTCATTCTCATCCAATTGATTAGTAATGAACTGACCAATCGTTCCACCGATGATACCTGATGCTGTTACACAAACGCCTAATTGTCTCAAAACCCTAGTAACGTTTAATCCCTTACCACCAGCTGTCTTGGAAACATCTTTTACACGATTGACGGTATCAATATTAAGATGTTCTAGTGGATAAGAAATATCAACTGAAGGGTTCATGGTGATTGTTAAAACCGAATTACTCATTGTGCGGACTCCTTTGTTTACTTTTAATTAGTCTGGTTTCGGCCATTAAAAATGGGTTCTACGAAACAAACCTCTCAAGTTAGCCCTGCGTTAAGCACTGTACCATTTCAGTTCAGTGCATGACGCAAGGCTAACTTTTATTTCATATAGCCCGGTTGATGAGTTACACAATGGTAGCTCATGTTTTATTTGAATCTAAGCGTTGCTTTCCACTCTCTATCAAAACGAGTTACACAAGCCAACTTTTTCCGGTTTGCTACGCTATGAAAATCGCCCGCAAGTGCAAATACCGCGGTCAATTCCCATAGCTAGGCAAATCCTCGAAAGTTCCCAGGCTTGTTCCACTCTCTATCAAAACGAGTTACAAGCAACAGATTTCTGCGCTTTGCTACGCTATAAGAATCGTCTGCAAGTACAAGTTCCGCAGCCAATTCTTATAGCTAGGCAAATGCTCAAAATCTAAGCGTTGCTTTCCACTCTCTGATTTTAATCGTGGTAGAATCCTTCGTCCCATAGCTTCATTTCGTGATCGTAGAAGTGAGGGTTGTCGTGTTGTTCTGGATTATCTTTTGCTTCAACAGCATCGATCTTCTTAACTAGGTCGTCATCTTCGCCTAAGTAGTCAGCAGCAAGGAATGTCTTAACGATTTCTTCAGCCAAGTGTTCACCAACAACGGCGCCACCGAAACTGATAACATTAGCATTCAAGTGTTCCTTAGCATACTTAGCAGCTGTTGTATCAGCAACTAGAGCAGCACGGACTCCTTGGTTCTTGTCAGCAGCAGTTGAGATACCAACACCTGTACCACAAAGTACAACACCATAATCAGCTTTGCCATCACGAACAAGGTTAGCAACACGTAGTCCGTAAATAGGGTAGTGAGTTCTTGTGTGGTCGTATGTACCAACATCAATAACCTTGTGGCCCATAGCCTTTAACATTTCTGAAATTTTAATTTTAGTATCTGTAACAATATGGTCGTTTCCTAATGCAATAATCATAAATTAATTCCCTCCTATTAATATAATTTTTCTAGCATGTCCAAACGGATTTGGTGACGTCCACCAGCGTAGTTAACACCTAAGTATTCATCAACAATTGATTCAGCACGTTTCTTACCAACAATTCCAGCACCGATAGCAATAGCTTTAGCACCGTTATGTTCTGTTGTCATGTGAGCTGTGTTTTCTTCAGTAACGTTAGCTGTAACCATGCCATGAATCTTGTTACTTGCCATAGCTGAACCTGTGCCGTATTCATCAAACATAATTCCACGGTCTGTCTTGCCATCTAGTACGGCGTGTGAAAGTTCAACTGATGAATCAACAAAATCTGCAGCTGGTTCTTCTGATAGGTCAACGATTTCGTAACCTTTGCCTTCATTTTCAAGATATTCCTTGATGTAGTTCTTTAATTCAAATCCTGCTTTATCTGAAGCTAGTGCGATTTTCATAAAATAATCCCTCCGTTATTAGTTGGTTATAAGTCTTACATACTGTTGATAGTAATCGATAGTTTCTTTGGAAGTGCTCTTGTTAGTAACCAGATAATCAATATCGTCCAAACTATAGAAGGTATAGAAATCATTTCTATTGAGTTTGTATTTATCAGCGACGATATATTTTTTCTGGGAATTGTTTAAAGCAACGCTTTGAATTCGACCTTCTTCGGTATTGGCAGTCATGATTTGTGAGTTTTGAATACCATTGACACCTACGAATGCCTTATCGAATTTCAATCCACCCACCGCATTACTTGCTAAAGCACCAATCAATGTTCCTGAGCGACTTCGATAAATACCGCCAGCCAAAATCAGTTCACAATTAAGATCTGAATTTTTAAAGCTTTCAAAGACAGGAATACTGAGTGTCACGACTCTCAAAGAATTAACATTTTTAATATTTTGAGCAATCAATTCAAGCGTTGTTCCTGGACCGATAAAGATAGTATCGAAATTATCGATTTCATTTGCTGCTAATTTAGCTATTTCTTGTTTTTCCTTAATATGAACTTCTCGTTTCTCGACGTGAGAAGCTTCTTCCAATGGAGAAACGTTAATTTTTTGTGCTCCTCCGTGAATCCTGATCAACTTGCCAGATTCTGACAATTCTTCAAGATCCCTGCGAATGGTCATATCAGAACAATCCAATAAAGTAGTTAAATCATTAACAGTAACAATATCGTTCTTATCTAATTGCGATAGTATCTTTAGAAAGCGTTCTTTCTTTAACAAAAGATCACTTCTTTTTGTTTACTATTGTTCGTTACAAACATAATTTAGCATCTAGTTGTTCACTTGTCAATTCCTTTTCAAGTATAAATATTTAAAATTTTGAAAGCATTTACCTTGCTAATTAAACAGGAATTATGAATGATTCGTTGGTATATATAGGAAAACTTAATAAAAGGTTTATATTTTGATATTAAGTATTGACATATTTTATGAGAGCGTTTACCATTGTTCTTGTAAACAAAAACAAACAAAACGGGTAGGTGATGGTGTTAATGAGTGAATTAGCTACTGATCAACTATTTAGCGAAGATGAAGTTTATATTTCAAAAGCTTCAACACAAGAGGATGTGTTTCGTGAGATAGCTGATTCTTTGTTAAAAAAGGATCTAGTAACTAAGGACTTCATTAATAATTTAATGGAACGCGAACAAAACTATCCGACTGGAATTGATATGTCAGTTGTATCTCCAAAGATACCTAACATTGCTATTCCACATACGGAAAGTGAGTTTGTAAAAGCTAGATTGATTGTTCCTATTAAGTTAGATAAGGAAATTTCTTTCCACAATATGATTGATCCATCGAAAGAATTTCCTGTGAAGTTTTTATTCATGATCTTAAACAATGATCCAGAAGGCCAATCAAACATTTTGGCACAGATCATGGACTTTATGGCTCGGACTTCAGAAAACGAGCTTGTACCATTCTTTAAGAGTGACGATCCAAAAGAGATTTATTCTTTCTTGAGTCGTAAATTTGCTCAATACGCAAAGAGCAACGAATAGAAAAGGAGATAGTTGTTATGTTTAAAATTTTAGCTGCTTGTGGTGCTGGAGTTAACTCAAGTCACCAAATCAAAGATGCTTTGGAAGAAGAAATGAGCAAACGTGGTTATGATGTTCAAGCTGATGCCGTAATGGTTAAGGACATCACAGAAGATATGATGAAGGATTATGATTTGTTCACACCAATCGCTGCCACAGATCTTGGATTCACACCAAGTTGCCCAGTTGTTGATGCTGGTCCTATCCTATATAGAATGCCTGCTATGGCAAAACCTGTATACGACCAAGTGGAACAAGCCATTAAGGACAGCGGTAAAGCATAGTTTTTAAGACTTATCTAGGGGGAAAGAAATATGTCAGGAATAATTGATTTCGCCAACGCGATTTTCAAACCTTTAATTGACCTTGGTGCCGCACCAATGATGTTAATCGTTTTGACAATTATCGCTTTGGTCTTTAGAGTTAAATTCTCTAAGGCTTTGGAGGGTGGTATTAAATTAGCCATCGCTCTTACAGCCATCAGTGCCGTTATTGGTTTGCTAACTACAGCATTCCAAGACGCATTGAACGCCTTTGTTAAGTCAACTGGTATTCAACTATCAGTTACTGACTTAGGCTGGGCCCCACTTGCTACTATTACTTGGGGTTCTCCATACACATTGTTCTTCTTACTTGTATTAGTTATCGTTAATATCGTTATGATTGTTATGAACAAGACAAATACTCTTGATGTTGATATTTTCGATGTTTGGCACTTAGCTTTCGTTGGATTGTTAGCCATGTTCTTTGGTGCAAACCTATTGATCACTACAATCCTAGTTGTTTTCATTGGTGTTTTGAAGATTATCAATTCAGATTTGATGAAACCTACTTTTAATGATCTATTAAACGCTCCAGCTTCAAACCCAATGACTACAACACACATGAACTACATGATGAACCCAATTATCATGGTCTTTGATAAGATTTTTGATAAAGTCTTCCCATGGCTTGATAAATACGACTTCGATGCTGCCGCATTGAACAAGAAGATTGGATTCTGGGGAAGTAAATTCGCCATTGGTATTTATTTAGGTATCTTTATCGGTTTACTTTCACACCAAGGTGTTAAGGAAATCTTTACACTATCATTTACAGCTGCATTCTGTTTGGAGTTATTCTCACAAATCGGTGCTTGGTTTATCGCCGCTGTTGAACCATTATCACAAGGTATTACAGACTTTGCTAACAAGAAACTTAAGGGTCGTACAATGAACGTTGGACTTGACTGGCCATTTATCGCCGGACGTGCTGAAATCTGGGCTGCCGCTAACGTTTTGGCTCCTATCATGCTTCTTGAAGCTTTAGTACTACCTGGTAACAAGATCTTGCCTTTAGGTGGTATCATCGCCATGGGTGTTACACCAGCCTTGCTAGTTGTTACACGTGGTAAGATTATTCGTATGATCGTTATCGGTGCTATCGAACTTCCATTGTTCCTATGGGCCGGTACATTGTCAGCTCCTATGGTTACTGAAACAGCTAAGAAACTTGGCGCATTCCCTAAGGGACTTGCATCAGGTACAATGATTTCCCATTCAACTATGGAAGGTCCTATTGAAAAATTCTTGGCTTACTTAGTAGGTAACGCTTCAACTGGTGAAATCAAGTTTGTTCTTTACGCTGCATTAGCACTTGTTGCATACCTATTGATCTTCATCTGGTACGCAAAGCAAATGAAGAAGAGAAACAAAGCTTACGCTGACGAAGCTGCTGCAAAAGCAAAATAATTATTCAGAAATAATAAAAAAGTTCTCAGATTATTCTGGGAGCTTTTTTTTGCGCTTAAATAGACTAATCGTCAATTTAACTAGTAAATCAATGTATCGAAAAATCAATCAAACTATACTCAAGTTGTAGAGATATAAACGGTAGTAAATAAAATTTCTAGTTTGAGGTTGAATAAATGAAATTTAGATCGGTAGAAAATATGATTTTTGCAGGAATGCTTTTGATTCTTGTGTATCAATATGCTTTGCTTTATTTAAGTGTTATTGATGGCTCTTGGGTCAATTTTTTGATTGTTTCTTTAGTATTTATTTTGGGACTATTTTTGGGCCGAACGACTTATATCATTTTGGGTAGTGTTTTGTCGTTTGTCAGTATGAGTGCCGGTGTCTTGATGTTGATGATTCCTTATACAAGAGCGATGTATTTTTGGGCAGCAATTGCTTTATTGACAATTACGCCATTAATGACCTATTTGATGTACTTGTTAGATCATCAATTGTTGAAAAGAAAGGCTTTGATTCAAGAATTCAAACAGATTCAAAAAGAAAAACCTGATGTAGACGTTATTACTGGTGCTTTAAATAAGCATGCTCTGGATAAAGATATCGCTCAAGAATTGAAGCTAGTTTATTATCATGACAAAGATTATCGATTTACTCTGACGATGGTTAAAATTGATTTTTTGGAAAATGTCATTAATTTTTTAGGCAACCAAAGATTCAATCACTTATTAAAAGCAACCTCAGATCATTTGAACAATATGTTATTTACCGTGGATCATTTGTATTACATTGGAACCGGTCGATTTGTGATTTTATCTCCAATGTTAGGAGTTGATAATGCTCCTATTATGAAAAGAAAAATTAAGAGTCATATCGACGATATTGCAGAAAAATTTGGATTGGCTCGTGATGCTCTAGTTTTACGAATGGGACAGGTGAGTTATTCGACGCAAGATAAAGTTCAAAACAGTAGTGTTGAAGATACACTAGCTCAGTTGGAACGGAGTGCAGAAACCGACATAGTTAAAGAATACATGTAAGGGGAAATGGTTAAATGTTAGAAAAATTTGGTTGGCTATTTTCATTTAGTCTTGGTATGACAGTGATTTTTGGAATTATTGTATTTATTTTAGCAATTTGTTGGTGGAAAATTTTTAAATTAACGATTCGTCATTTTAACTTGGAGGATAAAAATCATGATTAAAACTTTTTATGTGATTGCCATCATCACAATTTGGCTATCATTGATCATGATGGTCGTGACACTTTTTGGTGGTATTGTTTTTATTTTTAAACATATGCAACATACTGATATTGATAATTTGCCAGCCTTAAAACGTTATCCCAAAGTTACGTTAGTTGTACCAGCTCATAATGAAGAACTGGTGATTCAAGATACAGTCAAAGCCATTTTGAATTTAAATTATCCCAAGGATCGTTATGAATTGTTAGTTTATGCTGATAATTGTGAAGATAAGACTGCTCAAAAGGTTCAGGAATTAATGTCCTTGAAACAATACCAAGATTGTAATTTTCGAGTCATTGAACGTATTGGTACCGGTGGCAAAGCAGGTGTTTTAAATGATGCCTTAAAAGTCGCTACTGGTGAATATTTAGTAGTCTATGACGCCGATGCAGCTCCAGAAGCAAACGCTTTGTACTTTTTGGTTGAAAAAGTTTTGGAAAATCCGACACGTTATGCGGCAGCTTTTGGACGGAATAAAACACGTAATTACCAACAAAACTTTTTGACCCGTTGTATCAACTTGGAAATCGTTAATACTCAACGGATTCAACATACCGGATTATGGCAGATATTTAAAATCGGACGAATACCGGGAACTAATTTCATTATTAATAAAAAAATGGTTCAAGATCTCGGTGGGTGGAACGATGGTGCTTTAACAGAAGATACAGCTATTTCTTTTAGTTTGATGCGAGAAGGAAAATTGATTGCTTTGGCTCACCGTGCGGAAGCTTTTCAACAAGAACCAGAAACTTTGTCTGCTTATTACAATCAACGTAAACGTTGGGCTCGAGGGAATTATGAAGTGATTATGGATAATATAAAACATTTGTTCGATAACACATCATGGCGTATAAAATTAGAAGTGTTTTATTATATCTGTACGTTCTTTTGGTTTAATTTGGCAATAATTATTTCTAATTTTATTTTTTTATCCAATATACTCATCGCTGGAATTCAACAATTTTGGCCACAAGTTCATCAAATTGTTGCTATAGGAACGCCAATGTCTATTTTATTCATGATTAATTGGCTCTTAATGTACTTTTTATATTTATTACAAATGAATATTGCCTTGGCTAGCGATTACGGGCAAGAAACCGTTAAGAATTTTATGTATACGTTGATATCTTACTTTACTTATGCGCAACTATTTATCGTTGTTTCAGTCGTAGCAATTTGGGATATCATTCGTGATAAATTCACTGGTAAAAATAATACTAAATGGTACAAAACTCAGCGTTTCTAAGGAGTGGTCTTTATGTTTAGAAGACATAAATATCAATGGTTGATCAGTGGACTAATAATTCTTGTTAGTTTTGCTATTGGGATTGCAATTTATAGTACCCAATCCGAAACAAGGCGAACGGGGATTAGCTCACAAACAATTCAATCACAGTATCAACTATGGAAGAAATTTTATTTAAGAGGAGACAAAACTCAAAAATTCGTTAAAACTAACAACGGTACGAAAGATCAGACTCTTTCTGAAGCTCAAGGCTACGGGATGTTGATTACTGTCATGGCAGCTCAGCAAGGTTTTGATAATCAAAGAGTTTTTAATCAATTAACCAATTACTATTTAAATCATCGCATCAGTTCTCAAGATTCTTTAATGGCTTGGCGACAAAAGCAGCAGGGCAATAAGATGGTCAGTACAAAAGCTGAAAAAACGAGCGCAACCGATGGTGATTTAGATATAGCTTATGCTCTGATATTGGCTGATAAACATTGGGGCAGCAAGGGAAAAATAAATTATCATATATTAGCGATGCGCTTGCTCGATGATATTTATAGTCAAGAAATAAATGTTAAGACGGGTTTACCTAAGCTTGGTGATTGGACGAAAGGAAGAAATAATAACGTTGTTAGAACTTCAGATTTAATTTCAGTTTATTTTCGTGAGTTTGCCAGTTATACAAAAGATGGCAAATGGACAAAAACCATGCAGAATAGTCAATATACTTTGCAAAAATTAAGTAATCAAAATCGAACTGGTTTAATGCCAGACTTTATAATGATCAGTGGTAATGATTTAAATCTTAAGGCCGTCAAAGCTAATCAGGTTGCTTCTAAATATGATGCTCAATACGCTTTTAATGCTTGCCGGATTCCTTGGCGAGTAGCATATGATTATCAAATGAATCATAGTCGAATCAGTAAAAACGTGGTGGCCAAAATAGATAGGTTCTTTGAAACACAAAAGAAGATTACAGCAATTTATACCTTAAATGGTAGACCTGTGGAAAATTATGAAAATGAAGCTTTTTGTGCACCAGTAGTATATTCAGCTGAGGTATTGGGTAATCAAGTTTTGAAAAAGCGTTACAAGAAAGTATTGATCAATCCAATCGTCGACAAAGATTATTATCCAACTACGATTCAGATGTTAACTTTATTGGCTATTGGAAATATGAATAATAAGACTCGTTAATACGGGCCTTTTTTTTTACGAGAGATTGTCATAATTTTTAAAAAAATTTAGTCATACTTAAAAAATATATTTTGTTATAGTAAACTTTAATAAAAAAAGTAACGATGAATAATCGTTATCTAGGAAAGCTATTGTATAATAAATTTGAGGAGATGAGATTATGCATCGAACACCCTATACTTATCAAGATACTGATGCCTTCAAGAGTACTGAACAATTGATCATCAGAGGCCGCTTTTTTGCAACGACTGTATCGGATAAGTTCAATCGATTTGAACCAAAGAAACGCAATATCCATAAGATTTTAAACATCAAAAACAAACTACTAGTGCCGGAACTTTTGGCAGTCAAACGGGAAAGAATGTCTAAGTCATTGTTTGCCTTCTTTCGGGGAACGGTTGACGTTATGCACTATGATTTGTCGAGGAATGAAAACAGCGGTATCAAGGTGTTGGTTGGTGGGGATGCTCATCTAGGCAATTTTGGTTTCTATGGTTCTTCTGAGGGACAATTATTATTTGATATGAACGATTTTGACGAGGCGCATTTGGGTCATTGGGAATATGATCTCAAACGCCTGTTAGTCAGTGCTTTAATAGTTGCCAGATCACATGGATTTCCAGAAACCGACGTACAGGAGTTTTTGCTGACGGTAGTGGATACTTATTTTGATACTTTGCATCATATGACGAAGATTTCTGAGATGAAAAGATTCATTTTACCAAATACTTTGCAAAATATTACTGAAATTTTTGGAAATTTGCAGGATAATGAAGAGTATTTTCAGGAATCTTTTAATAAAATGATTGCAAAAAGTATCAAAAAAGCTCAAAGAAGTAACTCTAAACTAGTTATTGAAAAGTATACTGAGGTTGATGCAACAGGGGCTAGACGTTTTGTTGAAAATAAACCAGTTACACAACATATCAGTGAAAAAGATTACAAGAGCGTAGTTGATGGTTACAAAGAGTATAAAAAGGGACAAAGAAGCGATGTCAGACTTTTCTTGGAGGACTTCGATATTGTCGATGTCGTTCGTCATAGCGTAGGAGTTGGTAGCGTTGGAACGCTTTGTTACTTGATTTTGTTACAAGACTTGGACAGCAACTATTTAGTTTTGCAGGCTAAACAAGCACTGCCTATTTATAATGATGATAAATTGTACTCGGGTGATGATGTCAGCCAAGGCCAGAATATTGTCAATAGTCAATTGATTCTTCAGAGTGCTTCAGATCCATTTTTGGGCGCCTTTGATACAAAAAAATATAGTTTCTA
This sequence comes from Companilactobacillus futsaii JCM 17355, assembly GCF_001435505.1. Taxonomy (GTDB): domain Bacteria; phylum Bacillota; class Bacilli; order Lactobacillales; family Lactobacillaceae; genus Companilactobacillus; species Companilactobacillus futsaii. The sequence goes on along the minus strand of NZ_AZDO01000015.1, from coordinate 18,068 downwards.
TATGCGTCAATTTAAAGATATGAAATCATCGATAAATTTGGATAAATTAGATTTTGAATCATTTGAGGATTACGTGAAGGTTTGTGTTATTTTACTAGCCAGAGCACATTCTCATTCGCCAAATTATCCATTGATCATCGGATTTGGAGCTGAATACGCTGATATCGCTAATTCATTGATGACTTTCACAAATAGCTATATCAAGCAAGTTGAATACGATTATGAATCATTTAAAAAAGAGCAGAGGGATGAAAGTTAATTACTAGAAATGAAGGGTTATTAAATATATGAAGGATAAATATTATAATAGGGATTTAAGTTGGATTTTGTTTGATAGGAGAGTTATTGATCAGGCCTATGACCCTAACGTTCCATTTCTGGAAAAATTTAAATTTTTGTCGATTGCATCAAACAATTTAGATGAATTTTTCCGAGTGCGGGTCCATAACATTCATAACTTGGTGGATGAAAAAAGAAATGACAAACGAACTGGCCTATCAGGTAAGAGCGTTTTAGATTTGGAATATGATTTCAATAAGAGAAATATCTCCGAACAATATCAGGCTTATGATAATTTGATGAAAGAAGCTGCTGACAAAGATCTTTTTCATTTAGTTAAATATAAAGATTTATCCGATACAGAAAAGAAAACAGTCAAGAAATTTTACAATAAAAAGATTGCGTCTCGTTTGGACATGCAGCGCTTTTCAAAAGAATATAAATTTAGAAAAAATCTTTATTTTTTAATGGAAACACCTAAGTATACTTACACTTGTCCTATTCCAGAAGATTTGGGACGTTTAGTGGAAACGGGAGTTGAAGGGCGTTACATTTTAATTGAAGATGTTATGCGCGCTATGTTCAAAGATTTGATTAGAAAGTACAAAATTTCTAAGATTATGGTCTTTCGAGCTACTTACGATCAGAACAAGCCTTATGATTTTTTGGAAAAAGGTATGAGTGATGAAGAATATTTAGAAAAGATGATTCACTATGTCGATACGAGAGATTTGCGAGAAATCATGCGAATTGAGTTTTCTGATGAAGATGAAGAGAAGGGGCGTAAATATTTCTCTAAATTGATGAAGCTTAACAAGAAGAGTGTCTATAAGGTACCTGGACCAGTTGATTTGAAATTCTTGAATATTTTTTACAAGAAATTCCGTGATCATAAAGACTTAGTCAATCAACCATTTGAAGCTTTAGATTGGAATAAATCGCATAATATTTTGGAATATTTGAATCATTCGCCAATTTTAGTGCAATATCCTTATGACTCATTCAACGTTTTCGTTAAATACTTAGAAGCTGCTGTTAATGATCCAAAAACTACTAAGATTTGTATTACAATTTATCGGACTGAAAAGAATTCAGAATTGTTACGTCTTTTAAAGGAAGCTTCGGCTAAGGGAATCGGTGTAACAGCAGTTGTGGAATTACGAGCACGTTTTGATGAAGTTCATAATATTGAAGTGGCAAAGGAACTTAAACAGGCGGGAGTCAAAGTTATCTTCGGTGACAAAATCAACAAAGTACACTCTAAGATCTGTATGGTTTTACATGCCGACAATACTGGATATGTGCAAATCGGAACTGGAAATTATAACGCAATAACTGCCAAAGGATTCACTGATATTAGTTATTTCACAAGTAACCAAACATATGTTGACGATGCCATTAAATTCTTCAATTACTTAATGACAGGGCATAAATCACAATATAATTTATTGACAGCTTCACCTAATGGCATTAACGATATGGTCATTGCTAATATCGAAAAAGCTGCTCAAGCATATTTGCGTGATGGGCAAGGGGAAGTTTTTATGAAGATGAATGGATTGACTGATATTGATATCATCAATGCCATTTATAAGGCTGCCAAAGTAGGATTGCCATTTAGATTGATTGTCAGAGGACCTTGTTCTTTGAAACTTGGAATTTGTGGTCCAAAGGAAAATATTCGTGTTAAGAGTATTGTTGGTCAATTACTTGAACACAGTCGAATTTTCAAATTCCAATTTGGTCACGATCATACAGAAGTTTGGATTTCCTCTGCTGATATGATGACAAGAAACTTGGAACGTCGTGTTGAAATTGCTGTACCGATTATTGAAGAAAAACCTAAACAACAATTGATTAAGATTATTAAGGTTTTCTCAAAAGATACCGAAAATTCATATGTTTTAGATAGTAATGGCGAATATGCTAAACATTCTCAAAAACATGGAATTTCTGCTCAACAAACTTGGTTGGGCCGTCTCAAGTGGAGAAAATATATTAAAACTAATTAGACAAAACAAAAAGCCCTCCGAAATGGAGAGCTTTTTTGCTAGTCGTTGAAGTTACCTGATTCAACATCTTTGATGAATTGTTCCAAGTGATCGAAGTAAACAGGAGCGTTATCGATCATGTGGTGGTGACCACCGTTTGGAGTTGTAACTAGACGTGCATGTGGAATTTCTTTTTGCATAATCTTAGCAGTAGAAATAGGCATCGTTTCATGTTCACCAAAAGTTAACAATGTAGGAACAGTGATTTCCTTAAGGTGCTTTCTGAAATGCCAATCCTTTAATTTACCAGTGATGACAAACTCGTTGTCACCTTGGAATGTGTTGTAAACGGGAACAGACATAGTATCGATCAAGTGTCTGATGGCTGTTGGTTGTTTACGATCAACGTATTCGGCATTTAGGATGTCAACGTAGCTTTGGTATGTTGGATCTGATAATTCATTTTTAGCTTCGATTTCTTGCATGTACTTAACTTTGTCAGGACCTAGAGTATCGAGACGACATTGGTTAACACTCTTAACGTATTCGTCAATTTCGTCGACCATACTTGAGATGATAGCACCCTTTAAATGTTGACCATATTTAGCAGCATACATTTGAACCAAAGCACCACCCCATGATTGGCCAATGAGGTAGAAGTTATCTAGTCCCAATTTTTGTCTAACTTCTTCAACTTCTTCTAGGAAGTAGTCATAAGTTAGGTATTTCTTAGCAATCTCTGGGTCAGAATAGTCGGGTTGGTCTGAATACCATGAGCCAAGTTGATCGTACATCGTAACTTGTACGCCGAGATCAGCTAATTTTTCACCGAAGTTTTCCCAGTATTCGTGGTTACCACCAGGTCCACCGTGGAGACAAAGTAGTTTGATGTCACCGTGTCCTTGTGTGTTAGTCCACAAATGATATCCGTTGTCGAGAGTTAGGATTGTTGTCCCTTGTTTCATAAAAAAGTCACCTTCCTGCATGTAATAAATATAAGTATATATCTATTCATTAGTTTATTTCAAATATTCCTATAATGCTACTTTAATACTTCTAATGAAAATAAAATCGATAATTTGGGAAACTTGTCTTATTATTTCCGGAGAAAGATATTAATATGATAAAATTGGTATATATGTTAAAGGGGACGATAAGATGAAGAAATTTTTAATCAGTCTATTGTCTGTGGGGATGCTTTTAGGAATATTTGGTGTGGTAGGTCTGAATGATACGGGCTCACCCAATGTATTAGAAGAAACAGTTCAAGCAGATACAAATGATAGCGATAATAAAACAATTAATTACGAAGTTTATAAAGAGAATTCCAATGCTTTGTCACCAATGAATACTTTGTTTACTAAGAGTGCGACAATTGTTCCTAACAATGATGGAACGTATAAGGTCTTTGTTACGGCTCGTGTCAGCAATATCAGTGGTTTGACAGTTTCAACTATTGATAATCAAACGCCAAAGGTTACGACTAAGGATAGTCACCACCTTCAAATTAGTTTTACAATCGACGGTTTGAATGATTTGGACAAAGATATTCCAGCAACAGTACAAACCAAATTATTGTTGCTCAATGTTGATAAACAGAATGTCACTTTTAAATTCGATATGAGTTCGTTGGATGATCCAAATTCACAAACTCTAGCGGATAGTCTTAACAAGATAACTCAGGCGGAGAATAATATTACCGGTAGAGTTAATAATGCTAAAACGTTGTTGAATGATTTTAGAGCAAGTAATAATTCCGATAATGATATCATCGCTACTCCGAGTGAGGATGACGATGATACGGATACTACTCAAGATAATAATGATACTGATACTAATGATTCGACTGATACGCAAACGCCTAAGACTATTTTGAAGGAATTGACGTATCAAATTTCCAAAAATAATGGCGATGGTTCTTTGATTTCACCTTACTTCACTAATACAGCTAAGGTTATGCAAAATCCCGATGGTACTTATTATGTTGAAGCAACAATCAAGTATCCGAAAAAATTTGGCAATACTGCTTTTGAAATCAACGCCATCAATGGTCAAAAGCCATTTAATTTAACCTTCAAGAGTGAAGGAAACAGTAATTACATTACTTTTGACTTTCCAATCAAGAAGTTAACCGATTTGAGTAGTTTGATTCCAGGTGATATTTCTTTAAATATTCCTGATTTTGGCTTGGACAAAGATTTAAACTTCGATTTGAATTTTGGTAGTTTGAATCCTGCTGATTTATCTAGCTTGTTAGATAGTTCTAGTTCTAATTCAGATGATGCTTCAGGATTGATTTCTGATTTGGGTAGTTTGAGTAATATTAGTGACGTGCAGACGGTTAAAGATGAAGACAACAAATCAAAAACTGCCACGTTGCCACAGACTGGTAGTGAATCAACTGATATTGTTTTTGTTATAGCTGGTCTAGTCGTCTTATTGTGGGTAATCTTGATAAAGGGATTAACTTTCAAACGTTAAAATAATTTGTAAAAATGAGTGGATTCATGAAGATGGATTCGCTTTTTTTATTATTAAAATTATCCAAAAACTGTTTTTCTAGATTAGAATATGTTAATAATAGTTTATCAAGACAAAATCTACCATTTGGAGGGAACCAGCATGGAGACAATAACAGCAACAGAAATTGTTACTCTTTGTGGTCAAGTGGGTACGATTCTACTAGAAAATGGGGCGGAAACGGCTCGAGTTGAAAATACAGTTGAATATGTTGGAAGAGCTGCCAATTTACCGGTTGTTTGTCACGCGACAATGACTGGTATTTTTGTTAGTTCGGAAAAGGACGCTGCCACCAGAATTTTTAAGGTGCGAGTGGGAGACTTCAACTTACAAAAAGTAGATGACATCAATACTTTATCAAGACAGTTTTATCGACACGAAATTAGTTTTAAAAAACTCAAAAAAGAAGTACAATCAGTCGATCATGAATCAAGGGATTTTTCGTGGTTAGTCAAATGTATCGGAGCAGGATTAGTTTCCATGCCACCAATGCTTTTGTTCAAGGCTACTTGGGGTGATTTATTTATTGCTTTTTTCGTGGGAATTATCGGTTATTTGATTTCTCAATTCGTAGCTCATCACAATAAAACGCCCTATATACCAGTGGCTTTAGGAAGTCTAGCGATTAGCTTTATTGCCAATGTTTTAGGTGATGTTAGCATTGCCCATGATGCCAATTACATTATTATCAGTGCTTTGATGCCATTAGTTCCTGGCGTGCCAATGACTAACTCTTTAAGAGAAATTATTGAGAGAAATACGATCTCCGGATTGGTTCGGGCAACGGATGCCATTATGTCCGGCATTTCTATCGGTAGTGGTGTAATTGTAGGACAAATTTTAATGCAAACGATTTGGGGAGGTTAATCATGGCAATGCAACTAGTTTATGGATTTATTTTTGGCTTTTTGTCTAGTGTTGGCTTCGGCATTATCACCAATAATCCCCGGCGGACTTTGGTTCCAGCTGGAATTGTTGGTGCGTTAGCTTGGATAGTTTATATTCTTGTTGAGTCGATCAACCATGGTCTAATTATGCCCAATCTCTTAGGAGCGGTCGTGATAGGTTTGTTAGGGAATTTATGTGCTATTTTGGTGCGAGCACCAGTTAATATTTTTTATGTACCTTGTTTAGTTTCACTAGTTCCTGGGGCAATTTTGTACGACAGTATGAAAAATTTTACTTTGGGAAAAGACGCTCTAGCTGCCTATGGTTTTGTGAAAGCTTTGACTGTGGGGATGTCTTTGGCAATTGGTTTTATTATTGCTGAAACGATTGCTAATAAAATCTATCCACGATTAAAACGTTATTTATTAGAAAAAGAAAGTAAATAGTTTCTGTGGTTTATAAAAAAAGGCTTACGTTGTACTCTATTCATATAAGGAAGCAAATTGAGGGAATATATGAGAGAGACGCTATTTAAATTTAATCATCGAGCTATAAAGATAATTTTTTATATCTTTTTTACAGCTACGTTTATTTTTGCTTTAACATCGTCTAATCTGATTTTGGGAGACAATCCAATTACAAAAATCGGTACGACGGCTTTTACAACAGTAGTGTTATTGATATTTGCGGCATTGTTCACTGTTTGTTACGTTAATCATTCAGTAAGGGATTTTTTACTATGGTCATTTGTTGATCGTAGCTGGATTACCGCAACGGTTTGTTTCATATTGGCAATTTTGATTCAAATTGGCTTTGTTTCATTGATCCACTATGGAGTACACGATGATGTTGGGGCAGTTCACGCAGCCTTAACGAACACTAAGGATGTCAATCTCATTGGTTACTTTAGTGTTAACCCTAATAACTTGGGATTGTTATTGCTACAGCATCAAATTGCTTTGATTTTTCATCGCACGTCGTGGTTGTTCTTTGATTTTATGACGATTTTTATGGTGGATTTAGCAGCGTTGTTCAATTTAGGGTCCGTCTTTGTGATAGATAAATCAAAAATTCCCATTCTTTTGTACCTTCAAGCTATGTGGATGGCACTTTTTCCAGCAATAGTCGTCCCTTATACTGACACTTGGGTTTTGCCATTTGTAGCATTTTATATTCTTTGTTACGTCATTGTTGCTCGTTCCAGTATAGGTAAGATTTGGAAATTGATTTTCACGATTTTAGGTGGATTTACCGTTGGGGCAACGTATTTTATCAAGCCATCTGGGATCGTACCGATGATTGCGATTATAATTATCGAATTAGTTAGTTTGCTTAATAAAAATAAAAAACATTGGATTTGGCTATTTTTGGTAACGAGTATTTTTGCCATCAGTGCTGGTGGTAGTTATTACAAAATCAATCACATAATCGATAATCAGACGTATATTCACGTCAATACTTTCCGGGCTAAACCGATGATTCACTTCATCAATATGGGGTTATCTAAAACCGGTGGCTACAATGCCAAAGATTCATATAAGATGGTTATTTTGATCAACAAAAAAGATCGAATCAACTATTCAGTTAAATCTATCAAAAAGAGACTCCATAAGATGGGATTTGCTGGCTACATCAAATTCTTGATTGTAAAACAAAAGAACAATACTTCTGACGGGACTTTTGGTTGGCTACGCGAAGGTATTTCAGCACCTAGTAAATACACGCCAGATAAACACGGTTTCAAAGGTAAGCTAGAAAATTTCGTACTATTATATGGTAATAATGTCGGTGATTTCCGCTTCTTAACACAAATATTTTGGTGTATTTGGTTAGGTTTAATTTTCTTTGCTTGGAAGGACAACCGAAAAATTGTCCAAATATTACGATTATCTTTAGTCGGTGGCTTTATTTTCTTACTGATCTTTGAAGGTGGAAGAAGTCGCTATTTGATTCAGTTTTTACCAGTGTTCTTAATTTTGGCAACTTTGGAATGGAAGACTTCGGTGCAACAAATCAGACGATTGTTGAAGTGGAATCTTAATCCTGGACCCAAACATCGAAAAAAAGTACTTTAGAATGCCGTCCTCCATAGCAAAGAAAATTTGGCCGGAACGTAGTGGGTCGACTTGGAGCCTTTGCTAAGACCAAAACCGGGCAAAGTCTTCAAGCTCGGTCTTTTACTACTGAGCCAATTTTCTTTGCTATTCCAGACTGGATAGTGGTTTATATTTTTATATAAGTTACTTCAGAAAATTAATAGAAGATATTATCAGAATTGCAGTATATTGCTGTGGTTTGGTAATGTCTTCTTTTTATTTAGTACTGTAAAAAAAAGAAATAGAATAGTTATTAAAGAAATACGTGTATGACTCTATCCAAATAGAAATTGGACTCTAGTCGGGAGTAAAAGCCCTGTGATGGCTCAGCCGCCAAATTTTACTTAGCAACTTGTTGCTTAGTAAAAGACCCAGCTTTGAAACAATACGCCTTTGGTCCATGTATTGGTTCAAAGTGGCGTCGGCAGCGTTCCAGCCAATCACAGGGCTTTTGCGGACGACGGCATACTTAGCAAAAATTAAAAATCTTTTCCCAAACTTGACCCGCATCAATTTTTTAATCCCACTTACCCTTTAGAATATGTCTTGTAAGTTAAGAGAGAGGTAAGCGAAATGACAAAATTAAATATATGGATTTCGAAAAATCAAAATAAGATGACCGCATCAATCGCTGTATTGATTGCACTTAGTTTGATTTCAGATTATTTGCTACATTTTGAAACTATTGCAACAGTCTTTATGATCGTTGCTAGTATCATTGGGGCAATTCCAGTTGCATTGCATGCTTTCGGTGCTTTGCAAAATAAAGTTATTAGTATTGAATTACTAGTTACGATTGCTGTTGTAGGGGCTTTTATCATTGGAGAATATGAGGAATCAGCTATTGTTACATTCCTATTTCTCTTTGGTAGTTACCTCGAACAAAAGACTTTGGAAAAGACACGTTCTTCAGTTAAGAGTTTGACAAAGATGGCTCCGACAACTGCCGAACTAGTCAACGAAGACGGTACAACTGAAACTGTTGATGTTGATGATTTGGACGAAGGGGATCACGTTTTAGTTAAACCAGGTGGTCAAATTCCTGTCGATGGAAAGATCATTGATGGAATTGGCTATATGAATGAAGCTTCAATTACTGGTGAATCAACACCCGTTCAAAAGAGTAATGGCGACAAAGTTTTTGCTGGTTCAATTGCTGACAATGGAACTATTACGATTGAAACAACTTCCGTTGGTGAGGATACTACTTTTGGTAAAATTATCGAATTAGTCGAAGAGGCTCAAGATAGTCAATCACCTGCCGCTCGTTTTATTGATAAATTTGCTACATATTACACACCTGCAGTTTTGATTATTGGTATTTTAGTTTGGATCTTTACTCAAAACTTCCCACTAGCTATCACCGTATTGGTTTTAGGATGTCCTGGTGCTTTAGTTATCGGTGCTCCAGTTTCAAACGTTGCCGGAATTGGTAATGGTGCCAAGAATGGTATTTTGATGAAGGGTGGAAACGCCGTAAATACTTTCTCACATGTTGATACTTTAGTTCTTGATAAGACTGGTACTTTGACTACAGGCAAGATGTCTGTCACTGATATCGATAACTTTGGCAAAGATAAGAATGAAGATTTGGCTTTGCTTTCAGCGGTAGAAAATACTTCTGATCACCCATTGGGCCAAGCTATTGTTAGACACATTAATGATTTAGGAATTACTGATACGCCAAAATTACCTGAATTAGATACTGTTAAAGGCCAAGGTTTAGTTGGTCAAAATGATGATTTCAAGATTTTAGTTGGTAATGAACGTTTGATGAAAGCCAACGATGTAAAAATTTCTGATACACAAAGAAAAGCAATCAACAAGCGTATGAATGACGGTGATTCAGTTGTCTTGATGGCTGTTGATCAAGAATTGCGTTTAGTCGTTGGTGTTAATGACCAATTGAGATCAGATGCTAGAGAAGGACTTCAAGCTCTTAAGGATGCTGGTTTGAGACGAGTAGTTATGTTGACAGGTGATAACAAAGTTGCCGCTCAACGTGTTGCACAAAGACTTCCAATTGATGAAGTTCATGCTGAATTACTACCAGAAGATAAAGTTGAATTTGTTAAGAAGTTCCAAGAACAAGGTAGTACCGTAGCCTTTGTTGGTGATGGTATCAATGATTCACCTTCACTCGCTACTGCAGATATTGGTATTGGAATGGGTACTGGTACTGATGTAGCTATTGAGACATCTGATATTATCCTAGTTAAATCTAGTTTTGATGCTTTAGCACATGCTTATACTTTATCCAAGAAGACCGTTGCTAATACGAAAGAAAATATCATCATCGCGGTTGGAACAGTTGCCTTACTATTATTAGGTTTGGTCGTTGGCATTATCCATATGGGTAGTGGAATGTTTGTTCACGAAATTAGTATTTTAGTAGTTATCTTCAACGCAATGAGATTAATTGGAAATAAATCTTCAAAACTTGATTCAAATCAAGTTGTTAGTCCAGCCAACTAATTAGAATAGTATTTGTAAGTTAGATGAACAAAGATATTTTAAATACGGAGGAATTTAATTATGGCAAAAGTTATTTTACAATTAGGCGATTTGACATGCCCATCATGTATGACAAAGATTAGAAAAGCAGTTGAAAATCAAGATGGCGTTTCAGATGTTAAGGTTCTCTTCAATGCTGGTAAAGTTAAGGCCAATATTGATCAAGCCAAAGTTACAGGAAATGACCTATCATCAGTCATCACAGATTTAGGATACGAAGTTAAAAAAGTTAAAACTAAGGAGCTTGCATAATGACAGAATTAACAATCGATGAGAAGTTTGCGGCAGAACAAAAACAAGCAGATGCCGATCACCACAAACCAACAGCCGGAGCAATGACAGGACATATCGTTTCCAATCATTTCTTATTGAACATCAAATTACACCAAATTAAATGGTTCGTTAAAGGTGCCAATGCTGAAAATTACAAAGCCGTTTTGAATCAAACTATTGACGAAAACAACGCCTGGTATGATAAGATAGCCGATGAATTGTTGGATGAAGGTGAATTGCCTCCTTCAACTATGAAAGAATATTCAGAATACGCCATGATCGAAGAAGACGGTAAAAACAAGTACTTGAAGGCTGAAGACATGCTTCAAACCGTTGTTGACGACTTCACAACTGATAACATGTTCATAACTCGTGCTATCAAGTTAGCTCAAAAAGAAGATCGTCCTTTCATGGAACAAGTATTGGTTCAATTATTAGGTTTCAATAATCACCAAATCAGAATCTACCAAGCACTTCTTGGCAAGTCAGCTAAGGAAGGCTTTGAAGAAGAAGACGATGAGGACTTTGACTAAGGAGCGGTAATTAATGGTAAAACTATTGCATGACCACACAGCTGAAGATTGTGTTGAATTGGTTCCAATTTTTGACAATTTATCTAAAGATGAAAAGAATACAATCGCAACTTTAGTGACTCACCATCACTATAAAACTGGCGAGTATTTATTCTCTGCTGGAGATACATCTGATTCATTGATCATCGTGGCTCATGGCCAAGCAAAGGTTTTCCAAATGGCTACTAGTGGTAAAGAACAGATGCTAAGGATTTTACAAACAGGTGATTTTGATGGCGAAGCAGCATTGTTTACAAATAGTGATCACAATAGTTTTGCTCAAGCTCTGATGAAGACTGATGTTTGTCAGATTTCTCGAGGGGATTTCCAAAGATTGATGCAAAAGACTCCTGAAATGGCTGTCAATATGGTCAATGCTTTAGGTAAGAGAATTGCTCAGTTGGAACAACAAACAACTGAAGTAACGACTGCCAGTGTTGAAAGTCGCTTAGCTAATTATCTACTGGAAACTAGTGCCGGCTTGAATCAGGAGGTATTTAAGCTACCCCTTAAGAAAAAAGATATCGCAACTTATCTAGGAACGACCCCTGAGACAATTAGTCGTAAACTTACATCATTGACTAAACAGGGTATGATTGAAAAAATTAGTAACAATGAATTTAAAATCTTAGACGCTGATCGGTTAATGATGATCGATTGATTAAAGAAGCTAGCTGCAAAGCTGGCTTTTTTGCTGCAATTTTGTTTATTGTATTGCTTATTTTTACCCTATATAGTACCTTGTAATTAGTATAGACCAATCTTGAATACAGGATTAAAAAGGGGTAAATATGCGTAAAATAATTTTCACATTAATGATTTTATTTGGCGTAGGGATGTCATTTGAACCAACAGTTGTCTCAGCTGCAACAGATGATTTTAATATTAAGATCGATGGTAAATTTTCAGATTGGGATGATAAGCCAAAGCACGATGTTTACTATGATTTTGGCCCTGTGAAAGAGGCTTCTTTATTGGCTGACGATAAATATATTTATTACTATGTCAGTACATCGAAGAGTCATAAAGATACTCTTGGTTTTCAAACTATTGACTACCAATTAAAAATCGGAAATCGCCAACACGTAATTTATGTCAAAAATGCCTGGGATATTAAACCTAATAAAAATACTAAGGTTTTGTTGCAAGATACTAGTAATGGTGATAGAAATTTAGTTAATTCTTCGGCAATTGTGCATCGATTCGTTGGTCCTGGGTATGACTATGCGATTATGGAGTGTCGAATTCCTTATGAGGAGTTAGATGTTGCACCAATGGCAGGACAAGAAATCAGTATGAAGACACCACAATTAGGAACACAAGTCATCATGGCTGCCGGTGGTAGTACGGGTCCATATGTTTTGGCCGGTGTCGGTATATCTATTGCTGCGTTTGGAATATTCAAGTATCGAAAAAGAAAAATAGTTAAATAAAAATAACGCAAATCATAATAAATTTGCGTTATTTTTATGTATACGTGTTATCCGAACTATTGTTAGAAATATTATTGACCTTGTTCGTGATATGCTGTATTTTTAATTCACCAAATCTAAATATGGGGATTAAATATGTTTACTCCGGAAGAAATTTTACAAAAGAGTATTAATGCAGGAACTAACAAGTTGAAAAAAACTTTCCTGGCGAAAATGATTTTAGGTTTTATCGGTGGGGCAATGATTTCTTTAGGATTTCTCGCTTACGTCAGGGTAACGGCTTCAATTCCCAAAGACTTAGCTAGTGTCAAAGCTTTAGTTGGTGGAGCAGTCTTTCCAATCGGGTTGATCGTTATTTTATTAGCTGGTGGCGAATTGGCGACTGGAAATATGATGGCTGTGGGAACGTCGTTGTTTGATAAAAAGGCTCACTTATTGGATTATTTGAAAAATTTGTTGGTAATTACGTTGTTTAATTTTATCGGTGCAATTTTTGTCGCTTACTTCTTTGGTCATGTAGTAGGATTGACGCATGCGCAACCTTTTCAACAAGCTGTAATTAGTATTGCTAGTGCTAAGACCGATGCTAGTTTTTGGTCAGCTTTGATTTCTGGCATCGGCTGTAATTGGTTAGTCGGATTGGCTGTTTGGTTGTCCTTTGGAGCCAAAGATGCAGCTGGAAAGATTTTGGGAATTTGGTTTCCTATTATGATTTTTGTGGCAGTAGGATTTCAGCATAGTATTGCTAACTGTTTCATTATTCCGGCAGCGATTTTTGAAGATGGCAGTACTTGGGGATTATTTTTCCAAAACTTTGTTCCAGTATATTTAGGTAATATTATCGGTGGTTTAATCTTTGTGGCTGGATTTTATTACTATAGTTATGCCGATAAAAAATAAATAATAGTAATAATTAATACCGTAGTGATGGAATATTCATTGCGGTATTTTTGTTGTCATAACGGCTCTTCTTTGAAATCGGTAGTCAATAATGGTAACATTATATAACTTTAATTTAAGAGGTTGTTATGATGACAGATAAATCTAAAGTTAGTGAATTAGATGAAAAACAAATTGAACAGGCACATCTCGATGATGTGGTTGATAAAATCAAGAAGTCTGAAACTAAACTTCAAGAACACATTACCGTCGCTGAAGAAGATCTAAAAGTTATTAATGATGCTTTTGATGACATTCATTTGGGTGTCAGTGGCGACTCAATTTCGATGGATGCAGCACTTTCGATTCATCAACAACAACAAATGCTCGATGAAAGAAATAACAGTTGGCAACAATCACGTCAACGTTTGGATATTTTAAAGAAGCTGGAAAAGACACCATTCTTCGCACGACTAGATTTCCAAGAAAAAGGCGAACCTAAGAAAGAGTCAGTTTATATTGGTTTGAGTTCCTTTACTGATGAAAAAGACCATTTCTTAGTTTATGACTGGCGAGCACCAATTTCTTCAATTTATTATGATGGAAAATTGGGTGAAGTTACTTATCAAACCCCAGATGGCGAACAATCAGTTGACTTATTTTTAAAACGTCAATTCTTAGTTGAAAATGGCAAAATCAAAGCTTATTTTGATACTCAAGAAACTATTGGAGATCAAATGTTACTGGAAGTTTTGGACGGTAAATCTTCAACGCACATGAAGGGTATCGTCAAGACTATTCAGAGTGAACAAAATAAGATTATCCGTGATACGAAATCTAAATTGTTGTTCGTTCAAGGAGCTGCTGGGTCTGGTAAAACTTCTGCTATCTTGCAAAGAATTGCTTTCTTACTATACAGATATCGTGGGACATTAACTTCTAGTCAAGTAGTAATGTTTTCACCAAACTCACTATTTAATGACTATATCAAAGATGTTTTGCCTGAAATGGGTGAACAAAACATGGTTCAAATGACTTATAAGCAATTCTTAGCTCGTCGTTTGCCTAATTTAAGTGTAGAAACACTCTCAGAACAATTTGAAACTGTTGTTGATACAGAGAGCAAGAATGTTGGAAAATTCGTCACAGATCTCGAATTCTTCAAGATTTTGACCAACTACAGTAAATTGTTAGGTCAAAGTGGAATGGCCTTCAAAGATATTAAATTTCAGGGCAAAGTTTTCATTCCTAAAGAAAAGATTCAAGAAATTTATTACAGTTACGGTCCTCAATACAATTTGGGAAATCGTTTGGATGCGACGGTTGATCGATTGGTTAAAATGCTACGTCGTAAAATCGGTTCGGAAATGCGTTCAAAGTGGGTTTCTGAACGAATTGAAAACTTGAGTAAGGAACAATTACAAGCTCTTTATGTGACTGCTGATCAAGAATTCAAAAATGGCGATGAAGAAAGAAAATTCCTAGCTCGTAAGATTGTTACTGCAATGATGCAAGGTGTTTATAAATACATCAAACAATTGCGTTTCTTGAATGTAGCTACTAACTATTTGAATTTCTTAAAAGCTGTGCCAAAGATCGTTGATTTACAAAAACATGGAATCACTGAAGAGCAATGGAAGAAATATGTTACTGAATTTGTCCAAGATTTCAATAACAAACAAATTTCAATGAATAACCTCAGTCCATATTTGTACTTGTATGACTTAGTAACGGGTAAGCATGGTGAATTGGAAATGAAGTTCGTCTTTATCGATGAAATTCAAGATTACACTCCATTCCAACTAGCTTATATGAAGTACAAATTCCCAAGAGCTCGTTACACGATGCTAGGAGACTTGAATCAGTCAATCTTTACTAAGAAAAATAGTCAAACACTCCTTTCTGAAGCACAAAGTTTATTCGATGCCGACGAAACGCGAGTAGTGCAATTAGTTCATTCGTATCGTTCTACAAAACAAATTACGGACTTTACGAAGGCAATTTTGACGAATGGACAAAAAATTGAGCCTTTCAATCGAAATGGTGATTTGCCTAACCTTTGGCAAGCGCAATCAGAGGAAGAATCAGTCCAACAAGTTATCAAGCAAATAAATTCTAATGATGAACATAAATATACGACGGCCATTATTGCCAAAACGTTAGCGGATGCCGATCAGTTACATAAGATGCTAAGTGAGCAAGGCGTTAAGTCCACTTTGATCCGTTCTGAAAACCAACGTTTAGCAACTGGAACTATCGTTTTGCCATCATTCTTGGCTAAAGGTTTGGAATTTGATGCAGTCATTATGTGGGATGCTTCAAAGGACAAATTCGATGAAGATGAGCAACAGTTAGTTTATACGATTGCTTCTCGTGCTATGCATAGATTGACAGTTACTTCAATCGGTGAATTGTCACAGTTGTTGCAACGAGTACCAGAGAAGTATTATCAGGTTAAAGAAAAGGCCTAATATTAAAAATAAAGACTGTATCTATTGGTTGATGCCAATGATACAGCCTTTTATTTTTTAGTTATCCGATTACGACCGTCGCGTTTAGATTGATACATTGCCTGATCTACGCGATCATAAAACATTTGTGAATTAAGGTCGTCTTGATTTACTTCTGATATTCCGATTGAAATTGTAATATCAATTTGTTGTTGTTCTGTTTCTTGATTGTAAATAATTGTCGTGTGATTAATAGCCAAACGAACTTGATTAATGAATGTATCGGTTTTGTTGATAGAATAGCCGGGGAAAATAATATTAAATTCTTCACCACCGGTTCTGTAGAGTGAGATAGTAGGATCATTTTCATTAATTATAGTTTGAACAATATCGACGACTGTGGCTAAGACTTTATCGCCAGCCAAATGTCCAAAAGTATCATTTACCAATTTGAAATGGTCGATATCAAACATAGCCATAGTTAGGGGCTTTTGATTTTGGATACTATTTTTAAACTGATGCTTTAATTCAATTTCGAAGATGGTATAGTTTTTTGAATGCGTCAGTTCATCATGACTAGCTAGAGAAAACAATTTCTTTTTAAGACCATTTTCTCGGGTTATTAAACTAATATAGCCAAGAGCAAAAATTGTGAAGAATATCATGTAAGTCAATTGTTTCAATACAGTAATGGCAGATAAAGAAAATTTTATTTTAGCTAAAGACCATAAAATAAAGCCAAAGATCAAAATATCCACGGCATAATAAGAAAAAGGAAAGCTGTCAGGAATTTGTTTTTTGATGTATTTCAATGATCCATAGAAAATGATCAAAGTGATAGAAAAGCACCATGACTCCCAATAATAAATGGCGGAATTAAAAATCATGAAGATAAGAATTATGGGAATAAAAATATGGTATTTGATTGGAACATTTAATAGGATTGCTAGAAAAACCAGAGCAGTTATTTGAAAATTAATAAAGAGCCAATTAGTAGGTGTATGGGATATTATTACTTGAAAAGATATTAGTAATAGAAAAATATATAGGACACCTAACCAAGGCCTAAGTATATCTGTAGAGATATCTATTTGACGTTTATATAAAAGTAGCCTCACGCCATCAAAAAGGATTTCATAAAAGACAAATACTCCTAGGATAAAGAATAGACTGATTAAGAGAGGAGCAAACTGTACTACATAACTCGCCAGCATTTTTAAAATTTCCCCCTAGAAATTAAATATAAATACTTGAATTATCAAATAGCAGTAATTAAATATCTAAAATATAAA
Organism: Companilactobacillus futsaii JCM 17355; assembly: GCF_001435505.1. Taxonomy (GTDB): domain Bacteria; phylum Bacillota; class Bacilli; order Lactobacillales; family Lactobacillaceae; genus Companilactobacillus; species Companilactobacillus futsaii. Next base: position 881 of record NZ_AZDO01000015.1, on the reverse strand, counting down.
TAGTTCGATTAGAGTATAACCGATTATTAGTCTATTTATAAGAGTATAAATTTATAGAATGTCTCATTCATTTTAACCACCCTTGATGTTTTTTATACGCCATGTAATAATTATTACTATGTTATTACGAGTTTGGGGATAAAATATGAATTATAAAAAAATATCAGGAATTGCTATTATTGTTTTATTTATCGCAGCACTAGGATACGGGGGCTATCAAGCTGTTGCTAGTCAGACTAAAGATGTCAAAGTTGAAGCTAAAGATTCAGCTAAGGTAAAGAAGGCTCCCAAAAAGGAAGTTCCTTCACCTAAAAATGTCAAAGATGACAAAGACATGGTGCCATTGAAGGATTTTGATTATAATACAGCTTCGGAAAAGAAAGATTATCCTAATTTGGCAGATCATCCAGATGCTTTCATCGATGTTGATATTGCTACTCAAAGGATGTATATCAAGGACGGCAAGACAGTTCTTTACGAAATGTATGCCTCAACTGGTAAAAAAGATGCTACACCAAAAGGTACTTATCACATTCAAGGTGAACGTGGAGAATTCTTCTATACTCAACCATTGAAATTAGGTGCTTATTATTGGGTTTCATTCTTAAATCATGGCGAGTACTTATTCCATACAACCCCAACTGATGAACAAGGAAACTACGTTGAGTCGATTGCCAAGACTTTAGGTAGAGAGCCATCATCACACGGTTGTATTCATTTGTCTGTGCCCGATTGTAAGTGGGTCTATGAGAATGTGCCATACGGTATGAAAGTTGTTATTCATGGTGATTTTAAAGCATAAGAAAAGAGGTTAATTGCAATTGCGGTTCTTTCTTAAGTTAGGTTAGTGCTGGATGTCGTCGTCCGTTCCGCTTTGTGGA